>NZ_JAVDXI010000001.1:0-1053874 GCF_031457805.1 Caulobacter sp. BE264 | reverse complement strand
GAGGACGTGGCCGACCCACGTTCCTCTTCAGACAGGAGGATCCCGATGTCCCTCAGCGCCGAACAAATACCCCTCCCGCGCGAGCGGGTTAGTACGTTGGCGCATCAAAGTCGCAGCCCAAGCTTTGATGCTGCCAAAGTCATTGCCAAGTATAGCAGGATAGTGAGTACGCACCCAGCCGCGAGCGCGCTCCAGAACCCAACGCCTCGCCGCAGCAGAGTAGGGATAAGCAGGAACATGGGCAGCGACGGCAGCACGTACCAGAAGGTGGCCTGCGCGTGAGCGGCCATATTGGCCGGATCGGGCTTATCGCGCCAAAGCCAAATCATACCTAGTACCGACACCAACGGAAGCGATGCGATCATCGCGCCGATGCCCGGATAGCGACGCGCGATGGTCGATGCAGCGCCGATGAGAACGCCGGACATCGCGCACTTGATTATGAAATAGAGCATTGCTTCTCCATATGTCCGGCCCGATGGTCGCGCCACGGCCCACAGCTGCTGGCGTTGCAGGATGAGCCGTGGCGCGCACTTGACTACTGAGCTTCCCGAGAACGACCGTGGACTAGGCGATAGAGCGCCGGAAGCACCACCAGCGTCAAAAGGGTGGAGGATAAGATCCCCCCGATCACGACCGTGGCCAGAGGACGCTGCACCTCGGCCCCGGCCCCGACATTGAACGCCATGGGCACAAAGCCCAGACTGGCGACCAGGGCGGTCATCAGCACCGGTCGCAAGCGGGTGAGGGCGCCTTCGCGGATGGCGGGGTCGAGATCTATACCGCCTTGCCGGAGCGAACGGATGAAGCTGACCAAAACGACGCCGTTCAGCACCGCCACGCCCGAAAGCGCGATGAAGCCGACGCCGGCCGAGATCGACAGCGGCAGGTCGCGCAACAATAGCGCCGCCACGCCGCCGGTCAGGGCCAGAGGGACGCCCGAGAACACGATGGCGGCGTCCTTCACCGAGCGGAACAGGCCGTAGAGCAGGCCAAAGATCAGCAGCAGCGCCGCCGGCACGACGAGCTGCAGACGCTTGGCCGCCGAGATCAACTGTTCGAACGTGCCGCCGTAGCTGATCCAGTAGCCGGTCGGCAGCTCGACCTCGGCGGCGACCTTCCGCTCAAGCTCGGTGATGAATGAGCCTAGATCGCGGCCCCGGACATTGGCGGTGACCACGACCCGGCGCTTGCCGTCCTCGCGACTGATCTGGTTGGGGCCGATCACCATCTCGATCTTGGCGACGTCTTGCAGGGGCACGAACCCGCGTGGCTGATCGATACTGCCCGGCAGCGGTATGCGCAGACGGCCGATATCATCGACCTTGCCGCGCACGTCCTCGGGCAGTCGGACGACGACGTCGAAACGACGATCGCCCTCGAACACCTGACCGGTCACCGTGCCGCCGATGGCGGTGGCGACGACCGATTGGACGTCATCGACATTCAAACCCAGACGCGCCAGGGCCGCGCGATCGGGCGTGATCTGCAACACGGGAAGGCCGGTGACCTGCTCCACGCCGACATCCGCCGCGCCCTCGACACTCTCGACAACGCCGCCGATCTGTTTGCCGATTTCCAGCAGCTGATCGAGATCATCGCCATAGACCTTCACCGCGACATCGGCCCGCACGCCCGACAGCAGTTCATTGAACCGCATCTGAATGGGCTGGGTGAACTCGTAGTTGTTCCCCGGCACCTTGGCGACGACCGCCTGAAGTTCGGCGACCAGTTGCGCGCGCGGTTTGCGGGGATCGGGCCAGTCTTTGCGATCCTTCAGCATGATGAAGGTGTCCGCCACGGAGGGCGGCATCGGGTCGGTGGCGACCTCGGCGGTGCCGATCTTGGCCACGACGCGATCCACCTCCGGCAAGGTCTTCACCTTGGCCTCCAGCGCCGTCTGCATGGCGATGGCCTGGGAAAGGCTTGTCCCAGGAATCCGCAGGGCGTGCATGGCGATGTCGCCCTCGTCGAGATTGGGGACGAACTCAGACCCCATCCGCGAGGCGGCGAAGGCGGCGATGACCACCAGAACGACCGCCCCGGCGACGAAGGCCACACGCAGACGCAGAGCCATCTCCAGGGCCGGTTCGTAGAACCGGCGGGCCCCGCGCATGATCGGGCTTTCCTTCTCCTCGACCTTACCGGTGACGAACATCGCCACAGCGGCGGGCACGAAGGTCAGGGACAGCACCAGCGCCGCCGTCAGGGCGATGACCACGGTGATGGCCATGGGGTGGAACATCTTCCCCTCGACGCCGGTCAGGGCGAAGATCGGCACATAGACCAGGGTGATGATCAGCACGCCAAACAGCGACGGCCGGATGACCTCGCCGGCGGCGCTGGCCACCAGGGAGAAGCGCTCGTCGCGGGATAGCAAACGTCCCTGCCGATGCTGCGCTTCGCCAAGCCGCCGCAGGCAGTTCTCGACGATAATCACCGCGCCGTCGACGATCAGGCCAAAGTCCAGCGCACCCAGGCTCATCAGGTTGCCCGAGACCTTGGACTGCACCATGCCGGTGATGGTCAGCAGCATCGACAGCGGAATGACCGCCGCCGTGATCAGGGCCGCGCGGATGTTGCCGAGCAGCAGGAAGAGCACGACGATGACCAGGATCGCGCCTTCGACCAGGTTCTTCTCGACCGTGGCGATGGCCCGGTCGACCAGATGGGTACGGTCGTAGATGGGCTCGGCGGTGACGCCGGCCGGAAGGGCCTTGGCCGCCTCTTCCAGACGCGCGGCCGTCGCGCGGGCGACCTCGCGGCTGTTCTCGCCGACCAGCATGAAGACAGTGCCCAGCACCACCTCCTGGCCGTTCTCGGTGGCCGCGCCGGTGCGCAGTTCCTGGCCAAGGCCCACATCGGCGAGATCGGCCACCCGGATCGGAACGCCGTTGCGGCTGGCGACGATGACGGCCTGGAGGTCCTCCACGCCCGTGGCCTGACCCGGTACACGGACCAAGTACTGCTCGCCGTAGCGCTCGACATAGCCCGCGCCGACATTGGCGTTGTTGCGCTCCAGCGCCGAGACGACATCGGCCATGGTCAGGCCGTAAGCCGACAGTCGATCCGGCAGCGGGGTGACATGGTATTGCCGCTCAAAGCCGCCGATGGTGTTGACCTCGGTGACGCCGGGCGTGTTGCGCAGCTGCGGCCGGATCACCCAGTCCTGCAGGGTGCGCAGGTCCTCCGGCGTCCAGGCCTGGCCGTCGGGCCGTCGCGCACCGGGCTTGGCCTCGACCGTGTACATGAAGATTTCGCCAAGGCCCGTGGCGATGGGGCCCATCTCGGGCGTCAGGCCGGCGGGCAGTTGCCCGCGCACCGTCTGCAGCCGCTCGCCGACCAGTTGGCGAGCGAAATAGATGTCGGTCCCGTCCTTGAAGACAACGGTGACCTGAGAGAGCCCATAGCGCGAAACCGACCGGGTGTATTGCAGGCCGGGCAGCCCGGCGATGGCGGTTTCGACCGGGAAGGTGATCCGCTGTTCGGCCTCCAGCGGCGAGAAGCCGGGGGCCTCGGTGTTGATCTGGACCTGGACGTTGGTGATGTCTGGCGTGGCGTCGATCGGCAGGCGCTGGAAGCTCCAGACCCCGATCGCCGCCGACACCGCGACGAGCGCCAGTACGATCCAGCGCAGCCGGATCGAGGCGGCGATGATGCGTTCAAGCATGGTCGCCCCCTTTAGTGGTCGTGGCTCGCGCCGGACTTTTCGATGTCCGCGCGGATCAGGAAGGCGCCGTCAGTGACGTATTCGGAGCCGGGTTTGAGGCCCGAGAGAACCTCGGTCCATACAGGCGTCTGACGGCCCAGCTCCAGCATCCGCACCTCATAGGTGTCGCGCACCTTGACGAAGACGACCTGGAAGTCACGGAAGCGCTGGATGGCCTTGGTGCGAACCGCCAGCGGGGCGACCTGCGCGCCGACCTGGAACGAGCCCTCCACGCCCATGCCGGGTCGGAAGGCGCTATCGGCGCCGCCGGGCAGGTGGGCGTGGGCGATCAGGGTCTGGCTGACAAGATCGGCGGTGGGCAGCACGGCTTCGACCTTGGCCATGATCTTGGTGTCGCCCGACAGGCTGCGCACCTCGACCGGCTGGCCGACACGCACCTTCTGCGCATCACGCGGATAGACGAAGAACTCAGCGTGCAGCTTGGTCGGGTCGGCGATGACGAAGATCGCCCGCTCGCCGGCCACGTCGCCGACATTGAGGTTTTTCTCGACGATCACGCCACTGATCGGCGCGGTGATCGAATAGGTCTGTAGGCTCTCGCTGGATTCGACGCGGGCCAGCAGCTGACCCTTGCGCACCATCTGTCCCAGCTCGCCGCGCAGGCTCATGATCCGCCCCGGATACCAGGCGCGCACCTCGCCCTTGCCTTCGGGCGTGATCTCGACGCGGCCGGACATGTCGACCAGTTCGGCGATGGGCGCGGAACCGGCGATCTCGGTCTTCACCCCGCCCGCCTGGGCGGCCGAGGCGCTGATCGAGGTGCGGCCCTCATAGGAGGCGTAGCTCCAGCGATGGGTCTGGCCCTGATAGGTCGCCGCGACCTTCACATCGAAAGAATGGGGTTCGGTGACCACGCCGCCGCCGCGCAGATAATCCTCGACGGGCGTGAAGGCGAAGCGGTTGACCTCGCCATCCAGCCGCGAAAGCTCGATCGACAGCTGAACGTCCTTGGGCGCGATCGGCTTGTCCTTGCGATAGGCGTAGACATGAAACTCCGGATCGACACCGTCCTCGAAGATCGTCACCTCCAGGGCGAAGTCGCCGGCGCGCAGCATCCGGCCCCGATGCGGGCCGCGTTCGTACTCGCCGGGCTTGGCGGCGTGGCCTTCGGTCTCGGCGGTCTTGGGGCGCTCGCCGCAGGCTGAGACGGTCAGTGCGCCGGCCAAAGCCAGAGCCAGGGAAGCGCTAAGGCGCTTGTTCGGGCGGATCATCGGGCGGTCTCCGAGGCGGGAACCAGGCTCGCAAAGGCGCCGGTCAGGCGGTTGAGCTGGGCGCGGTCGATCTGGAAGGATTTGAGGACAGTCAGTCGGCGCGATCGGGCGTCGATCAGGGCTTTCTGGGCTTCAAGCACGTCGAGGTATGAGAAGCCGCCCCGGTTGAAGCCCTCGCGCACGAGGTCGACGGTGCGGGCGTTGGCGGGGATGATCTCGGTGTCGATCCGCCTCGCCTCAACGGCCTTCTGGGCGAGCGAGGCCTGGACGGCGGCGATCTTGCGCTCAAACACCATCTTGGCGCCGATCAAGTCGAGATCGGCGGCGGTCTGGGCGGCGCGCGCCTGGTCGATGGCGCCGCGATTGGTGTCGTAACGCCCAAACGGGATCGAGCCCCCGACGATCGCGGCGACATCGCCGCCGTCGTTCAGATAGCGCAGGCCAGCGCGCCAGGTCGGATCCTGGACGGCCTTGCTTTCCTCGACCCGCACCTTGGCCCTGGCCAGGTCGCGCTGGGCGTCCAGCAGGGCAAGGTCGGTAGGCGACGCCGGAGCCGCAACCTGATCGGCGGCGGTGAGGTTTTCCAGCACGGCCGGGTCGATCTCAATCTCGCCCCCGCCCCAGAAGGCCGAAAGGGCGTGGCGCGCATTGGCCGCCTTGGTCGTCGCCTGGGCCAGGGTGATCCTGGCTTCGGCGACCTGGGCGTCTGCGCGGGCGCCGGCGAACAGCGGGTCGCGGGCGGCGCGGACGCGGCGGCCTACCTCGGCCTGGGCGCGCTCGGCGATGGCCAGGCGATCTGCGGCGAGGCGGGCCTCGGCCTCGGCGGCGACAGCGTCGATCCAGATCAACTCCACCTCGTGGAAGAGGTCGAGCACCCGGACATCGTCGCGCAGCCGCGCCAGGGCGATATCGCTCCTGGCTAGGGCGGTGCGGGCGGCGCGCTTGCCGCCGCGTTCCTGGCTCTGCTGGTAGTAGATTGTCGCCTGGGCGCGATCGACCAGCGAGTAGGACCCGCTTCCGGCCACATCCTCGACCTCAAGGCCGATGACGGGGTTTGGGCGGACGGCGGCTTGGCGGGCGCCGGCCTCGGCGGCTGAAAGGCGGGCGGCGAGAGCCGGGCGGGCTGGGTCGGCCTTGGCCGCGAGACTCAGGGCCTCAGGCAGGGTCAGGGGCTCGGCGTGGGCCGAGACGGTGGTCGCCAGGGCGAGCGCCGTGGCGAGCAGCCAGGGCCGCAGGGCGCGGCCTTGGTGAGGGGCGAACATGGAAAATCCTCGAACGTGCGGGAGCGCGGCCCGGGGCCGCGCGGATCAGGCGACGTAAACGAGGAGGGCTTTGGGCGGTCGGTCCTGCAGGAGCGCGTCTATCCCTTGGCGTAAATCGTTATTCAGCCTGAAAGGCAGTGGCGAAGACGACCACGTGACCATCAGGCCCGAGCCTTCCGGTAGTCCATAGATCGATGGGCTATCGTGATGATGATGATGATGCAAAGCCGAGCTGCCCCCGTCGGCGTCGACCTCTTCTTGGTCAGCTGCGGATTTCAGCTGGGCGTGCTCCGCCTCTTGCTCATGCTCATGAAGGTCGACCAGCGCGCCCGCGAAGGCGTTTGCGGAATGGACCTGGCCAGTGTCATGCAGGAGCCGATCGACGGTTACGGCGGGTGCGCGAACCACGAGCAGGGCCATCAGCATGACGGCTAAAGCCCCCACACAACGACCTAGCCGACGGTTCTTCCCAACAATCACGGCCTCTCCTCAGCGCTTCGAATGCTGCTTCGTATCGTCGTGTTTCGTACTCCGAATGGCAAGACGATGATTGGGTGCATGGGGCGATCCGAACTTCGCAGCCCCAAATACTTGTGTTGGTGGAGCCCGGCTAGAGCGCTTGGGGAGCATCCAGCGAATGTCCGGTTCCTGGAACCAAGCCAACGACAGCTTCTCTAATCGGGCATAGGGGTCAAGCTCGCTGATCTGATGGGCCGGGGTCGTTCACGCGGGTCAAGCTTCTCTTCGCAGTCTGGTGGCTCCTAGCGAGCGGAGCCGCTGCACGCATGCATGGGATCAGGGTCTGGAGAGCCGTGCTTATGGACGCACTTGAAGGTGCAACTGCCGTATGCGGCTTCATCCATCCCGTCGTCCGCATGGGACGATCCGGCCAGGATCTTGACGGTGGGCTATGAGGGTCAGGTCATGCCGCAGCCTCCGATCCGGGGCGGAAGTCTGAGCCATCGACCCACATGCGGTGCAGGACGACAGCGATCCTACGGGCCAGGGCGACGATGGCGCGCCGGCGGCCCTTGGTCTTCATCAGCCGCACGCCCCAGGCCTTGAGGCTGGTCCATCTGATGGAGCGCATCAGCATGGCGTTGGCGGCTGCATAGAGCGTGGTGCGTACGTCGGCGTCGCCGGCGTGGGAGATGCGGCCGGGGTTGTCTTTCTCGCCGGACTGGAAGCGTCTTGGCGTCAGGCCAAAATGGGCGCCGACGGTGCGCGAGCTCTTGAAGCGGGTAGGGTCGTCGACGGCGGCCTTGAAGCTGAGAGCGGTGATCTCGCCTACGCCCGGCACGCCCATGAAGCGCTGGCAGATCGGATCGGCATGGGCGGCCTTGCGCACGCGGCGATCGAGTTCGGTGAAGGTGTCGAACAGCACGCGCCTGGCCTGCAGCATCGGCAGCAGGGCGTGGCTGAGCGCGGGGTCACTCTCGATGGTGTCGCGCACGGCGATGTCGAAGCCGCCACGCGACAGCCGCAGCGGCAGCTTCACGCCGAATATCTTCAGCAGCCCACGGATCTCGTTCTCCAGGTCGATGCACTTGCGCTGCATCACCTTCCGACAGGAGATCAGGGCGCGCAGGTGGTGGCTCTCGACGCTCTTCACATGCACCCGGCTGTACCAGCCAGACCGCAGGATCTGAGCGATGCCGCGGGCGTCGTGCTTGTCGGTCTTGTTGCGCATCGCTGACAGCGCCGCGTTCACCTGGCGAGCCTCCATGCACACCACGTCGAAGCCGGCTTCGGTCAGGCCGTAGGTCAAGTGCTGGGTCAGCGTGCCAGCCTCGAACCCAACCTGGTGGATCGGCTCGCCAAACTCACGCAGGCAACGGACCAGGTTCGGGACCTCGGACGGCGCGGACCCCTCGAGGCGCACCTTGCCGTTCTGATCGATGATGCAGATCGCTACTGACCGCAGCGACACATCCAACGCAGCGTAGAACATCGTCGTCTCCCTTCGTCTCGGCTGAAACCGCGACCTTACTGGGAGCTCGACCCTTCAGGGGTCTGCCCGATTACGCATGCTTCTGGCGCAAGTTGGGGTTTGGAAGGTGCGCCAAGATCCATGCTCCATTCCTCACGGGGGCTCAGACCGCGTCGATTGGCAGCTTTAGATAACGAACGCCGTTGGCTTCGGGCTCAGGGAGATGGCCGGCCTGGATGTTGACCTGCACGGACGGCAGGAGGAGGCGTGGCATGGGCAGGGTGGCGTCCCGAGCACGACGCTGTGCGACGAACTCGGCTTGGCTGACGCCTGCATGAAGGTGGATGTTGTCCGCGTTTTGCTCAGCGACGGTGGTTTCCCACCGATAATCCGTCCGTCCTGCTGGCAGGTAGTCGTGGCACAGGAACATGCGGGTCTGGGGCGGTAGCGAGAGAAGACGGCGGACCGAGGCGAAGAGCGTGGCTGCATCGCCGCCCGGAAAGTCGCACCGCGCCGAGCCATAGTCGGGCATGAACAGGGTGTCGCCCACGAAAACGGCGTCGCCGACCACGTAGCTGACGCAAGCGGGTGTATGGCCAGGCGTGTGGAGTACGACCGCGTCCAGGCCGCCGATGCGAAAATGCTCGCCATCCTGGAACAGGTGATCAAACTGACGACCGTCGGCCGAAAAGTCGCCGCCAAGACCAAACAGGGCGCCAAACACCCGCTGCACGGCGGTGATGTGCGCGCCGATGGCGATCTTGCCGCCGAGCTTGCTCTGGAGATAAGGCGCCGCCGACAGGTGGTCGGCATGGGCGTGGGTCTCCAGGATCCACTCGACCTTCAAACCTTCGCGTTGGACGTGGTCGATGATCTTGTCGGCGCTCGAGCGACGGGTGCGCCCGGAGGCCGGATCGAAGTCGAGGACGCTGTCGATGATCGCGCAGGCGTTGGACGCCGGGTCCTTGACGACATACGACACGGTGAAAGTGTCGGCGTCGAAGAAGGCCTTGACCTCCGGGCCGGTGCGGGTGTCGGCCAGACGACGGGCGGTCTCTAGGGCGATGTCCGGCAAGGCCATGGTCGAGTTCCAGCTTGATATCCAGTGTGCTTGTATATATGCGAATATGCGAATATATCAAGCCTGATCGAGGCGCTCATGGACATGATCACAGTCGCGACCACCCTGGCCAGCGGCGCCTTGGTCGGGGCTTTGCTGGGCTTGTTCGGCGGCGGCGGCTCAGTGCTGGCGACGCCGCTCTTGCTCTACGTGATCGGTGTGCGCGACCCGCACGTGGCGATCGGCACCTCGGCCGCCGCAGTCGCGGTCAACGCTGTGGCGAACCTGGCCGGTCACTGGCGCGGTGGGCGGGTCAAATGGCCCTGCGCCAGCGTTTTTGCGACCGCAGGACTGCTTGGATCTTTCCTCGGCTCCAGCGTCGCCAAGCTGATCGACGGGCAAAGGCTGCTGCTGTTCTTCGCCTTGGCCATGGCGGCGATCGCTGTCTCGATGATGCGCAGGCCGCGCTCGGAAGGCGATCCCGACGTTCATATTACGTGGCCGCTGGTTCGGCGCCTGGCGCCGCTCGGGGTCATGACTGGGGCGGCCGCGGGCTTTTTTGGCATCGGCGGGGGCTTTCTGATCGTGCCAGGTCTGATGGCGGCCACGGGCATGACCTTGGCCAATGCTGCCGCTTCGTCGCTGGTTTCGGTCGCGCTGTTTGGGGCGGCGACGTCCTTTAACTACGCGCTGTCAGGCTGGGTCGACTGGAAGATCGCCGGCGTGTTCGTGTTGGGCGGCGCGCTTGGTGGGGTTGTCGGCGTCAAGGGCGCGACCCTTTTGGCGGGTCGCGCGTTGCTGGCGCGCCGACTGTTCGCCGCGTTGGTTTTGATCGTGGCGGCCTATGTCGCTTGGCGCGCGACGGGCGGGCTCTAGGCCTCAGCCTGCGGTGCGGTAGATATCCGATAGGGTGCCCAGCACGCGCGCTGCGTTCGGGTCGCTGAGGCTGTAGTAGATTGTCTGGGCTTCCCGGCGGGTCGCCACCAGCCCCTCAGCGCGCATCTTGGCCAGATGCTGCGAAGTCGCTGACTGGGCCAAGCCCGCATGCTCGGAGAGCTCGCCCACGGACGCCTCGCCATCCGCCAGCCGGCAAAGCAGCAGCAGGCGCTGCTCGTTGGCCAGCAGTTTCAGCAGGCGCGCCGCGTCGCTGGCGCAGGCGCGCAGATCGGCGACATCGGAGGGCGCGTGACAGGAAATGGCGGGAGCGGTCATTGGAGCCAATGTAGAAACGTGGGGTTCAGGATCAAGCGGCCTTGGGTTTCACGGGCGCATCCGGGTCGCGCAGGACGACATAGATCGCCGGGATGACTAAAACCGTAAGGACGGTCGAGGAGGCGAGGCCAAACAGCAGCGAGATCGCCAGGCCCTGGAAGATCGGATCGGTCAGGATCACCGCCGCGCCGATCATGGCCGCCAGCGCGGTCAGCAGGATCGGCTTGAAACGGATCGCGCCGGCCGTCAGCAACACCTCGCGCAGGGGGGCGCCGCCTTCGGCGCTGTGGCGGATGAAATCAACCAGCAGGATCGAGTTGCGCACGATGATCCCGGCCAGGGCGATGAAGCCGATCATTGAGGTGGCGGTGAACGGCGCCTGGAACAGGATATGACCTAGGACGATGCCGACCAGCGTCAGCGGGATAGGGGTCAAGATCACCAGCGGCAGGCGGAAGCTTTTGAACTGCGCCACCACCAACACATAGATGCCGAGGATCGCCACGCCGAAGGCTGCGCCCATGTCGCGGAAGGTCACCCAGGTGATCTCCCATTCGCCGTCCCACAGCACCGTCGGACGACTTTCGTCGCTGGGCTGGCCGTTCAAGCGGATGTCGGGCTTGGGCGTGGCGCCCCAGTCGATGTCGCGCAGGCGCTTGTTGACGTCCATCATGCCGTAGATCGGCGCCTCATAGGCGCCGGCCAGTTCGGCCATGACCATATCGACGTCGCGGCCGTCCCGGCGGAACACGTGGGTCGAGCCGACTTCGCGCTTGGCCTCGACAACTTCGGACAGTTCGACGAGACGGCCGTCTGCGGCGCGGGCGACTGGCGTCGCGCCAAGGACTTCGCCCCAGGTGCGGGCGTTCTGGGGAAGGCGTACGGCGATCTCCAAGGGATCGCGGCCCTCGCCACGATGGGCGTAGCCAACCACCTGGCCCCCGAAAGCCGCGCCGATCGACTCCAGCACCTCGCGGTCGGAGACACCTAGGGCCTCCAAGCGCGTGCGATCGGGGACCAAGCGCAGGGTGGGGCGGGGCGCGCCCCAGCTATCGTCGATGTCGACGATGTAAGGCACGGCGTGGAACGTGGCCTTGACCTTGTCGGCGACCGCGCGGCGCGTGGCCGCGTCGGGACCGTAGATCTCCGCCAGCAGCGTGGCCATGACGGGCGGCCCCGGCGGCGCTTCGACCACCTTGACGGCTGCGCCGGCAGGAAGGGCGAGACGCGACAGGCGCTCGCGCAGGTCCAAGGCGACGGCGTGGCTTGAGCGCTTGCGGTCATGCTTGGGGGCCAGCGCGACCGAAAGATCACCCTGTTCAGGCCGGTTGCGCAGGTAGTAGTGGCGCACCAGGCCGTTAAAATTGAACGGCGAGGCGGTCCCGGCATAGGAGTCGATGGCCACCGTCTCGGGCAGGGTTCCGGCGATGGCGGCGGCCTGCGCCAGGGTGCGCTGGGTGATCTCCAGCGACGTGCCCTCGGGCATGTCCAGCACCACCTGCAGCTCGGATTTGTTGTCGAACGGCAGCAGTTTCACCGTCACGGTCTTGGTGGCGAACATGGCGCAAGCCAACACCGTGGCGACGCCGACGCCGCCCAGGAACGTCCAGGCGGTGCGTCGGTCGCGGATCACCCAGTCGGCGACCCGGCGGTAGAGCGCGCCCAGCTTGCCCTCGTCGTCGTGGCCATGGCCGTGCGAGCCGCCTTCCATCGCCTTGCGGGCGAAGCGCACCATCAGCCAGGGCGCGATGACCACGGCGACGAAGAACGAGAACACCATGGCGGCCGAGGCGTTGACCGGGATCGGCGCCATGTAGGGACCCATCAGGCCGGAGACGAACAGCATCGGCAGCAAGGCTGAAACCACGGTCAAGGTAGCGACGACCGTTGGATTGCCGACCTCAGCCACCGCTTCGATGGCGGCCTGGATCCGGCTGCGGCCATCCTTCATAGACCAATGCCGGGCGATGTTCTCGATCATGACGATCGCGTCGTCGACCAGGATACCGATCGAGAAGATCAGGGCGAACAGGCTGACCCGGTTGATGGTGTAGCCCATCAGGTTCGAGGCGAAGAGCGTCAGCAAGATGGTGGTCGGGATAACGACAGCGGTGACGGCGGCCTCGCGCCAGCCGATGGCCAAGCCGATCAGCACGACGATCGAGATGGTGGCCAGTCCGAGGTGGAAGAGCAGCTCATTGGCCTTTTCATTAGCCGTGGCGCCGTAGTCACGGGTGACATCGACGTTCAGGGAACTGGGCAGCAGCGAGCCATTCAGCATCTCCACGCGGCTCAGAACGGCCTCGGAGACGACGACGGCGTTCGCCCCCTTGCGCTTGGCGATCGCCAGGCTGACCGCCGGGGCCTCGCTCCAGCCACTTTCCAGGCGCGCGTAGCGGCGGACCTGGGTCTGGTCCTCGCGCGGGCCTTCGGTCACGGCTGCGACATCGCGCACATAGACCGCTTCGCCCTTGGCGGAGGGCAGGGCCAGAAGACCGATTTCGGTGGCGCTCTTCAGATCGCGGCCCGCCGTGACGGCCACCGCCTCGCCGCCGTTGCGCACGTCGCCAGCCGGGAAGGCGCGCGTGGCCTGCCGGATCGTGTCCATCAGCGCGCCCATCGACACGCCGCGCAACGCCAGCCGGGCCGGGTCGGGCGTGACGCGAATCTCGCGCGGCCGCCCGCCGACGATGAAGGTCAGGCCGACATTGTCGACCTTGGCCACCTCGGTCTTCAGCTTGCCGGCGATTTCGCGCAGCGCCTCGTCAGTCCAGCGGTTCTCGAAGCCCGGCTTGGGCGAGAGGGTCAGCACCAGGCTCGGCACGTCGTTGATGCCGCGCGTCTGGATCAGGGGCTCGGGCACGCCGGCCGGGATCTTGTCGTAGTTGGCGCGGACCTTCTCGTGGATCCGTACCGCCGCCGCGTCGGGATCAACGCCGACCTTGAAACGCGCTGTCACCATCACCTGGTGGTCGTCGGCGAAGGTGTAGACGTGCTCGACCTCGTTGACGCTCTTGACGATGGCTTCCAGCGGCTTGCCGACCAGCTCGACCGCATCTGGCGCAGAGAGGCCGGGCGCGGCGACCATGATGTCGACCATGGGCACGCTGATCTGCGGCTCCTCTTCGCGGGGGATCGAGAACAGCGCCAGGAGCCCGACAGCGATGGCGGCCATCAGGATCAGCGGCGTCAGCGGCGAGCGGATGGTGGCCTGTGTCAGCCGGCCCGACAGTCCAAGGTTCATCGGCGGGGCTCCGCAGGGGTCAGGACGTCGCCAAGACGCAGGCCGGAAAGAACTTCCACCGCCGCAGGGTCGGCGGCCGGCGTGGTCTGGACGGGGCTGTCGACTGCGGCGCCGTCCTTGCCGACCAGGCGGACATAGTCGACGCCAAAGCGCGTGGTGATGTAGCGGCGCGGGATCACCAAGGCCTGACGTTGGCCAACGGCCACGAAGGCGCGAACCTTTCGACCAACCAGCGCCTGGGGAAGGCCCGCGGCGGTCACGTCGGCGATGATCTGACCGCCGGTCACCGCCGGATAGATCTGGGTGATCTGTCCCGTCGCCGCAGCGCCGCCCAAGTCCTCTGCGGCGAAACGGACACTTGCGCCAAGTTTCAGCGCGGCGGTTTCGCCTTCGGGGACGGTGATGCGGACAACGGGCGGGCCAGCGGTGATGGTGGCCAGGGACTGACCGGGCATGACAACCGAACCTGGCGGGACATCGGCGGTCAGCACGCGGCCAGCAGTCGGAGCCAGAACCGCGCCTTGGTGGCCCAGTTCCGAACTGGCGCGGGCTTGGGCGCGAGCCGCTGCGAGGCCAGCGTTGGCGGCCTTGGCGGCGGCTTGCACTTGATCCAGGCGAACCTTGGCGTAGACGCCGTGGTCATAGAGATCCTGGGTCCGGGCGAGATCAGCCTGAGCCTGCGCAGCTTGCGCGGCCGCGGCCGCGACCTGCGCATCGTAGGCCAGGGTCTGCAGGCTGATACGCTCATCGCGAATGACGGCGATGGTCTGGCCTTGGCGGACAGTGTCGCCTTCCTTGACCAGCAGCTGGCTGACCGTTCCGCCGATCCGCGCGCGGGCGTCGGCCATGTCGCGGGTCGTCAGGGTGGCGGGGACCGGCTTGAGGTCGTCGACGACCAAGGCGCGCACCGTCAGGCGATCGGCGGCCGGCGCCATGACGGTCGCCGGCTTTTGCGCGGTCTTCTCCTCGCCGCAAGCGCTCAACAGCGTGGCTAAGCCCAGCGCGCCGATCAGGAAAGGTTTGGCGGTCATCGGGGTCCCCCCAGGGCGTTATCGGATCAGCCGCGGTCGCGGACTTGGCCGCTCTCGCTGTCGATGGTGATGGTCGGCAAGCCGGCGGTTTTCCAGGCCATGATGCCGCCGCCTAGATGGCTTTCCAGCTTGTGGCCCGCTGCGCGGCAGCGCTCGATCGCCATCGCTGAGCGCTTGCCCGACCCGCACTGCATGATGATGCGCTTGTCGTCAGCTACGGGCAGGGCGGTTGGATCAAAGGTCGACAGCGGAAAGTTCAGGGCGCCGTGAATCCGTTCGGCGGCGAACTCGGCCGGTTCACGCACGTCGATCAGCAAGGTGTCGCCGGCGTCCAGCGCCGCCTTCACATCCGCCGGCGTGAGGTCCTTCACCTTAGGGGCGCCAAACATGATCGTCTCCGTCAATGGGGCCGCAATGCAGCCTTAAAATTCGCAATTGCGTATATGCGAGAATTAGAATATTAAGTCAAGCGCGGTCGCTGGGAAAGCGTCATGGCCGCTCTGGCGGGCCGCGACGCTGCGCTGGATCAATCAGCAGGGAGACGCCAAGGTGACCAAGCCTCGCATCGTCGTTTTGGGCGCAGGTCTGGGGGGCGCGATCGCCGCCTTCGAAATCAAGCTCGCGGTCGGCAAGCGCGCCGACGTCCGGGTGGTCTCGGAGGGGGACACCTTTCACTTCGTGCCCTCCAATCCTTGGGTGGCGGTTCGCTGGCGCAAGCGCGAGGCCATCGAGGTCAAGCTGCCGCCGGTGTTTCAGAAGAAGGGCATCGAGTTCACGGGGACAGGCGCGACGCGTGTCGACCCGAAATCGAACACCATCGAACTGCGCAACGGCGCGATCCTGCCTTACGACTATCTGGTGATCGCCACGGGCCCGGAGCTGGCCTTTGACGAAATCCCGGGGCTTGGTCCGCACGGCGGCCACACCCAGTCGGTTTGCCACGTCCAGCACGCCGAGGCGGCGGCGGACGCCTTCGATAAATTCTGCGAAAACCCCGGACCGATCGTCGTCGGCGCCGTGCAGGGCGCATCATGCTTTGGCCCGGCCTATGAGTTCGCGCTGATCCTCGACACCGAACTGCGTCGTCGCAAGATCCGCGACAAGGTGCCGATGACCTTCGTCACCTCTGAGCCCTATGTCGGCCACCTTGGGCTGGATGGGGTCGGGGACACAAAGGGGCTGCTCGAGAGCGAGATGCGCCAGCGCCACATCAAGTGGATCACGAACGCCAAGGTCGCCTCGGTCGATGAAGGGCTGATGCATGTCGACGAGATCGCCGACGATGGCTCCGTGCGCGAGCGCCATGACGTGCCGTTCGGCTATGCGATGATGCTGCCGGCGTTCCGGGGCGTCGAAGCGGTGCGGGGCGTCGAGGGGCTGGTCAATCCGCGCGGCTTCATCCTGATCGATAAGCACCAGCGCAATCCGACCTATCCGAACGTCATGGCGCTGGGCGTCTGCGTGGCCATCGCGCCGACAGGCAAGACGCCGGTGCCGGTGGGCGTGCCCAAAACCGGCTTCATGATCGAAAGCATGGTCACGGCCATAGCCCATAACTTCAAAGAGATCCTCGACGGCCAGGCGCCGACCCATGAAGCCAGCTGGAACGCCATCTGCCTGGCCGATTTCGGCGACGGGGGCGTAGCCTTTGTGGCCCAGCCTCAGATCCCGCCGCGTAACGTCAATTGGTCGGCCAGCGGCAAGTGGGTGCACCTGGCCAAGGTCGGCTTCGAGAAATACTTCCTGGGCAAGGTCAAGCGCGGCGAGAGCGAGCCGTTCTACGAGAAGCTCGCCCTGGACATCCTGGGTGTGAACAAGATCAAGGGCGCTTGAGGCCATGCGCCAGTTCGTGTGTCCCAGCTGCGGCGCAGGCAATCGGGTTCCAGTCGATCGCGATCCGGCTCAGGCGCGCTGTGGTCGCTGCAAGGCCGAAGTGCTCTCGGGGGCGCCGCTGGATGTGGAAGCCAAGGCCTTTGCGCACCATCTTGCCGGCACTAAGGGCGTACCGGTGCTCGTCGATGTCTGGGCACCCTGGTGCGGCCCCTGTCGCGCCATGACGCCGCAGTTCGCCCAAGCCGCCAAAAGGGTCGGCTCTGGCGCACGCTTCCTCAAGCTCAACGCTGACGAAAACCCTGAGCTCTGCGCGCAGTACGCGTTGCAGGGAATTCCCGCGCTGCTGCTCTTCCTGGACGGGCGACTGATCGCCCGCAAGGCGGGCCTCATGTCGGCTGATCAAATTGTGGATTGGGTGACCCTGGCGGCGGCCAAAGCCGCCGTCTGACATCAAAAAGGAGACGAAAAATGACCCTGGATCGCGCCGTGCTGGCCTTCGCCGGCCTAGTCGTTCTGCTCGGGCTGGCGCTCGCACACTTCGTTCATCCCTACTGGGTCGGACTGTCGGCGTTCGCTGGCCTGAACATGATCCAAGCGGCGTTCACGGGCTTTTGCCCTGCGGCGATCATTTTCAAGAAGCTCGGCGTGAAGCCGGGGACGGCGTTTCGCTGATGCGCCGCGCCGTCTTGATCGCCGCCGGCGCGTTGCTGGCCTTGCCGCCCCTCGCCAAGGCGACCACGCTTGAGGAAGCGATCGCGGCGGCGCGCGCCTATAATCCGGATCTCCGCGCAGCAAGAGCCCAGACGGATGCCGCCAACGCGCGCCTCGACGCGGCCAAGGGGGCGCGGCTCCCGACCGTTGGTTTGGCCGGCGAATATATGAGCGGCCGCAACGATCTGGGCGGCTTCTTTGGTTTCGCTGCCGCGGACGTGGATCCGCGTGCGGTTCGATTGGAGGTCGCACAGCCGCTCTACTCAGGCGGCGCCATTTTGGCGGGGGTCGACAAGGCCAGGGCCGGGCAGGCTGGAGCCAAGGCTCAGCTGGTCCAGGCTGACGACGCGTTGCAGGTCGCGGTCGCGCGCGCTTATGTCGGCGTGCGAACCGCGCAGGCCTTCTTCGAGGCGAGTCAGGCTCATGCCAAGGCGTTCGATGAATGGGCCCGTCAGGCGCAACTAAGGTTCGCGGCCGGCGAGATTCCGCGGAGCGACCTGGACTTGACGCTCGCGCGCAGCGCCGAGGCGCGCGCGGGGACGGCGAGGGCGCAAGGCGCGCTAGAGGTGGCGCGGGCTCGGTATGTGGCGCTGGTGGGGGACGCGCCGATTGCGCTTGAGCCGATCGCTGACGATGGCGTCCTGCCCCCGCTGGACGAGACCCTGGCGCGCGCCGAGGCCGTCAGTCCGACGCTTGAGGCCGCGGAGGCTGCTGTTCGCGCCGCGCAGGCGGCCGCCAGGCTCGCTTCGGCCCAAGGCTTGCCCAGCGTCAGCATCGCGGCTCGGGCCGAACAGGCGCGAGATCAGTTTTTTCCAGGTTATCGCTCGGACGCCGTCACGGTCGGCCTGCAAGGGCGCTGGACGTTGTTCGCCGGCGGGCGCGTCCAGGCGGCCAAGGTCGAGGCGTCCGCTGAAGTCCGCGCCGCCGAAGCGCGGCGCGAAGCGACGCGCGCGGCGCTGAAGACTGCGGTGATCGCCGCCTGGAGCGATCTTCAGGCCAGTCGCCTCGCGACGGTCGCCGCGCGCGATCAGGCGCAGGCTGCAAAGCGGGCGGTCGAGAGCCTGCGTCAGGAGGTGCGGGTCGGCCAGCGTCCCGTGGTGGACCTGCTGGACGCTGAGCGTGACCAGCTCGGCGCGGTCGCGCGGGCTCTGGCCGCAGAAGGGGAAGTGACGGTCAGTGGGCGGCAGCTGCAGATCTTAGCTGCGGCTGGAGCTGCGCGCCCCTAACGCGACACCCCGAAAGTCGATCTTCAGCATGAATACGTAATTGCGAATATTATAACATTGTGAGAATTCTGCGGCGTCCTCAGGAGATTTGACATGGCGATGGACCCCGCCGTCGTAGACCTGTCGCGACTACAGTTCGCGCTCACCGCCCTCTACCACTTTCTGTTTGTGCCCCTGACCCTGGGGCTGTCGTTCATGCTGGTCATCATGGAGAGCATCTATGTGATGACCAAGCGTCCGATCTGGCGCACGGTCACGCGGTTCTGGGGGACGCTGTTCGGCATCAACTTCGTGCTGGGCGTGGCGACCGGGATCACCATGGAATTCCAGTTCGGCATGAACTGGTCCTACTACTCGCACTATGTCGGCGACATCTTCGGCGCGCCGCTGGCGATCGAGGGCCTGATGGCCTTCTTCCTGGAAGCCACGTTCGTGGGCCTGATGTTCTTCGGTTGGGACAAGCTGTCCCGGGTGGGGCACCTCTTCGTGACCTTCATGGTGGCCCTGGGCACCAACCTGTCGGCGCTGTGGATCCTGATCGCCAACGGCTGGATGCAGAACCCGATCGGCGCGGCGTTCAATCCCGACACCATGCGGATGGAGGTCGAAAGCTTCCGCGATGTGCTGTTCAACCCGGTGGCCCAGGCCAAGTTCGTCCACACCGTCAGCGCCGGCTACGTGATCGCCGCTGCGTTCGTGCTGGGGATCTCGGCCTTCTACCTGCTGAAGGGCAAGTATGCGGGCGTGGCCAAGCGGTCGATGACCGTGGCGGCCGCCTTCGGCCTGGCTTCGTCGCTGTCGGTGGTCGTGCTGGGCGACGAGAGCGGCTACGCCCTCACCGATAACCAGAAGATGAAGCTGGCCGCCCTGGAAGCCATGTGGGAGACCGAGCCCGCGCCGGCCGGCCTGACGGCCTTCGGCATCCCCAGCCTGGCCGACCGCAAGACCCATCACGAGATCAAGATCCCCTATGTGCTGGGCCTGATCGCCACGCGCAGCCTCGACAAGCCGGTGGAAGGCATCTTCCAGCTGGTCGCCAAGGCCGAGGATCGCATCGAGTCCGGCGTCATCGCCTACGGCGCGGTCGAGGCCCTGAAGGCCAATCCCAACGATGTCGCCGCGCGCGCCACCTTCGAGCAGCATCGCCGTGACCTCGGCTACGGCCTGCTGCTCAAGCGCCATGTCGCCGACCCGCGTCAGGCCTCGCCCGAGCTGATCAAGCAGACCGCCTGGGACGTGGTGCCGCCCGTGCCGGTGATGTTCTGGTCGTTCCGGATCATGGCCGGGATCGGCTTCCTGATGATCCTGCTTTTCGCCACGGCCTTCCTGCTGGTCACCCTCCGCAAGCACGAGACCAAGTGGTTCCTGGTCCTGGCGGTCGCGGCCATACCGCTGCCCTGGCTCGCGGCCGAGATGGGCTGGGTGCTGGCCGAGGTCGGTCGCCAGCCCTGGGCCGTGGAGGGCGTGCTGCCCACCTTCCTGGGCGCGTCCAGCCTGAGCGTCCCGCAACTGCTGACCAGCATCGCGGTCTTCACCCTGCTGTACGGCGCCCTGGCGGTGGTCGAGGTCGGCCTGATCCTCAAGACCATCAAGCGCGGCCCGTACGCCCTGCACGATCCCGCCCCCGACGGTTCGCCCGAACCTGAAGCCGCCGTCGCCTGAAGGAGCGCCTCACAATGGAAATCCCCGTCGATTTCGCCACGCTTCGCGTGATCTGGTGGGCCTTGGTCGGGATCCTCCTGATCGGGTTTGCTTTGACCGATGGCTTTGACATGGGCGTCGGCGCGCTGCTGCCCTTCGTCGCCAAGACCGACAAGGAACGCCGGATGGTGATCAACACCGTCGGCGCCACCTGGGAAGGCAACCAGGTGTGGTTCATCCTGGGCGGCGGGGCGATCTTCGCGGCCTGGCCGTTCGTCTACGCCATCAGCTTCTCGGGCTTCTACCTTGCCATGTTCGTGGTGCTGACCGCCATGATCCTGCGGCCGGTGGGCTTCAAGTACCGCTCCAAGCGGCCGGATCCGCGCTGGCGCGCGTTCTGGGATTGGGCGCTGTTCGTCGGCGGCTTTGTCCCGGTGCTGTGCTTTGGCGTGGCTCTGGGCAACGTGCTGCAAGGCGCGCCCTTCCGGCTCGACGGCGACCTGCGCGCCTTCTACGACGGCACGTTCCTGGGCCTGTTCTCGCCGTTCGCCCTGCTGTGCGGCCTGTTGTCGGTGTCGATGCTGGTGCTGCACGGCGCCACCTGGATCACCGTGAAGGGGGAGGAAGGTCCCGTGGCCGAACGCGCCCGCCGCATCGGCGAGCTCGCCGGCTTGGCCAGCATCGTTCTGTTCGCGGCCGGTGGCTTCTGGGTGGCGTTTGGCGGCATGGGCTTCCGGATCGAGGGTCTGGCGGACGCCGCGGGCCCCTCCAACCCGCTTCGCGGCGCGGCCGCGGTGCGCGAGCCCGGCGCCTGGCTGGACAATTATGGCCGCCACGGCTGGATGATCATCGCCCCGGTCCTGGGCTTCGCCGGCGCCGCCCTGGCCCTGCTGGGCCTGCGCCGGAAGAGCGCCTGGATGGGCTTCGCCGGATCCTCGGCCTCGGCCACGGGCATCATCGCCACGGTGGGTCTGTCGATGTTCCCGTTCATCCTGCCCAGCAGCGTCGACCCGCGCTCGAGCCTGACGGTGTGGAACGCCTCGTCCAGCCACATGACCCTTTTCATCATGCTGGTGGTGACGATCGTCTTCCTGCCGATCGTGCTGGCCTACACCGCCTGGGTCTACAAGGTCCTGTGGGGGCGCAGCACGACCGCCGCCCTGGCCGTCAATCCAGACCTCTACTGATCCGAAGGAAACAAACCGATGTGGTATTTCACCTGGATCCTCGGCCTGGGCCTGGCTGTCGCCTTCGGCGTGCTCAACGGGGTTTGGTTTGAGTTCAACATGCTCGACGACGGCGACGTCGACGAGGGGGAGGCCTGAGGCGAACCAGGTCTTCAGGCCGCCTGGCTGGACACCAGGCGGCGCACCCCACGTTCGCCGTGGGGCCGGATCATCGCTTGGTTGCCAGTTCAAATGAGAGGGCGGGCGCTGGAGCCTGATATTGGCAGTCGCGGCGATGGGACGCGCCAACGTCAATGAGCCGGTCTACTACCGGAAGCCGTAGAACGAGCAGGTCGACCGCAGTCTCGGCGCCATTGATGATTTCAATAAGAGGCTGAACGGCCAATTGTTGGAGATGTAACAAGGTCGGTTTACGGCACACCTTAGCAACTCATGATCGCGCTTGGGGCTCGATGGGTTTTCGCCGCAGCAGTCGCTCAAGGAGCTTTCGGGCTGCCCTCGTGTCGCGTCGGCGCTGCACCAGCAGGTCGAGAACCTCGCCTTCATCGTCGACCGCGCGCCAGAGATACATGTGGCTGCCGTCTGTCCGGCAGGCCACTTCGTCGAGATGCCAGCGTGGCGAAGGGGAGGGGCGCAGCTTCTTCAAGCGCCTAGCGATGGCCGGTCCGAACTTCTTGGTCCAGCATCGGATCGTCTCGTAGCTGACTTCGATACTGCGCTCGGCGAGGAGACATTCGACGTCGCGGAGGCTCAAGCTAAAACGGAAATAGAGCCACACCGCGTGTCTGATGACGTCTGGCAGGAAGCGGTGGCGCTTGAGCGACAGGAGTTTCAAATTCAGTCTCCGCACAAAGCCCCGGCCGGCCCGAGTTGCGGAGAAAAGTTGGTATTATCCTGAAGGTGTCTTTCAATTGCAAATGTATTTGGGGACATTTGTAACATTTTCTTCAAATGGAAAATAATCTACATTGAATTGTTTTGCTCATGTTCATGTTCTAGACGAGATAGATTTTGTCGCCAGTAGCGATCGTTTCCTCGAAGTGACGTCTCTATATCGTCAACAATGCGATCGTTATCTGATGAAATTCGAGATATGACTTTCAGGGTATCGTCGAGAACTGATGTGTCTCGTGGAGCTCGCTCCAAGGTTCCTGCGCATCGGAATAGAATCGTTTTGATGTGCCGCAGTTCCGAGACGATCTTGGCTAGGCGGGTGCGGTCTACCGGGCCAAAATGTCGACTGCCTCTCAGGCGATTGCGTACGCAGGACAGCAGCCATTGTCCGCGCGACATGCCCATCGCGTCGCATTCTTCGTCTAAGCGCGCCAAGTCGTCGACAGGCAGTCGTATCGTAATGGGCTCGCCAACGCCTCGCTCGCTTCGCGCTGAAGGCGGCGGGGTGATATCGCCGCCTTCGGCCGCCAAAGCTTGCGCGACAAGCAAGCGCAGAGCGGCCGACCGGCCGCCGCGGTTGGCGGCGTAGCGGTCAAACTGCTCGCGAAGATCATCGGGGAGCAGAAAGCCAAGATGAGCCGTATACTTCAATGCCGTGTGGCCCCGGAGCGCTTTAAGGCTCGAATTCGCGGCACGAATATAGTCACACCACGGATTAAATAGCCTTTCAGAATTCTGCCTAAGTAAATGGATTCCGCCGTGAAATAGTCAGAGTCAAGAGTGTCTGCCAATAAAAAATAAATATTTCAATCGTCATGAAAATGTAAAAATATGTTGATATTCTAAATCGATTTGAGAATTAAAAATTCACAATTGACGACTTTGGCCGCTTTTGGCGCTGTGTTAATTATCGGTTTGGTTGAGGTTTTCTGTACAATCGGCGTTGGCGCACAATGATGCGCATGTGGGACTTCCGGAATTCTGGAAAAAACTGTCACAATTCACGACTAAACAGCTCCCACGGCGTGACCGCCTGCGTTCGTCGCGGCTTGAGAAACCAGAGGGGCTCCTGTGAAGCTGTATAGAAACCTATTGCTCGTGAGCGGCGCGGCGCTGGCGCTGGCCGGCTGCGGATCCGATGACATTTCTTCGCCGGGAACGGGCGGCAACGTCACGATCAACAACCCGACCACCCCGACCACACCCACCACCCCGACCACACCGGCTGGCGTGACTCCGGCCTCGGGTTGCCCGACGATCGCCGACCCGCAAGGCCTGAAGGACGACGGCACCATCACGGGCCCGACGGGCACGTGGCGCGTCTGCACCCTTCCGTCGCGCATCAACCGCTCGATCACGCTTCCGAAGATCGCGGGCCTTCTCTACCAAATGGCTGGTCGCGTTGACGTCGGCACCGACGGCGGCTTCACCAAGACCTCGGCCGACTCGAACGTCACCCTGACCATCGAGCCGGGCGTCATCGTCTACGGCGGTTCGGGCGTGTCCTGGCTGGCAGTCAATCGCGGCAACAAGATCAACGCCGTCGGCACGGCTACGCGTCCGATCGTCTTCACCAGCCGTGACAACGTTCTGGGCCTGAACACCGAAACCTCGCAAGGCCAGTGGGGCGGCGTCGTGCTGCTGGGTCGCGCGAAGGTCACCGACTGCACCACCGGTTCGACCGCGGCCAACACCTGCGAGCGTCAGACCGAAGGCGCGGCCGACCCGGCGTTGTTTGGCGGCGCGGATGACGCCGACAGCAGCGGCACGATGCGGTATGTGCAAATCCGCTACTCGGGCTATGTGCTCGGCTCGAACGTCGAACTGCAGTCGCTGACCCCGTCGGGCGTCGGCAGCGGCACGGTGCTGAGCCACATCCAGAGCTACAACAGCTCGGACGATGGCGTTGAGTTCTTCGGCGGCGTGCCGCAGATGAAGTACTATGTGTCGGTCGGCGCTGACGACGACAGCCTCGACGTCGATGTCGGCGCGCGCGCCAGCTTCCAGTACGGCCTGATGATCCAGCGCGATGGCGCTGGCGACGCCCTGATGGAAATCGACAGCAATGGTCGTGAGACCGAACTGCCGCGCACCGATCTGCGGATCTCGAACTTCACGATGATCCAGCGTCAGGTCAGCAGCAACAACGAAGCCAACGACCAAGCCTCGATCCTGCTTCGCGGCAACTCGGACACGACGATCGCCAACAGCATCATCGTTTCGCCGAACAACGAATGCCTGCGCATGAACGGTTCGGGTGCGACCCCGGCGACGCTGACGGCTCGCTCGTTCGTCATGAGCTGTAACGCGACCAAGTACCTGGGCACGGGCACCTACAACGCGACGACCGTGTCGGCTCAGTTTGGTTCGGGCGGCAACAACAACAACGACGCCTTCACCTCGACGCTGAACGCCTTCGTCAACGGTGCCAACGAACTGGCGGTCGCCGTGTTCAACGTCACGGGCCTGGGCGCCTTCTTTGGCGCCGCCACCAACATCGGCGCCGTCAAAGACAGCAACGACACGTGGTACGCCGGCTGGACCTGCAACAGCGCTGCGGCGAACTTCGGTTCGACGAGCACGAGCTGCACGTCTCTGCCGACCAACTAAGCCGACGCGGTTTGGCTGAAGCGGGGGGCGGCTGGAAGACGGCTGCCCCCCATACTTTTACCTGGCTAACTCCCCGGGGGGATTGGATATGATTACGCGTCGGCTAACGTCCCTGCTGCTCCTTTCGACCGCGCTCTCGATGCCGACCTGGGCTCTGGCGCAGACCGCTCCGTCGGCCGAAGAGGCCGCTAAGCCGACCGCTGCGGCGGCGCAGTCCAATTTCCAGCAACCCGAAGTCTCGATCCCGGGCATGGTCGACGCGGTGGTCGTCACGGCCAACCGCTCGGGTAATGTGGTTCGCACTGGCTCGCAGGTCGTTTCGGTTCTCAGCGCGGCTGAAATCGCGCGCACCGGCGAAGGCAATATCGCGGGCGCGCTGACCCGCGTTACGGGCGTCACCCTGGTGGGCAACGGCTATGTCTATGTGCGTGGTCTGGGTGATCGCTACTCGCTGGCGCTCTTGAACGGTTCGCCGCTGCCCAGCCCTGAGCCGTTGAAGCGCGTGGTCCCGCTGGATCTGTTCCCTAGCCGCGTGATCGCCTCGTCGCTGGTTCAGAAGAGCTATTCCGCCAACTTCCCCGGCGAGTTCGGCGGCGGCGTGATCAACCTGACGACGAAGTCGATCCCGAACGAGGGCTTCATCAGCATCGGCGGTTCGGTGTCCGGCGACACCGAAACCACCAATCAGCTGGGCTATGACTACTACGGCAGCAAGTCCGATTGGACAGGCTTCGATAACGGCAACCGCGACACGCCCTCAGCCCTGGCAGCCTTCTTCGCCAGCGGCGAGCGGATCAGCTCGGGCAAGGTCGACACCGCCGCGATCGCCAGCCAACTGGTCAACAGCCGCAACGGCGTGGTCCAGAAGTGGAACCACCTGCCGGCCAACTATTCGATGGATATCACGGCGGCCAAGCCGTTCGACCTCGACTCGATGGATCTCGGCATCATCGGTACGGTCGGTTTCAGCAACCGCTGGACCACTCGCGACGCTCAGATTCAAAGCTCGCTGAACGCCGATCTCGCGGATAGGGAATCGGATTTCCGCCGCGTCAGCACGGACAATCGCATGGTCCTGAACGGGCTGTTCGGCGCGTCGCTGGGCTTTGGCGAGAACAAGGTCCGTTGGACCAACCTCTACGTCCACGACACGATCAAGAACACGCGCCTCGCCATGGGCCGTCGCGGCGGCACCACCGTCGACTACATGCAGCAGAACACTGGCTGGTTTGAGCGTCAGCTGATCAACACTCAGCTGGTCGGCGAATTTCGGCCGATGGATAAGCTCAACGTCGACGTTCGCGCCAGCTACGCCAACACCCAGCGCAAGGCGCCGGCAGAGCTTTCGCTGGAGTATGTGCGCACGAACGCTGCGGCCGATCCGTTCGGCCAGTACTTCGTCAACCGCCTGAACAACGGTAACGGCGGCGACGCGCGGATCAGCTATTCGGATCTGGACGAAGACCTGTGGTCAGGCGGCGTCGACGCTACCTACAAGCTGGCCCCGACCTTCGCCGCGACGGTCGGCTACGCTTACGTCCATACCGATCGCGACAGCTCGCGCCGTGACTTCCAGTTCCAGGCGCCGAACAGCTTCCCGCGCGGCGTCGACATGCTGCGTCCGGATCTGCTGCTGGCGCCGGCGATCATCAAGAATTTTAACATCGCGCTCGTGGACACCAACGAAGGCAACCCGGCCTTCCGCGCCCAGCTGCAGAACCATGCGGCCTACGGCAAGGTCAATGGCACGGTGTTCCAGGATCTCGATTTCGACGTGGGCGTCCGCTATGAGACCGCCCGCCTGAAGGTGGCGCCGACCGAGGTCTTTAAGACCCCGGGGGCCTCGCTGGCGTCGACCCGTCAGAACGAGAACTACTGGCTGCCCTCCGCCACCGCCACTTGGCGAGGGATCCAAGACTCTCAGATCCGTCTCAGCGCGTCGAAGACGATCGCCCGTCCGCAGTTCCGCGAACTGATCTACCAGTTCTATTTCGACCCCGACAGCAACCGCATGTATCGCGGCAACCCGCTGCTGACGGACAGCAAGCTGACCAACCTCGAAGGTCGGTATGAATGGTACTTCGCCAGCGACCAGCGCCTGACGGTCGCGGGCTTCTACAAGACCATCGATCGTCCGATCGAGAGCTTCGTGTCGGGCAGCGATCTGTCGACCAGCTTCGCCAACGCGCCGAAGGCCAAGCTCTATGGCGCCGAGTTCGAAGTGCAAAAGTACTTCGACCTTTCGGACTTCAAGGGCGACTTCTGGGCCAGCCGTCGCGTCGTGGCGATCGCCAACTACACCTACTCCAAGTCGGAGCTTCAGGTTTCGGCTGGCGACACCGTCGCGGTCTTCGCTGCGACCTCGACCAAGGCGACCGACTATTTCACCGACGGCGCGCCGCTGACGGGTCAGTCGGATCATGTGGTCAACCTGCAATTGGGTCTTGAGGACACCGAGCGCCTGTCGCAGCAGACCCTACTGATCAACTACGCCAGCAAGCGGGTGACCAGCCGCGGTCTCGTCAACAGCGGGCAGCCGGACGTCGAGGCCTATCCGGGCACGCGCATCGACTTCGTCGCGCGCCAAGGCCTGGAACTGTGGGGGCGCGAGGTCGAGCTGAAGTTCGAAGCCCGTAACCTCACTGGCGTGGGCTACGAAGAGTACCAGAAAGCGGGCAAGAACCGTGTCGACGTCAATACCTATGACGTTGGTCGTTTCTTCTCAATCGGCGCTTCGGCGAGGTTCTAGTCGGTCTGTCGAAAGAGCGGGCTCTGCCTTCCATAGGCGGGCTTCGCATCGTGCGTAAGGCAGCAGCGCTCCCGGATCGGATCGTCCGAACCGGGAGCGTTTGTCATTTTTCTGTAGCGATATTGTCGCGGAACTGCGGCGCCGCCGCGCTACATCGCATCGAGCCTAAGCGACCTGTTGGCGGACCCCATTGTCACTTTCTGACCTTTTTCGTTCGCCGGGTTCTCGAGTCATCCTCGTGCTGGAGGTCCTTCTCGTTCTGGCGCTCGCCGCCCAAGCGGCGCGCCTGATCTGGGTCTTCGCCGGGCCCGTCGGTACGGTCTCGTCGCCGACCAAGGCGCCGCGGCCGTCGGCCGATTTCGGCGTGCTGTCCCGGTTTGACGCCTTTGGGGCGAGTCCTGGCGCCACGGGGGCCTCGGCGACCGATGGCTTGCGCCTCTTTGGCGTACGGTCCGGCGGGGCAGGGGGGGGATCGGCCATCATCGCCGGGCCCGATGGCGTCCAGAAATCCTACGCCGTAGGTGACACGATCGCCGATGGCGTCATCCTGGCCTTGGTCGCCGCCGATCACGTCGAACTGTCCCGCGGCGGCGCGCGCGCGACTCTCTCTTTTCCGGTGTCCCAATGACCAAGGTCGCTTCGTCGCGCTCTCTTCTCATCGTTGTCGCCGCAGCGCTCACCATCGGGGGCGCGATCCTTGGCCCAGCCCCTGTGCTGGCCCAGACCCAACTTCTCAACGTCCAGGATGCGGATATCCGCGTTTTCATCCAGGACGTCGCCAAGTCAACGGGTACGACCTTCATCATCGATCCACGCGTCAAGGGCACGGTGACCGTCGCCAGCAACGGCCCGTTGAACCGTCGTGAACTGTTCGAAGTGTTCCTCGCCACGCTGCGCGCCAACAACTTCGTAGCCACCCCGGCCGGCAACGGCGCCTACCGCATTGAGCCGTCTGAGAACGCGGCCCGTCAGCCGTCGGCGGCGGGCGGCCAGTTCGCTACCGAAGTGTTCCGTCTACGCACTCTGGACGCGGCCAGCGCGGTCGAGATGCTCAAGCCGCTGGTCGGGCCACAGGGTCAGGTCGTGGCCAACCCGCGCGGCGCGGTGGTGGTGGTGGCCGACTACGCCGACAATGTCCGCCGCATTCGCGGCCTTTTGGCCCAGGTCGATCAGGACCGGGCGATGGTCCACACCGTCACCCTGACTCACAGCTCGGCGCGCGAGATCGCTCAGGTCCTCAACGACATGCTCACGATGCCGGGCGCCGAGGGTAAGAGCGGGCGGGGCGCGGTCACCGTCGTTGCGGTCGACAGCAGCAACTCGGTTCTGTTGCGAGGCGACTCCGACGCCGTCCAGCGCCTATTGCCGGTCATCGCCGACCTGGATCGTCGCGCCGAGTCCAGCGACGACGTACGTGTGGTGTTCCTGCGTCACGCCAACGCCGAGCAGATGCTGCCGGTCCTGCAGCAACTGGTGGGTCAGGCGACCACCTCGGTGACGACCTCGTCTTCGCGCGGCCTGAGCAACGTCCGGACCGCTACGGGCGCTCCGCCAGCCTCGACCGCCACGGCCACGCCGATCGCCGCGACCGCGTCCGCCAACGGGCCGCAGGCCACCATCGCGCGCTTCCCGGGCGCCAACGCCCTGATCATCAACGCGCCGCCCGAAACCCAGCGCACCCTCGCCGAAGTCATCCGCCAGCTCGATGTCCGCCGTGAACAGGTTCTGGTCGAGGCCATCGTCGTCGAGGTCACCGACGGCGCCGCCAAGCAGCTGGGCGTGCAGTTCCTGCTGGGGGGGACCAACGGCACCGTTCCGTTCGTCGCGACCAACTACACCAACGCCACGCCCAGCCTGCTGCCGCTGGTCGGGGCGGCGGCCACCACCAACAGCGGCGCCGACACTGAGGCGTTAAAATCCTTGCGCGACGCCGCCGTCAGCTCGTTACTGACCGCCTCGGGCGTGACCTCAGGCGTTTACGGCCGCAGCGGTGATGCGCTGTTTGGCGCAATTATCAATGCGGTGAAGAAGGACACGGGCTCCAACCTTCTGTCGACGCCGTCGATCATGACGCTGGACAACGAAGAGGCCCGCATTCTGGTCGGCCAGGAAGTGCCGATCACCACGGGCGAAGTGCTGGGCGACTCTAACGCCAATCCGTTCCGCACCATCCAACGCCAGAACGTCGGCATCCAGCTGGAGGTGAAGCCGCAGATCAATGCGGGCGGCGGCATCACCCTGTTCCTGCGCCAGGAGGTCTCCAGCGTCGCCGGTCCGGTCAGCGTCGGCTCCAGCGAGCTGATCATCAACAAGCGCGAGATCGAGACGACGGCCCTGGTCGACGACGGCGACATCGTCGTCCTGGGCGGCCTGCTGGATCAGCAGGAAACACAATCGGCCCAGCGCACCCCCGGCCTGGGTGAGGTCCCGGGTCTGGGCGCCCTGTTCCGGAGCACGGCGCACGAACGCAAGAAGACCAACCTGATGGTCTTCATCCGCCCCCGCATAATCCGCAGCAGCGCTGATGCGCGCGACCTGACCGCGCCGCGCTATGACTACATGCGCAACCTGCCGCCGATGACGACGCAGGACGGCGACAACTCGCTTGATGCTGTGATGCGTGACTATCTGAACGCCGCTCGCCCGGTCGCCTCTTCGGCCCCGATCAGCGCCGTGCCGGCTGCCGCCAAGCCGGCGACGACGCCATGACCACCCCGATGCTCGCCTACGGCTTCGCCAAGCGAAACGGGGTCGTGCTGCTGTCCCTGGGCGAGCGAGCGGTGATCGGCGTGCGCGAGGGCTATGACCCGATGGCGCTGGTCGAGATTCGCCGGGCGGTCGGCGCGCCGCTGGCGATCGAGCCGATGACCGCCCCGGTGTTCGACCGTAAGTTCTCGGAGGTCTATGCCGGCGCGGGTCTGGCCACCGCCTCCAGCGCCGATAGTCTGGACCTGGACGGCGGGCTTGGTCTTCTGCTCGAGGACATGCCCGCTGCGGCCGACCTGCTCGACCCGCAGGACGACGCCCCGGTCATCCGCCTGATCAACGGCCTGATCGCCGAGGCCGTGCGCCTGGGCGCTTCGGACATCCATATCGAGCCCTTCGAAAAGGCGCTCATCGTCCGGCTTCGGATCGACGGCGTGCTGACCGAGGTGCTAAGCCTCTCGCCGCGCATCGCCGCCATGCTGGTGTCGCGGGTCAAGGTCATGGCTAAGCTGGACATCGCCGAAAAGCGCGTGCCGCAGGACGGCCGGATCTCGCTGGCCCTGGGCGGCAAGAGCCTAGACGTCCGCGTCTCGACCCTGCCTGCCCGCATGGGCGAGCGGGTGGTGATGCGGATCCTCGACAAGGACCAGGCGGGGCTGCGTCTATCCGACCTTGGCATGTCGGCCGACGTGCTGAGCGCGCTGGAGACCGCCGTGCGTGAGCCGCACGGGATTATCCTGGTCACCGGCCCCACGGGCTCGGGCAAGACGACGACGCTCTACGCGGCCTTGGCCGTGCTGAACGACAACAGCCGCAACATCCTGACCATCGAGGACCCGGTCGAATACGCCGTGCACGGCATCGGCCAGACCCAGGTCAACACCAAGGTCGGCATGACCTTCGCGGCGGGCCTGCGCGCCATCCTGCGCCAGGACCCCGATGTGGTGATGGTCGGGGAAATCCGTGACTCCGAGACCGCCCAGATCGCCGTCCAGGCCAGCCTGACAGGCCACTTGGTCCTATCGACGGTCCACACGAATGACGCGGCGGGCGCGGTGGTGCGTCTGCGCGACATGGGCGTCGAGCCCTTCCTGTTGGCCTCGACCCTGCGCCTGGTCATCGCCCAGCGCCTGGTGCGTCGCCTGTGCGAGCATTGCCGCACGCCAGAACCGGCCGACGCCGCGACGGCGGCCCTGGTGGGCCTGCCCGAGGGCGAGATCCTGTATCGCCCCGTCGGCTGCGCCCGCTGCGGCCACACCGGCTATCAGGGCCGGATCGGCGTCTATGAGGCATTGCGCGTCGACGATCATCTGCGCCGCCTGATCGGCAGTTCGGCCAGCGAGCAGGAGATCACCGAGGCGGGTCTGGATCGCCGCCTAGGGCAGGAGGCGCGGAACTACGTTCTGGCCGGCCTGACGACGGTGGAGGAGGCGCTCAGGATCACGGGTCAAGGAGCGCGCGATGGCGAGCTTTGACTATGTGGCTCTCGATCTGGCCGGTCGCACGCGTCGCGGCCACCTGAAGGCCGTCGACGAGGCCGCCGCCGCCGACCAGCTGCAACGAAAGTGCCTGGCGCCGGTCAAGATCATGGCCTCGGTCGCCAAGCCGGTCAGCGCCGGGCGCCTCGCCTGGGGGCAGGGTCTCAGCGCCAAGGACCGGTCGATGTTCACGCGCCAGCTGGCGACCCTGACCTCGGTCTCGACGCTGGAAGAGGCGCTGCGCACCATCGCCCTGCAGGCCGACAAGCCGAAACTGAAGCAGGTGATTGGCGAGGTTCACGCCGCCCTGCTGGAGGGCTATCGTCTCTCGGACGCCATGGCCCGTCCCGCCAAGGCCTTTCCGCCGCTTTACCGCGCCATGGTGGCGGCCGGCGAGTCGTCTGGCGCCCTGCCGGCGATCCTGGAGCGCCTGGCCGATCTGCTGGAGCAACAGCAGCAGGTCCGGGCCAAGATCACCACGGCCCTCGTCTATCCGATCGTTCTGGCGGTGGTCGCCTGTCTGGTCGTCGCAGCCCTGATGGTATTCGTCATTCCCAAGGTGGTCGAGCAGTTTGACTCGATGGGCCAGACCCTGCCGTTGCTGACCCGCCTGGTGATCGGCCTGTCGACCGGCCTGCAGACCTTCGGCTGGTTGATCGTGGCCAGCGCGACGATCGCCATATTCGCCTTTCTCCGCGCCCTGCGTCATCGGCTCTTCAAGCTGGCCGTCGACCGCTGGCTGCTGCGCCTGCCGATGATCGGCCGCCTGATCCGGGACGTGCACGCCGCACGACTGGCCAGGACGCTCGCCACCATGGTCGCCAGCGGGCTGCCCATGCTTGAGGGCCTGATCCTGACGGCGGGCACGGTGCGCAACGCCGTGCTGCAAGCCGCGCTCGACGACATGATCGCTGCCATCCGTGAAGGCGGCGCGCTGTCGGTGGCCATGCGCCGGGCCGAGGTCTTTCCGCCGGTGCTCGTCTACATGACGGCCAGCGGCGAGAGCAGCGGACGCGTCGAGGCGATGCTGACGCGGGCGGCCGACTATCTGGAACGCGAGTTCGAGACCTTCACCGCCACGCTGCTGAGCTTGCTCGAACCGGCCATCATCGTGCTGCTGGGCGGGGTGGTCGCCACGATCGTGCTCTCGATCCTGCTGCCGATTCTGCAGATCAACAATCTCGCCTTGAACTAGGAAGCCAAGTCATGCCGAACCTCGATCCCGAGACGAGACGCCGCCGGGCCCGCCGCGCCGGCTTCACGCTGGTGGAGATGATGGTGGTCATCGTCATCCTGGGCCTGCTGGCCACGGTCGTGGCGATCAACGTCCTGCCCAACCAGGAAAAGGCCATGAAGGGTAAGGCGCGGGCCGACGTGTCGGTCCTGGAACAGGCCCTGGAAAGCTATCGCCTCGATAACTTTACCTTCCCGACCACCGAGCAAGGCCTGCAGGCCTTGGTGACCCCGCCCGCCGGCCTGACCCAGGTCGATCGCTATCGTGAAGGCGGCTACATCCGCCGCCTGCCCAAGGATCCGTGGGGCAACGACTACCAGTACCGCGCCCCGGGCGCGCACGGCGCGATCGATGTCTACTCGTTCGGCGCGGACGGCCGCGAGGGTGGCGAAGGCAAGGACGCCGACATTGGCAACTGGAGCTGACGCCAGACCAGCCAAGACGCGTCGCGTCGCGCGGGCGGGCTTCACCCTGGTCGAACTCATGGTCGTCCTGATGATCATGGGCTTGCTGGCCACCGCGGTGATCCTGACCTTGCCCGACGGGAAGATGTCGCTGTCGCAAGAGAGCGCACGGTTCGCCGCGCGGCTGCTACGCGCGCGCGAGGAGTCTCTGATGGTCAATCGCCAGGTGCGGGTCAATGTCTCATCCGTCGACTATCGCTTCGACATCCGCGATGGCCGGGCGTGGCGCGCGCTCGACACGGCGCCGTTCGTAACTACGGCGTGGGTGGAAGACACTCGCGTCTCGGGCCGCGACGGTGAAACGGCGGTGATCTTCGAGCCGACCGGTCAGGCCAGCGGCGCCGAATTCACCCTGGGGCGCGGCGGCTCTGGCTATGTGGTCAGTATAGACGTCGCCGGAAATGTGGCCGTCCATGTCGCCCAAGCGCTCTGAAGCCGGCTTCACGCTGATCGAGCTGCTGGTCGCCCTGGCGATCTTCAGCCTGGCCGTGCTGGCCTTGCTCAATCTCGCGGGCGAGAACACGCGCGCCAGCGGCCGCCTGCAGGATCGCATCCTGGCCGAGGTGGTTCTGGACAATCGCGCCATCGAGGCGCTCACCAGTGTCGTACCGCCGGCGCTGGGCCGGGTCTCCGGCGCCGAACGGGTGGCCGGCCGTCCTTGGCTGTGGACGCGTCAGGTGAGCCGTACCGATGACCCGGCAATTGTGCGCGTCGACATCGCGGTCATGTCGCCCAACAGCCGCCAGCCGGCGGCGGCGGCGACCCTGTTCAGGGCGGCCCGATGAAGGGCTTCACCCTGATCGAGATGATGGTGGCGCTGCTGATCTTCGCGCTCATCACCGCCGCCGGTGTGGCGGTGATGAGTTCGACGCTCAACAACCAGACCGCCGTCCGGGTTCGCGTGGAGCGCTATGCCGAGTTGCAGCGCATGCGCGCGGTCCTCAAGGCAGACCTCTCGCAGGCGGCCGCCCGCAGGACGCGCGGCGAGGATGGCTTGCCGGCGCTGACCGCCTTCGCCGGCGTCAGTCCCTGGGCCGCCGGAGGCCCTTTGCTGGCCTTTGCGCGACGCGGCTACGAAAATTCCGACCAGGCGCCGCGCGCCTCGCTGCAGTATGTCGAGTACGCCCTCGTTGAGGGGCGTCTGGAGCGCCGCGCGCGTCCCGCGCTCGACGGCGCCCGGCTTGGCCCCGCCCAGGTGCTGCTCACCGGCGTTGAAAGCATCCAGTCGGCCTATCTCTTTGATGGCGTCTGGCGGCCGACCTGGCGGGGCGAGGCCACGGCGGACATTCCCGCCGCCGTCCGCCTGACCATGAAGCTCAAGGATCTTGGCGAGATCGACCAGCTGTTCCTCACCTCGGGAGAGGGGCGATGAGGCGTGAGCACGAAAGGGGCGCGGCGCTGCTGACGGTCATGCTGATGGTCGCGGTGATTTCGGTGATCGCGGTCGGCGTGCTGGACGACATCCGGTTCGGCGTTCGCAGGACGCTCAACGCGCGGATCGCCAGCCAGGCCCAATGGTACGCCTTGGGCGCTGAGCAACTGGCCCGCATCCGCATCGCGCAGTTGATGGACCGCGACGCGGGCAAGACCACGCTCGAGGGCGGCTGGAACGGGCGGGTGATCGCCTTCCCAATCGAGCAGGGTCGCATGGAAGTTAGGCTGACCGACGCCACCGGCTGCTTCAATCTCAACAGCGTGGTCGAGGCCAATCAGGGCGAGCCCTTCCGCCGGCGCGAGCTCGGGGTTCGGCAGTTTGCGACCCTGCTGTCCCTGGTGGGGGTCGCCGGCGGGCCGGAGCTCGCGGAAAACCTGACCGACTGGATGGACAGCAACGACGTGGGCCGCGCCGATGCCGAGGACCGGGGCTACGCGCAATTGGCCCAGCCCTATCGCACCGCCGGCGGCCCGCTGGCAGAGGTCAGTGAGCTGCGGGCGATCCGGGGTTTCACCCCGAGCGTCTACACGGCGCTGCGCCCCTATGTCTGCGCGCTGCCGACCACAGATCTTTCGCCGATTAACGTCAACACTCTGCCGCCCGAACGGGCCCTGCTGCTCGCGGCGCTAACGGAGGGTCGGATCGGCCGCGAAACGGCCGCCCGCGTGTTGTCCGCTCGTCCCGCGAGCGGTTGGCCGGACGCTCAGGCGTTCTGGGGGCAGCAGGCGCTCGTCGCCACGCCGCCTGGTGACGTAGTTCGCGACCAGATCAAATTCCGGACCCGGTTTTTCGCCTTGGACAGCCAAGTCGTCTTCGCCGACATGCCGGTCTCTATGACCGCCCTTTTCGAAACGCCGTCGGCCAGCCAGGTGATCCTCGCCGCCCGACGTTGGACGCCCGAAGAATGACCCTCCTCAGTCTTTTGATCCTGCCCGCCGGACCCGACGCGCCGGCGCACCTGCTTCAGGACTACGGCCTGTCGGTCACCCGGCGTGCTTTGGCCGCTGACGAGCGTCTGGATGAGGTTGGTCCGGTGATCGTCGTGGCCCCAGGGGAGGACGTCGTGGCGCGCTGGATGGACCTGCCGCTTGGCAGCGCCGCCCAGGCGCGCTCGGCGGCCGCCTTCCGCCTGGAGGACGAGGTGGCGCTTGGGGGCGACGACTTGCACATCGCCGTCGGCCGCACCGACGAGGCCGGGCGAACGCTCGTCGCCTGGACGGCCCGCGCAAAACTGCAAGCCTGGCTCGACGCCGCCGGGGCGCTCGGATTGACGGTTCAGGCTGTTGTTCCGGACTATCTTCTGCTGCCGGAAGATGAGGAAGGCGGCTTGGTCGTCGGACAACTAGGAGGGCGCTTGGCGATGCGGGAGCCCGGCAAGGCGCTTAGCGCCGATCCGGATCTGGCCGCCCTGCTGTTCGAGAACCGCCAGCATCGCTACATCGACGGCAAGGATCTCGATGCGCACTTGATCGCCGGCGCCCGGTCTCCGGCCGTAAACCTGCTGCAAGGGCGCTTCGCCGTACGGTCGTCCAGGGAGCGGGGCGGGGTGAAGCGTCTGGGGGTTTTGGCGGCGGCGGCGGTGCTCTCGCCGCTGCTGCTGCTGATCGCCGAGATCGCCCACGATCAGTGGACGGCGAGCACCCTTGAGCGTCGGGCCGCCAAGCTGGCGGTCTCTCTGGTGCCCCAGGCGTCTCGCTATGAAGACGCGGCGGGCTACGCGGTGACCCGGTTGGCGGCGAGTCAGAGCGATCAAGGTTTTAGCGAGCTTGCAGCCCGTTACCTGAGTATCGTCGAGGGGGCGCCGGGCGTGAGCCTCGACACCTTGGTCTATGGCGAAGAAGGGACGATCCGCTCGACGATCGGTTATGCGAACTACTCGGACCTGGACCAACTGCGCCTGGGGGCCAAGCGCCTCGGGCTCGAGTTGACCGAGCAGAGCACCGCCAGCGAGGGCGGGCGTATCAGCAGCGATCTTATCATCAGGAGAAAGCCATGAACGGACGACTAGACGCCGCCCGTCTCTGGTGGACCGGGCGAACCGGGCGAGAGCAGGGGCTTCTGGCGGTGATGATCGCTGCGCTTATCGGGGTGGTCGGCTGGTATGGCGTGGCCATGCCTCTCCAGTCGGCCGCCAAATCCGCACGGGCCCGCATGGATAAGTCGGTGACGCAACTGGTGACCCTGCGCCGTCTCGCCCCTGGGGCTGGTCACGCGGCGGCCGGCGGAGCCTCGCCTCAGGCGGTGGTAGAGGCCGCCGCCAACCGAGTTGGCCTGCCGATCGCACGTCATCGCCAGGACGCCAATGGGCGCTTCACCATCTGGATCGCCGCCATCGACTCCAAGATTCTCTTGCCTTGGGTCGCAGCGCTTGAGCGCGAAAGGGGCGCCAAAGTCACCGATTTTACCGCTTCCCGTCTCGACAACGGTCTGATCCAGGTCGAGATCACCTTCGCGCGCGTCGCCCCATGAGCAATCGCCTTCTCTTGGTGGTTCTGGCCGTCGCCACCCTCGTCATGGTCCTCGTCTTCGCGCCGATGCGTCTGCTGACCAAGGGTCTAGCCGGATCTTCGGTGGTGGGCGCAGCCGGCGTCAGCGGCGTGGTCTGGGCCGGCCGTCTGAACCACGTCACGCTGTCCGGCACGCCGATCGGTAGCTGGAAGGGCGGGCTCAATCCGTTGACTTTGCTCACCGGTCAGGTCCGCATGAGTCTCCGGCGCGGCAACGGCGGCCCGGACCAACGCGCCGTCCTCTTGCTGGCGGGGCGCGAAAGGGGCGTGGAGCGGCTCAACCTTCGCACCAGCCTGGACCTTGCCCTCCTGGGCTTGCCGCTCAGCGGCGATGTGGCCTTTCGCGACACCACGGCGGTGTTCCGCAAGGGACGCTGCGCACGGGCGGGCGGCGAGATCCGGCTGCGCCTGATCGGCGAGGGGCCCCTGAGCGGCAGCGTGCTCAGCGGGGTGTCGGCCTGTCGGTCCGATAGCTGGATCGCAACCCTCAGCGGCAAGGCCGGCGCGACCGATCTGACCCTGGTCGGTCGTTTGGAAAAAGATGGTCGCTATCAGCTCGAGATGTCGGCGACGACGACCGATCCGGATCTCGTCCAGGCCCTTGTCACCGGTGGCTTTCAACGAGATGCGACAGGCGCGCGGCGGACGGTGACTGGCCGGGTGACGTGAAACCTATTTCGTTTCCAAGAGCTGGCGATCCTCGTTGAGATCAGAATGAGTTCCAGGCTAGGAGCGTGTGAAGCGGACCCCATAGCCAGGTGAGCCAGCCGCCGATCGCCAAAAAAGTTCCAAATGGAAGCGGTTGGCGTGATGAAAAACGACGGTGAACAATCGCCTGAGCGATTGCGAAGCTGAGGCCCGCAACGCAGGACCAGACCAGCACGGATGGCACGCCTTGCCAGCCAACCCAGGCTCCAATGGCCCCCATCAGGCGCGGATCGCCGCCGCCCATGCCTTCAAAGCCGCGGAGTGACTTGTAGAGCCAGGCGACGCTGGCCAGTACGCCGTAACCCACTATCGCGCCTAGCAGCGGTGTCCACAGGGGGGCCTGGCCCACGCCTATCGTAAACAGGACCCCTAGGGCGCCGAGTGGCAGGGTCAGTTTGTCGGGCAACCAAAGGTGCTCAGCGTCGATAGTCGCGATCAAAAGCAGCGACCAGCCCAGGAGCGCTGTCACGAGAACCATCGCGCCGGGGTAGATGATCGCGCTCCACAGGGCGATGAGCAGACATCCTACCTCCAGCAACAGGTAACGCAGCGGAATAGCGGCGTGACAGTTTCTGCATCGTCCTCGCAAGATCAGGAAGCTGATAACGGGGAGAAGGTCGACAATCCCAAGGGGGCGCTTACAGGTGTCGCAAGCCGACCTCGACATGACCCAGGGACGATCCGCCGGCAGGCGAAGCGTCAAGAGCCCAATGAAGCTGCCAATGAAGGGCGCTAAGATGAGGGTCGAAGCGACCCAAATTTGGTCAATAGTCAAGAACTGCTGTTCCAAGGGTAAAAGTTAGCCTTGGCCTAAAGCCGCGCGGACGGCAATTGTCCACGCGGCGCTGGTCTCAGTTCTTAGGAGGGGCCATCGGCGTAAGCTTCGCAACAACGCCCTTCATGGCCGCGTGCTGCGCTGGCGGCAGCGGGATGAGGCCGCGCTGCGAGAGATAGCCGCCTCTTCCGGCCGCTGCGTCCGAGGCGAACTCGGTCAAAAACTCTTTCAAACCCGGCACGACGCCGACGCTCGATTTCTTGACATAGATGAACAAGGATCGGGAGACAGGGTAAGTGCCGTTGGCGATTGTAACCGGAGTCGGCTTGACCCCGTTGACGGTCGCGGCCTTGATCCGGCTGGCGTTTTCACCAAGGAAGGAATAGCCAAAAACACCGAGCGCGCCAGGTGTCTTCTCGATCGTGCCAACAATGGCGTTATCGTTCTCGCCTGCATCGACCCAGGCGCCGTCCATGCGTATCGGATGGGCTTTTGCTTTGAACGCCTTTTCGTCGGACGCCGAAAGCGCCTTCAGTGCGGGGTACTGCTTGGCGCCCCCTTCCATGGCAAGCTCCAGCCAAGCGTCACGCGTACCAGACGTTGGCGGTGGACCGTAGACGAGGATGCGGTTGGCTGGCAGTTGGCTATTCACATCTCTCCAAGTTTTGTAGGGATTGGCAGAGAATTTATCGTCGTTCGGGGTATTCTGCGCAAGACCAAGATAAAGGTCGGCAAGCTTGAAATTATAATTGGGTGCGGACTTGTCCATTGCAATGACAATGCCGTCAAAGCCGATTTTTATCTCAACGATGTCTCGCACGCCCTTTGCTTTACAGGCCTCGAACTCAGATCGCTTCATCGGTCGGGAGGCGTTAGCGATGTCAGGAAAACCCTCTCCTGCGCCACCACAGAACAGCTTGAAGCCGCCACCCGTACCAAGGCTTTCGACCTTAGGGGCCTTCTTACCTGTCTTTTTCGAGAAATTCTCAGCTGCGCGCGTGGCGAAAGGGAAGACCGTCGAGGACCCTGCCGCCCAAACGTAGTCGCGCGAGGCGTGGGCCGCGGGGGCCATAGCCACGAGTCCTAGAGCCGTAGCGGCACCGATCAGAAGTCTCATAGTCTGTCAATCCTGCAACTGGCCTGAACGTCGGCGATGTTGGTCGCTGAAGGCCAATGAACGGCCTTGCGCTAGCCGCAACCGCACCTTCAGCATGCCTAACAAGCTTCGATAACGCAGGCGCGTGACAAAACAGCGACAAGCAGCGTCGAACTGACATCCTTGGGCGGCCCCAACCTGCTCGCGGTCATTGTGGTTTAGAAGGATGGATCTCCAGGTACTGACACAGCCCCCCCGCAGCCTTCTGGTGCCTGGACCGAACCTTTGCGCCCAACAGCGCCTATACCGAGCGCCTGGCGGCCGCATCGCGCTGGCGTCGCGCAGTCGCGGCAGTGATGTCCTTGGAGGGGCCTGCGGTGGGGCGGCGTCGATCTCGTCGGCTTGGTGAGTAACGTCCAGTTCCTGGAAGCGTGCCGAAGGCCGCTATTGTTTAGGTTTCTTATTGTTTAGGTTTCTTGGACGCCCGCCGGGCGCGGCGATGGGTTTGCCCCCGCAGGCGGGTGTCTGAGAAAGCTCAAAGTCTGACCCGCGGGATGGCGGTATCGGCCTATGGGGATTTGAGCGGCGCGCTTGTCCCATGAGGTCGCTGGCGAGGGGCTGACCGGCCTGGTCGCAGGTGTGGGTCGCCAGTTTTCTCCGTCACGACGCCCCTGATGATGTGACGATCGGGCTTGCCCTGGGCGGAGAGGCTGGGCTTTTGCCGTTGGCGCGCAGGGCTGGTCATGCGGCCCTTGGCCGTTGCTGTGGCGCTGCGATGGCGTGGGGTGACGGCCACGAGCGTCATGACGAGTCGATCCGGAACACGTGCTGGGACAGGGGCCGGTGTCCAGTCCCGCTCCCGCGCGCGAAGATCTCGACCAGGACTATGCGGCCGCCGCAGCAAGGGCAGGCGGCCGGCGGCTTTGCATCCGGCTCGGGTTCGGCGTGGGCCTCGAGGATTGGGGTTGGCGGCGGCGCCTGAAGCAGCGCGCGAGCCTTGGCCAGGTTGGCGGCACGGGCCGGGTTGGCGAAGAGGCCGTAGTGGCGGATGCGGTGGAAGCCGGTGGGCAGGACGTGGATCAGGAAGCGGCGAATGAACTCGCTGGGCGCCAGGGTCATGACCTTGCGGCGGGCCTGGCCGTCCTGGCGGTAGTCCTTCCAGCGGAAGGTGACGCCCCTGTCGTTCATGGCGACCAGGCGGCTGCTGGAGATGGCGACGCGGTGAGTGTAGCGGGCCAGATAGGCCAATACCGCTTCGGGGCCGGCGAAGGGGCGCTTGGCGTAGACCACCCACTCCACGCGGCGCAGCAGGGCGAGGCGAGCGGCGAAGGCGGCGCGGTCGGCCAGACCGGCCAGTTCACCAAAGAAGGACAGCAGCCCCTCGGCGTGGGCGGCGACGAGCTTCTCCAGGAACAGCCGGCGGAACAGTCGGGACAGCACGCGCACCGGCAGGAAGAACCGGGGGCGACAAGAGACCCAGCTCTGTCCGTCCAAGGCGAGGCCGCCGCCGGGGACGATGCAGTGGACATGCGGATGATGGGTGAGCGCTGACCCCCAGGTGTGAAGGACAGCCGTCAGGCCGATGCGGGCGCCCAGGCGCCTGGGATCGGCGGCGATGGTCAGCAGGGTCTCCGACGCGGCCTTGAACAGCGCGCTGTAGACCACGGCCTTGTTCTGGACGGCGATGTCGCCGATCTGGGCCGGCAGGGTGAAGACCACGTGGTAGTAGGCCAGCGGTAACAGCTCGGCCTGTCGGGCCTCCAGCCAACGCTGGGCCGCCGCGCCCTGACACTTTGGGCAATGCCGATTGCGGCAGGAGTTATAGGCGATCCGCTGATGGTCGCAGTCCTCGCAGCGCTCGACGTGGCCGCCCAGTTGCGCCGTCCGGCAGGCTTGGATCGCCGACATCACCTTGAGCTGGCCCAGGCTCAGATGTCCGACCTGATCGCGGCGGAAGGTCTCGCCATGGGCATGGAAGATGTCGGCGACCTCCAGGACCGGGCGCACAAGCCTGGCCACTCGCTCAGGCCCGCGGCGGTCTCAATCGCAGCAGATCCAGCGGGCTCTCGATGCCGTCCAGGGTCTTGGCGGCCACATGCGTGTAGACCGAGGTTGTCTCCAGCTTCTTGTGGCCTAACAGGACCTGGATCACCCGCACATCGACGCCTTGCTCCAGCAGGTGGGTGGCGAAGCAATGGCGCAGGGTGTGCAGGCAGACCGGCTTGCTGATGCCGGCCGTCCTGACCGCCACGTGGAAGGCGCGATTGAGCGAGCGCGGCGTCACGGCGTTGAACGACGTCAGCCGGTTGGGGAACAGCCACACCGGCGGGCGGGCCACCTTCCACCAGTTGCGCAAGCTCGCCAGCAGATGCGGAGAGAGCAGCGCGTCACGGTCGCGCCGACCCTTGCCCTGTTCGACCCGAATGCGCATGCGCTGGCTGTCGATGTCGCCGACCTTCAGGCCCACGACCTCGGCGGCCCGCAGGCCCGCGCCGTAGGCCACGCTTAGCGCGGTGCGCCACTTGAGCCCCGGCGCCGCCTGCAACAGCCGCGCGACCTCGTCCGGCGTCAGCACGACCGGCAATCTCTGCGGCTGGCGGGCGATCGGGATGTAGTCCAAGGCCTCTGGCCGCTTGAGCGTCACGCGGAAGAAGAACCGCAGCGCCACCATCGCGCCGTTGACGCTGGCCGAGGCCAGGCCGCTCTGCGTCAGGTGCAGCTGGTAGCGCCGCACATCCTCGAACGTCAGCTCGCCTGGGGTCCTACCGCAGTAGCGGCTGCAGGATCGAACCGCTCGGATGTAGGTCTCCTGGGTCCGCGGATCGAAGTTGCGGAGGGTCATGTCTTCGACCATCCTGCGACGCAACGGGTGGATCGCTTCTTCGGGCATCACTCGTCTCCTGTCTCGAGGAGGACGTGGCCGACCCACGTTCCTCTTCAGACAGGAGGATCCCGATGTCCCTCAGCGCCGAACAAATGCCCCTCCCGCGCGAGCGGGTTAGTACTCTGGCGCACGACCGACTTTGACGTTCCTCGGCGCGACTTTGCCTCGAAGCGGCGACTCGGATTTTGATCTTCGCCGCTGACGAGGATCCGATGACCCCTGATGAATTTTCAGCGCTGGCGATGGGCTTTGGACCAGGCGTTCAGGCCAAGCCAATCCTTGAAGCCGTTCAGTTTCGGTTGGGCGGCAGGGCTTTTGCGACCTTGGGCTGGCCGGCCGAAGGCTGGGCAGTCGTCAAGCTGGCGCCGTCTCGTCAGGCTTGGGCGCTGTCGCGGGGCGAGGGTGTGATCGCCGAACCGGGGCGACGGCGTAAGGCGGGCATCGTCCTGATGCGGCTCGCGGCGATTGATGCGGGCGTGGCCGCAGAAATCTTGGCTGAGGCTTGGGTTTTCGCGCATCGGGCGAGCGCGCCAGGGCGCAGCGGCGGTGTCGTTGCGCCGGCGACACGAGCTTTGGCGGCCTAAGACGTGGGCGCGCACCGCCGATCGCCTGTCTTTGTCCGCTAGGGTGCGATCCGCCCATTTGGCTGTTGAGATCGGCTGGTTTGCGGTCCTCTTACTCATCCCCGTCATCCACGGGGATCGGCCATGGACCTTTTGCAAATCGAGGCTGGACGCGCGCGCAGCCGCCAGATGCTGCGCACGGCCCTGGGACCGGAGCTTCTGACCCGGCTTGAAGACCCCGCCGTGGGCGAGGTCATGCTCAATCCCGATGGCCGGGTGTGGATCGATCGCTTTGATGTGGGCCTGGTCGACGCCGAGCTGACGGTCTTGCCGGCGGACGCCGAGCGGGTCCTGCGTCTGGTGGCCCATCATGTCGGCGCCGAGATCCATGCGGGCCGGCCGCGCCTTTCGGCGGAGCTGCCGGGAAGCGGCGAGCGCTTCGAGGGGCTGATCGCGCCCTTGGCGAGAGCCCCGACCTTTTCGATCCGCAAACCCGCGAGTCTGGTCTTTAAGCTCGACGACTATGTCGCATCCGGGGTGATGGGCGCGCGGGAAGGGCGGGTTCTGGCGCAGGCCGTGGCGGACCGGGCCAATATCCTGGTCGCGGGGCCGACCTCCAGCGGCAAGACCACGCTCGTCAATGCGCTGTTGGCGCAGATCGCCCTTGGCGAGGATCGGGTGATCCTCCTGGAGGACCTGCGCGAGCTGCAGTGCGCCGCGCCCAATCAGGTCGCCCTGCGCACGTGCGAGGGCCTGGCCAGCCTCACCGATCTGGTCCGGTCGGCTTTGCGGCTTCGGCCCGACCGCATCATCATCGGCGAGGTCCGCGGGCCCGAAGCCCTCGACCTCATCAAGGCCTGGGGCACAGGCCACCCGGGCGGGGTGGGGACCCTGCACGCCGGGTCGGCCCTGGGCGCCTTGCTGCGCCTGGAGCAGCTGATCCAGGAAGCGGTGATCACCGCCCCGCGCGGCCTGATCGCCGACACCATCGATCTCATCGCCGTGCTGGCTGGACGCGGAAAGGCGAGGCGCTTGACCGAGCTTGTCCGGGTCGAGGGCCTTGGGCCAGGCGGCGCCTACGAGCTTGGCCCCGCTTGAGGGCAACGCCTGCAACCCCCATCAATCAAGGAGATCGTCACATGCCTTTTTGCCCCGTCGGCGCGGTCATTCCGGCCCCGCTTCGTCGCAAGCCTGATCTGACGCCAGGCGCGCGCGGCCATCGGCTCCAGCGTCTTGGCGAGGGTCCTTGGACTATCGGCTTTCTGGCGACCGGCCTGACCCTTTTGAGCGCGAAGGCCCGGGCGGCCGGCTCAGGCATGCCCTGGGAGGCGCCGCTGCAACAGATCCTGGAGTCGGTCGAAGGGCCGGTGGCCAAGATCATCGCGGTGATCATCATCATCATCACCGGCCTGGCCCTGGCCTTTGGCGAAACCTCCGGCGGTTCGCGCAAGCTGATCCAGATTGTGTTTGGCCTGTCGATCGCCTTCGCCGCCAGTTCCTTCTTCCTGTCGTTCTTCTCGTTCGGCGGCGGAGCGCTGATCTGATGGCCCAGGATCGCGCCCTGGGGTTCGCCGCGCCGGTCCATCGGGCGCTCACCGAGCCGATGCTGCTGGCCGGCGCCCCGCGCGCGATCGCCCTGGTCAACGGCACCCTGGCCGCGGCCCTTGGCCTTGGCCTGCGTCTTTGGATCGTGGGTTTGATCGTCTGGCTGGCCGGCCATGCGCTGGCTGTCTGGGCCGCGCGGCGTGATCCGCAGATCTTCGAGGTCGGCATGCGCCATGTGCGTCTGCCGGCCCATCTGGAGGTCTGAGCTATGCTCGATCTTCGCGAATATCGCCGCCGCCCCGCGCGCCTGGCCGACTATCTGCCCTGGGCCGCCCTGGTCGCGCCGGGCGTGGTGCTCAACAAGGACGGCGGCTTTCAGCGCACCGCTGAGTTTCGGGGGCCAGATCTCGACAGCGCCACCGACGCTGAGGTCGCCGTTGTCGCCGCGCGCCTCAACAGCGCCCTGCGGCGCCTGGGCTCGGGCTGGGCGATCTTCATCGAGGCCCGCCGTGATCCGGCGGCGGACTATCCGGTGAGCGTCTTTCCCGATCCGGTGTCGGCCTTGGTCGATGCAGAGCGCCGCGCCGATTTTGTCGACAGCGGCGAGCACTATGAGAGCCGCTATTTCCTGACCTTGAGCTACCTGCCGCCGGCGGAGCAACAGGGCCAGGTCGCGCAATGGTTCGTCGAAGGCCAGCAACAGGCCAGACTCGACTGGCGCGCCGAGCTGGCCACCTTCATCGACCGCACTGATCGCGTTTTGGCCTTGCTCGAGGGTCTTTTGCCGCGTTTGGCCTGGCTCGATGACGCCGCAACCTTGAGCGTCCTGCACGGCGCGGTTTCGACCACGCGCCAGCGCGTGGCCGTGCCTGAGACCCCGATCTATCTCGACAGCCTCCTGGCCACGGACGCCTTAACCGGCGGTCTGGAACCGCGCCTTGGAAGGGCGCATCTGCGGGTCCTGACTGTGGTTGGGTTTCCGCCGGCGACGACGCCGGGTCTGCTCGACGAACTCAATCGTCTGGGCTTTGCCTATCGCTGGACGACGCGGGCGCTTTGCCTGGACAAGACGCTGGCGGCGGGCTTGCTCGCCAAGATCCGCCGACAGTGGTTTTCCAAGCGCAAGTCGGTGCTGGTTTTGCTGCGCGAGGCCCTGACCCAGGAGCCCGCCGCCCTGGTTGACAATGATGCGGCCAACAAGGCCGCCGAGGCGGACCTGGCCTTGCAGGACCTTGGCGGCGATGCGGTCGCCTACGCCTATGTCACCACGAGCCTCATAGTCTGGGACGAGGATCCGGCCCGCGCCGACGCCAAGCTCGCCCTAGCCGAAAAGGTCATCCAAGGTCGCGACCTCACGGTCATCCGCGAGAGCATCAACGCCGTCGAAGCCTGGCTTGGAACCCTGCCTGGGCACGCCTACGCCAATATCCGCCAGCCGCCGCTCTCGACCCTCAACCTTGCCCATCTGGCGCCGCTGTCAGCGGTCTGGGCGGGGCCTGAGCGCAACGCTCATCTGGACGGCCCACCGCTGCTGATCGCCCGCACGGCCGGCTCGACGCCGTTCCGGCTCAGCCTGCATGTCGATGATGTGGGCCACACCCTGGTGGTGGGGCCAACGGGCGCGGGCAAGAGCGTGCTCTTAGGGATGCTGGCCCTGTCGTTCCGGCGCTATCCGGGCGCTCAGGTCTTCGCCTTCGACTTTGGCGCCTCCAGCCGCGCGGCGGTGCTGGCCATGGGCGGAGCGTTCCATGACCTCTCCGCGGAGGGCGCGGCGCGTTTGAGCCTGCAACCCCTGGCCAGGATCGATCTGCGCGAGGAGCGCGCCTGGGCGGCGCAGTGGCTCGCGGCGATCCTGGCCCGTGAGGGTGTTTCCATCACCCCGACGGTGCGCGAGCTCGTGTGGGCGGCGCTGGAGAGCCTGGCCAGCGCGCCGGCGCCCGAGCGCACCCTGACGGGGCTTGTGGCCCTGTTGGCCAGTCCGCCGCTCAAGGCGGCGCTCTCTCCGTTTGTGTTGGGCGGCGCCCATGGGCGTCTGCTGGACGGCGCCGACGAAACCGTGGAGGCGGGCGATGTCCAGGTTTTCGAGACCGAGGGACTGGCGGGCTCTGCGGCCGCGCCGGCGGTCCTGGCCTATCTCTTTCATCGGATCAGCGCGCGCCTCGATGGCCGGCCAACCCTGATCCTGATCGACGAGGGCTGGCTGGCGCTCGACGATCCGGCCTTTGCCGCCCAGCTCCGCGCCTGGCTCAAGACCCTGCGCAAGAAGAACGCCTCGGTGGTGTTCGCCACCCAGTCCCTGGCCGATATCACCGATAGCGCCCTTGCGCCGGTGATTGTCGAAAGCTGTCCAACCCGGATCTTCCTGCCCAATCCGCGCGCCCTGGAGCCGCAGGGCGAGGCCGCCTATGGGCGGTTTGGCCTCAATGAGCGGCAAATCCAGATACTGGCGCGCGCGACCCCGGCCCGCGACTACTACCTGCAATCAAGGCTTGGGGATCGCCTGTTTGATCTGGGCCTTGGGCCCGTGGCCCTGGCCTTTTGCGCCGCCTCGTCCAAGGCCGATCAGGCGCTGATCGCCAAGCTGCTGGAACAGCACGGGCCGGCGGGTTTCGCGCCCGCCTGGCTGCGGGCCAAGGGCCTTGGCTGGGCCGCCGAGCTTTTGACGGGCGCCTCGGCCGCATCGGCGCTGACTTTTCCGGAGATCACGTCATGAGCCTCAATCGTCGACGCCTGGCCCAGGCTATGGCTGCAGGCTGGCTGGCCGCCACGTCATTTGCACCGGCCAGGGCTTTGGCCCAGTTCACGGTCTTTGATCCGACCAACTACGCCCAGAACGTTCTGCAGGCCGCCCGGGCGCTGGAAACCATCAACAACCAGATCACCGCCCTGCAAAACCAGGCGCAGATGCTGGTGGGGCAGGCCAGGAACCTGGCGAGCTTGCCCTATTCGTCGCTAAGCGCGCTGCAGGCGCAGGTCGATCGCACGCGCGCGCTTTTGAATGAAGCCCAAGGCCTGGCCTATGACGTCGCCAAGATCCGCTCTGCGTTCCTGACGCAGTACGGGACGGCGGACCTTAGTCTGGACGACGCGGCTCTCAGCACGCGCGCCGAGGCGCGCTGGAGCGCGGCGGTGGCCGGGTTTGAGGACGCCCTGAAGGTTCAGGCCGGCGTGGTCGGCGGCTTAAGGGGCAGCCGCGATCAGTGGGCGGCCCTCATCGACCAAAGCCAGGGCGCGGTCGGCGCGCTGCAGGCCGCCCAGGCCGGCAATCAACTCCTGGCCCTGCAGGCTGCGCAACTGGCCGATCTTCTGGCGCTGAGCGCGGCCCAGGGGCGGGCCCAGGCCCTGGAGGCGGCCGATCGGGCTGCGGCGCGGGCTGACGCCAAGGCGCGGTTTTCCAGGTTCATCGGCAAGGCCGGCGCGCCATGAGCCGTGTCTTGATCTGGAGTCTGGCGCTGGTCCTTTTGGTTGGCGCGGCGGTCTTGGCGGGCCAGGGCTCGCGGCCGGTCGCGCCCGCGCAGTCCGGGGGGACGCCGCGCGATACTGAGCTGGCGCGGTGTCAGCGCCTGGGTGAGGCGGCGGGCCAGGACGCGCGTTGCCAGGCGGCGTGGGCGCGCGCCCGGGCGCGGTTCTTTGGCGAGGCCGGCGCATGAGCGACGTCGGCGTCATCGACCGGTTCTTCGACACCTTCAATCGCTATCTCGACAGCGGCTTTGGGCTGCTGGGCGGGGAGGTGGCGTTTCTCTCCACGACCCTGGTGGCTATCGACGTCACCCTGGCGGCGCTCTTTTGGACCTTGGCCGCCCATGAGGATGTGCTGGCCCGGCTGATCAAGAAGACCCTCTATGTCGGGTTCTTCGCCTTCCTGATCGGCAACTTCCAGGCCCTGTCGCTGATTGTGCTCAAGAGCTTTTCAGGGCTTGGCCTGAAGGCGAGCGGCGCGGGGATTTCCGCCGAGGACTTCCTGCGGCCAGGGCGTCTGGCGGCGCTGGGCGTGTCCTCGTGCAAGCCGCTCCTGGAAGCGGCCGCTGAGCTGGGCGGTTTTCCCGGCTTTTTTGAGAACATCGTCCAGATCCTCATCCTGCTCCTGGTGGCGCTCTTTGTGATCGTCGCCTTCTTCATCATCGCCGTGCAGATCTTTGTGGTGCTGATCGAGTTCAAGCTGGTCACCCTGGCCGGCTTTGTGCTCGTGCCGTTTGGGCTCTTTGGGCGCACCGCCTTCCTGGCTGAAAAGGTTCTGGGCGCGGTCATCGCCAGCGGCGTCAAGGTCATGGTGCTGGCCATCATCGTGGGGATCGGCGCTTCACTCTTTTCGGAGTTCAACGCCGCCGCGCCGGGCCAACCGACCCTGGAGGCGGTGTTGGCCATGGCCTTGGCGGCGCTGACCTTGCTTGGCCTTTCCATCTTTGGACCTGGCGTCGCCGCAGGCCTGGTGTCGGGCGCGCCGCAACTGGGCGCGGGCGCGGCGGTCGGAACCGGCGTCCTCGTCGGTGGCATGGCCATGGCCGGCGCGGCCGGCGCCCAGATGGTCGCCGGCGGAGTCGCCAACGCGGTTGCGGGCGGTGGCGCCGGCGCCGCGGCCGCAGCCGGCGGCGGCCGCTCGCCCCCAACAGGTGCGGGGCCTTCTGGCGACCTTGCGCCCCGATCGCCGCCGGGCGGCGGCGGGGGGAATGCAGAGCGCGCGAGCCCTTCGGCCGCGCCAAGCGGTGACCCTGGTGAGCGGGCCGGGAAGGGCGCGGCCGAGGGATCGGTCCTGGCCAGCCAAACCGATGAGGCGTCCGCGCCGCCGGCCTGGGCCCGGGATCTGCAGCGCCGACAAGCCCTGACCCACGGCGCGGCCATGGCCGTCCATGCCCTTGGCGCGGGCGACAGCCCGGGCGCAGGCCCAGCCCCCAACCTTTCGGAGGACAAGTCATGAGCCCGCTCAAGGGATCGGCCCGCTATGGGGCGACGCCAGAGCCGCAGACCGCCTATCAGCGAGCCGGCCAGGCCTGGGATGATCGGATCGGCGCCGCGCGCGTTCAGGCCTTTCATTGGCGTCTCGTGGCGCTCGGGCTCCTGGCCTTGAGCGCGGGGCTGACCGCAGGGTTGGTCACCCTGTCCTTGCGCGGCGGGGTCACGCCCTGGGTGGTCGAGGTCGACAAGCTGGGCGAGCCGCGCCTCGTCGCGCCCGCCGTCCAGGGCGCTCAGGCCAGCGATGCGGTGATCGCCTGGAGCCTGGCGCGGTTCATCAGCGATGTGCGCACCGTCTCCAGTGATCCGGTGGTGATGCGCCAGGCCTGGCTGCGGGCCTATGACTTCACAACGCCGGACGGGGCGGCGGCCTTGTCCGACTACGCCCGGCGCGCCGATCCCTTCAGTCAGGTGGGCAAGAGCCAGACCACCGTGGCGGTGAGCAGCGTGGTGCGCGCCTCGCCCAGGAGCTTTCGGGTGGCCTGGACCGAGCAGCGGTTCGAGGCCGGGCAGCTGGTGGCCACCGAGCGCTGGGCCGCGATTCTGACCGTCGATCTCAGGCCGCCGCAGACGGCCGAAGGCCTGCGCGCCAATCCGTTGGGCGTCCTTGTCACCGCCCTGTCCTGGTCCAAGGAGTTCAGCACATGAGCCGTCTATTCTTGGGGGCAAGTGGGGTCTGGCTGTTGCTGGCCTCGAGCGCTCTGGCGCGGCCGCCTGAGGGCGACGCGCAGTTGGCGGCGCCGGCCGGCATGGCCCGCGTGGATTGGACAGAGCATACGGTCTATCCGGTGATCGCCACGCCCGGACGCATCACCGACATCGCCTTGGAGCCTGGCGAAGTCCTGGTCGAAGCCGGCGCCATCGCGGCCGGCGACACCGCGCGCTGGGTGATCGGCGACACGACAAGCGGCGCAGGCAGCTCGCGGCGGGTGCATGTGCTGGTCAAGCCGACCGCGCCGGATCTGGCCACCAACCTTCTGATCAACACCGACCGGCGCACCTACCATCTGGAGCTTCGCGCCTCGGCCAGGACCTGGCAGGCGCAGGTCTCCTGGCGCTATCCAACCCCGCCCGCGCCCCTGGTTGTCGCCGCGCCGCCGGCGCCGGCTCGTGCGGCGGGCCCGATCCATCACCGCTATCGCATTGAGGGGGACCATCCGTCCTGGCGGCCGCTCGCGGCCCATGACGATGGCCAGCGCGTCTATCTGACCTTTGGGACGGATGTTCAGTTTGGGGACCTACCACCGCTTTATCGCCTGTCGTCCGATGGCAAGACCCGGGAGCTGATCAACTATCGCATCGAAGGGCGTCAGATCGTGGTCGATCGCCTGTTCGACCGCGTCGAGCTGCGGCTGGGCCTGAAGTCCAGGGTTCAACGGGTGCGGGTTGTTCGGGTCGCCGACGATTTGGAGGCCCGCTGATGAGCGCCGAGCCGGCAAGGTCCGACGCCGAGATCGCCAAGGCGCTGCGCCTGCGGGCGACGCCCATCCCCGTGGCCAAGATCTCGCGCCGCGCCCTGATGGCCGCGAGCGCCATCGTCCTGGTGGGGATTTTCGGCGCGGTCGGTTGGTCGATGCGCGAGCGTGTGCGGCCAGCGCCTAAGCCTGCGGAGGTTGCAGTCGCCGCTACACCGTCGGAGCGCGTCACCGCGTTGCCCAAGGGCTATACCGGTTCGGCGGCGGTTCCGGTTCTTGGGCCGCCGCTGCCGGGCGATCTTGGTCGCCCCATCCTGGCCGCCCAGAGGGCGCAGGGCGCTGACGGGGCAGGGGGCGGCGTGGACGGTGCGCCGGCGTTGGCTCCCGTTGCGGCTCGCCCGCCCGTCGAACCGGCCCTGGACACGCGGACGGCTGTGCGGCGCGCGGCGGCGCCCAGCGATCTCTTTGTGGCCGGGGCGCCTGGGCGCGGCGTTACGCGGGGCGCCTCGCCCCTGGCGGCGGGGATATCGACACCGCAGGATCCGCGAACAACGAGCCTTGAGCGGTTACAGGCGCCGGCCTCGCCCTATCTGCTACAGGCCGGAACCGTGATCCCCGCAGCCCTGATCACGGGCCTGTCGTCTGACACCCCCGGTGTCGCGGTCGCCCAGGTCACCCAGGACGTCCATGACAGCCTGGGCGGCGGCTATCTGCTGATCCCGGCCGGCGCGCGCCTGGTCGGGACCTATGAGGCGGCGATTAAGACCGGCCAAAGCCGGCTTTCCGTGGTCTGGACCCGGCTGATCCTGCCGTCGGGCCGATCGGTGGTTCTTGACAGCCTGCCGGGCGTTGATCTTGAGGGCATGGCCGGCTTGCAAGATCAGGTGGATCGCCACGGCGACCAGATCCTGGCGGCGGGCGCCTTGAGCACGCTCCTGGCGATCGGCGCGCAGAGCGGATCGTCGAGCGACGAGTCTGACCTTGTCCGGGCGCTGCGTCGCGGCGGCGCCGATGCGGTCACCGATGTGGGGCGCCAGGTCGTGGGCCGAAGTCTTGAACGGGCGCCGACGCTGCGCATTCGCCCAGGAACGCCGTTGCGGGTTCTGCTGACCAAGGACCTTGTTTTGGAGCCCTATGCTGGAGGAGATCGCGAATGAACAAGCTCAAGCTTCGTCCGCTGGAGGACGAGACGCCGGTCAAGGTCACGGTTGATTTGCCGGCCGCGACCCATCGCAACCTCTTGGCCTACGCCCAGGCCCATGCGGCCCAGACCGGCGGCAAGGCCGCTGAGCCGGCGCGCCTGGTCGTGCCCATGCTCGATCAGTTCATGGCCAGCGATCGCGCGTTCGTGCGGGGGCGTAAGGGCCGCGAGGGCTAGTCCAGGATGGCTTCGCGCGGCGCTTTCGCGCCGCACTGCGCCAGGGCCGGCGAGCGCGCGGCGGTCACGCTCGGTCCCGCGGCTTTCGCCGCTCCCTCGGGCGCGCCCCTGACGGGCGGCTCTCAAGCCAGGCTTAAGAGCCGCCGCCGCGCGCTCAACGCCGCTTCCCGACCGCGCCAGCGCGGTCTCCTGGCGGGCTTCATGGTTTTGAGGGGCTTTGGCGTTCGCCAAAGCCGGGGCTTGGGGCGCCGCCCCTGGCGCGCTTCGGATCGGCTTCCGCCCAGCTTCGGTCGGCCTTGCCGCCCTGCAGCCGGGTCCCCGCGAAGCCGCCCCTCCGCTTGCACCCCCGGTCTCGCCGACGGGCAAGGGTTCGTGTGTACGAACCCCTGACTTGAAGGATGAGGATCATGGGACAAGTTGTTGATGATCTTGGCTTTGAAGCTTTGGCGCCCCGTATCTACGTGGCGTGTCTGGCCGCCTATAACGCGGGCGTTCTGCATGGGGCCTGGATCGAGGTCGGGGGCGACGCCGATGCGGTCTGGGCCGCGATCCGGTCGATGCTGGAGGCCTCGCCTGAGCCCATGGCCGAAGAGTTCGCGATCCACGATCACGAGGGATTTGGCGGGGTCGAGATCGCCGAATATGCGGGGATCGCGCGGGTGGTCGAGATCGCAAGCTTCCTGCGCGCGCGGGGGCGGTTTGGCGCCTTGGTGCTGGCGCAGGTCGGGGGAGATTTGGAGGCGGCGGGCGCCGCGCTCGACGACCAGTATCGCGGCTGCTTTTCAAGTCTCGCTGACAGCTTGCAGGCGCTGACCGAGGAGACGGTCGACATCCCGCAGGCCCTACGGCTCTACATCGACTACGAGGCCATGGCTCGCGATGCGCGACTGAACGGCGAGGTCTTCACGATCGAGACCGCTCACGATCAGGTTCACGTTTTCTGGACGCGCTAGACGCGGGACAGGGCCGTCAGGACAGCGGCGGCCGCGCCGACGACCAGCAGCGCCAGGGTGACGAGGCCTGCCCACCCGGCGGGGGTTAGAAGACGGGCGGTCGGGCGAAGGCGAGGAGGCATCGGTAGAGGTTAGGAGCTTGAGACGGGCGGCGCTAGGCGTGAGCTAGGCGTCGCGCGCCGCTATGCGATCAGGTGAATTGCGCAGCCTGTCCGTGCTCGGGAGGAAAAACCCGGCGCGCTACGAACAAGCCTGTGATGGGGACGCCTGGAAACCTCTGCGAAAGGACAGAGTGCATCGCCCGAAAGTGCGTCCCTGCGGTGAGAACATCGTCAAAGATCCCGATCTGACGCGGCGGCGGTTCGGCGAGGGCCTCGACGATCTCATAGTCGTCGATCAGCGCCTGAACCGAAATGCGTTCGCCCGGGGCGGCCTCGTGCGCCGCCACGGTGGAGGTGCGCTGGCGGACAAGCTCGCGCATGTCCAGGCCCGGCCGAATTCCTCGCAAAACCCGCGCCATTCGATCGTCAAAGTCTAGATGGTCCGCCGCCTTCGAGCCGGGGACCGGAACAAGGGTGGCGATATCGAGCCACTCGGGGTTTAGCGTATCGGCGAACAGCTTCGCGCAATCGGCTATGGCGCCGGCCTTGTAGCGTAGCTCGGCTGGGCTCGCCGTGCTGGGGCGCTTTTTGAGGTTGTTGATCAGGTTATTGGTCTGGCTGAACGCGTAATTGCGCCCGCTGGTGTACTCGTAGACATAAAGGCAGGTGTCGCTTTCAACCAGCCTCGGGTGGTCGAGGATGTTACTGGCGTCGATCCGCGAAAGCCGCAGCGTCAATCGAGCGCCGCCCAGATATCGTCGGGCGATCGAACCCTGATCGCGCCTTCCTTCAGATATCGCTCGGGCCAGGTGATCTCGCGATTGTGGAAGCAGGAGTCGAGAATGAAGAGCTTGCGGCCTTGATGGACGGCCGCGCGGGCCTGGGTCAGTGTTCCGGACGTCTCGCCCGCCTCAACGATCACCGTCGCTTCGGTCAGGGCGCTCATCGTCACATTGCGCTCAGGGAAGAAGAGGCGGTTCTGCTGAGGGCCTTGGCGCGCATAGCGCAGCACGGGAACCTGTGAAACGACCAGGTGCTCGTGAGCAATGGTCTCTTGCAGGTCGCGGTTGGCTTTAGGGTAGACCGAATTGAGCGGCGTGCCGATCACAGCGATGGTGCGCCCGCCGGCCTCGAGCGCCGCCGTATGGGCGGCCGTGTCGATGCCTTCAGCCAGGCCAGATACGACCGTAAAGTCGCGGCGCACGAACTCCCGCGCCAGGCGCGCGGCGCGTTGGCGGCCCTCCGGCGTGGCCTTGCGGCTGCCGACGATGGCGATCGATCGTGTTTCGGTCAGCTCCCATCCGCCACGATAATAGAGCATCTCCACCGGATGGCGGGCGTCGCGTAGTTTCTTCGGATAGTCACCAGCGTGATGCAGCCGGACACCAAACTGATGCACGCCGGCGCGCTTCATCGCCGCAAAGACTGCGTCGGCGGCTTCGTTGGCGATTGTCGGAGCGACGAAGTCAGAGGGCAGGGCGCTGGGATCGGCGGCGAAGCGGTCAGCGAGAGTCTTGAACGTCGCGCCAGGTTCCAGCCACAGCGCTTCATAGGCGCCGATTTCGAGCCTCGGCGAAATCGCCGATAGGGCGGGTCCATCGCTCCTGAGCGCCAGTTGCATTGAGTCTCTCATTCCGCAGGTCTGAAGCTACGACATCAGCACCCTAGAAGGCTAGCGAGGCGAGTTTGAGACCAGGACCGGATCGCCTGATACAAACCGCTCCAAGGCGCGCCTCCTGCTGGCAGGTCCGCTGGGCAGGGGGGCTCTATGGGCCTGGAAGCGAATGCGCTACCTTTGACCTATGAGCGCCAAAGACCCCCATCTTGAGCGTTGGGCCATCGAGCACCAGCAGGAGATCCAAGCGCGGTCCGAGCATCAGGCCTACGCTATTGGCCCCAAGGGCAGCGGCGCCATGCCTGGAGCGGGCGGTGTGCAATTCGACCACGAGGACAATCAGTGGGGGAAACGCTCCTTGGTGTTCGAGGCGCGGCCAGTGCTGCTCGGGCGCGTTGAGATCCGCGCGGAATTGACCACCCAGGCGCCGGACCAGGTTCGGGGACACAGAAAGTCCGCCTACATCACCACCACGCCGCAAGCGCTGCGCGATCTGGCGCGCCAGTTGCTCGAAACGGCCGATGCGGCGGATCGGAAAAAGCCGCGCCCGACCGCTGTCGATTAGTCGTCCGGATCTGTCCAGGTTGGGAGTAGGGCGGCCGCGGCGTGGACGGCTGTGGCTTTAATGTGTGTGTAGCGCCGCAGCATCTTCCAGTCCTTGTGTCCCGTGATCAGCGCGACCTGCTCGAGCTTTAGGCCAGCCTCGAACAGGCGGCTGGTGGCCTCGTGGCGCATGTCATGGAAATGGAGATTGTCGATTTTCAGCTTTGCGGCGGTGCGGGTGAAGGCGGCGCTGATCGCGTTGGCCGTATAGGGGAAGATGCGATTGTCGGCATTGGTCCGGATCGCGCGCTGGGCCTCGATTAGGCCTAGCGGGTCGTAGCCGGTGATGTCGACGAGCGGGACGCGCTGGTCGTTGCCGTATTTGTCGCGTGGGTCCTTGCGATCGCGGATGATCACCGTTCTGGCGCGGACATCAAGGTCGCTCCAGGTGATCTGGCAAATCTCGTCCTGGCGCATGGCCGTGCCGATCGCGAACTGAATGATCCGGGTCATCGGATTGCGTTGCCAAGGATTGTTGTCGAACGCCGCGAAGAGGCGCTCCAACTCCTCCTGGGTCGGGCGACGATCGCGCTCCTGGCTCTTGCCGATCAATCCGAGGTGTTTGAGCGCCAGGCGGCCCTTCTCGATAGGTTCGAGCTTGGTGTCGATCTCGTGCACCGCCGAGGCGTGGGCGAACACCAGCTTGATCCAGCCGACGTACATGCCGACCGTCACGGGGCCTGTGCCCCCACGGGCGCGCGCGCGACCAAAATCGATGATGAATTGCCGATCGATCTTGGCGTAGGGCGTTTCACCGATCGTGCGGCGCAAGTGAAGCAGCGCTTCGAGCTTGGTCCGTCCCACACGCTTCCGGGCGTCGGCCATGTCCTGGATGTGCAGATCGATCAGATGCCCGAGGGACGTCTTATCGGCGATGTATGTCTTCTTCGGCGTGCTGCCCTTGTCGATCGCGCGCTCTTGAGCCGTGGCCCAACGCCGCGCGTCCTCGCGCAGCTTGAAGGTCTCGCTTATATAGCGCCCCTTCCGACGGATGATGGCCCGCCATGACCCGGACGGCAGATTCACAAAGGTGGCCATTTTCGTGTACGCCATGTGAACATTGAGGCGTCGGACGGTGGAGAAAATCTGCGTGGAACGGCGTGTTTTCGGCGGTTTCTCTACGTGTCCAACTCGTTGATACTATGATAAAAAATATGAAATTTCAAGCTCATAGATTCTCTACGGCTCCGATGATGGACTGGACGGATCGGCACTGCCGGTCACTGCATCGCGTGCTCTCGTCGCAGGCGCTCCTCTACACCGAGATGGTCACCAGCGGCGCGGTGGTGCATGGGGATCGCGACAAGCTGCTGGGCTATGACCCCGGCCAGCATCCGGTCGCGTTGCAGTTGGGTGGTTCGGACCCGGTCGAGTTGGCGCAGGCGGCGCGGATCGCCGAGGATTTCGGATACGACGAGGTCAACCTGAATGTCGGCTGCCCTTCGGATCGTGTCCAAAGCGGCCGGTTCGGCGCCTGTCTGATGCGCGAGCCCGATCTGGTGGCCGAGTGCATGGCGGCGATCAAGGATGCTGTGCAGGTTCCGGCCACGGTGAAATGCCGGATCGGCGTCGACGACCAGGATCCCGAGGACAGTCTTTTCACGCTGGTCGATCGCTGCGCGGCGGCCGGGATCGAGACCTTCGTCGTACATGCGCGCAAGGCTTGGCTCCAGGGGCTGTCGCCCAAGGAGAACCGTGACATCCCGCCGCTCGACTACGATCTCGTCTATCGGTTGAAGCGCGAGCGCCCCGGCCTGACGATCGCGATCAATGGCGGCGTGCCGAGCGTCGACGCCGCGTTGGAGCACCTGGCGAAGGGCGTGGATGGGGTCATGCTCGGGCGCGCGGCCTATCACGAGGCGGGCTTGCTCGGGCAGGTGGACCGTCGCGTGTTCGGGCTCGACGTCGATGATGTCGACAGCTTCCAGGCTGTTGAGCGTTACAAGCCCTACCTCGCGCGGGAGTTGGCCGCCGGAACGCATCTGGCGGCGATGAGCCGACACATGCTGGGTCTGTTCCATGGCCTGCCCGGCGCGCGCGCCTGGCGGCGGATTTTGACGGTTGAGGGCGTCAAGGCGGGCGCCGGTCTGGACGTGGTGGACCGCGCTCTAGAGGCCGTTCGAGTCGCCTTGGCGTCGCGCGAGGAGCGGTCGGTCCCGGCGGCCGAATAGTTCAGGGGTGCAGGATCAGCGAGGTTTGGGTGGCTTCGAACCGTGACAGGCGACCCAGATAGCTCATGCCCAGCAGCGAGTTTTCCAGGCCCTTCTCGATGACGAGGGCGTCGACGTCGCGGACCCGGGCGCCGGCTATGGAGACGCTGGCCAGCTTCACGGCGGCGGCGCGGGTGCGGCCGTCAGCGGTGATCACATTGTAGTCGTAGGTGAGCCGGCTGGTGTCGATGCCCAAGCGCTGGGCGTCGGCCATGCTGAGCGAAACGGCGGTCGCGCCCGTATCGACCAGGAACCGCACGGCCTTGCCGTCAACATTGCCCTGGGCCCAGAAGTGGCCATCGCTGTCTTTGGAAAGCTGGGCTGCGCCGCCTTCGGCTCCGCCAAGGGTCGCCGTCGCGGCCGACGGTGCGCGAAGTTGCGGATGACGCAGGTCGTCCAGCGAGACGACGGCTTTCGCGGCGCCGACCGCCGACAGGGCCCCGACAAGGGCGATGACCGCGAACCTCAACATAGAAGACACCCTGCCTTGTAGGCCTTGAGACCGCTTCTGCGATCGTTGCCTGAATGATTAGCGGCGAGGCGTTTTCAATGGATGAATCGGGAGTGCTAATTTTTGAAATTGGTTACTGAAATAATAACGAAGCGTTCGTGTAACTCATTTTGTCCTAGGGTTCGGTGAACTATGGATCGTTCCTTAAGCTAAGAGCCAGTTATTCTAGGTGACGCTTTCGCTCGGGTCACCGAGGTCCTTGCGTTGAAGCCATCAGCGCGACCATCGGGTCGGGGCGATGGGGCAGCGCGGCCATCACCGCGTCGCGTTCAGCGTCGGTGAGGCGCGCCCACCCGGCGATTTCGGGCAGGGTTCGGCGACAGCCTAGGCAATACCCGGAAGCGCCGTCGACAGCGCAGACCTTTACGCAGGGGGTGACAATAGGGCGTGGGGGTTGGGCGCTCGTCGTCATGCTTCTCAGCATTCCCGTTCGCCGCTGCGGGCGCAAGGGTTTGCGGGGGAGGGGGCTTGCTTTGGGCGAGGACCGGTTTAAGTCCGCCCCATGACCGACCAGACCGCTTCTCCCTTCTCTGACATTCGCCAGCTCGCGATCTCGCCGCCGCAGCCGGGACCGTCGCCGACGCTCGGACAGGGTGGGCGTCTGGCCGAAACTTCGGCTTGGTTGACGGCCTGGTCCGGCAAGACTCCGCCCGCCGTCAATCGGCCGGTCGTCGCGCTTTACGCCGGCGCCCGTCAGGGCGTGGGCCCTCGGGGGTGGGCGCGGGAGCGTCTGGAGGCGATTGCGGCCGGGGGGGCGACCGTTTCCCGCCTGGCCGGCGTTCAGGGCGCGGGCCTGGAAGCCTTCGACCTGGCGATTGACCGGCCTTCGCCGGACATGGTGGCCAAGGCCTCGATGAGTGAGAAAGAGGCGGCCGCCACGATGGCGTTCGGCATGGAGGCTCTGGCCAAGCAACCCGATCTGCTGATCCCCGGCGTCATCGTCGCCGAGCCTGCGCGCACCGCGGCTGCTGTCTGCCTGGCGCTGTTTGGCGGCGAGGCGTCGGACTGGTCGGATGATCCGGAGCCTGTCTCCGCAGCCGTCGCGCGAGCCCGGGGCGAGGGGATGGGCGATGATCCGCTTGAGATCCTCCGCCAGTTGGGCGGTCGGGAGACCGCCGCCGTGGCTGGGGCCATCCTGGCCGCGCGCGTCCAGAAAGTCCCCGTGCTGCTTGACGGTTACGCCGCCTGCGCAGCCGCCGCGATTGTTCAGGCGATCGAGGCGACGGCGATCGACCACTGTCTCGCAGCGCACGTGAGTCCGGCGACTGGGCACGCCAGGTTGCTGGCGCGGCTTGGCAAGTCCCCGCTCCTGACCCTCGAAACCAACGACGAGGAGGGCGTCGGCGGCGTTTCGGCGCTGGCTTTGGTGAAGCTGGCTTGCGAGGTCCGGTAGGGGCGTTCGAGAGGGCTTAAGTGAACGCGGATAATATTCACTTCCGTTGACGCTAACGTCATCTTTCCAAACGGGCGTTCGACCCATATCATGACTCCCGAAACGCAATAACGGCCCCCATCCGAGGGACCGATTGAACGGGAGCTCGCCATGAATCTCGACTTCTCGCCCGAGGACCTCGCCTTCCGCGACGAGGTTCGCGCCTTCATCGCCGAGAACTATCCGGCCGGGCTGCGCGACAAGCAGGAAGAAGGCGAGGAGATGGCCAAGGAGGATTTCCTCTCCTGGCACCGCGTTCTCGCCAAGAAGGGGTGGGTGGCTCCGGCCTGGCCGACGCAATACGGCGGTCCGGGCTGGACCTCGGTGCAGCGCTACATCTGGTCGGAAGAGACCGCGCGCGCCGACTGCGTGCCGATCCTGCCGTTCGGCATCAACATGGTTGGCCCGGTGATCTACACCTTCGGCACGCCCGAGCAGAAGGAACGCTTCCTGCCGGCGACGCTTTCGGGCGACATCTGGTGGTCGCAAGGCTACAGCGAGCCGGGCGCCGGCTCCGACCTCGCCAGCCTCAAGACCAAGGCCGAGCGCTTCACCGGCGATGACGGCAAGGAGTATTATCTGGTCAACGGCCAGAAGACCTGGACCACCATGGCCCAGCACGGTGACTGGATCTTCTGCCTGGTCCGCACCGACCCCAACGCCAAGATCCAGGAAGGCATCTCGTTCCTGTTGATCGACATGAAGTCGCCGGGCGTCACTGTGCGTCCGATCATCACCCTGGGCGGCGAGCACGAGGTCAACGAGGTCTGGCTCGAGAACGTCAAGGTGCCGGTCGAGAACCGCATCTATGAAGAGAACAAAGGCTGGACCTGCGCCAAGTTCCTGCTGGCCCACGAGCGCTCCGGCATCGCTGGCGTGGCACGTTCCAAGCGCGGCATCGAGCGCATCCGCCAGATCGCCTCAACGGAGCTGAGCGACGACGGCGACGCGCTGATCAAGGATCCGATGTTCAAGCGCAAGGTCGCCGAACTTGAGATCGACCTGACGGCGCTAGAGTACACCGAGCTGCGCACCCTGGCGGGCGAAGCCGCCGGCAAGGGCCCCGGGCCGGAATCCAGCGTCCTGAAGATCAAGGGCACCGAAATCCAGCAGCGGATCACCGAACTGGTGCTGGAGGCCGCCGGCCACTACGGCGCGCCCTATTTCCGCGGCTTCCCGAAGGACGGCGACAACGCCCATCCGATCGGTCCGGACTTCGCCCACCGCTCCGCCCCGACCTATTTCAACGTCCGCAAGACGTCGATCTACGGCGGCTCGAACGAAATCCAGCGCAACATCATCGCCAAGATGGTGCTGGGGCTCTAGCGCAGGCTGTCATCCCGGGCGCGCCGGAGGCGTGACCCGGGACCACCCAATTCACTGACTTTGACGATCCCGGCGCTCCGCTTTGCTGCGGCCGGGATGACAATCAAAAAGAACGGAAACCCAGGGATGGATTTCAACTTCACAGAAGAGCAGTCGATGGTCCGCGACTCCGTCGCGAGCTTCCTTCAGGACAAGTACGACTTCGACACCCGCCGCAAGATCGTCAGCTCGGACGCCGGCTGGCGCGCCGACTACTGGAAGGCCTTCGCCGAGGAGCTGGGCATCCTGGGCGCTTCGTTCAGCGAGGAACTGGGCGGCCTCGGCGGCGGCGCCATCGACAACATGATCATCATGGAAGAGTTCGGTAAGGCGCTCGTCATCGAGCCCTATCTGGGCACCGTGGTGATCGGCGGCGGCTTCATGAAGCACTCGGGCTACGCCGGCGCGGCGTCGGTCATCGAGGGCATCGTCGGCGGCTCGACGACCATCGCCTTCGCCTATGCCGAACCGCAGGCCCGCTACACCTGGCAGGATCTGAAGACGACCGCCAAGAAGGACGGCTCGGGCTGGGTCCTGAACGGTCACAAGGCTGTGGTGGTCGGCGCGCCGTTCGCCACGCACCTGATCGTGACGGCCCGCACGGCCGGCGCCCAGCGCGACGCCGGCGGCGTGGGCGTGTTCATCATCGACAAGAGCCTGTCGGGCGTCGTGACCCGCGACTATCCCACGGTCGACGGCAACCGCGCTTCGGAAGTCTATTTCGAGAACGTTTCGATCCCGGCCGAGGCCCTGATCTCGGAAAGCGGCCTGGCGCTGGTCGAGCAGGTCATGGACGAAGCCACCGCCGCCGTGGGCGCCGAGGCTGTCGGCGTGCTGCGCAAACTGCACGAGGGCACCCTCGACTACGCCAAGCAGCGCAAGCAGTTCGGCACCTCGATCGCCAACTTCCAGGTGCTGCAGCACCGGATGGTCGACATGTTCATCGAGGTCGAACAGTCGGTGTCGATGACCTATATGGCCACCATCAAGGTCGGCGAGAGCGCCGCCGAGCGCGCCAAGGCCGTCTCGGCGATGAAGGTCCGCATCGGTCGCGCCTGCAAGTTCGTCGGCCAGAACGCCATTCAGATCCATGGCGGCATGGGCATGACCGACGAGTTGGCGATCGGCCACTACTTCAAGCGCGCGACGATGATCGAAGGCCTGTTCGGCTCGGTCGATCATCACCTGAAGCGCTATGAATCTCTGTCGTTCGACGCGGCCGCCTAAGGCCGTCTACGGACCAACGGATTGAACTGCAGAGGCCGCCTGCGTCATCGCGACGCGGGCGGCTTTGCTTTGCGTGGTAGTCATCTGGAGCAGGTGTCAGCTGTTCTCAGCTTCGGAGATCGGGAAATGCCGGCGCTGCAAAGCCTGTCGCAGAACTGACAGTGTGCGGACTAAAATTCCGAAGCTTTTCAGGTGTCTCTCCTCAGCTCATCCGCATGCGGACATGATCTCTATACGGACTAATTTAGCTTGCAAGGTCGCGCCATGCGCGCATTCTTGGCGACGACGCGCTGACGACTAGGAGGGTGAAAGCCCCTGTAAGCCGCGCGCGTCTCCTGGTCCTAACGGCACTATCTGGGAGACGCCGCCATGAACGTATCGAAGATGAACCACGCCATGCTTTCGTTCGCCTTGCTGGGCGGCATGCTTGTGGGCGGCAGGCCCAGTTCGAAACCGCCGAAGTCCTCCGCGCCGAAATCTGGGCGAAAGTAGCGAACGTCACCGAAAAAATAAGGCCTCCGCCAGCTAGGGCGGAGGCCTCTGCTTTTTGGGTTCGCCGAAGGGCCTTAGCCCTTTTTGGCGGCCGTGTTGCACTCGGCCAGCGCTTCGCCTTCGATCGCGGCGCCGCGATAGGTGAACGCCGTCAGCTCACCGACTTGGGCGGCCAGTTTGCGGCAGGCGCGAGCGGCCGGCAGGGAACGGGCCTTGGCCGTCGTGCAGGTGTCGCCGACGCAGCGCCAGGCCGAACCATCGTGAATGAACGACTCGGTCGTCAGGGCCGTCTTCAGCTTGAGCGAGGCGCCCTCGGTGTCTGCGGCGAAGGCCGGCGAGACGAGCGCGCAGGCCAAAAGGCCCGCGAAAATAGCGGTACGCATTCCTACAGTCTCCTATCCCCGCGCTGGATGGGAGTTCCAGCGCATGAGCGCGCGATCGGGAGCGCCGCGCACCTCCGGGCATAGTGCGTTTTCTTTGAAAACTAAGTCAAGCGCCGAAGCGTTTCTGGCGCGCCCGATTGGTAGATTTCGGTGTCCCAAGCCAGAAGGGCGGGCGTCACGTCCTCGGCCCTTTCGACAGAACGCCAAGCGCTCGCGAGATCGGGTGGGGTTAGGCCTCGGTCGATCGTGTGCCGGATCAGGGCGAACAGCGGGTCCCAGAAGCCGCCGGGGTTATGGAACACAATCGGCTTCTGGTGAAGATCTAAACGGCGCCAAGATAGCAGTTCGACAATCTCTTCCAGGGTGCCGATGCCGCCGGGCAACACGACGAAGGCGTCCGAACGCTCGAACATCATCATCTTTCGCTCGTGCATGCTGTCGACGATGACAGTCTCCACGTCGTCGAAGGGTTGTTCTCGACCGCGCAGGAAGGTTGGAATAATCCCCAGAACCGCCCCGCCGGCCGCGTGAGCGCCCCGAGCCGCGGCCCCCATCAATCCCACGCCGCCGCCGCCATAGACCAGCTTCAAACCGGCCTTGGCGAAACTTTCGCCGACGGCGAACGCCGCGGCGACATAGGCCGGGTCGGCGTCGTTCGACGAGCCGCAATAGACGCAGACAGCGTCCAGGCGCCTGGACTCGTGGGACATCGTCGTCCACTCCAAAAAAGACAATGGCGCACGGGGATCGCGCGCCACCGGTTCGTTCCTATTTGAGGCCGCATGATCAGGATTCGCTCACGGGGTTTCAAGCTATCGATCTCAGTGCTCGCCGCAGCGACGCTGCTGGGGGCTTGTGATCGTGGAGCGTCGAGCGACTCCAAGCGCTCGGAGAAGGCGGATAGCGCCGAAGCGGGCTATCTCCCGCCGCCGGCGCTTGAGAGCGTTCAGCGAGCCGGCGGGCGCCTAACCCTGGCGGGCGTGGCGTTGCCAAACGCTGACCTTCGTCTGGGCTCGCCCGAGGGGGAGGTCGTCTTGGGCAAGGCGGACGGCGAGGGGCGGTGGGCGGTTGTCGTGCCGATACAGGCGGGCGTTCGCTTGTTCGGCCTTTCCATGACCCGTGACGGTCGTACGGTGCAGGCCGAAGGCTATGTCATGGTCTCGGAGGAGGGGCACGTCGCTCTGCTCCGCGCGGGCGCCGGCGCGTGGCGGCTGGCCCCGACGTCGAACGCGCCCAGAATTTTGGCGGTCGACATCGATCGCGCGGGCGGCGCTGTTGTCTCGGGTGTCGCCGCGCCTGGCGCGGGCTTGAATGTCCGGGTTGACCGCGTCGTCAGCGGCGGCGGTCGCGCGGATGACGCCGGCCGCTTCTTCGTGGCGTTGAAGGACCCGATGTCTCGGAGCGCTCACGACGTCCAGGTGGGCGGGGAGGGGGGCGAGGATCAGGTGACGATCCCGGCGACGCCACCCTTGGCGCTCACCTCGGGTCCCGTTCGGTCCGAACGTGTCGCGACAGGTTGGCGAATCGACTGGGTGACGCCGGGCGGCGGCGTCCAGACCACCCTACTCATCCAGGACAGTCGTCGATGAGAGGCCTGGGCGGGCCGCCATCGCCCGGCCGTGAAGCGGTCGCCGGAGCGATCGCCAAGGCTGACCAGCCTGTTCGCTTCTGGAAAGCGATGGGCGATCTTGCGCGCTTGGTGCTGCGGTCCAATGCGCCAGGCTTGCGCTGGCGGGTCGCTGTCGCGCTGCTGCTGACCTTGGTGGGCAAGGTGCTCGGCGTGCTCGCGCCGCTGATGCTGGGCGAAGCGGTGAACCGGTTGTCCGCGGGGCAAGGCGTGGCGGTGACGATCGCCCTGACCTTCGCAAGCCTTGCGGCGGGCTGGGCTCTGGTGCGTTTCATTTCGGCCGCAGCGCCTCAGGCGCGCGACACGATCTTCACGCCCGTGGCCCAGGCGGCGCAGAACCGCGCAGCGGTCGAGACCTTCTCGCACGCTCTGTCCCTGTCGATCGATTTCCATCAGTCCAAGCGCACCGGTTCTCTGTCGCGGGTCATCGATCGCGGCGCACGGTCAATGGACTTCTTGCTGCGCAGCCTGGTGTTCAACCTGGCGCCGACCGGGATCGAGCTGATCCTGGCCGCCGCCGTACTGGCCAAGGCCTATGACTGGCGGTTCGCTGCGGTGGCGCTGGTGACGGTCGCCATTTACGGCTACCTGACCTTCGCCATTTCGGACTGGCGGATCGGTCATCGCCGCGCTCTGAACGAGGCCGACGCTGAGGCGGCCGGTCGCGCGGTCGACGCCCTCTTGAACTATGAGACGGTCAAGTCGTTCGGCGGCGAGGCGCGGGCGGTGGCGGGCTATGAGCGCGCGCTGGACGTCTATGGCCGGGCTAACATCAAGGCGGCGCAGTCTCTGAACCTGCTGAACCTTGTCCAATCGGCGGTCATGAGCGTCGGTTTGGGCGTCATGGCGGTGCTGGCGGGATCGGAAGCCGCACATGGCCGGATGGGCCCCGGCGACGTCACGGCGGCCGTACTGATTCTGATCAACCTCTATGCCCCGCTGAACATTCTGGGCTTTGCCTACCGCGAGATCCGCCAGTCGCTGATCGACATGGAAGCGATGTTGAATCTTCGCCGGCAATCGGCCGACGTGGCCGACGCGCCGGACGCCAAGGATCTGCCGCCGTGCGCCGACCAGCGTGGCGGAGCTGTGGCCTTCGAAACGGTCTCGTTCCGCCATGGCGCGCGATCTGAGGGGCTCAGCGAGGTGTCGCTCACCGTAGCACCAGGCTCCACCGTTGCGATTGTGGGACCTTCGGGAGCCGGAAAGACAACCCTGGTGCGCCTGGCGTTGCGGATGATCGATCCTCAAGCTGGACGGGTCACGCTGGACGGCCAAGACCTCAAGACCCTGACCCAGGCGTCGCTGCGCAAGGCCGTCGCGCTGGTGCCGCAGGATGTGGCGCTATTCAACGACACCCTCGCGGCCAATATCGCCTTCGCCAAGCCCGAGGTTAGTGAAAGCGAAGTCTGGGCGGCCGCTGAAGCGGCCGAGCTCGGCGATTTTATCCGCAGTCTCCCGGAAGGCATGGCGACCAAGGTCGGCGAGCGTGGCTTGAAGCTGTCGGGCGGTGAGCGCCAACGCGTTGGGATCGCCCGCGCGCTGCTGGCCGAGCCGCGCGTGCTCATCCTGGATGAGGCGACCAGTGCGCTCGACAGTCGCACCGAAGCGGCCATCCAGGCGACCTTGCGCAAGGCGAGGGCTGGGCGCACGACCCTTGTGGTGGCGCACCGCCTTTCCACGATCGCCGACGCCGACGAGATTGTCGTGCTTCGCCGAGGCAAGGTCGTTGAGCGCGGTCGCCACGAGGCCCTGCTGGCCGCCGGGGGAGAGTACGCCGCACTCTGGCGTCGTCAGACCCGTGAACGCGAACCGGTTTAGGGATTGCCGCCGGCTCTGCGGGACCTATATCGCCATCAACCAACTTCCTGGAGCACCGCCATGCGCTATCTGCACACGATGATCCGCGTTCGCGACCTGGACGCCTCGCTGCGGTTCTACTGCGACGGCCTTGGCCTGCAGGAAATGTATCGCATGGAGAACGAGAAGGGCCGCTTCACCCTGGTCTTCCTCGCTGCTCCGGAGGACGTCGAACTGGCAAAGGCGCGCAAGGCGCCGCTAGTCGAGCTGACCTACAACTGGGACGACGAGGAGTACGGCGGCGGTCGCAATTTCGGCCACCTGGCCTACCGGGTCGACAACATCTACGAGACCTGCCAGCGCCTTATGGACATGGGCGTAACGATCAATCGCCCGCCGCGCGACGGTCACATGGCCTTTGTGCGCTCGCCCGACAACATCTCCATCGAACTGCTGCAGGACGGCGATCTGCCGGCAGCCGAGCCTTGGGCCTCTATGCCGAACGTGGGCGCCTGGTAGGTCAGGAGGCCTGCGGCCGAGCCAGCTCCTCCAGCCGGCGACGCGGCGCATCCGCGATCCCGGCCCAGAGAACGCGCGCCAGTTCAAGTCGGTACGCTGTGGCGTATCCTGTGAGCAACATACTATGAGCGCCGTCCGTCATGGCGCGCGCGAGATCCTTGCGGGCCAGAATGGTGGCCCGATCGACGGGCGGCTCGGGATCGGCGTTGGCCACCCGGCGATCCATCTCCAACGCCGCTTGAAGCGCCAAGGTCACCAGAGCTGGGAGTTGGCTGGCGTCGTCCTTCGACTTTGCGCGGATCTGCAACTGGCTGCGGCCAGGATCTTCAATCTCGAATCTCAGCGCACCGACGACGCGTTGAAGAGTCGTCGGCCAATGGTCATCGGCTGTCGTCATGAAAAATCGCGCCCCCCCGAGCGTGTGGTTTCTATCGGATAGCGATGTTCGCTCTGCGATCAAAGGCGACAGAGCCTGCTCTCCCCGTTTCGGGGCGCCTGGAAAATCAAATGTGGAGTCTCCAGATGGAGGCGGCCGTTCTGCGCTCGCCCCAAGGATTACCCATGTCCGACTTGTCCGCTTTTCCGATTACTCAGCGCTGGCCCGCCGCGAGGCCTGAGGAGATCCAGCTCTATTCGCTACCGACGCCGAACGGTGTGAAGGTCTCAATCATGCTGGAGGAGACCGGACTGCCCTACGAGCCGCACCTGATCGACATCGGGAAGAACGAGACCTGGGGCGCGGAGTATCTGTCGCTCAATCCCAACGGCAAGATCCCCGCCATCATCGATCCCTTTGGGCCCGAGGGGAGGCCGATCGCGCTGTTCGAGAGCGGAGCCATCCTGGTCTATCTCGCGGAGAAGACCGGAAAGTTTTTGCCGACAGAGCCGACGGCTCGCTACGAAACCCTGCAATGGGTTTTCTTCCAGATGGCCGCCATCGGCCCGATGTTTGGACAGCTAGGCTTCTTCCATAAGTTCGCCGGCCGCGAATACGAGGATAGGCGACCCCTGCAACGCTATGCTGCGGAGTCAAAGCGGTTGCTGGGCGTGCTGGAGGGGAGGCTGGCTGAGCGGCCATGGATCATGGGCGACGACTACACGATCGCCGACATCGCGACCCTTGGCTGGGTCCGGAATCTGATCGGCTTTTATGAGGCGGGCGACCTCGTTGACTACGGCGATCTTCAGAATGTCCCGCGTTGGTTGGCGGCGGGGCTCGCCCGTCCGGCGGTCCAGCGCGGATTGCAAATCCCAGCACGCGCTTGAAGCTTTGCTGGTCCTGCGACCTTTTGGTCGCGGCGTTAAGAATTAAGTCCTGATTAACCATAATCAGGCGATTTTTTGCCTGTCTTCTTTGAAGGCACCCACCATCACTGACTTCCACAGCCCGGCCGCAAAGCCGGGCTGCTTTTTTTGGATTCGGCGCTTGCATCGGCGCCATGAGGCGGCTATCACGCGGCCTCTTCTGAGAGCGACCTGTTCCGCGGTAGCTCAGTGGTAGAGCAGCCGGCTGTTAACCGGCTGGTCGTAGGTTCGAATCCTACCCGCGGAGCCACTCTCTGATTTCCCGAAAATCAGTATGTTCCCCTGTCGGCGCGTCCGCGCGGTCGCGTGCGGTGTTGCGCGTTTTTCTGGCTTGCATCGACTCGGTGAGATAGCTATCTCCCGCCCTCTCTTGAGAGCGACCTGTTCCGCGGTAGCTCAGTGGTAGAGCAGCCGGCTGTTAACCGGCTGGTCGTAGGTTCGAATCCTACCCGCGGAGCCACTCACCGACGGCGTTGTCGACTAACGCGCCAACAAGCTCAAACGTCAGCGCATCCGCTCTTGCCGCCGTTCACGCTGCTTGCGACGCCAGCGGCCGTAAGCGCGCTTCAGCTTTTCGTCGATCCACGGCAGGAAGTAGATCAGCACTAAGGCGATCACCGCGAGGATGATCACGATCGGCGCACTATGCATGACAGAACCCCAATTCGTCGTGCTGCGAGCGATTTCCTCCGTCGCCGATCATGTCGGCGAAGAAACCTTATGTTGCTTAGCGTATGGGGGATCAACCAAGCTTCCATGACAACGCTTAATTGAAAGCTCGATCGCTCCTGATTTGCTCTATGAGCGTCTCCGTCCGCCGCCGTGTGATGATTTTCCAACCTCAGGCGAGGGGGCTTTACGGCGCTGAGGTCTGGGATCGCATTGCGTTTCGACGAGCGGCGGACCTATAAGCCTGCTCGAAAGTCCAGTCCTTCGAGGGATTCCATGAGCACCGACTTCGCCGCCGCGCGGCTGAACATGGTCGAGAGCCAAATTCGCACCGCCGACGTGACCGACCTGCCGTTGCAGGACGCCCTGCGTGTCGTGGCGCGCGAACGCGTTGTGCCGGCCTCGAAGGCTTACCTCGCCTACGCCGACGCCGATATTGAGTACGCGCCCGGGCGCTGGCTCCTGCGTCCTCGGGAGGTCGGCAAACTGTTGCAGGCGCTGAAGCCGCGTGAAGGCGAGACCGCCCTTGCCATCGCCGCGCCCTATGCAGCTGCGGTTCTGGAGAAGATGGGACTTTCGGTCACGCGGCACGACGGCGATGACCTCAAAACAGTACCCGCCGGCGCATACGACGTGATCATTTGCGAAGGCGCCGTCGCCGTGGCCCCCAAGGCTTGGCAAGAGGCCTTAGCGCATGGCGGGCGCTTGGGTGTCGTCGAGCGCACCGGTCCGGTCGGCCGCGCCGCGATTTACCTACGCGCGGAAGACGGTGTCGGCCGTCGCGCCGCGTTTGACGCCGCGCCGCCGGTTCTGGCCGGCTTCGAAGCCGAGACTGGCTTCAGCTTCTGACATCGTGGGCTCGGGCGAGCCGCCGCAACGTTTGCGTGAAAAAAGCTTAACTGGCGACGACTGGCGGAGCGACTTACACGCGATCATATTGTGGCGAGCGCGGGCTTCGCGTGATTGGGGATAGAATGTTGATGTCGTACCGTCGACGGGCCGGGTTGCTGGCCGCCGCTTGCAGCGCTGGCCTCCTGGCTGGGGCCTTTTCCGTCGCGAACGCCGAGACCCTCGCCGATGCGATCGCGCTCGCCTATCAGACCAATCCTACGCTGCAGCAACAGCGCGCCAGCGCGCGGGTGACGGATGAAGGCGTCGTCCAGGCCAAGACGGGCTTTCGTCCGACCATCGGGGCCACCGCCGACATCACCGGCTCGGAGACCAACCCCGCCGCTTCGGGCGCAAACGTAAGAGTCTCTGGCAGCAGCGCGGCTCTGTCGATCAGCCAGCCGCTCTACACGGGCGGCCGCGCCTCCGCGAGCGTCAGCGCTGCCGAAGCTGACGTGTTGTCGGCGCGCGAGGGGCTCCGGTCGGTTGAGCAGAGCGTGCTGGTTAGTGTCGTCCAGGCCTATGTCGACGTCCGCCGCGACCAAGAACGCCTTCGCATCGCAAAGGAAAGCGTCGCGGTTCTGCAGCGGCAGCTCGACGAGTCGAACGCGCGCTTCGATGTTGGCGAGATCACCCGAACTGACGTCGCGCAGTCGCAGGCGCGACTGGCCTCGGCCAAGGCCGCGCTGTCAGCGGCGCAGGCGCAGCTTGAAGTGAGTCGCGCCGCCTACGCCGCCGTCGTGGGGCAGACCCCGGGCGAACTGGCTCCGGAGCCGAGCCTCGCCGGTTTGCTTCCGGTCAGCGTTGATCAAGCCTTTGAGGCCGCGCAGACGACCAATCCGGGGGTGGCCTCCGCGAAGTTCAACGAGGAGGCCGCCGCAGCGCGTGTGGCCGTGGCCAAGGCTGGCTATCGTCCGACGGTTTCGGCGCGCGCTTCGGTTGGTTACGCCGCCGACAAGCGCTCGGGCGTCGGCAGCCAGTTCGACGACTACGATCGCAGCGTCTCCGGTGCGATCACCGCTTCAATTCCGCTTTTTACCGGGGGTCTGACGACCTCGCAGGTTCGCGCCGCCACGGAGCGTGAAAACGCCGCCCGAAGCGCCGTGGAAGGCGCTAAACGCACGGCGATCCAGCAGGTCTCCAACGCGTGGAGCAACCTCCTGGCGTCTCGCGCGGGTCTCGTGTCGAACGAAGAGCAGGTCCGTGCGACCCGTATCGCCTTCGAAGGCGTGCGTCAGGAGCAGCAGGTTGGTTTGCGCACCACCCTGGACGTGCTGAACGCTCAGTTGGAACTGTCCAACGCTGAGCTGGCGCTGGTCTCGGCCCGTCGCGACGAATACCTGGCCGGCGCCGTCGTCCTGCAGGCCATGGGCCAGCTGGATGTGGCGAAGCTGTCGTCGGCAACCGCCGCGTACGATCCGAAAGCTTCCTACAACCGCGTCACGCGTGGCGTGGGCTGGGTGCCGTGGGAGCCGGTGGTGCAAGCGATCGACAGCGTCGGCGCGGCTTCGACTAAGCCGAAGGACGCGTCGAAGTAGGTTCGAACCGCGTCGATTCCGCCCAGGCGCGGACTTGCGCTTGCTTAACACGCGTAAGTCTGCACCATCGCGGCTAAGCGCGCCCCAAGGCGCGCAAGGATTCGTACCTCTTTACGACGGCCCCGCACATGTCCGATCAGTCTCAAGAACCTACAATGGAGGAAATCCTCGCCTCCATTCGACGCATCATCTCGGAGGATGACGCGCCGGCGGAGCCTGCGGCCGAAGCGGCGCCTCCGCCGCCAGAGCCGGAGCCTGAGCCCGAGCCGGTGTCGTTCGACGACGACGTTCTGGAGCTGACGGACCCGATCACGCCGGAGCCCGAGCTGCCGCCGCTCGAGACTGTCGGTGATATCGACATCTATTCACCGCCTGAGCCTGAGCCCGAGCCCGCCTACACGCCGCCGCCCGCCGCGCCTGTGTTCGATCGCGACGAGGTCGCTGACCAACTGGTCGGTGTTTCGGCCGCGTCGGCCGCCGCCAGCGCCTTCGGTAGCCTGAGCTCGGCCCTGCTGATGCCCAAGGACGGGCGTACGCTGGAAGACGTCGTACGCGAGCTGCTGCGTCCGCTGCTCAAGGAGTGGCTGGACCAGAACCTGCCGCGCATCGTCGAGACCAAGGTCGAGGAAGAAGTGCAGCGCATCTCTCGGGGGCGCGGCGCCTAAAGCTTCCGAACCGTCGGAAAATCGAGGCGGTCGCTGCGGCGGCCGCCTTTTTCGTTGCTCAATCCTTCAGAAAACCCAGGCCCGCCGGTTCCCCGGGCGGGCCGCAGATGGCATATCCGCTCCGCCATGCTCGAAAAAACCTTCGATCCCAAATCCGTCGAACCCCGCCTGTACGCCGCCTGGGAGGCCTCCGGAGCCTTCAAGCCCAGCGAGGATCCGAACGCCGAGTCGTTTGTGATCGTGATCCCGCCGCCGAACGTGACGGGCTCGCTGCATATCGGTCACGCGCTGAACAACACGCTGCAGGACGTGCTGACCCGTTTCCACCGGATGCGCGGCAAGGCCGCCCTGTGGCTGCCGGGCACCGATCACGCGGGCATCGCCACCCAGATGGTCGTTGAGCGCCAGCTGGCCGCCGCCGGCAACATCGGCCGTCGCGACATGGGCCGTGAAGCGTTTGTCGACAAGGTTTGGGAGTGGAAGGCCGAGAGCGGCGGGGCCATCACCAACCAGCTGCGCCGGCTTGGCGCGTCCTGCGACTGGTCGCGCGAGCGCTTCACCTTGGACGAGGGCCTGTCGGCCGCTGTCCGCAAGGTGTTTGTCCAGCTCTACAAGCAGAACCTGCTGTATCGTGACAAGCGCCTCGTGAACTGGGACCCGCAGTTCCAGACCGCCATCTCCGACCTCGAGGTCGAGCAGAAGGAGGTCGACGGCGCCTATTGGCACTTCGCCTATCCGCTGGCCGACGGCGTCACCTATCAGCACCCGATCGCCTTCGACGACGAGGGAAAGCCGACCGAATACGAGACCCGCGACTACATCGTCGTGGCCACCACGCGTCCGGAAACGATGCTGGGCGACACCGGCGTCGCGGTCCATCCCGACGACGAGCGCTACAAGGGCCTGGTCGGCAAGTTCGTGACCCTGCCGATCGTCGGCCGCCGCATCCCGATCGTCGCCGACGACTATGCTGACCCGACCAAGGGCTCAGGCGCGGTGAAGATCACGCCCGCCCACGACTTCAACGACTTCGGCGTCGGCAAGCGCGCGGGCCTGGAAGCCATCAACATCCTGACGGTCGAGGCCAAGCTGAACGAGAACGTTCCGGCCGAATACCAGGGCATGGACCGCTTCGTCGCGCGCAAGGCCATCGTCGGCCGCGCCGAGGACGAGGGCTGGCTGAAGGAGATCGAGAAGACCAAGCACATGGTCCCGCACGGCGACCGTTCGGGCGTGGTCATCGAGCCCTTCCTGACCGACCAGTGGTACGTCGACGCCAAGACCCTGGCCCAGCCCGCGCTCAAGGCCGTCGAGACCGGCGAGACGGTCTTCGAGCCCAAGCACTGGGAAAAGACCTACTTCGAATGGCTGCGTAACATCGAGCCCTGGTGCGTCTCGCGCCAGCTCTGGTGGGGGCACCGGATCCCGGCGTGGTTTGGTCCGGACGGCTCGATCTTCGTCGAGGAGACCGAGGAAGCCGCCTACGCCGCCGCCCGCGCGCAGTTCGGCGCCGACGTCATCCTCACCCAGGACGAGGACGTCCTCGACACCTGGTTCAGCTCGGCCCTGTGGCCGTTCTCGACCCTGGGGTGGCCGGAAAAGACCGCGGACCTCGCCAAGTTCTACCCGACCAGCACCCTGGTGACGGGATTCGACATCATCTTCTTCTGGGTCGCCCGGATGATGATGATGGGCATCCATTTCATGGGTGAGGCCCCGTTCAAGCAGGTGTTCATCAACGCCCTCGTTCGTGACGAGAAGGGCGCCAAGATGAGCAAGTCCAAGGGCAACGTGATGGATCCCTTGATCCTGATCGACGAACTGGGCTGCGACGCGGTGCGCTTCACCCTGACGGCGATGTCGGGTCAAGCGCGCGACATCAAGCTCTCCAAGCAGCGGATCGAAGGCTACCGCAACTTCGGCACCAAGCTGTGGAACGCCTCGCGCTTCGCCCAGATGAACGAGTGCGTCCGCGTCGAGGGCTTCGATCCCGCGACCGTCCAGCAGCCGATCAACAAGTGGATCCGCGGCGAGACGGTCAAGACCGTCGCCGAGGTGACTAAGGCCCTGGAAGCCCCGTCGTTCGACGAGGCCGCTGGCGCTCTGTACCGCTTCGTCTGGAACGTCTTCTGCGACTGGTACCTGGAGCTGGCCAAGCCGATCCTGAACGGCGATGACGCCGCCGCCAAGGCCGAGACCCGCGCCACCGCCGCCTGGGCGCTGGACGTCATCCTGAAGCTGCTGCACCCGGTGATGCCGTTCATCACCGAGGAGCTGTGGGAGAAGACCGCCGAGTTTGGTCCGGCCCGCGACAGCATGCTGATCTCGGCGAAGTGGCCGGAGCTGCCCGCCGACTGGATCGACGCCGAGGCCGAGGCCGAGATCGGCTGGCTGGTCGAGACGGTGGGCGAGATTCGCTCGATCCGCGCCGAGATGAACGTGCCGCCGTCGGCCAAGCCGGGCCTTACGGTTGTCGGCGCTGGCGCAGAGACCAAGGCCCGTCTGGCCCGTCACCGCGACCTGCTGCTGACCCTGGCGCGTCTCGACAGTGTCCGCGAGGCCGACGCCGCGCCTGCCGGCTCGGCGCCGGTGGTCATGGGCGAGGCGACCGGCGCGCTGGGCGTGGCCGAGTTCATCGACATCGCCGCTGAGAAGGCTCGGCTGACCAAGGACATCGCTGGCCACGCCGGCGAGATCGAGAAGGTCAACAAGAAGCTCGGCAACCCCGACTTCCTGGCACGCGCCAAGGAAGAGGTCATTGAGGAGAACCGCGAGCGCTTGGCCGAGTCGGAAGCCGCCAAGGCCAAGCTCGAGGCTGCGCTGGCGCGCTTGGAATCAGTCGGCTAAGCACTGAAGGCGATCGAAGAGTTGGGGCGGCGTCTCACGAGAGGCGTCGCCCTTTTTGCTGGCGTTATGACGCTGCGGAAACCGGGCAAGTCGCGCTTCTAACTTATCAATGTTCTCCTAGGGTCAAACGGACGTTTGCATCCCGCTTGCGGCTGTGCTCTCTGGTCGCTGAACGCGCTCAGCAAACAAGGCGCGACACGATACCGGGAGAGTTAGCATCATGACCCAGGCCGCCCCCGCGTCCATTCCGTGGCCCGCCATGTCGGTGCAGCAAGCCTATGCGCTGATCACTCAGCCAGGCACGCCGGGCGAGATGGAGGAGGTCGAGATCCGCGGCGTCAAGACGCGGACCTGGAAGAACGCGCCGCCAACCCTGCGTGACACCCTGCTGCTGGGGCGGGCCCACGGCGAGAAGGTGTTTCTCGTCCACGAGGACGAGCGGGTCACGTTCGAAGCCTTTTACCGCGCCGTCACTCATATGGCGGCCGAGCTCGAAGCGTTCGGCGTCCAGAAGGGCGACCGCGTCGCTATCATCATGCGCAACCTGCCGGAATGGCCGGTGGCCTTCTACGGGGCGCTGTCTCTGGGCGCCATCGTCACGCCGCTGAACGCCTGGTGGACCGGGCCGGAGCTGGAATACGGCTTGGTCGATTCCGGGGCGAAGGTCGCCATCGTCGATGTCGAGCGCTACGAGCGGATGGGCGAGCACCTGCACAACTGTCCGGATCTCAAGCGCGTCTACGTCAGCCGAGCCAGGGAGGAGATCACCCATCCCTACGTGATCCCGCTCGAGTCCAAGATCGGATGCCCGAACGACTGGGCGAAGCTGGAGGAGAAGCCGCTGCCGACCGTCGCCATAGCGTCGGACGATGACGCCACGATCTTCTACACCTCGGGCACGACCGGTAAGCCCAAGGGCGCGATCGGCACCCATCGCAACATCAACAGCAACATCTTCGCGGCCGCCGCCGCTGGCGCGCGCGCGTTCCTGCGTCGCGGCGAGGCGCCGCCCCAGCCCGATCCAAGCCTGCCGCAAAAGGGCTCGCTGATCTCGGTGCCGTTCTTCCACGCCACAGGCTGCTTCGCCGTGCTGAACCCGTCGCTGTTCGGCGGCGCCAAGCTGGCGATGATCCGCAAGTGGGATCCGGAAAAGGCGATGCAGCTGATTCAGGACGAGAAGCTGACGCAAATGGGCGGCGTTCCGACCATCGCCTGGCAGATCATCGAGCATCCCAATCGCGCCAACTACGATCTGTCGTCGATCGAGGCCGTGGCCTATGGCGGCGCGCCGTCGGCTCCGGAGCTGGTGCGAAAGATCAAGGAGATCTGGCCAAAGTCCTCGCCAGGCAATGGCTGGGGCATGACCGAAACCTCGGCCACCGCGACCAGCAATTCCGCCGAGGACTACGAAAACCGTCCCGACAGTTGTGGTCCGGCCGTCCCGGTGACGGACCTGAAGATCATGACGGTTGAGGCGCCGTACCGCGAGTTGCCGATTGGGGAGGTCGGCGAGCTGTGGTGCAAGGGCCCACAGGTCGTGCGCGGCTACTGGAACAAGCCCGAGGCGACGGCCCAGACCTTCGTCGACGGCTGGGTGCGGACCGGAGATCTGGCCCGTCTCGATGCCGAGGGCTTCTGCTTCATCATCGACCGCGCCAAGGACATGCTGATCCGCGGCGGCGAGAACATCTACTGCATCGAGGTCGAGAACTGCCTCTATGACCATCCGGCGGTCATGGACGCCGCCTTGGTCGGTATTCCGCACAAGACGCTGGGCGAAGAGCCGGCCGCCGTCGTCACCCTGAAGCCGGGCGCGGAAGCGACCGAGGCCGAGCTGCGCGCCTTCGTCGCTGATCGCCTCGCGGCCTTCAAGGTGCCGGTGAAGGTGGTGTTCTGGCATGAGACGTTGCCCCGCAACGCCAATGGCAAGATCATGAAGAACGAACTGAAGAAGGTGTTCGTGGAGGGGTAGGGGCCATGGTCCAGTCCAAGGCGGCGAACGTCGACGACTTCATGCAGGAGGTCGCGCCGGAGCGCCGCCCGGCCCTGGACCAACTGAGAGCGCTTTGCCTTCGCGCCTTTGGGCCAGAGAGCGAGTGCATGGCTTTCGGCATGCCCGCCTATGGTCCGCCGAAGCTGCCTTGGATCGCCTTCAACAGCCAGAAACAACACATCGCGTTCTATGTCGGGCAGACGGCGATGGACGCCTTCTCCGCGCGGTTAGCCGACATCGATCACGGCAAAGGCTGTGTGCGTTGGCGTCGTCCTGACAAGATGGACTTCGACCTGATCGCAGACATGCTCGAGCATGTCCGCCTCAGTACGAAGCAGGACCCAGCGTAGGCGCTGTCTGGTTCAGATGACCTGAACCAGACAGTAAACCCGCCCATGACGGTCCTAAGCGCTGACCGGCGGCTTGCGGTGCGCCCAAGGGGCGGCGGCCTCAAGCTGGTAGGCTAGAGCGAACAGAGTCGCTTCATCGCCCGCGCGACCGGCGAATTGTACGCCGACGGGCAGGCCGTCCGGCGTCCAGTGCAGCGGTACGCTCATGGCCGGCGCACCGGCCACGTTCTGCACCGGTGTGTAGCCGACATAGGCCATCAGGCGCGCCTGCAGCTCCTCGAACGGCACCCAGCCGGCGACATAGCCCAGCTCCACCGGCGGCTTGCCCAGTACGGGTGACAGGATGATGTCGTACTTGGTCAGCCAGGCGTCGTAGGCCTTGATCGTCGCTTGCAGTCGCTCCAGGGCCGCCTGCAGCGCGCCAGGCGGCAGGGTGTTGACCAACTCAGCCATGCCCAGGCTGAAGGGCTCCAGCACGTTGGCGTCGGGCTTACGGCCCATGGCCTTGCCGATCCCCGCCACCAGTTCGGCCGCGCCGCTGGCCCAGAGCGCCGTAAAGTCCTGGCCGAACTGATTGCCGTCCATAGGCCACGCTGTCGGCTCGACACGGTGACCGAGATCCTTCAGCAGCTTGGCGGCGTTATTGACGGCCGTCTGGACCTCCGGATGGGGCGTGAGCCCTGTACCGGTGTTCATCACCAGCCCGACCTTCAGCTTCCGCTTCAGCGGGGCGGTGACCACGCCGATCGGCTTGAACGCCGCGCCCGCGTCTGTGCGCTCCGAAGCGGCGAACAGAGCGGCCGAGTCGCGCACGCTGTGGGAGACGCAGTGCGACACCGACAGGTCGATGCCTCGGTTGGTCGGCCGGTTCGGGATCATGCGTCCGCGCGAAGGCTTCAGGCCGAACAGGCCACAGTTGGCGGCCGGGATGCGGATCGAGCCGCCGCCGTCGCTGGCGTGGGCGATCGTCACCATGCCCGACGCCACGGCCGCCGCCGCCCCGCCGGAAGAGCCGCCCGACGAATGCTTGAGGCTCCAGGGATTGCGCGTCGGCAGGAAGCCCATCGGCTCGGTCGTGGGCAAGAAGCCGTACTCCGGCGTCGACGACTTGCCGATCGTCACGAAGCCGGCGGCGTCGAAGGCGTCGACATAGGGCGTCTGCTCCGTATCGGGCTTGGCGCCCAGCGTCGCTCGGGTGCCGTAACGGGTGCGGACGCCCTTGTAGGGGTCCAGATCCTTGACCAGGAAAGGCACGCCGGCGAAGGGGCCGCTCAGTTGGCCGCTCTTGGCCTTGGCGAGCGCCCGCTCAAAGTCCGAATCGACGACGGCCTGGACGTGGGGTTGCAGGGTCTCGACCTTGCGGATGGCGTCCTCGACGGCCTCGGCGACGCTGATCTCCTTGCGGCGAATGCGGCCGGCGATTTCGGTGGCGTCGGGCGCCCAGGGGGCGGGGGCGGCGGACGACTTGGGCTTGGCGAAGGCCGAAGGCGCGGCGGCGATGGCGGCGGAAGCGGCCATCAGGCCACGGCGGCTGAAACGCATGGAATTCCTCCCGACAGGACCGACGTCTTCGCGCCGGTAATCGCTGTTCAGTTGACCCCGAAGAGACCTTCACCGCAAGCCTGTGCTAGACGCCTGCTTCGAGTTTTCGGGGAAAGGCCTTGGCCAGAAAGCGCATCGATCAACTGCTTGTCGAAACTGGCGTCTTCGACAGTCGCGCAAAGGCGCGCGCGGCGATTGAGGCTGGCCGGGTGTCGGTAGCCGGCCGGCTTGTGGTCAAGCCCTCTGAGTCTGTCGACGACGCCGCCGAGATCGTAGCGGAGGCCGCACATCCCTGGGTGGGGCGCGGCGCGCTGAAACTAATTCACGCCCTGGATCTCTGGCCCATCGCGGTCGAGGGGCGGGTGGCTGTCGACGTCGGCGCGTCGACGGGCGGGTTCACCGAGGTGCTGTTGTCGCGGGGCGCCGCCTTCGTGTTCGCGGTCGACGTCGGGCGCGGCCAGCTGCACGCCAGTCTGAAGGGCAGCGATCGGGTGGCGGATCTTTCGGGGGTGGATGCGCGTAGTCTGGATTCCGATCGGATCAACCAAGCGCCCGGCCTGATCGTCAGCGACGTCAGCTTCATCTCGCTGACCAAGGCTCTGCCGGCGGCGCTCGATCTGGCGATCCAGGGCGCGGACTTGGTGGCGCTGATCAAGCCGCAGTTCGAGGCCGGGCGCGAACACATCGGCAAGGGCGGACTGGTCAAGGATCCCGAAGTGATCGTCCGTGTCGAACGAGAGGTCGTCGCGTTTCTGGAAGCTGCGGGCTGGTCGGTGCGGGGCCTCTCCGAAAGTCCCATCGCGGGCGGGGAGGGGCAGGTCGAACGGCTGGTCTGGGCGACCAAGCTTTAGCCCGACCGAACGAAATCGGCCGCCCACAGGGGGCGGCCGATCATTTTCCGCAAGAGGTCGTCGCGCTTAGTCGACGACCTGATATTTGCCGTTGGAGTCCGGGCAGACGCGCACGAAGCGCTTCTGGACGCGGCCGTCCGGCAGGTAGATCGGGCTTTCGGCCAGGGTGCAGCCGTTCACGTCGGCCTGTTGGGCCCGGTTGTCGACCCGATAGCCTTCCTGACGCTCGTAGCTGCGCTCGTAGTAGGTGTCGCGGCTTGCCTCGCGGCGAGCGTCCTCATACGCGCTCGAGCGATAGGCCTGATCTTCATAGGCGCCGTTATAGGCGGTCGGCGGCGGCGGAGCGCGACCCGGGGCGCAGGCGGCGGACTTCTTGCCGATGCTGGACCCGATCACGGCGCCCAGAAGGCCGCCGAGGACGGCGCCCTCGGTCTTGGCGCCGCGCGCGGCCACGCCGCCGCCGATCGCCGCGCCGAGGCCAGCGCCCGCCAGGCCGCCGCCCGTGCCGCGCTGCGTGGTCGAGCGCTGGCAGGGGTCGTAATAGTAGCCCTGGCGGTCATAGGCGCCGCCGTAGCCTTGCGAGCCGTAAGCCTGGGCCGAGGCCAGGGTCGGCGTCAGCACGCCGCAGACGAGGGCTGCGGTCACGCCCAGAACGGTCTTCATCTTGGAGGTCCTGTTCTTGTTCGCGCTCATGGTCATGAGAGAACCTGTCTTTCTTAAGGCCGCCGCTTTTCGGCGTACGGCCTAGCTCATCCGTTGTCACCGTTGTGGCGCAGCCAACATGAACGGAGCCTGACAGAACGCATGCCGTTCCCCGTCCGACGGAAAAAACCGCTGCGGCGCGCGCCCTCATCTGGGTTTTGGGGTATGGACTGCGGATGCAAGACCTGACGATCAACGCGGTGGGCGCCCAGGGCGACGGGCTCGCGCGCACCGCCGACGGCAAGCCCGCCTTCATTCCGCTCACGCTTCCCGGCGAAATTGTTCGAGCCCAGTTCGACGGCGCGCGCGGAGAGGTCGTCGAGATTCTGGCGCCGAGTCCGGAGCGCGTGACGCCGACTTGTCGTCACTATGGGACGTGCGGCGGCTGCGCCCTGCAGTACTGGGCGGCTGAGCCCTATCGCGCCTGGAAGGCCGAACAGGTTCGGCTCCAGCTGTCGATGGAGGGGCTTGAGACCGAAATCCTGCCGACCTTCGCGGCGCCCCCGGCGTCGCGGCGTCGCGTGGCGCTGCATGCCCGCAAGGGTGGCAAGGGGCAGGGCGCGCGTCTTGGTTTCAAGGAGCGACGCTCTTGGAACCTCGTGTCGATCGAAGAGTGCCCCGTCACCGATCCGCGTCTCGTGGCGGCGCTGCCGGCCCTGGCGCGCCTTGCCGAACCCTTTCTGGAGCATCCCAAGTCGGCGCCGACCCTCCACGTCACGCTCACCGCCACGGGCCTCGACATCGACATCACCGGTGTCGAGCGCAAGAGCGGCGGGTTGTCGGCCGACGCCCGGATGCGTGCGGCCATGGCGGCGGGCGAAGGCGACTTCGCCCGAGTCACCCTGGCCGGTGAGACGATCTATGGCGCGCGCCAGCCCTTGGTGAAGCTCGGTTCCGCCGTCGTCGCCCTGCCGCCCGGAAGCTTTCTGCAGGCCGTCCCCGCCGCTGAGAAGGCGATGGTCGAGCTCGCGGTCGCCGAGGCCCAGGGCGCCAGCCGCGTGGCTGACCTCTACTGCGGCGTTGGCACCTTCACTTTCCCTCTGGCCGAGGTGACCCAGGTCTACGCTGCCGAAATGAGCGCGCCGGCCATCAGCGCTCTCAAGGCCGCGATCGGCGGCGCGCCCGGGCTCAAGCCGATCACCGCCGAGACGCGGGATCTGGTGCGGCGTCCCGTGCTGAGCACCGAACTGGCCAAGACCGATGTCGTCGTTATCGACCCGCCCCGCGCCGGCGCCGCTGAGCAGACTGTCGAGATCGCCAAGTCCAAGGTCGCCAAGGTGGTGGGCGTTTCGTGCAACCCGCAGACCTTCGCCAAGGATGCGCGCGTGCTGGTCGACGCTGGCTTCAAGCTTGTGAGGGTGACGCCTGTGGACCAGTTCGTGTGGTCGCCCCATATTGAGCTGGTCGGAGTCTTCACGCGGTGAGGGGGCTATGGTCCAGACCAGCAGCGGACGTGGACGACCCGCCTTCGCGCTCGACGCGGTAGGCCAGGGCGCCAAGGCCGCCGTCAAGGCGGTCTGGTGGACCGCGACCGGCGGTCTGGCTCGCTCCCTGACCCGACCGTCCGACGGGCCGCAGGCCCGGCGCTTCTCGCCGACGACCCCGGCGCCGATCCGGACCAGTCTTCGGCGGGCCTATCTGGAGGCCTTCGAGAAGGACGCCCGGGATGTCTCGGCAGGCCTTTATCCCGCCATCGAGGATGGACCGGCCCGGCCGTCGGCCGCCCTGCGGGAGGCCGCGGACTTCATTGCAGACGCCTTCGAGGTTGATCAACGCCGACGTCGTGGGGATGGAGTCGAGGTTCGAGAGGCGGCCGATCCCTCGGTCTATCCGACCTACTATCGGCAGAACTTTCACTATCAATCGGGGGGCTGGTTCACCCAAGAAAGCGCCCGTCGCTATGACGCTCAGGTCGAGGCGTTGTTTTCCGGCACGGCGGGAGCGATGCGGCGGCGCGGGCTTTCGCTGTTAGCCAGGCATTGGCGCGCTCGTGATCATCGCGACGCCAAAATCCTCGATGTGGCGTGCGGTTCCGGCGCGTTCCTCAAGGATCTGCGGGCGACGTTTCCGCGCGCCGCGCTGGCTGGCCTGGATCTGTCCGAAGCCTATCTAGGCAAGGCGCGACAACGCACCGGCGTCGGCGGCGTCAAGGCCATGGCCGAGGCGCTGCCGTTCGCGGATGGCGCTCTGGACGCCGTCACCTGCGTCTATCTCTTCCACGAGTTGCCGCCGCGCGTGCGCCCGGTGGTGGCGGCCAGCCTGTCGCGGGTGCTCAAGCCCGGCGGGGTTCTGGTGCTGGTCGACTCCGTCCAGCCAGCGGATACGCCCGATCTCGCGCGCCTCCTGGAGGCCTTCCCCGTCTATTTCCACGAGCCCTACTACGGCAGCTATGCCGAGACCGACCTGCCGAGCCTGTTCGGCGAGGTTGGGCTGCGGCTGGTCGCCGAAGACCGCGCCTTTCTCACCAAGGCCCTGCTGTTCGAGAAGCCGGCCGGCTGAGTTGCCAGCGGCGCGTCCGCCCGGCTAATCAGAGGCGGGCGCGAGGGCGAGAGTTTGCGGGTTTACGAGGCGGGGCGGCGGTATGAGGCCCTGGACGGCCTGCGCGGTGTCGCCGCCGTGGGGGTCATGCTCTACCACATCGGCAGTTGGACGGGCCGGCCGTGGCTGGTTCCGCACGGCTATCTGGCCGTCGACTTCTTCTTCTGCCTGTCCGGTTTCGTGCTGGCCCACGCCTATGGCGCGCGTCCGATCAGCTGGCTGGGGTTCATGCGCCAGCGCCTGGTGCGCCTTTGGCCCCTGATCGCGCTCACCATGCTGGGCGGCGCCTTCGTGATCATCCAGCATCGCGAGGCCGTGCCGGGTTGGCTGGCCTTGGGCCTGCTGATGATCCCGCGGATCTGGATCGACGAGAACGGCTTCTCGCCGCTCTTTCCGTTGAACCCGCCTGCTTGGTCGCTGTTCTTCGAGCTGGCGGTGGGCGCCGCTTGGTTCCCCTTACGCCGGTTGAGCGTCCTGGGGCATGTGCTGCTGGTCGTGCTGCTGCTGCCGGTGATGCTCTATGTCGCCCACGGCATGGGCGGCGTCCTGACGGGCTGGGATCGCGGCACCTTCGTCATCAGTTTCCTGCGCACCCTCTTCGCGTTCCTGCTGGGCTGGGGCTGTTACCGCATGCAGGCCTTCGTCGCCTGGACGGCGCCGGTCTGGGTGCTGGCGATCCTTCTGGGCGCGGTGGTCTGCGCGCCCTGGACGCCGCTCAACTGGCTTTACGACTTCGCCTGCGTCAGCATCGTCTTTCCGTTGATGGTCCTGGCCGGACGCCAGGATCCGACTGGCCTCGTCGGCGAGGTCTGTCGTGTCGCCGGAGCGATATCCTATCCGCTCTATGCGCTGCACTGGCTGGGCTGGGAGCTGTTGCTTCGGGCCTACCGCGCCTTGGGCGGAGAAGGCTATCCCGCCGGCTTTGCGATCACCGCGATGCTGCTGATCGTCATCGGGGCGTGGGTCGTGCTCAAGGTCTATGACGAGCCCGTCCGTCGTCGCCTTCGCGCGCTCGGGGCCTGAACTCAAAATCTTCCCGTGCGCTGTCGGAAGACGCCATAGTCCGCCGTCCTTGTAAGGGGAGAAGAGGACCGCCCATGCTCTACGCCATTCTTTGCTACAACTACGAAGACGTCGTCTGCGCCTGGTCCAAGGCGGAGGACGAGGTCGTGATGGAGAAGCTCGGCGCGGTCCAGCAGCGCTTGGCCGAGGAGGGGCGCTTGGGCCCCGTCGCGCGCCTGATGCCGACGACGGCGGCGACCACCCTGCGCAAGGATCGCGAACCGCCCCTGGTGCTGGACGGGCCCTTCGCCGAGACCAAGGAGCAACTTCTGGGCTTCTACGTCGTCGACTGCGAGTCCCTCGACGGCGCCCTGCAGATCGCCAAGGATCTGGGCAAGGCCAATCCCGGCGGGTCCTACGAGATCCGTCCCATCGCCATGTTTCAGCCGGGTCCGGCGGGCGCGTGATCGACCTCGGCTGGATCGAGGGCGCGATCGCCGCCGCTCGGCCCCAGGCCATGGCGGCGCTGTTGCGCTATTTCCGCGACATGGACGCCGCCGAGGAGGCCTTTCAGGACGCCTGCCTGCGCGCCCTGAAGGCCTGGCCAAAGAATGGGCCGCCGCGTGACCCGACCGCCTGGCTGATCATGGTCGGCCGCAACGCCGCCATCGACGCGGTTCGCAAGACCAGCCGAAACACGGCGCTGCCGCCCGAGCACCTGCTCTCTGATCTCGAAGACGCCGAGGCTGAGGCGGCCGAACGGCTGGACAGCGCGCACTACCGTGATGATGTCCTGCGGCTGCTGTTCATCTGCTGCCATCCGGACCTCCCGGCGACGCAGCAGATCGCCCTGGCGCTGCGGATTGTCTCGGGCCTCTCGGTCAGGGAGATCGCGCGGGCCTTCGTGGTCAGCGACGCGGCGATGGAGCAGCGCATCACGCGGGCCAAGGCCAGGATCGGCGCCGGCGACGCGCCGTTCGAGGCGCCGGGTCCCGTCGAGCGCGCCGAGCGGTTTGCGGCGGTCGCGGCGATGATCTATCTGGTCTTCAACGAGGGCTATTCGGCCAGCGGCAAGGCGCTTGAGGCCAAGGGCGGTCTTTGCGACGAGGCCATTCGTCTCGCGCGCCTGTTGCTGCGCCTGTTGCCGGCCGAACCGGAGATGATGGGTCTGACCGCGCTGCTGCTGCTCCAACATGCGCGGTCCGACGCCCGCTTCGCCGATGACGGCGCGGCGATCCTGCTGGAGGATCAGGACCGAAGTCTCTGGAATCGCAGGATGATCGATGAGGGGCTCGCCCTGATCGACAAGGCGATGCTCAAGCAGGCTCCGGGCCCCTATCAGGTGCAGGCTGCGATCGCGGCGCTGCATGCCCGGGCGGCGCGGGCCGAAGACACCGACTGGGCGGGGATCGACCGCCTCTACGCCGTTTTGGAGATCATGCAGCCTTCGCCCGTGATCACCCTGAACCGGGCGGTGGCGGTCGTTAAGGTTCGCGGGCCGGATGCCGCGCTCGCGATGATCGAGCCTCTGGGCGAGCGGCTCGACGCCTATTTTCACTATCACGGCGCGCGCGGGGCTTTCCTGATGCAGGCGGGGCGGGTCGCCGACGCGCGTCGGGCCTTCGACCGCGCCATCGCTCTGGCCGGCACGGCGGCGCAGGCGGCGAATATCCGCCAGTATCTGGACGGGTTGGCGACCAGGGGCTGAGCGCACCCGGCGATGTCGTACAAATGTTCTTGTTATGTTCATGTTGATCGCGCATCATGCCAACATGGCAGAGGCAGCGAAACTTGGGCCCGCCGCGCGAGGGCGGGGCGCGAAATCGAACCGGACGGGGCGCTTTGAGTCTCAGGTGCGCGAGACCTTTGACGATGGCTGGAGTGGGGACGAAGAGCCCGCTCAAGTCCTCACCCAACTGCAGCCCATGAAGTCGCGGACGATCATCGCCCGCAACCAGAGCCCGGACGTCGGGTTTGACCGTTCGATCAATCCCTATCGGGGCTGCAGCCATGGCTGCATCTACTGCTACGCCCGGCCGGCGCATGCCTATCTGGGCCTGTCGCCGGGCCTGGATTTCGAGAGCAAGATCTTCTTCAAGCCGCAGGCGGGCGAACTGCTCGCCAAGGAGCTGTCCAAGCCCGGCTACAAGCCCGCCACGATCCATATCGGCGGTGACACCGATCCTTATCAGCCTGACGAAAAGACGCTGCGCGTCACCCGACAGGTGATCGAGACCCTGGAGCGGTTCGGCCATCCGTTCACGCTGATCACCAAATCGACGCTGATCCTGCGGGACCTGGATGTGCTGAGCCGCATGGCCGAGCGGGGGCTGACACGGGTGGCGATCTCGATCACGACCCTGGATCGCCGGCTGGCGCGCAGCATGGAGCCGCGCGCGGCCACGCCCGGCAAGCGCGTCGAGGCGGTGCGCCGGCTGACGGAGGCGGGCGTTCCCGTCACCGTCATGTTTGCGCCGGCGATCCCTGGCCTCAACGACCATGAGGTTGAGGCGGTGCTGGAGGCGGCCGGCAAGGCCGGCGCGCGCGGGGCGGGCTATGTAGCGCTGCGCCTGCCGCGCGAGATCGCCCAACTGTTCGAGGAGTGGCTCCAGAGTGACCACCCAGACCGTGCTCGCAAGGTGATGTCGCTGGTCCGCCAGATCCGATCGGGCGAGGTCTATAGGGCCGCCTGGGGCGATCGCATGGTCGGCGACGGTCCGGTCGCTGAGGTGCTCCGGCAGCGGTTCCATCTCGCGGTCAAGCGGTTTGGGCTGGACCAGCCTTGGACCGCTCTGGACATCAGCCAGTTCAAACCGCCGCGCCCGCCGGCCGCGCAGATGGATCTCTTTGGCTAGAGTCTGTTTCCAGCGAAGTGGTCCCGGTTTGCGTGAAGAAAAAAGCGCCGAACAAAAGACCACCTCCGGCCTCTTGACCGCGCCGTCCTGGCTCGCGAAGCAGGGACATGATCTCCGTCGTTCTCGTCGCCTCCGAAGACCTGCCGGGCCTGGCCGCGCAGATGGCCATGCTGGTGCCTGCTGCGGTCGATGGTCTTGTCAAGGAAGTGGTGCTGGTCGCCGGCGATGAGCCAGGCGTCGAGGCCCTGGCCGAGGACAGTGGCGCTCAGCTAGTGCGCGCCAAGGGTGAGGTCAAGGATCGGCTGGCGGCGGGCGCAGGGGCGTCACGGGGCGACTGGATTCTGACGCTACGGACGGATCCGGTGCTGCGCGAGGGCTGGCGCGAGCCGGTGGAGCGGCATCTGGCCGGCGGCGCCGGCGCGCCAGGGCTGCTGATCGCGCCGGGCGGCTGGCTGGGGCGCCTGGCCCCCAAGCCTCACGGTGTCCTGCTGCGTCGCCTGGACTGGCCCGCAGGCGCGGCGATGGACGAGAAGGGGCTGGCCAAGGCCATCAAGGCCAAGGTCCTGGCCTACTAGGGGAAGAAAAGAAGGGGCGCTGAGGCCTTACGGCAACTGCGCCATCAACTGGTCGATGGTCGTGGGCATCTCGACCTGCGGATCCAGGCGGAAGTCCACGGTCCGAGCCCCGCTGGCCACGGCGTCGAGCGTCCGGTTCTCCGCGCCCATCAGCCGGCGGTAGGTCCAGTAGCTGGCCATCACTTTCTCGACGTAGTTGCGGGTTTCCTTGAATGGCAGGCTCTCGATTAGCAGCAGGCTGTCGCAGTCGGCGCCCAGTTGGGCGAGCGTCCGGTTCAGGGTGGCGGGACCGCCGTTATAGGCCGCCACCGCGCGCAGGACGTCCGGGCTCTTGAGGCCCCGGTCCATCAGCCAGGTGAAATAGTCCTGACCCGCGCGCAGATTGAAGGCGGGGTCGAACAACGGCGAGTTGTCGGAGCGCAGCCGGTCGTCGCCGACGACGTCGGCGGCCGAAGTCGGGCGCACCTGCATCAGGCCCACCGCGCCGGCGTTGGAGACGGCGAGGGGATCGAAACGGCTTTCCTGGCGCACCAGGGCGTAGACCATGGCCTTGTCGATCGTGAAGCCGCCGATCGGATCCAGCGGCGGCAGCGGATAGTCCTCGCCGCCCACGCGCCGCACGGGGCGGCCGGCGTTGAGCGGCGCCTTGGCGTTCAGCGCCAGGGCCAGGGTGGTCCAGTCGGCGCGAAGGGCCCCGGTGTCGGCCAGCGAGAGTCCGGCGCGCAGCTCCTCGCCCGCTTCGCGCCAGCGACCGACCTGCGCCAGGGCGGCGGCGCGTCGCGCACGGGGATCGACGGTGACCAGGGCGTTCAGCGACTCGGTGTCGGGCCCGGTATAGGCGACCCGCGTGAGCAGGGTGGCGATCGGATCTTCCCGCGGCTCCGTCACGGGAACGCCGGCCAGGGTCAGCTGTCGCGCGGCGATCATGCCATAGAAGGTGTGGGGCGAATGGGCGGCCTTGAGCAGCAGATCACGCGCCTGACCGCCATGGCCCTGCTGGCTGGCGGCGCGCGCGGCCCAGAAGGCGCCGGCGGCGCGCAGCCACTCGTCCTCGTGTTCGTCGTCGGCGACCTGTTCGAAGAAGCGTTGCGCCTGGGCGGCGTCGCCGAGCCGGATCGCCGACAGCCCCGCGATCCAACGCTCGCCCCCGGCGATGGCCAGGGCGAGCGCCTGTTTCACGTCGCCTGAATAGTAGGCTTCACGCGCCGCGCGGCCCTTGTCCGCCGGCGGCGGGCCGGTCTCGTCGGCGATGAACAGGGTGGGGATCGTGGGCTCGATCACGCGTTTGCCCTTCGGCATGCGCTTCAGGGCCAGGCTGTAGACCCGATCTGCGCCGGCCTCCTCGGCATGGCTGTCCAGCCAGCGGGTCAGCTCGCCGTAGCTCGCCGAATAGCGCGTCGGATGCATGATCTTTGCGAACGTCAGGCGGCCGGCCAGGGTGCGATCGCGGGTGTTGGCGAAGGCGGCTTCGGCGCTGGCGAAGTCGCCGCGATCGGCGGCGGCGAACGCCGCGCGGTAGTACCGGACATCATCGGGAGACAGGGGCTCAAGCCCGCTGGCCTGTGCGGCCAAGGCGGCGACGGACAACACAAAGGCCGACAGCACGGCCAGAAGGCGAGCCCAAAGCTGCAAAAGCAATACGCGCTCCCCCGAAAGATGCGCGTCCCCGTTCCGACTGGTTGCTGAAATCTTAGTGCGGGCGGTCCGGTCGATCAAGTCGCTCGGTCAGGGTCAAAAGATCCTGCCAGGCCTTCTTCTTTTGAGCGGGCGTCCGCAGCAGGAAGGCCGGGTGCAGCGTCGGCATGGCCGGCAGTTCCATCGACTGGTCTTCGGCGACCCACTCGAACCAGCGCCCCCGCATGGTCAGAATGCCTTCATCGCGCTTGAGCATGGCCTTGGCCGACGCGCCGCCGGCCAGAAGCAGCATCTTGGGCTTCACCAGCGCGATGGCGCGCTCGACGAAGGGCGCGCAGACGGCTTGCTCTTGCGGCGTCGGGGTGCGGTTGCCCGGCGGGCGCCAGAACACGGTGTTGGTGATGAACACACGATCTTCGAGGCCTGCGGCTTTGAGCATGCGATCGAGAAGCTTGCCCGCGCGGCCCACGAACGGTTGTCCCTGGGCGTCCTCGTCGGCGCCGGGGCCTTCACCGATGATCATCAGCGGGGCGTCGCTGACGCCGCGCGAGAACACAGCCTGCTTGGCACCCTGGCTCTTCAGCGGGCAGCCCTCGAAGGCGGCGATGGCGGCGGCCAGGCTCTCAAGATCGTTGCAGGCAGCGGCGGCGGCCTTAGCGGCGGCGACGGCCGAGGCGATGTCGGGCGAGCGGACGATGGCCATGCCGGGGCGGGCGACGGGCGCAGGCGGCGGTGGTTGGCTCTTGGCGCGGAGCATCGCCGCGCCCTCCGCCAGCCGATCGATCGGCGCTTCGGCGTACAGGGCCTCGACACCCGCATCGGCCCAGAAGGCCAGCAGGCTTTCGACGGCGCGTTGATCGACGGCGAGGCTCATGTCACCGTCTTAGCTCGGATTGTCGTCGGTCTCCACGCTGCGCTGCAGCAAAAAATCCGGCTAGGTGCTTGACCACCCCCGCGTCACGTTCGGATAAGCTGTGATTCAAACAGTCATAAGAGCGGCCGTAGGGCCTCACCGGGAGATCCCATGAGCGAAGACCTCGAACGCGAGTCGATGGAATACGACGTCGTCATCGTCGGTGGCGGTCCCGCGGGCCTCTCTGCGGCGATCCGTCTGAAGCAGATGGCCGCCAAGGCCGGGACCGAGATTTCGGTCGCTCTGCTTGAAAAGGGCTCCGAAGTCGGCGCCCACATCCTGTCGGGCGCGGTGATCGACCCCAAGGGCCTGTCCGAACTCTTCCCCAACTGGAAGGAGGAGGGCGCGCCGCTGGAGACGCCGGTCACCAAGGACCGCTTCAAGCTGCTGGGCCCGCAAGGCGAGCTCAGCCTGCCGATGTTCGCCATGCCGCCGTTCATGCACAACCACGGCTGCTACATCGCCTCTCTCGGCAACCTGACCCGCTGGCTGGCCGGCAAGGCCGAGGAGCTGGGCGTCGAGATCTATCCGGGCTTCGCCGCCTCCGACCTCGTCTGGAATGAAGACGGTTCGGTCAAAGGCGTGGTGGTCGGCGTGGTCGGCATCGCCAAGGACGGCGAGAAGAAGCCCGACTATCAGCCGGGCATGGAGTTGCACGGCAAGTATGTCTTCATTGCCGAGGGCGTGCGCGGCTCGCTGGCCAAGCAGCTGATCGCCAAGTTCAAGCTGGACGAAGGCAAGTCGCCGCAGAAGTACGGGATTGGCATCAAGGAACTCTGGCAGGTGCCGCCGGAGAACCATCAGCCGGGCCTGGCGGAGCACACCACAGGCTGGCCGCTCGACGACCAGACAGGCGGCGGCAGCTTCATGTACCACTTCGGGGACAATTACGTGGCCATCGGCTACGTCGTGCACCTGAACTACAAGAACCCCTGGCTCTCGCCGTTCGATGAGTTCCAGCGCTTCAAGCAGCACCCGGCGGTCCGCCCGCACCTGGAAGGCGGCAAGCGCATCGCCTACGGCGCACGCGCGATCACCGAAGGCGGCTATCAGTCGGTGCCGAAGCTGACCTTCCCGGGCGGCGCGCTGATCGGCTGCTCGGCGGGCTTTGTGAACGTGCCGCGCATCAAGGGCAGCCATAACGCCGTAAAGACCGGCATTCTGGCCGCTGAGGCCGCGTTCGAGGCGGTGCAGGCCGGCCGCGCCAGCGACGAGCTGACCGCCTACCAGACCTCCTACGACAAGTCCTGGGTGGCCAAGGAGCTGAAGATCGTCCGCAACGCCAAGCCGCTGCTGGGCAAGTTCGGCACGGCCCTGGGCGGTGCGCTCGGCATGGCCGACATGTGGGTCAATCACCTGACGGGCGGCGCTTTCGGCCTGTTCGGCACGATGAAGCACGAGAAGACAGACGCGGCCTCGACCGGCCTTGCGAAGGACTACAAGCCGATCGTCTATCCGAAGCCCGACGGCGTGATCAGCTTCGACAAGCTCAGCTCGGTGTTCCTGTCGGCGACCAACCATGAGGAAGACCAGCCTGCGCACCTGCGCTTGAAGGATCCTTCGGTGCCGATCCAGGTGAACCTGCCCAAGTACGGCGAGCCGGCGCGCCTCTACTGCCCGGCAGGTGTCTACGAAGTGCTCTACAACGAGCAGGGCCAGGACCCGCGCTTCCAGATCAACGCGCAGAACTGCGTCCACTGCAAAACCTGCGACATCAAAGACCCGTCGCAGAACATCGTCTGGACCACGCCGGAAGGCGGCGGCGGACCGAACTATCCGAACATGTGACGAAGCAGCCTCCCGCCCTTCCGGTCGGGAGGCTTTTTCTTGCGGACCGCCTCGAAACCTCAGAGGGTGGCGGCATGACGCGTCTCAAAGTCCTGCTCGCTTGCGTATCCGTCTCCGCCTTGGCCGCCTGCGCTTCAGCGCCTGGCTCGGTCTCGATGCGCGGCCCTGTCGGGCAGAGCTATGCGCTGTTCGACACGCGCACATCTTACGGTCAGTTTCTGGCGGGGCAGGCGGCGCTGCGCGACGGCAACTCCAAGGACGCGGCGACATATTTCGGTACGGCGGCGGTGCTGGGCGATGACCCTGGCGTCATCGCCGAGCGCTCTTTCACTGCGCTCTTGCTGTCTGGAGAGATCAGTCGCGCCGCAGCCAGCGCGCCGACCGAAGCCGGTGGAACCGAGGCCATCCGGCGCTTGGGCGTCCTGACACGCGTCGTCGAGGCGCTGGCGCTCGGCAAGGGTAAGGAGGCGCAAGCCCTCCTCAAGTCCGATCCTCCCGGCTTCCCCCACCAACAAGCCGTCGCGCTGCTCGGGCCGTGGACCGCCGCTGCCGCTGGCGACAAGGACGGCGCGATCGTCCAGCCTGTGCTGCGTAACGACAAGCTGGTGCAGTACTTCGGTCAGCAAGGTCAGGCGCGCTTGTTCGAACGCGCCAAACGCTATGACGAGGCCGAGACCGACTACAAGGCCCTGACCTCCAACGCCGCGACGGCCAGCATCTTCACGCTGGACTACGGCGCGTTCCTCGAGCGTCGCAAACGCCATGACGATGCGGTCGCGCTGTATGACGCCGCACTTCGCGCCGCGCCTGCCGATACCGGTTTGCAGCGCGCCCGCGCCCGCGCCGCCGCCCGAGGTGCGCCGCCGCCAGCGCCGACGGTTCGCCAGGGCGCCGCGGAGGGTTTGATCGCCTGCGCCGCCACATTCGCGGGCGAGCGGCAAACTCAGTTCGCGCTGGCCTATCTGCGCCTAGCCCTGCGTCTGGATCCTGAACGTGATGAGGCGTGGGTTCTGGTCGGTGATCTGCTGAACCAGGGTGATGATCATCAGGCGGCGATTGAAGCCTATGGTCGGGTGCCGTCAGGCTCCGCGCACTACGCCTCGGCCCAGAGCAAGATTGCCTGGGCCTGGAACGAACTGGGCGATAAGACCAAGGCCCTCGAAGTGGCGCGAGCGGCGACGGTCGCCGCGCCGAATGACCGGGACGCCGCAGTCGCCCTGGCCGATCTCCTGCGGGCCAGCAGCCGCTGGGACGAGTCGGTGGCCGTGCTGGACCCGATCCTTGCGCGGGAGGCGACGACGCCAGACTGGCGGCTGCTCTATCTGCGCGCCGTCGCTCTGGAGCAAGGCGGACGCTGGGCCGAGGCCGAACGCGACCTGCAGGCGGCTCTGAAGGTCAATCCCGATGAACCCGAGCTGTTGAATTTCCTCGGCTATTCCTGGATTGACCGTAATCAGCGCCTTCCTGAGGCCTTGGCCATGGTGGAAAAGGCCGTCGCGGCGCGACCGCAGTCGGGGGCCATGCTGGACTCGCTGGGCTGGGCCTATTTCCGTCTTGGCGACTACAAGACCGCAATTGAAAAGCTGGAGGCCGCCGTCGAGCTCGAACCTGGCGACCCCGACATCAACGGTCACCTGGGGGACGCCTACTGGAAGGCGGGCCGCACGATTGAGGCGCGGTTCCAGTGGCAGCGTGTCCTGAGCCTTGAGCCGACGGACAAGCAGAAAGTCGACTCCGAGGACAAGCTGAAGAACGGTCTAGGTCTCTCTGCGCCGGCGACGACGTCGACGATCGCCCACAACTGAGCTATCGGCTTGAGCCCCTCCAAGCCTTGAGTCACGAGATCATGCGGCTGTCAGCGTTCGCCCCGGCCAAGGTCAATCTGTTCCTGCACGTCGGCGGGCCGGACGTTGAGGGCTATCACCCGATCTCCAGCCTGATGGTCTTCGCCGATATCGGGGATCAGGTGAACATCCAGCCGAGCGATGCGCCGGCGTTCGAGACCTCCGGGCCTTTCGGTCGCGCAATCCCCGATAGCGGCGACAACCTCGTGGTTCGCGCCGCCCAAGTCTTTCATCGGCGGCTGGGCGGGCCCATCCCGCCCTATCGGTTGATCCTCGAAAAGCATTTGCCGATCGCCGCCGGCTTGGGCGGCGGCTCCAGCGACGCCGGCGCGGCGCTGAGGCTGCTCCGCGACGCTCTGGCGCCCACTTTGTCGGACGACGATCTCGAGCCGCTGGCGGCGAGCCTCGGCGCGGACGGCGCGGCCTGTTTCCGTGCGCGCGCCTTGATCGCGGAAGGACGGGGCGAGCAGCTCTCGTCGGCGCCAAGGCTCCCCGAGCTGAACGCGGTGCTGGTCAATCCCGGCGCGCCTTCGCCAACCGGCGCCGTCTATCGGGCCTATGATGCGGGTGTGCATCCCGGCGGCGCCGCGCCGCCGCCCATGCCGGACCATCTGGAGAGCGCCGAAGAGACGGCGGCCTGGCTGGCCGTGGCCACACGCAATGACCTGGAGGCGCCCGCCGTGGCGCTGGAGCCGCGCATCGCCGAAGTCCTGAGCGCGCTGCGTGAGGAACCCGAGAGCCTGCTGGTCCGCATGTCAGGCTCCGGCGCGACCTGTTTCGCGCTTTGCGCCGGAGACATCGAGGCCGAGGGCCTGGCCGAACGCCTGGAGGCGATGCGCCCCGACTGGTGGGTGCGACGTTGCCGCCTGACTTGAGGAGATGACGATGATGAAACGCCGCGACGTCCTGGGGGGCCTCGGCGTCTTCGCCGCTCCGCCAAGCCTGGCTTCGGCGCAGATCCTCAGCTTGCCCGCGACGCCGATCGTGCCCGGCGCCGGTGATGTTCTGGTCCGGCTCGACACCAGCCTGGGTCCCATCATCATCGCCCTGAAGGCTCGTCAGGCTCCGCTGACCGTGGCGAACTTCCTGCGGTATGTGGACGAGAAGCGCTATGACGGGTCGAGCTTCTGGCGCTCGGCCAAGGCACCGAGCGCGGTGGACTATGGCTTGATCCAAGGCGGGCTACAGGGGAATCCACAGAAGCTGCTGCCGCCGATCGCACACGAGCCCACCACCCAGACGGGTCTTCGACATGTCGACGGGACCTTGTCGCTGGCCCGCAAGGGGCCGGGCACCGGCGACAGCGATTTCTTCATCTGCGTGGGCGACGCGCCCTATCTCGACGCCAATCCGGCCGGCGAGGGGGATAACCTTGGCTTCGCCGCGTTCGGTCAGGTGGTGCAGGGCATGGAGATCGTTCGCAAGATCCTGAACCTGCCGACCCCAGGCAAGGCCACCAATCCCATGATGGAAGGCCAGATGCTGGACCCGGTGGTCCCGATCCTCAGCGCGCGCCGCCTCTAGACAGCTGGCGCGGCGAAAAGAAAAGGGCGCGGAGGTTTCCCTCCGCGCCCTTCGACGTTGAGCCTGGCCCCAACCTTAGCTGTGGTAGGCGCGTTCGCCGTGTTCCGAGATATCCAGACCGTCTTCCTCGGCTTCCGGCGCAGCCCGCAGGCCGATCACCAGCTTGATGATGAAGAACACGATGGCCGAGGCCACAGCCGACCACAGTACCGTCACGCCGACGGCCTTGGCTTGGATCAACAGTTGGGCGATCGGCTCGTACGAGGCCAGGGCGTCGCAGGTCGACAGGTCGCCGTCCTTGCCGCAGGTCGTGTAGTCGACGATGCCTGCGCCGCCCCACAGCGGGTTGACGACCAGGCCGGTGCCAAGGGCGCCCACGATGCCGCCGACGCCGTGGATGCCGAAGGCGTCCAGGCTGTCGTCGTACTTCAGGGCGTTCTTCACGATCGAGCAGAAGATGATGCAGATCGGCGAAACGACCAGACCCAGGATCAGGGCGCCCATCGGGCCAGCGAAGCCGGCGGCAGGGGTGACGGCGACGAGGCCGGCAACGATGCCCGAAGCCAGGCCCAGGGCCGACGGCTTCTTGCGGGTGACCCACTCAACGAGGATCCACGACAGACCTGCGCCGGCGGTGGCGATGAAGGTGTTGACCATGGCCAGCGAGGCGTAGCCGTTCGACTCCAGGTTCGAGCCGGCGTTGAAGCCGAACCAGCCCACCCACAGCAGGCCAGCGCCCACCAGGGTCAGGGTCAGCGAGTGCGGCGGCATCGGCTCCTTGCCGTAGCCTTGGCGCTTGCCCAGGATCAGGGCACCGACCAGAGCCGCGATACCGGCGTTGATGTGCACGACAGTGCCGCCGGCGAAGTCCAGAGCGCCGAAGCCCCAGAGCAGGCCCGACTTCACCGGATCCTCAGGCGCCAGCGCGATGGCGTTCGGGCCCGGCCACCACCAGACCATGTGCGCGATCGGATAGTACGACAGCAGCGGCCACAGGATCGCGAAGGCGACGATGGCGGCGAACTTCATGCGCTCGACCAGCGAACCGACCACGAGGGCGGCGGTGATCGCCGCGAAGGTCGCCTGGAAGGCGATGAAGGTCAGTTCCGGGATCACGACGCCCGTGGAGAAGGTCGCCACGTTGCTGGCCGGGGTCACGTCTTTCAGGAAGACGCGGCCCAGGCCGCCGACGAACTTGTCCCAGCTGCCGCCATCAGTGAACGCGAAGCTGTAGCCCCACAGGAACCAGGCGACGAAGCCGATCAGAGCGACGGTCGAAACCTGCATCATGACCGACAGCATGTTCTTGGAGCGCACCAGGCCGCCGTAGAACAGCGCCAGACCCGGCAGGATCATCAGCAGGACGAGCAGGGCGGAGGTGAGCATCCAGGCGTTGTCGCCCTTGTCCATCTTGTCTTCGATGGTCGGGGCGGCGGCCGGGGCCGGAGCGGCTTCCGCAGGCGCGGCGGCGGCGGGCGCCGGTGCGGCCTCGGCGGGCGCGGCGGCGGCGGCTGGCGCAGCCTCCTGAGCGAACGCGGTCGCCCCCAGCGGAGCCCCCGCGATGGTCGCGGCGAGCATAAGCCCCGCCAGCGGTTTGAAGGTGAGTTTCATCGTCGGTATCCCCTTTTCCCGATGCGTTACAGAGCGGCCGAGCCGGTTTCGCCGGTGCGGATGCGGACGGCTTCCTCGACATTGAGGACGAAGACCTTGCCGTCGCCGATCTTGCCGGTGGCGGCTGCGCCCTTGATGGCCTCGACGGCCTTGGCGGCCGAAGCGTCATCGACGACGGCCTCCAGCTTCACCTTCGGCACGAAATTCACCTGGTACTCGGCTCCCCGGTAGATCTCGGTCTGGCCCTTCTGGCGGCCGTAGCCCTTCACTTCAGACACCGTCAGGCCTTCGACGCCGGCCGCGACGAGCGCTTCGCGCACCTCGTCCAGCTTGAAGGGTTTGACGACCGCTATGATCAGTTTCATCCGCCTTGCTCCGGCCCGCCGAGACGCGGGCTTGATTTGCTTGATTGTTCGAAGACGAAATCGCCCCCGTTTGTGATCACCGCCGACGCGGCCCTTGCGCGCTGCATCGTTTCCCCGGCCCGGCCAGGCTATCGGCGACGGTTCCGTGACGGGGCATGCGAGCAAGGTTTTGGAAACGAAATGGGCGCGGCGCCCAAAAAATGGGCTTCAGGGGTCCTTGCTGCGACAGAATTCGGCGTTTTCGGCCCACGGGATGACCGCTGGCGCGCGACGGGCGGGTTCGCCTAGGTTGCGCCTCCCTTCCGACAGACCCGGAGTTCCTGGAAATGCCGCCTATCATCCTGAAGGTCGCGCCGTGGCTGATGCTCGTGGCGTCCAACGTGTTCATGACCTTCGCCTGGTACGGGCATCTGAAGAACAAGAGCATGGCTTTGCCTGTCGCGATCCTGACCAGCTGGATGATCGCCCTTCCGGAATACATGCTGGCCGTTCCCGCCAATCGGCTTGGAAGCACTATGTATTCGACAGCTCAGCTCAAGACCGGGCAAGAGGCGATCACGTTGATCGTATTCACCCTATTCTCGGTTTTCTATCTTGGAGAGCAGATCAAGATGACGACCCTCCTGGGGTTTGCGTTGATCGTCTGTGGCGCAGGGCTCGTGTTCTTTTTCAAGTGAGCTTCACCGCAATCACGTGCCCGTGATCGCGGAACCGACTCTTGGCGTCAGGCGTAGATCGCTCGAACCGAGAGGAGCTCGACCATGATCTCAAAGCGCATTCTGACCGCCGCCGCCGCAGTCGCCTTGATGGCCGGCGCCGCCCAAGCCCAGACCGCCGCGAGCGAAGCACCGGCGCCCGCCGCGCAGGCGCCGGTCGTCGCCAAGGGCGACCTGATCGACACTGTTCAGGCTGCAGGGCAGTTCACTACCTTCCTCAAGGCCGTATCGGCCGTGAACCTGACCAGCGTGCTCAAGACCAACCAGAATCTGACCCTGTTCGCGCCGACCGACGCGGCCTTCGCCGCCCTGCCAGCGGGGACGCTGAACAATCTACTCCTGCCCGAGAACGGGCCTATGCTGCAGAAGGTGCTGACCTATCACCTGATCAACGCCAAGGTGGACTCCAGCAAGATCAAGGGCGCCAAGGGCGACGTGAAGAGCGTCGAGGGCTCGCCTCTGATGCTGGATGGCAGCGGCGCGACCCCGATGGTGGACGGCGCCACGATCATCCAGGCGGATGTCATGGCCACGAACGGCGTGCTGCACGTCGTGGACAAGGTGCTGCTGCCCAAGGACGTGCCGGGGCTGCAAGCCGCCGTATCGGCCTCGGACTCTGGCGCGACGACCAACGTCTCGACCAGCGAACAGATGACGGCGATGGTGCAATCGACCACCGCCACGGACGCGGCGCCGGCGCCCAGCGCGATGGCCGCGCCGGCCGCCGGCGTTGACGCCTCGGCGGTGATGGCCGTCTCTTCGAAGTCGCCTGACGAGCAGGCCACGCTGAAGGCCGGTGACGCCAACGTCGTCTCCAACCCGCCCGTCGCCGACACGCCTGAGAACCGCGCCAAGTACGGCAAGCCGATGTCGAACGCCGGCAAGCGCACGGCGGCCAAGGGCAACTAAGGCCTTTTCCAAGATTTCTTGCTGGTCGCGCGTCGTGCGGCGAAACCGCTCACACTTTCGCCTGACGCGCTCCTGACATCGCTTGAAGCAGCAGTCGGCGGGCCCTATGGTCCGCCGACTTTTTTCTAGGCCTGCTTCAATAGATGTCGCGCGAAAAACCCAAGTCCTTCCAAAGCCTGATCCTGACGCTCCATGACTACTGGAGCCGGCAGGGCTGCGTGATCCTGCAGCCGCATGACGTTGAGGTGGGGGCAGGGACCCTGCACCCCGCGACAGTGCTGCGCGCCCTTGGCCCCAAGGCCTGGAACGCCGCCTACGTGCAGCCCTCGCGCCGTCCGGGCGACGGTCGCTATGGCGAGAACCCTAACCGCCTGCAGCACTATTACCAGTATCAGGTCATCCTGAAGCCGAACCCCGAGAACATGCAGGACCTGTATCTGGGTTCGCTGGAAGCGATCGGCCTGGATTTGCGCACCCACGACATCCGCTTCGTCGAGGACGACTGGGAAAACCCGACCGTCGGCGCCTGGGGCTTGGGCTGGGAAGTCTGGTGCGACGGCATGGAAGTGTCGCAGTACACCTACTTCCAGCAGGTCGGCGGCCTGGATGTGAACCCAGTGGCGGGCGAGCTGACCTATGGCCTGGAGCGCCTGGCCATGTACGTGTTCGGCGTCGACAACGTCTATGACCTGCCGTTCAACGATCCGGACTCGCCGCTCGGCGCGACGACCTATGGCGAGGTGTTCCTGGAGAACGAGCGCCAGCAGTCGGAGGCCAACTTCCACGGCTACGACGTCGCGGTGCTCAAGCAGCAGTTCGAGCAGATGGAAGAGCAGGTGCCGCTGATGCTGGCCCGCTCGTACCAGAACAAGGCCCTGGTGCTGCCCGCCTACGACATGGTCCTCAAGGCCAGCCACCTTTTCAACCTGATGAACGCCCGCGGCGCGATCGCCGTCGCCGAGCGCGCCAGCTACATCGGCCGCATCCGCGACCTTTGTAGGATGTGCGCCAGCGCCTGGGTCGAGCAGCAGGAAGCCGCGTAAAGTCTGATGCCCCAACTTCTCCTCGAACTGTTCTCGGAAGAGATCCCCGCCCGTATGCAGGCCCAGGCCGCCAAGGACCTGGAGCGCATGGCGCGCGAGCACCTGGCCGCCGCCGGCTTCCTGCCCGAGGCGCTGAAGACCTTCGCCGGCCCGCGCCGCCTGACCCTGGTGGCCGAAGGCCTGCCGCTGGCCCAGGCCGACCGCAAGGAAGAGCTGAAGGGCCCCCGCGTCGGGGCCCCGCCGCAAGCCATGGAAGGCTTCCTGCGCAAGGCCGGCCTGACGCAAGACCAACTGGTCGAGCGCGACGGCGTCTACATGGCCTTCATCGAAAAGAAGGGCCGCCCGACCGCTGAGATCATCGCCGAGATGGTCGAGGCCATCGTGCGCAGCTTCCCGTGGCCCAAGTCGATGATCTGGGGCACGAAGAAGCTGCGCTGGGTGCGCCCGCTGAAGCGCATCCTGTGCGTGCTGGACCGCGAGGTCGTGCCGTTCTCGATCGAGGGCATCGAGAGCGGCGACGTCACCGAAGGCCACCGCTTCATGGGTGAGGCCAAGCCCTTCGTCGCCAAGGACTTCGACGAATATGTCGCGGGCCTGGAAAAGCACTTCGTCGTGCTGGACGTTGAGGAGCGCAAGCAGCGCATTCTCGAGGGCTGCAAGACCCTGTGCTTCGCGCGTCATCTCGAATTGGTCGAGGACCAGGGCCTGCTGGAAGAAGTCGCGGGCCTGGCCGAATGGCCGACGCCGGTGCTGGGCGACATGGACCCGGCCTTCCTCAGCCTGCCGCCCGAGGTGATCCGCACCTCGATGCGCACGCACCAGAAGTACTTCGCCGTTCGTAAGGCCGGTGAAGAGGGCCTCGCCCCGCACTTCATCACCATCGCGAACATCCAGGCGGCCGACGGCGGCGCGGTGATTGCGGCCGGCAACGCCAAGGTGCTGTCCTCGCGCCTGTCCGACGCCCGCTTCTTCTGGGACGAGGACGTCAAGGTCGGCTTCGAACCTTGGCTCAAGAAGCTGGACGGCGTGACCTTCCACGCCAAGCTCGGGACGATGGCCCAGCGCGTCGAGCGCATCGTTGCTTTGGCCGGTGAGATCGCCCCGCTGGTCGGCGCGGATGTCGAAAAGACCAAGGAAGCCGCCCGTCTGGCCAAGGCGGATCTGGCCTCGCAGATGGTCGGCGAGTTCCCCGAACTGCAGGGGATCATGGGCGGCTACTACGCCCGGACCTTCGGCTTGGACGGCGAGATCGCCGACGCCGTGCGCGACCACTACAAGCCGCAAGGGCCCTCGGACGCTGTGCCGACCGCGCCGGTCAGCATCGCTGTGGCGCTGGCGGACAAGCTGGACACGCTGGTCGGCTTCTTCGCGATCGACGAGAAGCCGACTGGGTCTAAGGACCCCTATGCGCTGCGTCGCGCGGCGCTGGGTGTGATCCGGATTATTCTGGAGAACGGGCTGCGGGTCTCGCTTGCCAAGTTCGGCAAAGAGGACCTCATAGCCTTCTTCGCCGACCGCCTGAAAGTCACGCTCCGCGACCAGGGCAAGCGCCACGACCTCGTCGACGCGGTCTTCGCCCTCGGCGACGATGACCTCGCGCGCATCGTCGCCCGCGTTGAGGCTCTGGATGGCTTCCTGAAGACCGACGACGGCAAGAACCTGCTGGCCGGCTACAAGCGCGCCTCCAACATCCTCAAGGCCGAGGAGAAGAAGGGCCCGCTGCCGACCGGCGCGCCTGCCGAGCCGGCCGCCGACAGCGCCGCCGAGGTGGGCCTCTACAACGCCCTGCGCCTGCTGGACAAACCGCTGAAGGACGCGCTGGCCAAGGAAGACTTCACCGGCGCCATGACCCAGTTGGCCGAGCTGCGCGGTCCGGTCGACGCCTACCTCGACGGCGTCTTCGTCAACGAGCCCGAGCACCGCGACAACCGCCTGCGCACGCTGGCGGCCGTGCGGGATGCGATGGGCCAGGTGGCGGACTTTGGATTGATCGCGGGGTAACCCAACCCGATCTCCCCGGCGAAGGCCGGGGTCCAGATGCAAGAACGCCCGCGTATCCGAAAGGATCGCGGGCGTTTCTGCGAGGACCTCACAGCCTTACGATCTGGGCCCCGGCCTTCGCCGGGGCGATCGGATATGTTGAACCCTAAGCCCGCACCGCCGCCGCGTTGAACTCGGCCATCCAGTCGGCGACCAGCGGGCGGTCGTCCTGGTCCCACGGGTGGAAGCCCGGGCGGTACCAGGCGAAATAGGTCTTCCAGCCGCGGCGGAAGATGCCTGGATCGCCCCAGACGAAGCGCTTCACCGCCTTCAGCGCCGCCTCGGGCGTATAGCCGTCAGCCTCCAGCAGGCGCGCCGCATAGCGGCTGATGTTGCGGGTGAACATGATGGTCACAAAGACCATCGCCCGGCAGCGGATCATGTAGCGCTTCAGGGGCGACCAGTCCTTGGTCACCTCCAGAAAGACGTCATAGGCCACGGCCTTGTGCTCAGTCTCCTCGACCGCATGCCAGCGCCACAGCTTTTCGATCTCGGGATCGGTGGTGTCGAACAGGTTACGGTGGCGGGCGTGCATCTCGGCCATCATGGCCGTGAAGTGCTCCAGCGCGATGGTCGAGATCAGCATGGCCATCGGCCCGCGCTCGCGGGCCATCTTCACCCGGCCGCGAATGGTCTCCTCAATTTCGGCGACCGGATAGCGCTCGCGGTCGATCAGGCTGTTGAGGTGATGGTGCTCGCGCGAGTGGATGGCCTCCTGGGCGATGAAGCCCTTGGCGTCCTCGGCGAGCTTGCCCGAAAGGCGGTCGCGATAGGCCTTCACCGCATCCATGAACATCCGCTCGCCGTCCGGGAAGGTGAGGGACAGCGCGTTGAAGACGGCGGTGCCGACCGGATCGCCGCCCAGCCAGTGGCCCTTCTGGGCCGAGGCCAGGTCGAAGCGGATGTCGCGCGGGGCGACGGCGAGATCATCGGGGGTGTGCTTGGATTGGGGCGCGGCGGTCATGGGCGTTGTGTCCTGGGCCGAGTTGGGGCTTGGTCAGCCTCCGTTGCTCTTGAGATTTGGTTGTACTGACAAAAATGTCAATAGAGGTCCCGCAATCCCGCGCGCCGCGCGTGCGCCGCTCGCCGGAAGCCGCCCGCGAGAACATTCTGGCGGCCGCCGAGGCGATCCTGGTGGAGCAGGGGCCCCAGGCCTTGAAACTGGCTGACGTGGCCAAGGCGGCCGGCGTGGTCCACGCCAATGTCATCCACCACTTCGGGTCGATCGGGGGCGTCGAGACGGCGCTGATGGAACGGATGATCCGCCAGCTTGCCGACAAGGTGATCGCCGTCATCCAGAGAGACGACTCCTATGTCGGCCTGGGCGCTCAGGCTCTGTTCGACGCCTTCGAGACCAAGGGCGCGGCGCGTCTGGCGGCCTGGCTGGAGATGACCGGCGAGGGCAAGCGGATGACCCTGGTGCGTGATGTCGTCGACGAGATCATCGACACCCGCGTGGCGCGCGAGGCCGTGCCCAACCGCGACGCGGTCGTGGACTTCATCCTGCTGAACATCATCTTGGCGGTGGGAGTGGGCCTCTTCGGCCCGACCCTGAGCGAACTGCTCGGGCGCCCTTCAGGCCGGGCGCGCGAGCTGGCCCAGGCGCTGATCCAGGAGCGGATCGATCAGGTCGTGGCCGCCGCGCGGGGCTAGCCCCGAGCTTTCAAGGCCGGCAGCACGGCGTCGGTCAGCAGCGGCGCCAGACGCCGATCGCCGGGCGCTGTGGGATCGACCCAGGCCAGTTCCTCGATCTCGGCGCGCGGCCCGATCTCACCCGTCACCTCGGCGAGATAGGTCGCCGACTGCACCGTGAAGCCGGCCTCGTTGGCGGCTCGGGCGCTGAAATGGCCGAGCAGGGTCGCCGACACAAGCTCACAACCCAGCTCCTCGCGCAGTTCGCGGGCCAGAGTGGTCAGGTCTTCCTCGCCGGCGTCGCGTTTGCCGCCGGGTTTCATGAAGATGGCCGTTCCACGCTTGCGGACCAGCAGCAGTCGGCCCTCCGCATCGCGGATGACGGCGGTGACGATGTCGAGCACTCGGGTCATGCGGGGCTCTAAGCGCCCAGCTTCTCCGCCGCCCAAGGCGCGAAATAGGTGATGATCCCGGCGGCCCCGGCGCGCTTGAAGGCGGTCAGGCTTTCCAGGATGGCGCGGTCCTTGTCGATCCAGCCGTTCTGCGCGGCGGCCATGATCATCGCGTACTCGCCCGACACCTGGAAGGCGTAGGTGGGCATGCGGAACTCGTCGACGATGCGGCGGACGATGTCGAGATAGGGCATGCCCGGCTTGACCATGACCATGTCGGCGCCCTCGGCGATGTCGAGGGCGACTTCGCGAATGGCTTCCTCGGTGTTGGCCGGGTCCATCTGATAGGTCTTCTTGTCGCCTTGGCCGGCGGACAGCTTGGCCGAGCCAATGGCGTCGCGGTATGGGCCGTAGAAGGCCGAGGCGTACTTGGCCGCGTAGGACATGATCATCACGTCCTGATAGCTGGCGGCTTCCAGCGCCGCGCGCAGCTTGCCGATGCGGCCGTCCATCATGTCGGACGGCGCCAGGATGTCGGCGCCGGCTTCGGCTTGCATCAGGCCCTGTTCGATCAGGCGCTCGATTGTGGCGTCATTGAGGATCTTGCCGCCCTCGACAACGCCGTCGTGGCCGTGGTCGGTGAAGGGGTCCAGCGCCACGTCGCACATGATGCCGACCTCGGGGGCGGCGTCCTTCATGGCCTTAACGGCGCGCGGGATCACGCCGTCCGGATCGGCGGCGATGGAGCCGGCCGCGTCCTTCCGCGAGCCATCGATGTGCGGGAAGATGGCGATGGCCGGGATGCCCAGATCACGGGCGCGGACGGCGGCCTTGGCGGCTTCCTTGACCGACAGGCGCTCCACGCCGGGCATCGAGGCGACCGGGATCACGCCTTCGCCCTCATGCACCACCATCGACCAGATAAGGTCCGAAGGCCGGACCTCGGTCTCACGAACAAGGCGGCGGACCCAGTCGCTCTGGCGCACGCGGCGCAGGCGGGTGTGCGGATAGGGGGCGAGGGGCGGCGTGGTCATGGCGTTGATTTGGACCGCGCCGCCCGCCTAAGCAAGTTTCCAGACGCCTTAAGCGTCCTCACGAATAGCGGAACGCCGCGTCGTCCAGGTCGATGGTCGGGAAGAGATCCTTCTCGGTCCAGTAGTCCTGGGTGTGCCGCCATTCGGGCTTGTCGCCGGCCTGGGGCAGGAGGTGCATGTTGCGCATCAGGTAGCCGGGATTGAAGTCCTCGGGATCGATCCAGCTCCCGATCTTCATGTCTTTGTCTTCGGGGCGTAGGGCGACCTCGACCTGCTTGGCGCCTTTCTCCTCCATGTGGGCGAGCAGGCGGCAGACGAAGTCGCCGATCAGGTCGGCGCGCAGGGTCCAGCTGGCGCGGAAATAGCCGAAGACCCAGACGAGGTTCGGCACGCCGGTGAACATCATGCCGCGGTAGGTGACCGTCTTGGCGAAGTCGAGCGGCTGGCCGTCGATCTCGAAGGCGATGTCGCCTAGCACCGAGAGGTCAAAGCCTGTGGCGGTGATGATCACGTCGGCGTCCAGGGTTTCGCCAGACTTCAGCAGCAGGCCGGTCGTGGTGAAGCGCTCGATCTCGTCGGTGACGACGCTGGCCTTGCCCGAGGCGACGCCCTGGAAGAGATCGCCGTCCGGCACGAAGGCGATCCGCTGGCGCCAGGGGCGGTAGCGCGGCGTGAAGTGCTTGGCGATATCGAAGTCCTCGCCGAGGAACATCTTCACGCCTTCCAGCAGTTCGGCCTTGACGGCGTCGGATTCCTCGATCGCGCGGCGCGTAAAGTCATGCTGGTCGAACAGCACTTTCCTGCGGACGATCTCATGGATCCAGGTCTCGTCGACCTGGAGCTGGCGCAGGGTGTTGGCCAGCTCGTTCTCGTTGCGGCCCGGCACGAAATAGGTTGGCGAGCGCTGCAGAAGCGTCACGTGCTCGCAGTCGCCGGCGATGTTGGGGACGAGGGTTGCAGCGGTGGCGCCGGAGCCGATGACGACGACCTTCTTGCCCTTCAGGTCGAGATCCGCCGGCCAGGTCTGGGGGTGGACGATCCGGCCGCCGAAATCCTCCATGCCCGGCCAGTCGGGCGTATAGCCGACCGAATGCCGGTAATAGCCCTGGCACATCCAGAGGAAGTTGGTTGTGTAAATCTCGACGCCGTCCGGGCCTGTCACCTCCAGCGTCCACAGCTTGTCCTTCGAGGACCAGCGTGCGGCGCTGATCCGGCGCTGATAGCGGATGTGCGGGGCAAGGTCGTTTTCCTCGATCACTTCGCCCATGTAGCTGAGGATCTCGGCGGCCGTAGCGATCGGGGGACCGACCCAGGGCTTGAAGCGATAGCCGAAGGTGTAAAGGTCGCTATCCGAGCGAATGCCGGGATAGGTGTGGGTCAGCCAGGTGCCGCCGAAGCTGTCCAAGGCTTCCAACACGACAAAGCGTGTTCCCGGCCTCTGCGTCGTCAGGTGATAGGCGCCGCCGATCCCGGAGATGCCAGCGCCGACGATGATGACATCGAAATGATGTGTCGCCGCGCCATGCGCGGTCTTCTGAAGCGTCGCCGCCTCGGCCATGCCCGTTCCTCCCGTGTAGGCCGCTGCGCGGCCAGTCGAACCGGACGCCTCTGACGGGCGCCTAAGTTATCAGCGTACACTTAGAGGGTCGCGCGTGTTTTGCGCTTAATCAAGCCCGTTCGCGAGGGCTGAGCTTGGCGCGGCCTACGGGGCGGCGCGAGAGGCCAGCACCGACGGCCCATCCAGGCGCGTCCAGACCTGCGACTTGCAGAGCAGGTTGCCGATCACGCAGCCCTTGGCGCGCATGGTCTTGGCGTCGAGCACGTCAGCGGTGCCGACCAGAGTGATCCTCAACGTCGGGACCCACACGCGGCCTTTCAGAGAGCCGTTATCCTGGGCCTCGAATTCGCGGAGCAGTTGCTTGCCGATCAGAGTGTCGGCGCCGGCCTTGCGCGCGTCGGCTTCCGCCTTGGCGCTGGCCCACACCACGACGCCGCAGGTCGCCGGGCCACAGTTTTTGATCTCGAGGTGAACCGTGTTCTTCGGATTGCGCCAGACGCCATAGCTGCGCGTGATGTCGCCGCCGGCATAGGCGGGCGCGGCGAACGCGGTCACGGACAGAGCCACCGTCAAGGCGGCGAGTACGGATTTGAAGAAACGCATCACAGTCAGTGCAAAAAGTGTGGTGGAGGACGCCATCCCCGGAGGAGCGCATTTGGAGCGAAAGGTGATGGTTATCAAGAGGGTGCGCCCCAACGGGCGATTCACACCGTGTAACGGAGGATTTCAGGTCACACCGACCTCGGCTTTCCCATAGTCCCGCCGACGCGGTGAAATGCTGGCGGCGCATGATTGACACCGCGCCGCCGTCGCGGCACGTCAGCCGTCAATGATGTGAGGGCGGTTCTGCCCCGAACGGGAGGAAGTGCGCATGGATTTCGCGCTGAACGAAGATCAAGTCGCAATCCAGGACGCCGCCCGCGCTTTCGCCGAAGGACAGCTTGCCCCGCATTCTGCCGATTGGGACGAGAAGAAGCATTTCCCTGTCGACGTGCTACGCCAGGCCGCCGAGCTGGGCTTCGCCGGCATCTATGTGAATGAAGACGTCGGTGGTTCGGGCCTGTCACGGCTCGACGCCTCGATCATCTTTGAGGCGCTCAGCTATGGGGATGTGCCGGTCGCGGCCTACCTGACGATCCACAACATGGCGTCGTGGATGATCGACCGCTTCGGCTCGGATGATCTGCGCAAGCGCTACCTGCCGCGCCTGACGAGCATGGAGCTGATCGCCAGCTATTGCCTGACCGAACCGGGTTCGGGCTCGGACGCGGCGGCGATGCGCACGACGGCCAAGCTGGATGGCGATCACTATGTCCTGAACGGCGGCAAGGCCTTCATCTCGGGCGGTGGCGTCTCGGACATCTATGTCGTCATGGCGCGGACGGGCGGGGAGGGCGCCAAGGGCGTCTCTGCCTTTGTGGTCGAGAAGGGAACGCCCGGCCTCAGCTTCGGCGCCAACGAGCGCAAGATGGGCTGGAACGCCCAGCCGACCGCGCAGGTCAATTTCGACAACTGCCGGGTGCCGGTCGCAAACCGCATCGGCCAGGAAGGCGAGGGCTTCCGCTTCGCCATGATGGGCCTGGACGGCGGACGGCTGAACATCGCCTCGTGCTCGCTGGGCGGCGCTCAGTTCGCCCTGGACACCGCGAAGACTTATCTCGAGACCCGCAACCAGTTCGGCCGGCCGCTCAAGGACTTCCAGGCCTTGCAATTCAAGCTGGCCGACATGGCCACCGAGCTGGAGGCCGCCCGCCTGATGGTGCGCCGCGCGGCTCACGCGCTGGACAGCAAGCATCCCGAGGCGACCAAGCTATGCGCCATGGCCAAGCGTTTTGCCACCGACGCCGGGTTCCAGGTCGCCAATGACGCCTTGCAGCTGCATGGCGGCTACGGCTACCTCCAGGACTACCCGCTGGAGCGCATCGTGCGCGACCTGCGGGTGCACCAGATCCTGGAAGGAACCAACGAGATCATGCGCGTCATCATCGCCCGCGAGATGTTCAGGCAGTGATCTATCTCTGCCGTCACGGTCAGACCTTCCACAATCGCGAGGGCCGTCTGCAGGGGCGGACCGAGTCTGATCTTACGCCTCTGGGCGTGTCGCAGGCCCGCGCCATGGGCGGGCTTCTGCACGATCTCATCCGCAGAGACCCGCCCGCGCCGTGGCGGCTGGTCGCCAGCCCGCTGCGCCGGGCGCGGCACACCGCCGAAGCGATCGGCGCGCGGCTGGGGCTTACGGTCGATTTCGACGAGCGTCTGGTCGAGATCGATGTCGGCGAATGGTCGGGCCGTCTGCGCGAAGAGGTGCATGGCGAGAACCCGCACCTTTCCGGGGATGACGCCTGGGGATTCTACGCCCCGGGCGGCGAGACCTATGAGGCCATGAGCACGCGTCTGACGGCCTGGCTGCAAGATCAGGCCGAAGAGCCCGAACGACGCCTGATCGTCGTCAGCCACGGCGTCGCCGGCCGGTTGCTGCGCGGCGCCTATGCTGGCCTGTCGCGGGAAGAGACCCTGCGGCTCGACATCCCCCAGGACGCTGTTTTCCGCCTCGCGAACGGCCAGATCGATCGCTTCGACTGTGAACCCCTGGCCGAACCGTCTTAGGACTTGGAAATGACCGACGAACCCGAAGTCCTGATCCGCGTCGATAAGAACGTCGGGCGGATCACCCTCAATCGACCCAAGGCGCTGCACGCCCTGACGCTGGGGATGTGCGAGACTATGATCGGCGCCTTGCTGGAATGGCGCGAGGATCCCGAGATCTACATGGTCCTCATCGACCATGCGGGCGAGCGCGGCTTCTGCGCCGGCGGCGATATCCGCATGCTGGCCGACAGCGGGGCCAAGGACGGCGTCGAGGCGCGACGTTTCTTCCACACCGAGTATCAGCTGAACCATCTTCTGTTCACCTACGACACGCCTGTCGTTGCGGTGATGGACGGGATCGTGATGGGCGGAGGCGTGGGGATTTCCATGCCGGCTCACATCCGCATCGCGACCGAGCGCACGACCTTCGCGATGCCGGAGACGGGCATAGGGCTGTTCCCCGATGTCGGCGGCGGCTGGTATCTGCCGCGTTTGCCGGGCAAGGCGGGGCTTTGGCTGGCCCTGACCTGCGCGCGGATCAAGGGCGCCGACTGCATGCGCTTGGGCATCGCCACGCACTTCGTCGAGTTTGGCGCCGTAGAAGGCCTGAAGAAGGCGATCGTGGCCGATCCGCGCCGTGTCGAAGAAACGCTCAGGAAGTATCGCGCCGATGCCGGAAAGGCCGCGCTTCTGGGCTTCGAGCAGGACCTGAACCGGTTGTTCGTTGGCGAAAGCGTCGAGCAGATCTTCGAGTTCCTCACCCTCGACTCCAGCGATTGGGGCAAGGCGCAGCTTGAGGTCATGAAGACCAAATCGCCTCAAACCCTGAAGGTGGCTTTTGAACAGCTGAAGCGGGGGGCGGCCATGGCCGACTTCGCTGACAACATGGCCATGGAGTACCGGATCGGCTCGCGGGTGGTCATGAAGCACGACTTTATCGAAGGCGTGCGGGCCGTGATCGTCGACAAGGACAACGCGCCGCGTTGGTCGCCGGCCCGCGTGGAAGACGTCACCGACGCAGCGCTGGCGGAGATCTTCGCCCCGCTGCCGGCCGGAGAGGAATGGATACCGCTGACGTAGCGGACGGCGTGCGCTAACGTGCCGGAAAGAAGAACACGTCGGTTCGGAAGGATTGCCATGCGTAAGCCGCTACTAAGTCTCGTCGCCGTGCTGGGTCTGGCGGCCTGCGCCTCTCAGCCGATGATGGAGCCGCCGCCTCCGCCGCCGTCTGGTCCGGTCGCGATCGTGCTGCCCGCCAACATCGCCGCAGCCCTGAGCGATCCGTCGCGCCCCGCTGCCGACATGGTCCGCGACAAGGATCGCCATCCTGGGGAGGTGCTGGCCTTCGCCGGCGTAAAGAGCGGCGCCAAGGTCGCGGACCTGATCCCGGGTGGCGGCTACTTCACTCGGATTTTCGCCAAGGCGGTCGGGCCGAGGGGCAAGGTCTACGCCTACGTTCCCGACGAACTGACCAAACTCGCCAAGCGCGAGCCGGCCGTGAATGCGATCGCGCGCGACCCAGCCTATTCGAACGTGCAGGTCATCCTCAACACGCTGCCGAACTTCGGCGCGCCCGAAAAGCTGGATCTGGTTTTCACGGCCCAGAACTATCACGACATGCACAACAAGTTCATGGGGCCTGCTGACCTCGGCGTCGTGAACCGGCAGGTGTTCCGTGCGCTGAAGCCCGGCGGCGTCTATCTGGTTCTCGACCACGTCGCCAACAGCGGGACGGGTCTGCGGGACACCGAAACGCTGCATCGCATCGATCCGGCGGTGGTCAAGGCCGAGGTCACGGCGGCCGGCTTCATCTTCGAGGGCGAGACTCGCGTGCTGCGCAATCCCGCCGACCCTCGCGCGGCCAACGTCTATGACGCGGGCATCCGCGGCAAGACCGACCAGTTCGTCTACAAGTTCCGGAAGCCTGTTCGCTAGGAACAGTCGAACGAGATCAACGATAAGAGCCGCGCCCATGAGGCGCGGTTCGCTTTTGCAGGGAGTTCCAGATGACGCGTATCGCCTTTATCGGCCTGGGCAATATGGGCGGCGGCATGGCCGCGAACCAGGCGAAGGCTCAGAATCAGGTTCGCGCGTTCGACCTGTCGGCGGTTGCGGTCGAGCGCGCCGTGGCGGCGGGCTGCCGGGCCTCTGGTTCGGTCGCTGACGCGGTGGCGGACGCCGAGGTGGTCATCACTATGTTGCCGGCGGGGCCGCATGTGCGCGCGGTTTATGGCGAGCAGATCCTAGCCCATGCGCCCAGCTCCGCCCTGCTGATCGACTGTTCGACAATCGACGTGGACAGCGCCCGCGCCGTGGCCAGGCAAGCCGCGGACGCCGGCTTCCGGTTCGCCGACGCGCCGGTGTCCGGCGGGATCATGGCCGCCGAGGCGGGGACGCTGGCCTTCATGGTCGGCTGCGCCGCTGGGGACTTCGCGGCTGTCGAGGCCGCCCTGGCGCCGATGTCGCGCGTAACCATCCATGCCGGCGATCACGGGGCGGGCCAAGCGGCCAAAATTTGCAACAACATGCTGCTGGGCGTGTCAATGCTGGGGACCTGCGAAGCCTTCGCCTTGGCGGAGAAGCTGGGCCTGGCGGCCGACCGGTTCTTCGAGATCGCCAGCAAGTCGTCCGGTCAGTGTTGGTCGATCACCTCGTATTGCCCCGTTCCCGGGGTGGGACCTCAGACGCCCGCAGATCGCGGCTACGAAGGCGGCTTCGCCTCGGCGATGATGCTGAAGGACCTCAAGCTGGCCCAGGAAGCGGCGGCCAAGGCTGGCGCCTCTACGCCGTTGGGCGCGCAGGCCGAGGCTCTTTACGCGCTTTTCGACGCCAACGGGTTCGGCGGAAAGGATTTCTCCGCAGTGATCGAGTTACTGCGCGGAAGGATGGCCGATCTCCACTGAATCGGCCCAGAGTCGATGGTTTAGGGCGTCTATCGATAAACTCGATGAAGGCTATCAGGCCTTTCGATTTGCTAGGTAAACGCCCTTAGATGGACACTGCGGGCGACTGGTGCGAAAAGCCGAGCCTGGACTTAGGGGACTCCCGACCCGACTGGGCGGTGGTTTAGAGATCGACATGGACTACAAAGCCGCGTTCCGCAGCGCCGTTGAGCAGATCCGCGAAGAGGGTCGCTACCGGGTGTTCGCCGACTTGAAGCGTCAGCGCGGCCAGTTCCCGCGCGCTACCTGGACACGCCAGGACGGCTCCGAGCAGGAGGTCGTGGTCTGGTGCAGCAACGACTATCTCGGTCAGGGCCAGAACCCGGTCGTGGTGGACGCCATGAAGGCCGCCGTGGATGAGCACGGCTCGGGCTCGGGCGGTACGCGCAACATTTCCGGCACCAACCACGACCACGTTTTGCTCGAGCAGGAACTGGCGGACTTGCACGGCAAGGAAGCTGGGCTGCTGTTCACCTCCGGCTACGTGTCCAACGAGGCGACCCTCTCGGTCGTCCAGAAGATTCTGCCCGGCCTGATCATCTTTTCGGACGAGCTGAACCACGCCTCGATGATCGCCGGCATCCGCAACGGCGGTGGCCCGCGCAAGATCTTCAGGCACAACGACCTGGCCCATCTTGAGCAGCTTCTGGCCGAAGCGCCGGCCGATGCTCCGAAGCTGATCGCGTTCGAGAGCGTCTATTCGATGGACGGCGACATCGCCGATCTGGCCGGAACGGTGGCTCTGGCCAAGAAGTACGGCGCGATGACCTATCTCGACGAGGTCCATGCAGTCGGAATGTATGGGCCGCGCGGCGGCGGCGTCGCCGAGCGCGACGGCCTGATGGGCGAGATCGACATCATCGAAGGCACGCTGGGCAAGGCGTTCGGCGTGATGGGCGGCTACATCACCGGCGACGCCGAAGTGATCGACGCCATTCGCCTAATGGCGTCTGGATTCATCTTCACGACCTCGCTTCCGCCGGCCTTGACGGCCGGGGCGCTGGCCAGCGTCCGGTGGCTCAAGCAACACCCCGAGGTGCGCGAAATCCACCAGGAGCGCGCCGCGACCCTGAAGGCCATGTTCAAGGCTGCGGGCCTGCCGGTCATGGACAGCGTCAGCCACATCGTGCCTGTGCTGGTCGGTGATCCGGTGCACTGCAAGATGATCAGCGACATGCTGCTGGCCGATTTCGGCGTCTATGTGCAGCCGATCAACTATCCGACCGTTCCGCGTGGCACCGAACGCCTGCGCTTCACGCCGACGCCGTTCCACACCGACGACATGATGCGCAAGCTGGTCGTGGCGATGGAGAAGCTATGGGCCCACTGCAACGTCGCCCGGATGGGCGGCTACGCGGCCTAAGGGGAAGACGCGAACCTTCAGCTTTGGACGCCGCCAACGTTCCCGGAACGAAGAACGCCGCCGAGAGCCGGCGGCGTTCTCTTGTCTGTTTGGCGGTTCAGCTGCCGCGCCGCACGCCCTTGCCCAGGCCGATCTGCTTGGCGAAGTCCGAACGTCGCGCCGCGTAGGCGGGCGCCACCATTGGATACTCCGGGGGCAAGCCCCATTTGCGACGATAGTCTTCCGGGCTCATGTCGTAATGCGAGCGCAGGTAGCGCTTGAGCATCTTGAGCTTTTTTCCGTCCTCAAGGCAGACGATGTAATCGTGCTGCACGGAGCGGTTTACGGGAACCGCGGGCTTGGCCTTCTCTGCGGGACGTGGCGCCTCGCCCCCATTGCTCAGCGTCGCCAGCGCCTCGTGAACAGTTCGGATCAGGTCCGGGATGGCCGCTTGAGCGACTGTGTTCTGACCGACATAGGCCGCCACGATCTCCGCGCTGAGCCCCAGAATGTCGACGTCGTTGCTGTTCGTCGCATCGGTGCTTCCGCCGCCCTGAGACGCCATGAGATACCCCACTCCTGTTGTTATCGTCGCCGTTCGTGCAGGGGCGAGACGCGCCCTGCGGGTCGACAACGCGCAACATCCCGAGTGGTTCCGAGATTGATCGCCGCGCCTATCCCGTTAAAGAGGGCGCCTCTGCCGACTCCCCGCAACGCCAGGAGAGCGTGATGACCCAAACTGACCTCAGCGCCTTTTTCGGCGCGGACCTCGCCACCGCGGACCGCGACATCTTCGATCGCATCGGTCGCGAGCTGGGTCGCCAGCAGAACCAGATCGAACTGATCGCCTCGGAGAACATCGTCTCCAAGGCTGTGCTGGAGGCTCAGGGCTCGATCCTGACCAACAAGTACGCCGAGGGCTATCCCGGCAAGCGCTACTACGGTGGCTGCGAGTATGTGGACGAGATCGAGACGATCGCGATTGAGCGCGCCAAGGCGCTGTTCGGCGCGGCCTTCGCCAATGTCCAGCCTCACTCAGGCTCGCAGGCTAACCAGGCCGTCTTCATGGCGCTGCTGCAGCCGGGCGACACGTTCCTGGGGATGGACCTCGCCGCCGGCGGCCATTTGACGCACGGCAGCCCAGCCAACCAGTCGGGCAAGTGGTTCAAGCCGATCTCCTACTCGGTGCGCCAGCAGGACCAGCTGATCGACTACGACGGCGTCGCCGAGGTCGCGCAGCGCGAGAAGCCCAAGCTGATCATCGCCGGCGGCAGCGCCTATAGCCGCGAGATCGACTTCGCCAAGTTCCGCGAAATCGCCGACTCGATCGGCGCCTACCTGATGGTGGACATGGCGCACTACGCGGGCCTGATCGCCGGCGGCGCTTACGCCAACCCGATCCCGCATGCCCATGTGGTGACCACGACCACGCACAAGACCCTGCGTGGTCCACGCGGCGGCATGGTGCTGACCAACGACGAGGCGATCATCAAGAAGGTCAACTCGGCGGTGTTCCCCGGTTTGCAGGGCGGTCCGCTCGAGCACGTCATCGCGGCTAAGGCCGTGGCGTTCGGCGAGGCGCTGCAGCCTCCGTTCAAGGACTACGCGCGACAAGTTGTCGCGAATGCGCGCGCTCTGGCCGAGGCGCTTTTGAAGTCGGGCGTGAATATCGTCTCGGGCGGCACCGACAGCCACCTGATGCTCGTCGACCTCCGCCCCAAGGGCGTGACCGGACGTGACGCTGAGCACAGCCTCGAGCGCGCCTACATGACCTGCAACAAGAACGGCGTGCCGTTCGACACTGCGCCGTTCACGATCACCTCGGGGATTCGCTTGGGTACGCCCGCCGGGACGACCCGCGGCTTCAAGGAGGCAGAGTTCACTCGCGTCGGCGAACTGATCGGCGAGGTCGTCAATGGCTTGGCGGTCAATGGTCCTGACGGCAACGCCGCTGTGGAGGCCAAGGTCCGCGAAGAAGTGCTGGCCTTGACGGGGCGCTTCCCGATCTACAACTAATAGGGTGATTGCGCCGCGGAGGGGGCTAGATCATGCGTTGCCCATTCTGCGGCCATGCCGAGAGCCAGGTCAAGGATAGCCGCCCGTCGGAAGACGGGGCGGCTATCCGGCGTCGTCGCATGTGTCCCGAATGTGGTGGTCGCTTCACCACCTTCGAACGCGTTCAGCTTCGTGAACTCATCATCGTCAAGCGTTCCGGGCGGCGGTCGCCGTTCGATCGGGACAAGCTTGTACGATCGGTTGGGCTCGCAACGCAGAAGCGTCCGGTGGATCCCGAACGCGTCGAACGCATGATCAATGGTATTGTTCGGCAGCTTGAAAGCATGGGCGAAACCGAGCTTCCGTCTTCGACTGTGGGTGAAATGGTCATGAAGGCGTTGAAATCCCTCGATGACGTGGCCTATGTCCGCTACGCGTCCGTTTACCGGGATTTCAAGGAAACCAGCGACTTCGCCAAGTTCCTGACCGAGGAAGGTCTGAGCGACGGCGGCGAAGAAGAGCCATGATCCGTTAATCCTGATGTGTGTTTGTTGGGTCGCGCGGCGCGCGTGGCCGTGGAGAGTTGAGCTAGATGGTTGAAGAGAACATCCGCCTGCTGATCGTGGAGGGCCGAAGCCATTCGGGTATCTCCGACGAACTGCTGCGTGGAGCCACACAAGCCATCGAGGCGCAGGGCGCTGAGTACGACGTGATTACCGTGTCCAGCGCGCTGCAGATTCCGACCGTGATCGCCATGGCGGAAGACGCGGGGCATCGGCCTGTCGGCGTGCGCTACGACGGCTACATCGCCTTGGGTGTCGTCATTCGGGGCGAGACCTACCATTTCGAACTGGTCGCCAATGAAACCGCCCGAGGCCTTCAGGATCTCGGGGTCGCCAAACGGCTGCCGATCGGATTTGGCGTGCTGGCGGTTGATGACGAAGCCCAGGCTCTGACGCGGGCGCGGGTCAGTGAAGGGGATCGAGGCGGCGGCGCGGCCAAGGCCTGCCTGGAGACAATCGCCCTGAAACGTCAACTGCTGGGGCAGACCCGATGAGCGGCGCACGTATCCAACCGCGCTCGGTGGCGCGTCTAGCGGCTGTACAAGCCCTCTATCAGATGGAAGTTTCGGGCGCTGGCGTCGACTCCGTCATCCGCGAGTTTGGCGAGCATCGCTTCGATCGGGATGTCGAGGGGGAGCAGCTAGCGGCAGCCGACGAGACCTTCTTCGCCGACTTGGCGAGAGGTGTCGTGGCCAATCAGAACAAGATCGATCAAGGCATCGTCAAGCGCCTGGCCTCCGGCTGGCGGCTTGAGCGGCTGGATGCGACGGCCCGCGCCGTGCTCCGCGCCGGAGCGTTCGAGTTGATGTATCGACCCGATGTTCCGACCGAAGTGGTCATCAATGAATATGTAGAGATCGCGAAATCCTTTTTTGAGGGTCCCGAGTCAGGCTTCATCAATGGCGCCCTCGACGCGATCGCCCGTGATGCACGAGACTGACGAAGAAGACTGGTTCGCCGAAGACGACGCTGCGGCTCCCGCAGCGGCGCCGGCGACTGAATTCGATCATATCGCGCGGTTGTTGCGGCCGCTGACGCGGGGCGACCCTGTCGCGCTGGATCTCTTGGACGACGCAGCAGTGCTGCCCTCCCGGCCAGGCTATGACCTGGTCATCACCAAGGACGCGATGGTCGCCGGCGTCCATTTCCTCGCCGATGAAGCGTTGGACGTGGTGGCAAGAAAGCTCCTGCGCACCAACCTGTCGGACCTCGCCGCCAAGGCTGCCGAACCCTACGGCTATTTCCTGGCGGTCGGTTGGCCCTCCGGCTCTGACGTGGCCTCCCGCGAGACGTTCGCCAGGGGACTGGCCGAGGACGGAGCCGCCTTCGATATCTCACTTCTGGGGGGGGACACCGTCACGACGTCGGGTCCCCTGGTCGTCTCCGCGACTTTCTTGGGGTGGGCTCCGCAGGGAGAGACCATTCTTCGCCGTGGCGCTAGGCCCGGAGACCGGTTGATGGTTTCCGGCACAATCGGCGACGGCTGGTTGGGCCTTCTGGCGCAGTGGGGCGAAGTCTTGGACGCGGACGGCGCGATGCTGCGCCGCTATCGCCAGCCCGAGCCGCGCGTGACGCTGCGCGACGCCATGCGGGTGCACGCCAAGGCCGCCGCCGATGTTTCCGATGGGCTGCTGGCGGACAGCAGCCACATCGCCAAGGCGAGTGGGTGCCGGGTCCGTGTCGATCTGGAGCGCTTGCCGCTGTCGCCCGGCGCTCAGGCTTGGCTGGATCAGCAGCCCGAACAGGTCGAGGGACGGATCTCACTGGCGTCCGGTGGCGACGACTACGAGATCGTCTGCGCCGTCGATCCCAATGAGGCTTGGGCCTTCCGTGTCGCCGCCGCCGCCGCTGGCGTGAAGGTCAGCGAGATCGGTGAATTCGTCGAGGGCGAGGGGGTTTCGGCTTACTACAAAGGGCGCGACGTCACGCCGTCCCGCCTAGGCTGGCTTCACGGCTAGCGCCGTCGATTAGGCTTATTTCAAGGCCTTTGACGTATGGCTGGGCGCATGAGCCCGCGAAACATTCTCACGCGCCGCGTTTTGATCACCGCCGCCGTCAGTGCTGTGGTCTCTATGGCTGGTCCGGCCTTTGCTTCGGAAAAGAAGAAGGAGGGCGGCGAACAGGCGCTGGACCCTACCTACAAGCTGGGCTCGATGACCATTCCGATCATCGCCAATGGCCGGATCGTCAACTACGTCTTCGTGGCGATGACGCTCAAGCTAACCTCCGGGACGGAAGTCGAGTCCTTCAAGGATAAGGAGCCGGCCTTGCGCGACGCGATCGTGCGTGCGGCCTACAAGACCCCGTTCACGCGTGCAGACACTTGGAAGGAGGTCGACGGTCCCCGTCTGACCGCTTTCGTTCTGGGCCAGTGCGCCGTTCTGTTCGGCAAGGGCAAGGTGGCGTCGGTCGAAATCGTCAAACAGATCCCTCGGCAGCAACTGATGCCGCCGAAATCCAACGCGGCGATACAGGCTGATCGCGAAGTCGTTCGCCCCTGATCAGGCGTTCCGGCCAAGCTTCCGCGCGGCAAACGCTTGTTTCGAGCCGGGTTGCGCACCCTCCGACCATCTGACAGTCTCGTTCGGATGACGCTGTTCCGTGCGTCATTTTAGGGAGCATCGAGGGGGAACGAGGCCAAAAGGCCCGCTCGTCGATCAGGGTGGCGGGTTTGACATGCGTCATAGCTCGTGCGCCTGGATCGGCGTCCCCTCGTGATTGAGAAACGCGAAGGGGCGAAGAACTAATGAGTCTTTGGCTTTATCTGGCCATTGCGGCCGGGCTTCTGGCGGTGCTGTACGGCGCCGTGCAGACAGCGAGTCTAATGCGGGCCTCAGCCGGCAACGCGCGCATGCAGGAGATCGCCGCAGCGATCCAGGAAGGCGCGCAAGCCTATTTGAACCGCCAGTACACGACGATTGGTATCGTCGGTGTGGTTGTCGTCGCCGCTTTGGCGTTCTTCTTCAAATCGTGGGAGCAGCCGGTAGGCTTCGCTCTGGGCGCAGCGCTGTCGGGCGCGGCCGGCTTTGCAGGCATGCTGATCTCGGTGCGCGCCAACGTCCGCACCGCCCAAGCCTCATCCGAGAGCCTCGCCAAGGGCCTGTCGATGGCCTTCACATCAGGCGCCGTGACCGGCATGCTGGTGGCCGGCTTCGCCTTGCTCGGCGTGGCGGGCTATTATTATGTCCTGCTGTCAACGGGCCATGAGGCTACCGACCGGGTTGTCGTGGACTCGCTGGTCGCCCTCGGCTTCGGCGCTTCGCTGATCTCGATCTTCGCCCGTTTGGGCGGCGGTATCTTCACCAAGGGCGCGGACGTGGGCGGCGACCTCGTCGGCAAGGTCGAGGCCGGCATTCCGGAAGATGATCCGCGCAACGCCGCGACGATCGCTGACAACGTCGGCGACAACGTTGGCGATTGCGCTGGCATGGCCGCTGACCTCTTCGAAACCTATGCGGTGACCACGGTCGCCACGATGGTTCTGGCGGCGATCTTCTTCCGCGGAACCGAAGCCGTCAGCGCGATGATGCTGCTGCCGCTGGCCATTTGTGCGGTCTGTATCGTCACATCGATCATCGGCGCGTTCTTCGTCCGCCTGGGCAAGAGCCAGAACATCATGGGCGCGCTCTACCAGGGCCTCATCGTGACCGGCGTGCTGTCGATCCCGGCGGTCTGGTACGTGATCCATCAACTGGTCCCGAACGCTGTCGAAGTGGACGGTCGCTCTTACGGCGCCGACGCGCTGTTCTACTGCGGCCTGGCGGGCCTAGTCGTGACGGCTGCGATCGTGATGATCACCGAGTACTACACCGGCACCGGCTTCCGCCCGGTGAAGTCCGTCGCTCAGGCTTCGGTCTCGGGTCACGGCACCAATGTGATCCAGGGTCTGGCCATGTCTCTCGAGGCCACGGCTCTGCCGGCTCTCACCATCATCGTCGGCATCGTGGTGACCTATAACCTCGCGGGCCTCTTCGGCATCGCCATCGCGACCACGACCATGCTGTCGCTGGCGGGGTTCATCGTCGCTCTGGACGCGTTTGGCCCGGTCACCGACAACGCCGGCGGAATCGCCGAAATGGCCGGCCTTCCGCCGGAAGTTCGCGTGACGACCGACGCGCTCGACGCGGTCGGCAACACCACCAAGGCCGTCACCAAGGGTTATGCGATCGGTTCGGCCGGTCTGGGCGCCCTGGTGCTGTTCGCCGCCTATACCGAAGACCTGAAGTTCTTCTCGGCCAACGCCGCGCCGGGCAGCTTCTTCGACGGCATGGGCGCGGTGACGTTCGATCTCTCGAACCCCTACGTCGTTGTCGGCCTGCTGTTCGGCGGCTTGCTGCCGTTCCTGTTCGGTGGCTTGTCGATGACCGCCGTGGGTCGCGCGGCCGAGTCGGTGGTCGCCGAGGTGCGCCGTCAGTTCCGCGAAAATCCCGGCATCATGACGGGCGAGGTCAAGCCGGAGTACGGCAAGGCCGTGGACATCCTGACAAAGGCCGCCATTCGCGAAATGATCGTGCCGAGCTTGCTGCCGGTAGTCTCTCCGGTGGCGCTGTTCTTCGTGATCCAGGCCATTGCGGGCAAGGTCGACGCCTTCGCGGCGCTCGGCGCCATGCTGATGGGCGTGATCGTCACCGGCCTGTTCGTCGCCATCTCGATGACCAGCGGCGGCGGCGCCTGGGACAACGCCAAAAAGGTCATTGAAGAGGGCTTCACCGACAAGAACGGCGTCCTGCACAAGAAGGGCGGCGAAACGCACAAGGCCGCTGTCACCGGCGATACCGTGGGCGATCCCTACAAGGACACCTCGGGCCCGGCCGTGAACCCGATGATCAAGATCACCAACATCGTGGCGCTGCTGCTGCTGGCGGTTTTGGCTCACGGCGCCTGATCTCTCTGAGAGCAGTCTGAAATGCGAACGCCCCGGAGCCTGCTTCGGGGCGTTCTGCATTGCGCGGCTTGGCCGCTGGCCAGCTCAGCGGCTGTTTAGTAGATGTCTTCGAGGTTCATTTCCTCAAGCGCGTCCTGCACGGCGTTGGGCGCTGTTCCGCGACGATCCACGCCCTGGAAGTCGTGGTCAATCCGCCGGCGTCGGCACGGTCCGAAGTACTCGCTGGCCCGAACGAAGGGGCGAGGATTGTTCACGATCTCGTTGATGCGGTGCATCACGCCGCGCGCTGTCAACGGCTTGGCGAGGAACTCCGTCACGCCGGCCATCCGTGCTTCATTCAAGGTGCGCTGCGTGGCGTGACCGGTCATCATGATGATCGGCACAAAGTGGTTCGGGCTGGCCGTCGACGTGCGCACCCAACGGATAAACGCCAGGCCATCCACCGGCTGCATCATCAGGTCGGTGAAGATGATGTCGATTTCCTGGGTCTGAAAAATCTTCAGGCCTTCGAGACCATCATTGGCTTCGCGAATCCGACGGAAGCCGGCCGCCTTCAACATCGTGCCGACCAACTTGCGCATGTTCGCGTTGTCGTCGACCAACAGGACCGACACATCGCGGAAATCCATTCCCTCCACAAAGCGCCTCCCTCGTCATCGTGAATTCGGGCCGTGAAATCTTGGCGGCTGGAGTCGAGGAAACATCGGATTGAGTTGATAGAGTCTTTCAACCGTCCCTTGGGACTCGAATTGGGGCGGTGAATCGCGCGTTGAGAATAAAATGCCGTGTCTTATCTTACCATTTTGAGTGGTGCTTCTGGGGTTCCGATCATCAAAGCGCGAAAAAGGCCGCCTACCAGGTGGTAGGCGGCCTCTTCTACAGTCGACTTGTCGACTTTGGTCTATCGATTGCCGGGGCGCTGGCCCGGAGCGGTATCGTCCTGAGGTAGCATGCCGCCGCGTCCGACGTTCCCGAGCAGCTGCTCGAGAATGGTCATCTCGCGACCACGGGTCGGCGTCTCGCGACCGTTATACGCGATGACCTTTCCGTCCTGCAGCGTGTAGGTGTCCACCGAGGCGACCTTCTCGTCTGCCGGGTTGAACTTGATCGCCACGACATCGCGCTTGATCACGCGGGGCATGTAGAAGGCCACACGATCCGTCGTTTGCGAGATGTAGTACCAGGTGTTGCTGTCGAAGGTCGAAACCGCCGACGGCGAGCCAAGCTTCTCCATGAGCGTGGACTTGCTGTCCTCACCGACTTTCATCTCGGCCGGCTTGGCCTCGATGGCCTGGAATCCGGAGTAGCTTGTCAGCGGCGTACACGCCGAGGAAGCGAGCGCCAAGGCCAGAGCGGCGGCGGCGAAAACGGCGGGGCGAGACATCAAGGCTCCGAACCGGAAAAATGCAGACTTTGACCTATCGCCCGCGCGGGCTTAGTTCAATGCCCGCGTGAAGGCGGACTCCGCGGATAGCGGGATGTCGCGGCGAAATCGAGGCGTTTGAATGTTTCTGGACAGGTGGCTGAAGCCGAGACCCGCCAAGCTGGCGGGGGGCAAGCTCTATGCGTCTGCAGTTGGACAGGCCCGATCCGCGACGTTCTATCGCGACTACGGTGTCCGTGACTCGATGGAGGGGCGCTTTGAGCTCTTCAGTCTTCACGTCATTTTTTTGATCGAGCGCTTGAAGGGGCAGGGCGATGCGGCGGCCGAGACCTCGCAGGCTGTCTTCGACGCCTATGTTAAGGGGCTGGACGACGCGTTTCGCGAGATCGGCGTTTCCGACACCTCCGTTGGCAAGAAGATGAAGAAGCTTGCGGGCGCGTTCTACGGCCGGTTGAAGGCCTATGACGAAGCGGTCGAAAGTCTTCCGGACGTGGTTGCGACCCGCGAACTTATGGCGCGGACCGCGCTGGAAGAACGCGGGGAGGGCGACGCCGCGGCCCTGACCGCCTATGTGACAAGAACGCGCGAAGCGTTGGCGGCTCAGCCGCTGGACGCCTTGCTGCAAGGAGATGTGACTTGGCCAACCCCGTGAGCGCCCCCTGGCCCTGCGAGATTTCTTTGTCTCAGGTGGATCGCGGCGCGGTCAGCCTGCGGCTCGAGCCTTCGGCTGATCAGCGGAAGGCGATCGCCAAGCAACTCGGCTTGGTCAGCCTCGAGGCGCTCAGCGCCGAGGTTTATCTCGCGTCGTGGCTCGACGGCGCCAGCATCTCCGGTCTGCTCCGCGCTCGGGTCGTCCAGACCTGCAGCGCAACGGCGGACGACTTCGAGACTCCGATCGATGCGCGTTTTTCCTTGAAGGTCCTTCCTGCGAACAGCGAGAACGCGCCGCAGGAGGAGTTCGGTGACTTGGGCGCGGATCCCGAGGGCGACGACCCGCCGGATGTGCTGGAAGGCGAAGCGATCGATGTGTCGGGCTATGTCGTCGAGCATCTGGCTTTGGAGTTGGATCCGTTTCCCCGCAAGCCCGGCGCGGTCTTCGTCCAGCCGCCGGAGCCGACGGAAATCTCGCCTTTCTCGGCCTTGAAGAGTCTCAACCTCAAGCGCGAGGAAGACTGACGTCGCCTGGGAACGGATCGCGGCGATGGGGCCGTGAGACGCCTCTTGAAGAGTTTGGCCCAGCCCGTGCGGGCGGGATTAGGTCCGACTCGCCTGCTTGCGTGATAATCACGCGGATGTATCGTCCGCCGCTTCAAGGGCGGCGCGACCGCCTGCCGGAGCTCACAGCGCCACGTGTCACAATCCCTCGTCATCTCCGTCGACGCCATGGGCGGCGACCACGGCCCTTCCATCGTTGTCCCCGGGATCGCTCAAGCACTGAGAGCTCTTCCAGGCGTGCGCTTCCTGCTGCACGGCGATAGCGCCGCGATCGAGGCCGAACTGGCGAAGTGTCCCGCCGCCAAGGCCGTGAGCGAGGTTCGCCACTGCGACAAGGCGATCAGCATGGACGAGAAGCCTGCCCAGGCCATGCGCCGGGGCAAGGGCTCCAGTATGTGGAACGCCGTTGAAGCCGTTCGCGAGAACCAGGCCCAGGCCTGTGTGTCCGCCGGGAACACCGGCGCCCTCATGGCGATCTCCAAACTAATCCTGCGTATGGGCGCCGAGTTGGAGCGGCCTGCGATCGTCGCCAACTGGCCGACCATGAAGGGCGTCACGACCGTCCTGGATGTCGGCGCCAATGTGGAAAGCGACGCTTCTCAACTGGTGGAGTTCGCCATCATGGGGGCGGCGTTCCACCACGCTGTCCATGGCGCGAAGCGGCCCACCGTCGGGCTTTTGAACGTGGGCTCCGAAGACCAGAAGGGCCATGAGGAGGTGCGTGAGGCGCACGCTATTCTCCGCGAAACGACGCTCGATTTTGACTACCACGGTTTCGTCGAGGGCAACGATATTGCTCACGGGACGGTCGATGTTGTCGTGACTGACGGCTTCACCGGCAACGTCGCCCTGAAAACCGCCGAGGGGTTGGCGCGCTTCTTCTCGAACGAGATCAAGTCGACCTTGACCTCAGGGCCGTTGGCCATGTTGGGCGCTCTGATCGCTTCGGGCGCGTTGAAGAAGATGCGCCACCGCCTGGACCCCAGCCGCGTGAACGGCGCGCCATTGCTCGGCCTGAACGGGATTGTGGTGAAGAGCCATGGCGGCGCGGACGCCAACGGCTTCGCTTCGGCGATCCGGGTCGCGACGAACCTCGCGCGCAGTGATTTTCGCGCGGAGATCGATAGAAATCTCAAGCGCCTGACCGCTACGGCGGCGACGACCAAGTCCGAGGACGGGCTGGGGTCTGGCGCTGACGCCCAGGGAGCGGCCGAGTGAGCGTAGTGCGAAGCGTTGTAACGGGCGTCGGCGCCTATCTGCCGCCTAAGGTCGTGACCAACGACGACCTCGCCAAGTTCGTCGACACCAGCGACGAGTGGATCGTGGAGCGGACTGGCATTCGCCAGCGCCACCAGGCGGCTGACGATCAACCTGTGTCGGATTTGGCCTTCGAGGCGGCCAAGGAAGCGCTGGCGGCGGCGGGCAAGACCGCAGCCGATGTTGACCTGATCATCGTGGCCACCACGACGGGCGACCTGACGTTCCCGGCCACCGCCACGATCGTTCAGCGCAAGCTCGGCGCGCCGGTGGGTGTCGCCTTCGACGTCCAGGCCGTCTGCTCGGGCTTTGTCTACGCCCTGAGTGTCGCTGACGGCTTCGTCGCGCGCGGCCACGCCAAGTGCGCCCTGGTCATTGGCGCCGAGGCGATGACCCGCCTCATGGACTGGAGCGATCGCGGCACCTGCGTTCTGTTCGGTGACGGCGCCGGGGCCGTCGTGCTCGAACCGGGCGAAGGGGAGGGCACGACCGAAGATCGCGGCATGCTCGGCTTCGCCCTGCGCGCGGACGGGACCAAGCAGGACCTGCTCTATGTCGACGGCGGACCGTCGACGACCGGTACGGTCGGCAAGCTGCGCATGCTGGGCAATCAGGTGTTCAAGCACGCGGTCGTCAATATCTCTGAAGCGATCCGAGCCGCCGCTGAACAGGCTGGCGTCGCGGTCGCCGACGTCGATTGGTTCATCCCGCACCAGGCTAACCAGCGCATCCTTCAAGGCGTCGCCCATCGCTGTGGCATCGATGAGGAGAAGGTCATCTCGACCGTGGCGATCCACGCCAACACCTCAGCCGCCTCGATCCCGCTGGCCTTCGCGCACGGGATCAAGGACGGCCGAATCAAGAAGGGCGACCTGCTGCTTCTCGAGGCGATGGGCGGCGGGCTGACCTGGGGCGCCTGCGTCATCCGGCTATAGGTTGATCCGAAGTCGATATCGCCTTGCGCGATCCTCTGTCAGGGCATGAACTCCTGGCGTTGAGTCTTTGACTTCATGCGGTAATCGCGGCATGAGGTCGTCGGTGAACCTAAGCGCGGTTAGTTGAGGGCGACCGCGCGGCTACAGGGTTCGCCGCGAGTGCTCCATCTAGAGCGGCCGCTTGGTCGCAGCGATACGCGTGAAGGGGGTTGCATGAAGGGCGCTACTTTGACCCGAGCCGACCTGTGTGAGGCGGTTCATGAGGAAGTCGGGCTGACCCGCCAAGATTGCGCGGGGCTGGTCGAGCGCACTCTCGATCTCGTCGCCGAGGCGCTGGAGCAGGGTGAGACCGTCAAGTTATCGGGTTTTGGCGTCTTTCAGGTTCGCGCCAAGCGCGCCCGCATGGGTCGCAACCCCAAGACCGGTGAACCGGCCGAGATCGAACCCCGTCGCGTGATCGGTTTCAGGGCTTCACAGGTCATGAAGGCGCGTATCGACCGCGCTTTGGGCGACTAGGGACTGTTTGCGGTGGCGAAGGGACCTAACGCCTTCCGCACGATCTCAGAGGCCGCCGAGGAGCTTGGCGTGCCGCAGCACGTGCTTCGCTTCTGGGAAACGAAGTTTTCTTTCATCCGACCGATGAAACGCGCCGGCGGACGCCGGTTCTATCGCCCTCAGGACATCGCTGTGCTCAACGGCGTCCGCGCCCTGCTGCACAGCGAAGGCTTGACGATCAAGGGCGTCCAGAAGTTGCATCGGGATCAAGGTCTGGCGCACGTCATTGCCGCAGGTCTGGGTTCGAACGGTTCAGCGAGCCTGGACTCCGACTTTGACTATGAGGCGCCCCGAGAAGAGGCGGCCCGGGTCGATGAGCGGCGTGATCGATTGGCCTTCGCGCTAGCCGACCTTACCGCCATCAAATCTCGTCTCGACGGACTTTTGGCGCGCGGTTGATTTCTGCCCAAATCGGTGTTGCCCAAGGCAGGAGCGGCGCCTATAAGGGCGCTCCTTCCGCGTCGGAGCGTGGCGCAGCCTGGTAGCGCACTTGACTGGGGGTCAAGGGGTCGCAGGTTCGAATCCTGTCGCTCCGACCATTTCCTTCGGGAAAGCGTGGAAGATGAAAGGCCGCCCGCAAGGGCGGCCTTTTTCTTATGCGATGCTAGCGCACGCCGGTGTCGAGAGGCTGGTCAGCCTTGCCCATCCAGCTGATGAGCGGGATCACCGGCAGTATCCAGCCCATACCCAGGGCCACGAAATAGACCAGATGCACGAAGCGGTTCTGCGGCAAGTGGTCGTACAGGCTAGTGAAGATCCAGATCCACGCGAACAGAATCACCATGACGCCGATCGAGCCGATCAGCTTCCGCAGGCGGGCGGGAATCAGGCGGGGTGGATTTGAGGGGGCGTTCACGTAGGTCTCCGAACGAGGCCAAGGATGGCCAGGAACAGGATCGCGCCGACACTGGACACGATCAGCTCGCCGACGAACCCGGCCAGATGTAGGTCGATCCGCGAGGCGATGAAGGCTCCGATGAATGAGCCGACGACGCCGATCAAGAGCTTGATGAACAGCGAGTGGCGGCGGGCCAGGACGATATCCGCGATCCACCCCGCCAGAATGCCGATCACCGCGGCCGCGAAAACCCCCATTCCGCTCATCGATCGCTCCGCAATGTCCGCACTTGCGATCTTTCGCACGAAGCGATGGCCCCGTCATGTCGGGCCACAGAGAGATTGATGCAGTCCATTCTCAGGCGTAGGGAAGGAGCCGCCGCAATTCGGCCCAGAAGTGACGCTTTTCCGACCCCATGACGTCTTTCCTGCGTTCAGACCGCTCGCGCCCGGTCGCGATCTGGCTCTTCATCGTCGCCGCCATGGTGTTCGCCATGGTGGTGGTGGGCGGGGCGACCCGCCTGACGGACTCTGGCCTCTCGATCACGGAGTGGAAACCCATCATGGGTGCTCTGCCGCCCATGTCGGAACAGGCCTGGCGCGAGAGCTTCGAGCTCTACAAGCAGATACCGCAGTACCAGCTGGTGAACCCCGACATGTCCCTTGAGGCGTTCAAGGGCATCTTCTGGTGGGAATGGGCGCATCGACTCCTTGGGCGCGTTGTCGGCATGGCCTTCGCCATTCCGTTTGTCGTGTTCCTGATCCGCAAGGACATCCCCCGGCGCCTGATCTGGCGTTGCGCAGCCATGTTGGGGCTGGGCGGTCTGCAGGGCCTAATCGGCTGGTGGATGGTCTCCAGCGGGTTGTCGGAGCGCGTATCCGTAGCTCCCGAGCGGCTGATGACCCATCTGGGCTTGGCCCTGGCGCTTTTCGTCGTGCTGATCTGGACGGCGTTGGACGCCTGGAACGGATCACCGCGCGTCGAGGAGCGTAGCCCCTGGCGGGTGTGGGCGTTGGCCTTTCTGGGCGCGGTGTTCTTCCAGAGCCTGCTCGGGGCGCTCGTCGCCGGCAACGATGCGGGATTGGTTTATAATGACTGGCCGTTGATGAACGGACGCTGGTTCCCAAGCGATTATGTCGGCGCGGGCTTCTGGGGCACGCTGGCCCACAGTCAGGCGGCGGTCCAGTTCAACCATCGGATTTTCGCCTACGCGCTCCTGGTCGCGGCGATTTTGATGGCGGTCGTGGCCAAGCGTGACCGGCTGTTGGTCGCCGACGCCAAAGGGATCGCAGTCGCCGTGGCCGTCGTGGTCTGTCTGCAGGCGGTCCTGGGCGTCTGGACTCTTGTCGCGGCCGTGCCCATCAGCCTGGGCGTTGTGCACCAGGCCGGCGCTGCAGTGTTGCTGGCGGTGGCGACTTCCTTCGCTTGGCGTGTCCGCCGCCCGTAAGGGCGTCGGCGCCACGAGCAAGGCCCGCGACGCCGCAAGGGGGCTAGGCCTTAACGGTGGCCCAAGGACCGCTGATCGCCAAGGTGATGCCGGGCGACTGAACATTGACGAACAGCGTCGTTCCGTCCGGCGAGAAGCATGCGCCGGCGAATTCGGAATTCCCGGCGAAGACGTTGCGCCCGAGGGTGTAGACCTTCCCGCTAGGCGTCACGCCGCGCAGATGGTTGCGTAGCGTGTCCGAATACCGGTCCTCGCAGATGATGAGGTGGCCCCAGGGCGCCACTGTGAGATTGTCGGCGTAGTCCAGTACGCGATCGTTCTGACTTTCGACGAACAGTTGCAGCTTGCCCGGCTGATCCTTCTCGCCGACCTGTCCCTCCGCAGGGGAGGGAACATAGCGGAAGATCTGCCCCGAGCCGGCTGCGCCACCGGCCGTGGCCGTAAAGTAGACCTCGCCCGCGCCGAAGTGGACCCCTTCGCCCCGCGAGAAGATCGCCGCGCCCGCCCGATGGCCTCGACGTCGTAGATCGTCATAGGGGTTGTCTACGCCATCGAGGTCGATCCAGCGGACCGCCTTCCAGCCCTTGATGGGGAAGCTTTTCTCCTCCTGGTTCCGCGTATCGCCGCCTTCCTGTGCGTCGACGAGGCCAAGAGCCTGGAGGCGGCCACCCGCCGCGAGGTTGCGCCGGTCGTGGGGCAGGAACCGGTAGAACAGGCCGTCGGCCAGGTCCTCCGTGAGGTAGACGACGCCCGTTCGGGGATCAATGCAGGCCGCCTCGTGCTTGAACCGGCCAAGTCCCTTAAGCGCGACCGGCTCAACCAGCCCGATGTGCGCGGAGGGGACCTCAAAGACATAGCCGTGATCCTTGCCGACCTCGAGGCCAGCCTCCAGGGTCGTTTCTTCGCAGGTGAGCCATGAGCCCCACGGGGTGACGCCGCCGGCGCAGTTCACGATGGTTCCAGCCAGGCTCATGTGCTGACGCTCAGTCTGTCCGGTCTTGAGATTGTAGAGCTGCGTGGTCGTGCCGCCGGGCAGGGGGACTTCACCGTTCTGGAAGTCCCACACGCGTTTGCGGTCGATCCGATCGATCAGTCGTTGGGAAAGACCGAACGGGCCGTCATGGATGTCGCTGACGGACAGTTCGTGATTACGAACAAGTAGAACCTTGTCCTCGCCCGCCGCGAAACAGCCCATGCCGTCGAACTTTCCGGGGACTAGAAGACCGTCGTTCATGGTCTCTCCCGCCTGAGCGATCACGCGATAGCGGAAGCCCTGTGGCAGATCGAGCAGGCCCTTGGGATCCGCGATGAGCTCGCCGTAACCCTCGACCTCGTTCAGGTAGGTTTCAGCCTCTACGGCCTCATCCTGGGCCCGGACAGAAAAGCCGCTGAACGCCAGGCTGGTGGCGGCGGCTCCGAGGAAGCTTCTGCGGGAAAAGGCCATGGTCGAGGTCCGTGGAGCTGTTGATGGCATGCCTATGCCGAAGGTTCGTGACGGTTCGAACACAGCAATACGGTATTATAATACCGCGTTATATAAGTTATTGTAATTGCATAACTTTGTAAGTTTCTGGCTGTGCGGTTGTTGACAGCGCCTGACGCCTCCCGTACATGCCGCGCCTCACACGGACGAAACCGGTTTTCTCGGGTTCGGACGCCCAGAAATTACGGATCAATCCCATGCAGAAGATCACGGCTTCCTTGAAGCCAGCCGAGGTCGAGAAGAAGTGGATCGTGGTCGACGCCGAGAACGCCGTTGTTGGTCGTCTGGCTTCGTTCATCGCCATGCGTCTTCGCGGCAAGCATCGCCCTGACTACACCCCGCACGTCGATTGCGGCGACTTCGTCGTCGTCATCAACGCCGACAAGGTGAAGTTCACCGGCAAGAAGCTGGACGACAAGGTCTACTACCGTCACACCGGTCACCCGGGCGGCATCAAGGAAACCACCCCGCGCAAGGTGCTGGGCGGCAAGTTCCCGGAACGCGTCCTGGAGAAGGCCGTCGAGCGCATGCTGCCGAAGGAAAGCCCGCTGGCTCGCAAGCAGCTGACCCACCTGCTCATCTACAACAACGGCGAGCACCCGCACCAAGCGCAAAACCCCGAAGTCGTCGACTTCGCCGGTCGCAACGCCAAGAACATCCGGAGCCTCTAAGCTATGACTGACGCTCAAGGCTTTGACGCGCTGGCCAGCCTGTCCAGCAACCCGGAAGCTGCCGCTCCGGCCGAACCCAAGATCGACGCCCAAGGCCGCGCCTATGCGACCGGCAAGCGGAAGAACGCGATTGCCCGCGTCTGGATCAAGCCGGGCAAGGGCTCGATCACGATCAACGGTCGTGATCAGGAAGTCTATTTCGCCCGTCCGGTGCTGCGCATGATGATCGCTCAGCCGCTGGAAGTGACCGACCGTCTGGGTCAATTCGACGTCGTCGTGACCGTCGAAGGCTCGGGCCTGTCGGGTCAGGCCGGCGCCATCCGCCACGGCCTGTCGAAGGCTCTGACCTACTATGAACCCGGCCTGCGCCCGGTCCTGAAGCCGCACGGCTTCCTGACCCGCGACAGCCGCGTCGTTGAGCGTAAGAAGTACGGCAAGGCCAAGGCCCGCCGCAGCTTCCAGTTCTCGAAGCGCTAATCGCGACGATTACGTCTATGGGAAGGGGCGCTTCGGTTCGGCCGAAGCGCCCTTTTTCTTGTTCTGTCTCTAGTTCGGATTGGAGTCCGCCATGGCGAACGCTCCCAAGGTCTTCATCGACGGCGAAGCTGGCACGACCGGCTTGCAGATCCGCGAGCGCCTGATTGGCCGCACCGACCTGCAACTGGTTTCGATCGATCCGACCAAGCGCAAGGACGCCGACACCCGGGCCGAGATGCTGAACAGCGCCGACGCCGTGATTCTCTGTTTGCCCGACGACGCGGCCAAGGAAGCCGTCTCGCTGGTGAGCAACCCGACCACTGTGATCATCGACGCCTCGACGGCCTACCGGACGGCCGAAGGATGGGCGTACGGCTTTCCGGAGCTGGACAAGGAGCAGCGCGGCAAGATCGCCGCCTCGAAGCGGATCTCCAATCCGGGCTGCTACCCGACGGGCGCCATCGCTCTGACGCGACCGCTCGTGTCGGCGGGGATCCTCCCGCCCGAACTGCCGGTCTCCTATAACGCTGTCTCGGGCTACAGCGGCGGCGGCAAGGCGATGATCGCCGAGTTCGAGGACGAGAGCGCCGCCAACTTCACCAAGGTCCCGTTCCGCATCTACGGCCTCTCCCAGGCCCACAAGCATGTCCCAGAGATGCAGAAGCATGGCGGACTGCTGACCCGTCCCTTCTTCGCCCCGGCCGTCGGGCGCTACCTCCAAGGCATGATCGTCGAGATGCCGCTGCACTTCGCGACGCTGCACGGTGTCCCGTCGCTCGGAGCGATCCACCAGGCCTTGGCCGACCACTACGCCGGCGAGCGGTTCGTGGAGGTCGCATCGCTGGATGAGGCCAAGGCCATCACGACCCTCGACCCTGAAGGTCTCAACGGAACCAACCGCCTCAAGCTGTTCGTCTTCGGTTCGGACACCAGCGGTCAGGCCCGCCTAGTGGCCTTGCTCGATAATCTCGGCAAAGGGGCCTCCGGCGCAGCGGTTCAGAACCTGAATATCGCACTCGGCCTAGACGAAGCGGCCGGCCTCTAGGCGCTCAAGCCCGCCAGCGATAGTGGCCGGCGGGCTTGTGCAGCTTGAAGCGCCATAACGGCTCCTCCCTGACGCCCTCGCCGATATTGTGCGCCACCCGCACATGATCCGGACCGCTGAGCGCAACGCCGAGATGCGGGCGGCCGCCCGTCAGCCTCCAGGTCAGGATATCGCCAGGCGCGACGTTTTCGAACGCGTCGCCGCCCAAAAGGCGAGGGGCGCGCAGGGCCAGTCGGGCGTTCTGGCGCGCGAGAAACACCTCGAGATTCAAGACTCGCCGATGATCTATGTTGGCGTCCGGGGAATTCAGTCCCCATTCGCGGCGTGACGGATACGCGTCGAACGCCGCTTTCATGTCCTCATGCACCCGCTGCTGCAGATCGACGCCCCAGGCGTCACGCGCAGCCCGGATCAGCACGTCCGAACAGACGCCGCTCGTACGCAGGACATCGCCGTTCGGATAACCTATGGAGCGGTAGCTGGCGTCGTAAGCCAGCGTCACGCCGATCTGAGCACGCGCCGCGACCGCCAGTTTGCGCCCTGCGTCCTGAATCGCCGCACGGCCGACGCCAGCCCGCGTCAGCGCGGGCGCTGCGGCGAGCATGGCCAAGGCGGTTCGGCGGTCGACGGTGAGCATGGCGCGGAAGCTTGGCCACGATCCTGGCGACTTTTGGGCGAACCGAGTTCGTTTGAGGCGATACGGAGCGCGGTTCTTGATAAGCGCTACGGTTGTGACTTTACGAGCACAAACGATCCCGGTGCGTCCTCCAACGGTTTCAACTTGCCCTTGGCCGGATCGCGGGCCGGAACCTGCTCGCCCGAGAGCGCCTTCAGCCACTTCGACCAGTGCGGCCACCAAGATCCCGGATGCTCCTGCGCGCCCGCGATCCATTGTGAGACATCGGTTGGCAGCTGATCATTGGTCCAGTGCTGGTACTTCTTGGCGTCAGGGTGGTTGATGACCCCGGCGATGTGGCCAGAGCCCGCCATGGTGAAGGTCACCGGACCGCCGAAAGCCTTGGCCCCGCGATAGACGCTGCGGTACGGGGCGATGTGGTCGTCCTTTGAGGACTGCACATAGATCGGGATCTTGACCTTCGAGAGGTCCAGCCGCTCACCGCCCAGGCTGAGCTTGCCGGTGGTCAGGGCGTTGTCCTTGTAGAAATTGCGCAGATAGAAGAGATGCAGCGCCTTTGGCATCCGCGTCTGATCGGCGTTCCAGAACAGGAGATCGAACGGGCGCGGCTCCTTGCCCATCAGGTAGTTGCTGACGAAGAACGACCAGATCAGGTCGTTACCGCGCAGGGCGTTGAAGGTGTCGGCCATCGACTGGCTGGGCAAGAAGCCGCCCGCCTGGTCCATCTGCTGCTCGATCGACTGCAGCCATTCTTCGTTGGTGAACAGCAACAGGTCGCCGGCCTCGGCGAAGTCCTGCTGGGCGGCGAAGAAGGTGGCCGAATTGATCCGCTTGTCACCGCGCGCGGCCATGTGCGCCAAGGCGACCGAGAGCAGGGTGCCGCCGATGCAGTATCCCACGGTGTTGACCCGATCGACCCCGCACTGCGTCATCACCTGCTGAGCGGCGTCGTAGATGCCCTCGAACATGTAGTCTTCGAAGGTCTTTGCCGCGAGCTTCTGGTCCGGGTTGACCCAGGAGGCCACGAACACCGTGAAGCCCTGGCCGGTCAACCAGCGGATCATCGAGTTCTCGGGCCGCAGATCCATGATGTAGAACTTGTTGATCCACGGCGGGAAGATCAGCAGCGGGATCTCGCACACCGTGTCCGTGGTCGGGTCGAACTGCAGCAGCTGCAGGATGTCGTTCTGATAGACGACCTTGCCCGGCGCAGTCGCCACGTTCTCGCCGACTTTGAACTTGGCCAGGTCCGTCTGACTGATCGCCAACTGGCCGCCGCCGCGCTCAAGATCGGCCGCAAAGTTCTCCATGCCGCGCACCAGGCTCTGCCCTTGTGTCTGGACGACTTCGCGTAGGGCGGCCGGGTTCGAGATCAGGAAGTTCGACGGTGAGAACGCGTCGGTCAGCATCTTGGTGAAGAACTCGACCCGGCGCTTGGTGGCGGGGTCGACCCCGTCCACCTCGGCGATCAGGCCGTTGAGCCAATTCGACGACAGCAGGTAGGATTGCTTCATCAGGTCGAACATGGGGTTCGACGCCCAGTCGGGGTCGTTGAACCGCTTGTCGCCCGCGGCCGGGGCGACCACCGGCGCGACGTCTTCGCCAGCGGCGCGACGCGCTGCGGTCTGCCACAGCTCCATGTACTGGCCAAAGAGGTCAGCCTGGGCTCGCATCAATCGGTCAGGTTGCGCCGCGAGCCGCGTCATAACCTCGTTCAGGGCCGGGGCCACGTGGAACGGGTCGGGCGTCAGGGCGGCGGGACGGTCGGCTTGGCGCAGCGCCGCCTCGGCGATCGCGCCCTGAGCGGTGACGGCCGCGCGCGCGAGATTCGCTGACAGGGTCTCAACCATCTTCAACTGGTCTGGCGACAACATTGACTCAAACGGCGGGAAGGGCGCTGCCTCCGCTCCTGGCGGCGGCGGCGCAGCGCGCGGCGAATCGCCTTGGGGCGGAGTTTGGGTGGCTTCGGGCTTGCCGTTTGCTTTGGCGGGCTTGGCGGCGGCTTTAGGTTTTGTGGGCACCTTGTTGGTCTTGACGCCCTCATCGGCCTTTGACGCGGCCTTCTTGCGAGCCTTGGGGGCGGCCTTCGCCGTGGCCATGAGGTTTCCTCCGCGAGTCCAAAGCCGGTTCGAGAAAAGCGCTGAACGCCTTTCACTCGCCGCGATCATCGCATAAGACCAGAAACAAGATGAACGGCGAAACCCGCAAAATCGTGCGCATGGGTCTGATCCTCGGCTTCGCGGCCGGAGCGACCGCGTGCGCCAGCCCGTTCTCATCCGGCCAGGTCGACCCGAGTTCTCCGGTCGCGGCGGCCGCGACAGCGGCAGCTAAGGTCAAGGGGCCCCGCCGGAAGTTCGCCGACATCCCCGCTATTCCGACGGACGTGCCGACGGTTGATCAGATTCGGGCCAGTGTCGTGCAGCAGCAAGCCGCGGGCGCGGCGCTGAACAAGGCGACCGCGCCGAACACTTGGGAGCTCAAGGACTCCGAGTCGTACGCCGCCAGGGCGCGCCGGGACGCTAACCCGCCGGCGCTCGCCGCGCCGACCGAAGCCGACCGCGCAAACACCGAAGCCTTCGCCCGCGCAGCCCGCGGCCGAGCTAGCGCGCCTCCGTCCCAGCCCCAATAGGGCGACGGAGGCATAATCTTCCTTTAGCTGGCTTGGCTTGGCCCCGCTTGGGGTCTATCCATGCCCGACTTTCGCTCCCAAAGCGCCGAAGCGGCGCATAGAGCCCTCATGAGCACCGATTTTCACCGTATCCGCCGCCTCCCGCCTTACGTCTTCGAGGAGGTCAACAAGATCAAGGCCCGGCTCCGCGCCGAGGGCACTGACATCATCGACTTCGGCATGGGCAATCCCGACATGCCGACGCCGCAGCATATCGTCGATAAGCTGATCGAAACTGCGCGCGACCCCAAGGCCGGTCGTTACTCCGCCTCGAAGGGCGTGCCCGGTCTGCGCAAGGCCATGGCCAACTATTATGGTCGACGGTTCGGTGTGAAGCTGAACCCGGACACCGAGGTCATCGCCACGCTGGGCTCCAAAGAAGGCTTCGCCAACCTGGCCCAAGCGCTGACGGGGCCGGGCGATGTCATTATCTGCCCGAACCCGGCCTATCCGATCCACGCCTTCGGTTTCATCATGGCTGGCGGAATCATCCGCCACGTGCCCGCGCTGTCGCCGGAGGAGTACCTCTCCAACATCAGCCGCGCGGTGAAGCACTCGGTGCCGCCGCCCAGCGTGCTGATCCTGTCCTACCCGTCGAACCCGACCGCTCAGTGGGTGGACCTGGATTTCTACAAGGACGCCGTCGCCTTGGCGAAGAAGCACGACCTGCTGGTCATCAGCGACGTCGCCTATGGTGAGATCTATTTCGACAACAATCCGCCGCCTTCGATCCTGCAGGTCGACGGGGCCAAGGACATCGCCGTCGAGGTCAATTCGCTGTCCAAGACCTATGCCATGGCCGGCTGGCGGGTGGGCATGGTGGTCGGTAACGCCCGCATCTGCGCGGCCCTGGCCCGGGTGAAGTCCTATCTCGACTATGGCGCCTACACGCCCGTGCAGGTTGCCGCCGCGACCGCCCTGAATGGTCCGCAGGATTGCGTCGACGAGATCCGAGGAATCTACAAGAGCCGCCGCGACACGCTGATCAAGTCCATGAAGTCTGCGGGGTGGGACATCCCGAACCCGCCGGCCTCGATGTTCGCCTGGGCCAAGATTCCCGAACCCTATCGCGAGGCCGGCTCGATGCTGTTCTCGCGCCTGCTGATCGAGGAGGCCGGCGTCGCCGTCGCTCCGGGCATCGGCTTTGGCGAGTATGGCGAAGGCTATGTGCGGATCGGTCTGGTCGAGAACGAGCACCGGATCCGTCAGGCCGCGCGCAACGTGAAGAAATTCATCGCCAACGCCGACTCCATCCTGGCCAAGGCCCACAACAAGATGGAACAGGCCTAAGACGGCTGCGTCGGACGGCGTAACGAGGATTCGAAGATGACGAACAAGACCTGGCGCATCGGCGTCGCCGGCCTGGGCACGGTTGGCGGCGGTCTCCTGCAGTTCCTGGCGGAACGGCCCGGCTTCGCGCCGGCTGGTGACCAGGCGGTCGTGACGGCGGTGTCGGCCCGATCGAAGTCGCGGCCGCGCACGGTCGACATCTCGAATCTCGTTTGGTTCGACGATCCGGTGGCCCTGGCCGCTTCGCCGGACATCGACATCTTCGTCGAGCTGGTCGGCGGTTCGGATGGTCCGGCCAAGGCCGCCGTCGAGACCGCGCTGAAGGCCGGCAAGCCGGTGGTCACGGCCAACAAGGCGCTGATCGCCGAGCACGGTTCAGAGCTGGCCGCCCTGGCCGAGGCCACCAACACGCCCCTGCTGTTCGAAGCAGCGGTCATGGGCGGCGTCCCGGCGGTGAAGATGATGCGCGAGGCCCTGGTGGGCGACGACATCATCTCGGTCGCCGGCATCCTCAACGGCACCTGCAACTTCATCCTGTCGGAGATGGAGAAGACCGGTCGCTCGTTCGCCGACGTGCTGCGCGAAGCTCAGGGCTTGGGTTACGCCGAGGCTGATCCGACCATGGACGTCGGCGGTTTCGACGCCGGACACAAGGTCAGCATCCTGGCGGCTCTGGCCTTCGGCTGCGCGCCGAACTTCGCCGCCGCCGAGATCGAGGGCATCAGCGAAGTCGACCTCCTCGACATCAAGCTGGCCAAGGATCTGGGCTACCGGATCAAGCTGATCGCCGGCGCGGCCAAGTCCGAAGACGGCGTCGCCGTGAAGGTGCACCCTTCGCTGGTGCCGCTGGATCATCCGCTGGCCCAGGCCGGCGGCGCGCTGAACGCCCTGTTTATCGAGGGCAAGCGCATCGGGCGGATCTTCCTGCAAGGACCGGGCGCAGGCGCGGGGCCGACCGCGGCGGCGGTCGCGGCGGATATCGCGGACGTGATGACCAAGGCGGTGCGCCCAGTGTTCCAGGCGCCGGCTGGCGACCTTAAGCCCTTCGTATCGATCGATCCGTCCAAGGCGGTCGGCAAGGCCTATCTGCGCGTGATGGTGCAGGATCAGCCGGGCGTCATCGCGGCGATCTCGGAAACCCTGGCCGAATGCGGCGTGTCGATCGACAGCTTCCTGCAGAAGCCCGTGGAAGGGGCGGGCGGGGTGCCGATCGTGCTCGTTACCCATGCGACGCCGGAATCGAACCTCCTGGACGCGATTAGCCGCATCGAAAAGCTGCAGACCGTGCTAGAGCGTCCCCGCCTTCTGCGCGTCGCGCGCATCTAACGACCCGAAAAATCGGGCGACGAAGGCGACATTGGGAACAAGGCCGCCTCGTTCGGGGCGGTCGGGAGAAACGGATGAGTTCGAACACCCTGGACCGCGCGCTGGTCCTGGACGCCGTTCGCGTGGCCGAAGCCGCCGCCATCGCCTCGTGGACGATGCTGGGCCGCGGCGACGAGATGGCCGCCGATCAGGCTGCGGTCGACGCGATGCGCAACGCCCTCAACGAACTGGATATCGATGGCGAGATCGTCATCGGCGAAGGCGAGCGCGATGAAGCGCCGATGCTCTACATCGGCGAGAAGGTGGGCACGGGGAAGGGCCCACGCATCGACATCGCGCTGGACCCGCTGGAAGGCACGACCCTGGCCGCCAAGTCCCAGCCCAATGCGCTGACGGTGATGGCCTGGGCGCCGAAGGGCACGCTCCTCAACGCGCCAGACACCTATATGGACAAGATCGCCTGCGGTCCTGGCCTGCCGGCTGGCGTAATCGACCTAGATCGTTCTCCCGCCGAGAACATTCAGGCGGTGGCCGACGCCAAAGGCGTGGCGCCGTCCGAGATCACCGTGTGCGTTCTCGACCGACCGCGCCATGCCGAGATCATCGCCGGCGTGCGCGCTGCGGGCGCCCGGATCCACCTGATCACCGACGGTGATGTCGCAGGGGTGATCAACACGACGGATCCGTCGACGGGCATCGACCTCTATCTCGGTTCCGGCGGCGCGCCCGAAGGCGTGCTGGCCTGCGCGGCGCTGAAGTGCGTTGGCGGGCAGTTCCAGGGACGCCTGCTGTTCCGCAACGCCGACGAACGCGCGCGCGCCGTGCGTTGGGGCGTCACGGACCTCGACAAGAAGTACGACCTCCACGAGATTGTTCGTGACGAGGCGATCTTCGCTGCGACAGGCGTTACCCGTGGCGGCCTGTTGGACGGCGTCGTCTATCGCGACGGCTGTGTTCACACCCATACGCTGGTGATGAACTCCTCGACGGGCACGGTCCGTGAAGTTCGCATGAAGCGGAAGGTCTGAAATCTTCCTGTCACGGCCGTCGCCAAGATCGGCCGCCCTGATTTCGGTTTGAGGACGAGAATGACTGCTTTTGTCGACCTGGCCGCCCGGCTCGCGGCCGAGCCGGCGGACGCCGCCCTGAAGGACGTGGTCCTTGCCATCGCCGAGACGTGCGCGAGGATCAGCCGCACCGTGGCGTCGGGGGCGCTGTCGGGAAGTCTGGGCGCTGCGGGCAGCACCAATGTCCAGGACGAAGAGCAGAAGAAGCTCGACGTCATCACCAACGACATGCTGAGCGACGCCCTGAAGGCCTGTGGTCCCGTGGCGGGCCTGGCCTCTGAGGAGCTGGAAGAGGTCGAGCCCACCGGCCGTGTCGGCGGTTACCTGGTCACCTTCGACCCGCTGGACGGCTCCAGCAATATCGATGTCAACGTCTCGGTGGGAACGATCTTCTCGGTTTTGCCGGCGCCCGCCGGCCATGCGCCGGCTGAAGCTGATTTCCTGCAGCCGGGCCGCAACCAGGTCGCGGCGGGCTATGCGGTCTACGGGCCCCAGACGATGCTGGTCGTCACGCTCTCGAGCGGCGTGAACGGCTTCACGCTCAGCGCTGACGGCCGTTGGTTGCTGACCCACCCCGACTTGGTCATCAAGCCGGACACGGCCGAGTTCGCGATCAACATGTCCAATCAGCGTCATTGGGCGGCGCCTGTGCGCCGCTACATCGACGGCTGCGTTCAGGGCAAGGACGGCGCGCGGGGCAAGAACTTCAACATGCGCTGGGTGGCGTCGATGGTGGCTGACGTCCACCGGATCATGATGCGCGGCGGGGTCTTCATGTATCCCTGGGATGCGCGTGAGCCGGACAAACCGGGCAAGCTTCGCCTCATGTACGAGGCCAACCCGATGAGTCTGCTGGTCGAACGCGCGGGCGGCAAGTCGATCGAAGGCCTGGCCGAAATCCTGGATATCAAGCCGAGCAAGCTTCACCAGCGCGTGCCCGTCATCCTGGGCTCGGCGAACGAGGTCGAAGTCATCCGCGCTCAGATGCGGGCCGGCTGACCGACGTCCGGCCCTGTCGTGCGGGCGCCGCATGGTTCGAATCCTCGCGACAAGCTAGGCTCGCCCGATGCCCGCCGATGGTGTCACCTCTATTCCCCCTAGCGCCTTCTTGGGCGTTGAACGATCGCTGAGCGGTCGCAGCTGGCGCGAGCGGCCGGCGGATATGGCGGTTGTCCGTGAAATCCAGCAACGTCACGGCCTGATCGAGCCCTTGGCCCGGGCGCTGGTGTCGCGGGGCGTGACCCTCGAACAGGCGGAGCACTACCTGCGCCCGACGCTTAAGGCGCTGTTTCCAGATCCATCGCGGTTCACCGACATGGACCGGGCGGCCGAGATCCTGATCGACGCTCTGGAGCGCGGCCGACCGACCATGGTGTTCGCCGACTATGACGTCGACGGGGCCACCAGCGCCGCGCAGTTGGTCCGGTGGTTCCGCCATATGGGCGTTGAGCTGCCGATCTATATTCCAGACCGCCTGACCGAGGGTTATGGACCGAGCCCGGCGGCGTTCCGCAAAATCCGAGATAGCGGCGCTGAGCTGGTTGTCACTCTCGATTGCGGCGCGGCGGCTTACGACGCGATCGCCAGCGCCGGAGAAATCGGGCTCGAGGTCGTGGTGATCGACCATCACCTTATGCGCGAGGACCCGCCGGCCGCCGCAGCCGTAGTCAACCCGAATCGGCCAGGATGCCAAAGCGGGCAGGGCGTGCTGGCGGCTGCCGGGGTCACGTTCGTGCTGCTGACGGCGCTGAACCGCGAAGCGCGTAAACGGGGCCTGGTCACCGAGGATCGACCGCAGCCCGATCCACGCCAATGGCTGGATCTCGTCGCGCTTGGCGAGGTCTGCGACGTCACTCAGTTGGTTGGCTTCAACCGCGCGCTAACGTCGCTGGGTCTGCGCGCCATGGGGAGTTGGGCCAACCCTGGCCTGAAGGCGCTCTTCGAGGTTGGCAAGGGTTCGGGCGATCCTTCGGTGTTCACCGCCGGCTTCATCCTTGGCCCCCGCATCAACGCCGGCGGTCGGGTGGGGCGATCCGACCTCGGTGCGCGTCTTCTGTCCACGGATGATCCGCTGGAAGCGCGCGCGCTCGCCGAAGAGCTCGACAGCCTCAACACTGAGCGCAAGGCGGTCGAGGCCGCCGTCGTCGAAGAAGCAGCGGCGATGCTGGAGCGTGGCAGCAATTTCAACCCCGACGCGCCGGTGATCGTGGTGGCTGGCGACAATTGGCACCCGGGCGTGATCGGCATTGTCGCCGGCCGCCTTCGCGAGCGCTATCGCAAGCCCGTCGTGGTGATCGGGATCGATCGCGCGGCCAATGTCGGCAAGGGCTCCGGCCGCTCGCAGCCCGGTGTCAATCTCGGCAAAGCGATCCAGGCGGCGTTCGAGGCGGGCCTTCTCATGGCCGGCGGCGGCCACGCGATGGCCGCGGGGTTGTCGATCCGTCCCGAGATGATTCCTGAGTTGCGCGCCTTTCTAGAAGAGCGCTTGGCGGGCGAAATGGAGGCTGTTGGCGTCGAGGCTGTGGAGATCGACGCCTTGGTTCAGCCGAGAGCGGCGAATCGGGCTCTGCTGGATGACTTCCAGCGCCTCGCGCCGTTCGGTCCGGGAAACCCCGAGCCCTTGTTCGCGCTGACCCAGGTTAGGCCCGACCGCGTCTCCGTGCTGAAGGGGGGGCATGTCCGGATGGATCTGGTTGGTCCGACGGGCGATCGCCTGAAGGCGATCAGCTGGCGAAGCGCCGAGACCCCACTGGGGCAACGACTGCTGGCGGGCGACGGTCCGCTGGATGTGGTCGGCAAGCTCAAGCCCGATGACTACATGGGCCGCAATGGCGTGCAGCTCGAGATCGAGGACGCCCATGATCCCCGAGCGCGCTACGCGGGCTGACTTGCGACGCGCCATGAAGGTGGGGACGGGGAAAAGTACGGACTAAAAAAAGTACTTTGGAGCGGGTTGCGCACCCCAAACGGTGCGGCTATACACCCGCTTCCTCGCGGGGCCGTGGTCCCTTCGTCTATCGGTTAGGACGCCAGATTTTCAATCTGGAGAGAGGGGTTCGACTCCCCTAGGGACTGCCACCCGCGAGGCCATATATCGGCTATGTTCCGCTTCGGCGGTGATGTGGTCCCTTCGTCTATCGGTTAGGACGCCAGATTTTCAATCTGGAGAGAGGGGTTCGACTCCCCTAGGGACTGCCATCTTCGGCTGTATTTCAGAATTGTTTCTACATTGTGGCTGCGACGAAATGTCGCGGAGCGTGCTTTCGCGCGATTTTCGCGCGATTCCGCCATTGACGGCTCTCCTCACGCGAGAACACTGTTCTTGTAGTGCTTGCTCCGATGGGCTGATTGGGCAAGCCAGAGGGGTGGGATGTCTGGTTACGATTTTGAGGACGCTGCGGCGCACGAAGAGTTCGTGCGCATCTGCGGCAAGGTGAAGTGGTTCGACGCCGGCAAAGGCTACGGGTTCATCGTACCGGATGACCCCGGGCAGACCGGGCTCAAGGACGTGCTTCTGCATGTGACGTCGCTGCGCAATTGCGGACGCGAAACCGCCATGGAAGGCGCCGTAATCGTGTGCGATGTCGTTCGTCGGCCGAAAGGCTGGCAGGTCAGCGAGGTCGTGAATCTCGACGAGAGCAGCGCCCCGTCGCCGTTGGAGCGTCAGAGGCGCACGTTCGCCGAAAATCCCGTAAGACGGGATGGTCTCCGTGACGGCCACGGTCGCGGCGCTCTGGCGCCGGAAGGTCCCGCCGAGCACGCCAAGGTGAAGTGGTTCAACCGCACCAAGGGCTATGGCTTCGTCATCCGGGACGCTGAACCCGGCGATATCTTCGTGCATATCGAGACGCTGCGACGCGGCGGTCTTGAGGATCTGCAGCCGGGTGATGACGTTCTGGTGCGGTTCGCGCGCGGCCCCAAGGGGCTGGTCGTCGCCGAGATCACTGCGGGCGACACCTGACTTTCCCCGTTCGTCTCGGAAAGCTAACCTCGCGAGAGGCTGGCTTTCCGTGAGGCGATGTGTGACCGAGTCGATGATCCATAGGCGGACCTTCTTGACCGGGGCCGCGCTCGTCGCCAGCGGCGGGTCGGCGTTCGCCGCGAGCAAGCTGGAGACCGTCGAGATCATTACGAGCCGCGGGCGCACGCGGTTTCAGGTCGAGATCGCTGCGACAAAGGCAGAGCAGGAGCGGGGCCTTATGTTCCGTAAGTCGCTCGCGCCTGATCGCGGCATGCTCTTCACTTACAAGCGCCCGCAACCGGTCGCTTACTGGATGAAGAACACGCTTATCCCCCTGGATATCCTCTACATCCAGGCCGATGGCCGGGTTCTGTCCATCGCTCGCAACGCGCGCCCTCACGACCTCACCCCCCTGGCGTCGGGTGGTCCTGTGCTGGGCGTGCTGGAAATCGCGGGCGGTCGCGCCGCGCAGCTGGGCATCCTGCCGGGCGATCGCGTGCTGCATCGCATCTTTCCGAAGTAAACAGGTGCGAGCCTTTGTTGATCCGCGCGCCGAACCCCTGTAGAGCAGCCGCCTGCCGATGTTTCGGAGCGTAGCGCAGCCTGGTAGCGCATCTGTTTTGGGAGCAGAGGGTCGCAGGTTCAAATCCTGCCGCTCCGACCATCGGTAAGGCACTTTGGGAGAGGTCCATGCTGGCCCGCATCTATCGCCCCGCCAAGAACGCCATGCAGTCCGGCAAGGCCAAGACCAAGGACTGGGTGCTAGAGTTCGAACCGGCCAGCGCGCGCAAGCCCGACCCGCTGATGGGGTGGACCACCTCCAGCGACATGAACGGCCAGGTCCGCCTGACCTTCGAAACGCGCGACGAGGCCATCGCCTATGCTCAGCGCTATGAGATCGCCTTCCAGCTCTTCGAACCCAAGACTCCGAAGCGCATTTTGAAGGCCTACGCCGACAATTTCGCGGCGAACCGCAAGCAGCCCTGGACTCACTAGGACTGCCGCGTCCCGAGCCGGCGAGCGCGCGCCCTTAGCTCAGTTGGATAGAGCATTCGCCTTCTAAGCGAACGGTCGCAGGTTCGAATCCTGCAGGGCGCGCCAGACCAGACAATAGGCATGCAAGCCGGTGTCGCGATTGCCTGGGAGGCCATTGCGTTCGACTGGGCGCTTGGTCGAAGGCGGCATGCGGCGCCTTCCGTCCCGTGCTCAAGCCGTTGTTCTAGTGTTCGGTGCGGCGTCGCGGGCGGCCAATTGCTGACGAATGGCGTCGTGTGCGGCCTTGTCCATTCTGTGGCCAAAGATCAGCGCCGCCCCTGCAAGTCCCAGCAATGCCGGCGCCAAGGAGAAGGCGCTCGATAACGCGGCTAGGGCGGTCGGATCATTGTTGGCCCCGAGATCGGCCCGGAAGCCCATGGCTTCGATCGCGGTCACCGCCGCGAAGACCGCGAAAGCGGACCCGATTTTAACGGAGCCGCTGAGCAGGCCAAAAAGCAGGCCGCTGCGGTCGACCCCGCTGTGCAAGCGCTCTTCGTCCCCCAGATCCGCCATCATCGCCCGAAGAAGGATCGGGCCCGCGCTGTACGGAAGACCGGCCAGCGTCATGGTGACGATCGCCCAGGCCAAGCCGTGCGGAGCGATCAACACTGCTGCCTGCGCGATCGAATAGGCGATCGCGGCGATGGTCAAAGCGCGATGCTTGCCGAACGTGCGACCCAACCGGGACCAGAGCGGCGCGCCGGCGAGAGCCCCGACGAAATAGAGCAGTAAGAGCAGGCCGGCTTCAGAACGGTCCCAGCCTCGAACGGCTTCGAAAAAGAAGAAGAACAGCGTGCCCGCAATGACGGGGCCCGTACCGATCAAGATATCCGCTCCAAGCAGACGCAAGACAGAAGGGCGACGCAGGAGCGTGACGTACTGCCGCCAATCTGAGGTGTTGGCGTTCGGCGGGGTGAAAGGCTCGTGGACGGCGATAAGAGCGACAAGAATGGCGGCCGGCAGGGCCAACACCACGAACCAGCCCATCGCGCGAACGCCAGCGGCGTAGTCGAGTCCAAAGACGCTCTTCATCAACGGCGGCATCGTCAGCACGATCAGCGTGCCCAGCACCGTGAACGCCTGCCACCAGCCAAACAGCCGCGTTCTTTGGCTATACTCCGGGGCGATGCGCGCGGCCCAAGCGACATGCGCCATGGACGCCATGGATTGTCCCAGAAATCCCATGATCAGCCAGAGGAGAATATAGCCGCCGCCGACGCCCGGCCGCGCCATGAACAACATCCAGACCGCGAGCACGGCGATCGGTAGTCCGGTCAGCAGCCAAGGCCTGAAACGGCCAAAACGAGTATTTGTCTTGTCGATCGCGAACCCAAGGGTCGGATCCAGCCACAGATCGAAAAGTCGAACGATCGCGAAGGCAAGACCAATGTCGCCAAGGTCTACGCCGAGGTCTGTGGCGTAGTAGTTTGGCAGATAGACGACCACAGGCATCAGCATTGCAGCGACCGGAACACACGGCAGCGCAAAGGCGGCGAGTCGCCATGTGCTCATCGGCGCAAGGTCGCCTTTTCTATCGCCCTGGCTGATGGCGGCCTCCCGACTTGGTTCTTGTTATCTGATCACATTCCACGACGCGGAAAGTCGACGCAATCCAGTTCGATGAGTCCGGCCGGGCGCACCGATGGGCCGTGTTCGCGTCGAGGTCCGGCGTGTGTTCAGAGGGCTCTTGGCCAGACGGCCCCGGGCTGGGCTGCTATTCATCGACGGTGAAACTGTCACAACCGCAGGCTAGGACGCCGCCATGCCGATGATTTCTTGTAAGACGCGCCAAGGCCTTTTGGGCGCTGCGGTGGTGATGGCGCTTTTTGCGGACGTCATGACGACGACCGCCTTCGCCCATCCTGGACACGCGGTTCAGCCCGTCGCCCCGGCCCACCGGAAATCACCGCCGGTCAAGGCCTCCGAGCGCCGGTGGCTGGCGGGCGATCATCACGTGCATAGCTGGTTCAGCGTCTCCTTGAAGCCTGGCGCCGATCCGTCGCAGCCTCCGATCCTGGTCAAGGCGGGCGACGCGGTGAATCCGATCACCGTCAACGCCCGGATGGCCGCCAGGCATGGCCTGGCGTGGATGGTCGCCACTGATCACGGCGGCCCGAACCATTCGAAACTGAACCGCGATGAAGCCTATCCCGAATTGCTACGTGCGCGCGTCGAGACGCCGAGCGTCCTGCAGTTCTGGGGTATGGAGCTCGATACGCCCGCCGCTGAGCATTCCAGCGTGATCCTCCCGCATTCGGCGGGTGAACGGGACGCGTTGTTTGGCATTGAAAGTCGCTACAATCGGCGTGAGCCTTGGCCGGCCGATCCGGCGCGCAATCAGGAGGCCTTCATGCTGGAGGCCTTGAGGCACATGAAAGCCTTGGCCGATCCCCCGATCGTGATCGCCAACCATCCGTCGAGGTCGGCTACGGGCGTGGGCCAGTATGGGTTGGTGTCCCCCGCCGAGCTGCGCAACTGGAACGACACCGCCCCCGACGTCGCCGTCGGCATGGAAGGCGCGCCAGGTCACCAAGCGTCGAGCCTCAAGCCGGACGGCTCGCCGAAGCCGCAAGGCGATCGTGGCGGCTACGGGCGCGCGCCGACCATGGGGGGATTTGACCAGATGACCGCCAAGCTGGGCGGCTTCTGGGACGCCATGCTGGGCGAGGGGCGTCGCTGGTGGGTCACCTCGACCTCGGACTCCCACCGCCACTACACGGACGGCGGCGAGGACTTCTGGCCTGGCGAGTATTCCAAGACCTATGTGAAGGCCGCACGCACGTACGACGACGTCCTGGATGGTCTGCGCACTGGCCGCATCTTCGTGACGTTGGGCGATCTGGTCTCGGAAGTTGACGTCACCGCCACTGCCGCCGGCGCCAAGGCCGATATCGGCGGCCGTCTGGAGGTCCCGGCCGGCTCGGATGTCACGGTCGTGATCCGCGTGCGTGACCCTGCAGGCAAGAACTTTGGCGGCTTCTCGCCCAGCGTCGCACGCATCGACCTGATCCAAGGCGATATCGTGGGCCCCGCGAGTGACCGCGCGCTGGACGCCAACCCCACCACGCGCGTCGTGCGCGCCTTCCCGCCGTCGTCTTGGGCGCGCGAAGGCGAGACGCTGTCGATGGTCCATGTGCTCAAAAACGTTCGCGGCCCGACCTACATCCGCGTGCGCGGGACGAACGGCGCAGAAGGTGAGCCGCTGCCGGATCCTCTGGGGGAGGATCCCTGGTCAGACCTGTGGTTCTACGCCAACCCGATCTTCATCGTCACGAAGTAGGCAAGGCCGGCGCAGGCTGCCGTCCGGGCGGATTTGCGGATTAGCCGTTCCGCCTACACCGCGCCGGCTTTACGGACCGGCCGTACTCCCGCCTCGCGGAGCGCGGCGATCGTTGGGAAGCCGTCCACGGCCATCAGCAGGTCGAGCTCGGCGAGGATGCATTTCAGGACGTGAGCGACGCCGTCGACACCGCCGACCGAAAGGCCGTACGCGTAGGGGCGGCCAATCCCAACCGCGCGCGCGCCCATCGCCAGCGCCTTGGCCGCGTCTGAGCCGGATCTGATCCCTGAGTCGAACAAGACCGGCGTGTCCCCACTGGCCGCGACGACGTCTTCCAAGAGATCGATCGCGGCGATCCCTCCGTTGGCCTGGCGACCACCGTGGTTCGAGCAAAAGACGCCATCCACCCCAAGGTCGACGGCGCGACGCGCATCGTCTGGGTGACAGATGCCCTTCAGCACGATCGGCAGTTTCGTGACGGACCTCAACCAGGGCAGATCCTCCCAGGTCAGAGTCTTGCCGAACAGGCCGCCCCAGGTGCGGATCGCTGTGGCCGGGTCTTCGGCGACCGGCCTACCCAAGAGGCGCAGGAAACGCGGATCAGTGAAGTAGTTCTGCAGGACATGGCCGCGCAGTTGCGGGAAGTTCGCGTCGTTGAGATCGCGCGGCCGCCAGCCGGTCACCCAGGTGTCGAGGGTCACCACCAGAGCCTTGAATCCGGCCGTCTCGGCGCGTCGGATGAGGCTTTCGGCCAGCTCCTGGTCCTTGGGCGTGTAGAGCTGAAAAAAGCCCACTCCGTCGCCGAGCGCCGCGCCGACCGCCTCGATCGGGTCATTGGCCAAGGTTGAGGCCATGACGGGAACTCCCGTTCGCTGGGCGGCCACCGCAGTGGCGATGTCTCCATGACCGTCCTGGGCGCACATGCCAATCACCCCGATAGGGCTCATGAACAGCGGAGTCGGCAGCTTGAGGCCGAAGAGCTCGATCGACAGGTCGCGCTTTGACGCATCCACCATCATACGCGGCACGACCCCCCAGTCGTGGAACGCCTCGGCGTTGCGTCTCTGGGTGAACTCATCGCCACAGCCACCTTGGACATAGCTCAGCAGATCGGGCGACATAGCGGCGGTGGCGCGCGCCTCCAGGGTTTTAAAGTCGACCGGCCATTTGGGGCGGACGCCCTGCAGGCCGGCCCCATAGATCTCATTCTGGTAGTCGCCGTAGTGAGCCATGGACCCCGCCTCCCGTATGTCTTTGCTTTGACTCACTGTAGCGCGCCAAACGCATGTTTGAAGGGGCGTTCGGCGCGACAGCGCGGACTTGTCCAGCGTCCTGAAACGCCCCCGACGCTATTCCGTCGGGGGCTTATGAGCCCTAAGCGCCGCGGGCCAGCCGGCCAGCGCGCACCGCTTGGGCCAGGTCATCCAGGAGGCGCACCGAGGTGTCCCAGTCGACGCAGGCGTCTGTGACCGACTGACCATAGGTCAGGGGCAGCCCGGGAAGGATATCCTGACGACCCGCGACCAGATTGCTCTCGATCATCACGCCCATGATCGGCGAAGCGCCGGTCGCGATCTGGGCGCAGACCTCGGCGACCACGGCGGGTTGGTTCTCATGGTTCTTGCCGCTGTTGGCGTGGCTGACGTCAACCATGATGCGCTGTGGCAACCCGGCCTTGGCCAGCACTTCGGCGGCGGCGGCGACGCTGGCGGCGTCGTAGTTCGGGGTCTTGCCGCCACGCAGAACCAGGTGGCAGTCGCCATTCCCGGTTGTCGTGGCGATCGCCGCGCGGCCCTCCTTGGTGACCGCCAGGAAGTGGTGCGGTTGGGACGCGGCCATGACGGCGTCGACCGCGATCTTCACATCGCCATTGGTGCCGTTCTTGAAGCCGACCGGGCACGAAAGGCCGGACGCCAGCTCGCGGTGGATCTGGCTCTCCGTGGTGCGGGCGCCGATCGCGCCCCAGGCGACGAGGTCGGCGATGTACTGTGGGGTGGTGACGTCCAGGAACTCGCAGGCGGCGGGCAGACCTTGCGCGCTGACGTCCAGAAGAACCCGACGCGCGAGACGCAGGCCCTCATTGATCCGGAAACCGCCATCCAGGCCGGGATCGTTGATGAGGCCCTTCCAGCCCACGGTCGTACGCGGCTTCTCGAAATAGACACGCATGATCACTTCCAACTCGCCCGCGTGCCGCTCGCGCTCGGCGGCCAGGCGGCGGGCGTAATCGATCGCCGCCTTGGGATCATGGATCGAGCAAGGACCTATGACCACGACGAGCCGGTCGTCGTTGCCGTGCAGGATTTGGTGAACCGCCTGTCGCGCCCCTCCGACGATCTCGGCCACCGACGAGGTGGCGGGCGCCTCCCCGATAACCTGAGCCGGTGGACTCAAGGTCTGGAGCTTTTCGATCCGCAGGTCATCGGTGGGAACGGGGAGAGTGACGAGGTGGGCGGTGGAAGGCATTGGCGCGACTCCGGAAACTGGGAGGTCCGGCGGCCATCAAAAAAGCCGCCCGGGAGACCCCTGGCGGCTGGTGAAGATATTCGATGGGCCTGATCTCAGGCCAAACGATCCCCTCCCGGCGCCAGAGGCGTCGGATAGCTAAAATACCAAAACTGCTGTTGGCAGGCGGCGAGGGTCATCAGGTTGAAGCCTAGACACAAGATTGCCAGATGTCACGCCCCCAAGTTCGCTTTGCTACGCGAGCGACTTGGGGGCGCAAGAGAGCCCGCTGCATGGCGAGCTCTCGTCCAGACTAAGGCTTGGCGGACAACGCTTTGAGATCCGCGTCGACCTTGGCGACCATCTCGTTGGTGATCTGGCCTTCGGCGTAGGCTTGGAGCTCCCGCAGGCTCATCGACTTGAACTGCTCAAAAGCGGGATGCTTGGCGAGCGTGGGCAAGGTCTTTTCGAGGGCCGCCTTGGCGGCTGGATCGGCGACCACCGCCTGCAGCGGGGTGTCTGCGGAGAAGGCGCTCGCCGCCGCCGCCGCCGGCGGCGGCGATGCGTTCTGAGCCAAGGCCGGCGTGGTCAGAAGTGCGGCGAGGACAAGGCCGGTCGCGAAACGCATCTGGGATGCTCCATTTTGAAAGAGGACTCACAGAGGACAGCAGTCTGACGCCTGCGGTCAAGGCCAGCCGTTGCGTTTCGAGGACACGCGGCTTCAAGCGATCGTCTCAGGAATCGAGATCAAACTAGGTAGTCGTGCGTATGCGACAAGCTGCGCGCGATCGCACGGAAGTCACCGACGGTTAATCTCTAGATTGAATGCTTGTCCGAGTTTGTAGGGGCGGTCATGATCGGGTTCGATAGCATTGAAGCGCAGCGGCGCACGGGCGGAAAGCTGGTCCTGGCTTGCAATGCGGCGATGGTGGTGTTGACGCCGATCGCGAGCCTGGTTGCGAGCAATCCGATCATCCCGTTGGCGGGCGTCGCGACCGCTTTGGCGCTGGTGGCGTTCGTCGCCTACCGGCTCGCAGCTGATCATTTTGTTCAGCGGCTTGTCTCGGCGCTTGTTCTTGTCGCCCAGGTTGGGCTCTTCGTCCTCGCGTTCAGCGGTAGCCCCCTGCAGGAAGAGGCGCGAATGGCCTTCCTGGCCGCGCTGGCCCTGCTGGTGGCGTATGGGGAGTGGCGGATCATCGCCGCGGGGGCGCTCGCTGTTGCGGTATGCCATGGCGCTGCGGAACTCATCGCGCCCCATGCGCTGGGCGGTGGCGGGGGGCTGATGGCCACGGCGTTTGCAATCGGCGTAACGGCCGCCACGGCCTGGTCGTTGATCTGGATGACCGCAGGGGTCTCGCGCCTGTTCTCGACGGTTTCGGCGCGCACCCACAACGCCGAGAGAGCGGCCGAACAGGCTGAGGAGGCCCGTGAAGCGGTGTTGGCCGAGCGCAATGCGCGCGAGCAATCCGTCGCCGAACGCGCCGCCCTTAAGGCCGCGATGGAAGCCGAGCAGAACTTGGTCGTCGCAGAGTTGGACGCCGCGATCACCAAACTGGCCGATGGTGACCTGACCTCGCGTCTGAACCAGAGCTTCGCCGAACGCTACGAGGGGCTTCGCGCCAACTTCAATCAGGCGCTTGAACGCCTGGAGGCGGCTATGGCCGATGTGACCACGCGCGCTTCGACCATGAGCGCCGGGGTCAACGACATGAGCCGCGCCTCGGATGAACTGGCCCGTCGCACCGAACAGCAGGCCGCCAGCCTAGTCCAGACCGCCACCGCCCTCGGCCAAGTGACCGTCGCGGTCAACGAGACCGCCGAGAATGCGCGCCAGGCCAACGCCGCCGCCGAAGGCGCGCGCCAGGAGGCTGAACGTTCCGACCCGGTCGTGACCGAAGCGGTCGACGCCATGACTCAGATCGAGACCTCGTCCGGCCAGATCGGGCGGATCATCGGCGTGATCGACGAGATCGCCTTCCAGACCAATCTCCTGGCGTTGAACGCCGGCGTGGAAGCGGCGCGTGCGGGCGAGTCGGGGAGGGGTTTCGCCGTCGTCGCCCAGGAAGTCCGGGCGCTGGCTCAGCGGTCCGCCGACGCAGCCAGCGAGATCAAGACCTTGATCAGCGCTTCGACGGCCCAGGTTTCGGCGGGGGTTGAGCGCGTGGCGCGGACACGAGAGGCGCTGCAGAGGATCGTCGCGCGAGTCGCCGAGATCGATAGCCAGGTCAACGCCATTGCTCGCTCCGCGAACGATCAAGCCCAGAGCCTGCGGGAGGTGAACACCACCGTTGGCGAGATGGACCGTGTGGTGCAGCAGAACGCGGCCATGGTGGAGGAGACAACGGCCGCGGCGCATGCGCTTCGATCAGAAGCGCAGGATCTCAGCGATCGCATGGGTCTTTTTAAGATCGCGAGAAGCGTAAGCAGCGGCGTCCGACGCGTCGCCTGACCGAGTTACAAGGCGGAGCAACGCTTCTAGCGTTGCTCCGGGTCAACGCCGAACGTGCCCGTCGCCTAGCGGCATGAGCCCGGCGTTTCCTAGATCGCGGTGACGCGCGCTGCGGCTCGCGCAGGGCTGCGAAGGCGCGCCATGGCAAGACCAACGGCCACCATTGTGAAACCGACGGCGACGTAGCACGCAGGGCAGTGCCCAGCGAACGCCCAAGCGTCTTGGCTGGATGTGCAGAGTGAGCCCGTCAGGAGGCGAGGCGCGGCTTCACCCAAGGCCACCGCCCAGCTGACGAACGCCAAAGCGCCGGCGAGCGGAACGCTGTTGCGGACCAGGACCTCAAGATGGGGCACGTGATCAATCTCCCATGACATGGGCGCACCATGGCCCTTGTTTGGGAAGGGGGCTTTGATGCGTGTCAAAGCCGGAGGAGTCGTGGCATGACATCCAGGGGCGAGGTTCGCCCCAGGGAGTCCGTATGTCCGCAACCACACTTAGAAGCGCCGGCCCGCCAGCGGGCTCCGCGGCGCTTCTCGCCATTTCTGTCGTCGGCGCCTTCCTGGCGATTCTCGGCGCTGGTCTCACCCATGATCCGATATTCCGTCTGCAGATCGGAACGTTCGCGCTGGCTGGCGTCCTCGCCGCCTTCGCCCTGAACGCCGGTTTGGCGGGCGGGACGCTGCAGGATCATCCCGATGAATATTCAGACAACGTGGTCAAGGCGGGCGTGATCGCCACCATGTTCTGGGGCGCGGCGGGCCTACTCGTCGGGGTGATCATCGCCGCCCAGCTGTCCTGGCCGACGGTCTTCTACTTCCCGGACCTGGGCTTCCTGAACTTCGGCCGTCTGCGGCCGCTGCACACCTCGGCGGTGATCTTCGCGTTTGGCGGCAACGCCCTGATTGCGACGTCCTTCTATGTCGTGCAGCGCACCTGCAAGGCGCGACTGGCCGGCGGCATCACGCCGTGGTTCGTGTTCTGGGGCTACCAGCTGTTCATCGTGCTGGCCGCCACCGGTTATCTGATGGGCGCGACCCAGGGCAAGGAGTACGCTGAGCCTGAGTGGTACACCGACCTGTGGCTGACGATCGTCTGGGTCGCCTATCTCCTGGTGTTCCTCGGCACGATCTGGAGGCGCAAGGAACCCCACATCTATGTGGCTAACTGGTTCTACCTGGCGTTCATCGTCACGGTCGCGCTTCTGCACCTTGTGAACAACGCCGGCGTCCCCGTTGGTCTCCTGAGCTCCAAGTCCTACGGCGTGTTCGCCGGCGTTCAGGACGCTCTGGTCCAGTGGTGGTACGGCCACAACGCCGTCGGCTTCTTCCTGACCGCCGGCTTCCTGGCCATGATGTACTACTTCGTGCCCAAGCGCGTTGAACGGCCGGTCTACAGCTACCGTCTGTCGATCGTGCACTTCTGGGCGCTGATCTTCATCTACATCTGGGCCGGTCCTCACCACCTGCACTACACGGCGCTGCCGCAGTGGGCGCAGACCCTGGGCATGACCTTCTCGATCATGCTGTGGATGCCCAGCTGGGGCGGCATGATCAACGGCCTGATGACCCTGTCGGGCGCGTGGGACAAGCTGCGCACCGACCCCGTCGTCCGCATGATGGTCGTCTCGATCGCCTTCTATGGCATGTCGACCTTCGAAGGCCCGGTGATGTCGATCCGCGCGGTCAACGCACTCAGCCACTACACCGACTGGACCATTGGTCACGTGCACTCCGGCGCTTTGGGCTGGGTCGGCTTCATCAGCTTCGGCGCGATTTACTGTCTGGTGCCGTGGCTCTGGAAAAAACCAGGGATGTACTCGAACAAGCTGATCGAGTGGCACTTCTGGATCGCGACCACCGGGATCCTGCTCTACATCGCCGCGATGTGGGTGTCGGGCATCATGGAAGGCCTGATGTGGCGGGAATACACCCCGCAGGGCTTCCTGGCCTACAGCTTCATCGAGACGGTGTCGGCCAAGCACATCGAGAACGTCATCCGGACGGTCGGCGGCCTCATGTACCTGAGCGGCGCCCTGATCATGATCGTCAACATGTGGAAGACGATCGCTTCGCCCTCCGCCGCGCCGGCCGACGCTTCGGCTGCTCCCGCCACCGCGATCGCCTGAGGTCCCTGATGTCCATCTGGAAGCACCACGCCAAGTTCGAGCGGCATTCGCTGCTGCTCGTCGTCGGCATCCTCCTGGTCGTCTCGATTGGCGGCCTCGTTGAAATCGCCCCGCTGTTCTGGCTGCAGGGCACGATCGAGAAGGTCCAGGGCGTGCGCACCTACACGCCGCTGGAGCTGGCCGGGCGCGACATCTATGTCCGCGAGGGCTGCTACCTCTGCCACTCGCAGATGGTCCGCCCGCTACGCGACGAGGTCGAGCGCTACGGCCACTACAGCCTGGCGGCCGAGAGCATGTACGACCACCCGTTCCAATGGGGGTCCAAGCGCACCGGTCCTGACCTGGCGCGTGTCGGCGGCAAGTACTCCGACAGCTGGCACCGCGATCACCTGATCGATCCGCGCTCGGTCGTGCCGGAGTCGGTGATGCCGCCCTACAAGTTCCTGGCCACCAATGAGCTGGACTACAGCGACATCGCCGATCGCATGAAGGCCCAGAAGGCGGTCGGCGTGCCTTACACGGCCGATCAGATCACCAACGCCAAGAAGGATCTCGAGGCGCAGGCCGATCCGTTCTCGACCGACGCCGTGGCCCTGCGCGGCCGGTACGACGCCAAGGTCGTCAACCGCGACTTCGACGGCGACCCGAACAAGGTCAGCGAGATGGACGCCCTGGTCGCCTATCTCCAGATGCTGGGCACGACCGTCGACTTCAAGACGTACAAGGCCCACGCGCCGGAGAACCAACGATGAGCGGTCTCTCCTACGAAACCGTGGCGCGCTTCGCGCAGCAGTTCGGGCTGATCTATTTCGGCCTGATCTTCCTCGCCGGCGTCGCCTACGCCCTCCGGCCCTCCAAGAAGGCCGAATTCCAACACGCCGCGCGCATGCCGCTGGACGACGGGGAGCAACCCTGATGGCCGACCGTAAGATCGATGACGCCACGGGCGTCGAAACCACCGGCCACGAATGGGACGGCATTCGCGAGCTGGATAATCCGCTGCCGCGCTGGTGGCTGTGGATCTGGTACGCCTCCATCGCCTTCTCGATCGGCTACTGGGTGCTGATGCCCGCTTGGCCGGGACTGAATGGCTACACCAAAGGTCTGCTGAACAAGTCCGACCGGGCGGAGGTTGGCCAGGAGCTCAAGGCGCTCGAGGCGCATCGGGGTGAGGGCGCGGCCATGCTGCGCACCGCCAGCCTCGAGCAGATCGAGAAGGACCCGAAGCTTCAGGCCTACGCCCAGCAGGTCGGCCAGTCGGTGTTCGGCGACAACTGCGCCACCTGCCACGGCATCGGCGGCACGGGCTCCAAGGGCTACGCCAACCTTCGCGACGACGTTTGGCTGTGGGGCGGCAAGCTGGAGGACATCCAGTACACCATCACCCACGGGATCCGTTCGGGAGCGGAGGGCGCGCGCGTCTCGCAAATGCCCGCTTACGGCCGCGACGAGATGCTCAAGCCCGAGCAGATCGACGATCTGACCGAGTATGTGGTGAACCTGTCGCGTCGCCCCGCCGACGCCGGGGGGGTCGCGCGCGCGGCGCCTCTGTTCGAGGCCCAGTGCTCGGCCTGCCATGGTCCGCAGGGCCTCGGCAACCAGCAGCTTGGCGCGCCGAACCTGACGGACGCCGACTGGCTGTTCGGCTCGGATCGCGCGTCCATTCGCGGCCAGATCTATGCCGGCAACGGCGGCGTCATGCCCGCTTGGGGCGGTCGTTTGAGCCCCGAAACGATCAAGGCGCTCAGCGTCTACATCCACAGTAACGCAGGCGGTCAGTAGGGCCCATGCCCACGCTTATCGACAACACTCCGCCCAAACCTGACACCCGCTCGGCGGTCTCCGCCGCCGAGCGGGCCAAAGGCAAGGGCGACGCCAAGGGCAGCCTCTACAAGCCGCGCCAACCGATCTATCCCAAGCTTGTCCATGGCAAGTGGCGGATGGTGAAGTGGGTTCTGCTGATCGCCACCCTCGGCGTCTATTACATCACGCCCTGGATCCGTTGGGGGCGGCCGGAAGGCTTTCCGCAGCAGGCGGCGCTGGTCGATTTCACTGGCCGGCGCTTCTACTTCTTCGACATCCAGCTCTGGCCGCAGGAAGTCTATCTCTTTACCGGCGTGCTGATCGCCGCAGCGCTGGCGCTGTTCCTCACGACGGCGCTGTTTGGCCGCCTCTGGTGCGGCTATGCCTGTCCGCAGACCGTTTGGACGGACCTCTACATCGTCGTCGAGCGGCTCTTCGAGGGCGATCGCAACGCCCGGATGCGTCTGGACGCCGCGCCGCTGTCCTTCGACAAGATCTGGCGCAAGACCGGCAAGCACCTGACCTGGCTGGGCATCGCTTTCGGCACGGGCGGCGCCTGGATTTTCTATTTTCACGACGCGCCGACCCTGATCCGCACCTTCTGGATCGGCCAGGCGCCCGCCACGGCTTATGTGTCCTGCGCCCTGCTGACGGCGACCACCTACATCTTCGCCGGTTGGATGCGCGAGCAGGTCTGCACGTACATGTGTCCCTGGCCCCGGATCCAGGGCGCGATGCTGGACCAGCACTCGCTGCAGGTGACCTATCTGCGCGAACGCGGCGAGCCGCGCGGGGCCCACAAGAAGGGCCAGAGCTGGGAAGGACGCGGTGACTGCATCGACTGTCGCCAGTGCGTCGTGGTCTGCCCGATGGGCATCGACATCCGCGACGGCTCGCAGCTGGAGTGCATCAACTGCGGCCTCTGTGTCGACGCCTGCGATGACATTCTTGCGAAGCTGGGCCGGCCCACAGGCCTCATCGCCTATGACACGGACGCGGCGGTCGCCGCGCGCACCTGCGGCCAGAAGGCCGTCTACAAGCCTGTCCGCTCGCGCACGATCTACTACGCCGTGGCGCTCGCCCTGGTGGGCGGCTTGACGCTCTGGTCCTTGGTCACGCGCCCCAAGGCTGACCTTCACGTCATCCGTGACCGCAACCCGACGTTCGTGCGGATGCACGACGGCGCGGTGCGCGACGGCTACACGCTGAAGATCACCAACCGCACCTTCGCCGAACGTCGCTTCGATATCACGTTCGAAGGCGTGCCGGGCGCGCGGCTCAGCCAGCCCGGACAGACCGCTCAGACCGTGACCTTGGTTGCGCCCGCCGACCAGGTGGTCTCGGCCAGGATCTTCGTCACGGCTCCCGCTGACGCCAATCTGGCCGGCAGCGTGCCTGCTCGGTTCATCGCCAAGTCCGGCGACATCACGGCCGAGTCCAAGACCGTTTTTCTTTCTGGAGCTGCGAACCCGCAATGACGATCGCCGCGCAATCCGTCACGACCGCCACCTCGCGCAAGGGCCAGATCACCGGCTGGCATGTTCTGATCGGCGTGGTCGCCTTCTTCGTCCTGATCATCGCCGTGGACGTCGTGTTCATGGTGCTGGCCTACCGGACCTTCTCGGGTCAGGTCGCGTCCAATCCCTATGAGGCGGGTCTCGCCTTCAACAAGACCCTGGCCCAACGCGAGCGCGAGGCCGCGTTGGGTTGGGGGGCGTCCGTGGAGACGGAGAGCGCAGGCGCGGTGGTCGTTCGTGTGCGCGACCGTGCTGGGCGGCCGCTTGATCGGCTTTCGGTGACCGGATCGCTCGCGCGTCCGGCCACCGAGGTTGGCAAGCAGGTGCTCGACTTCAAGCCGCTGGGCGACGGCCGCTATCGGGCCACAGCCAAGTTGGACGGCGCCTGGGATCTGCGCGCGACGGCGCGCGACGCCCAGAACGCCTTTGAACTGGAAGCGCGCCTGGTGTCGCAATGAGCCACAGCCTCGCCCTGCATCGTGATCTGGAGGCTTTCGTTCGGCGCGACGACGCCGGGCGAGGGCGTTTTGAACTACTCGTGCGCGGGGCCCGCTGCGCCGGCTGCATCAGCAAGATCGAGAAGGCGGTCCGCGCCCTTCCGGGCGTGGAGGCCGCGAGACTGAATTTGACGACCGGAAAGTTGTCGGTGGAATTGGCTGGCAAGGTCTCCGATCCCGGGCGCGTGCTGGAAGCCGTCGAGGATCTCGGCTACCGCGCTTGCCTGTTCGATCCGGCCGAGGCCGAGGCGGCGCAGGACAAGGAGGGCAAGGAACTCGCCCTGGCCCTCGGCGTCGCGGGCTTTGGCGCCGGAAACGTCATGATGTTCACCGTGCCGGCCTGGGCGGGACTGTTCGGGCAGGAACTGACGCCCGCCACGCTGACCTTGATGTACTGGATGGCGGCGATCGTCGCCACGCCCTGTGCATTGTTCGCCGGCCGGCCGTTCTTCCGCTCGGCCTGGGCCTCATTGCGGCGCGGCAAGGCCAACATGGACGTGCCGATCTCGATCGGCGTGATCCTCACTTTGGTCGTCAGCTTCTCCGAGACCCTGCTGGGCGGCAAGCACGCCTATTTCGACGCAGCGGTCACGCTGCTGTTCCTGCTGCTGATCGGTCGCTACCTGGATCACCGCCTGCGGGCGGGCGCCCGCTCTGCCGCGCGTGATCTTCTGGCGCTCCAGGCGCCAGTCGCCATGCGTCTTACCGACGGGATCGAGCAGGGCGTTCCCGTCGCGGACATTCGCGTAGGCGACCTGCTGGCGGTTACGCCCGGCGAGCGCATTCCGGTCGACGGCCTGGTCGAGCAGGGCGCTTCCGAACTCGATAACGCCCTCATCACCGGCGAGACGGCGCTCGCGCCCGTCGCCGCCGGCGCCCGTCTGCATGCCGGCGCGCTGAACCTGTCGGGCCGACTGGTCATGCGCGCCACGGCGCGGAGCGAGGACTCCACGCTCGCCGCCATCGCCCGACTGATGGAAGCCGGCGCCCAGGCGCGCTCGACCTATGTGCGGCTCGCCGATAAGGCCGCCGCGCTCTATGTGCCGGTGGTCCACACAGCCGCGGCCCTCACGTTCGTCGGCGGTTGGGCGCTGGGCCTTGGGCCGCGCGAGGCGCTGCTCCGCGCTGCGGCAGTGCTGATCGTCACCTGTCCGTGCGCCTTGGGCCTGGCGGTTCCGGCTGTCCAGATCGCAGCGAGCAGCCGGCTGTTTCGCAAAGGCGTCCTGGTCAAGTCCGGCGCGGCTCTGGAGCGGCTGGCCGAGGCTGACCACGTTGTCTTCGACAAGACCGGCGTTCTGACCGAGGGGCGTCCGGCGCTTATCGACGCGCCCGCTCACCTGGTGACGCTGGCGGCGCCGCTGGCGCGCGCCTCCCGCCACCCGTTGGCGCGCGCTCTGGCGGCCGAAGCCGGCGCCGGGCCGGTCGCACAAGACTGCGTCGAGACGGCCGGGCAGGGCGTCGAGGGCGTGATCGACGGTCGCCGCGCCCGTCTGGGCCGCGCCGCCTTTGTCGGCGTCGAGGCCGGCGGCGTCCGGGAGACCGAGCTGTGGTTCGGCTTCGAGAACGACGTGAAGATCCGCTTCGCCTTCGAAGATCGTCCGAGAGCCGACGCCCAGGCGGCGATCGCCCAACTTCGCGCGCTGGGTCTGTCCGTCGAGATCCTTTCGGGCGATGTCGAAGGGCCGGTCCGCGACGTGGCGCGCGAGGTCGGTGTCAGCGAGTGGCGCGCGGGCCTGACGCCGGTCGAGAAGGCCGCAGCGGTCGATGCGCTAAAGGTCCAGGGCAAAAAGGTGCTGATGGTTGGCGACGGTCTCAACGACGCCGCCGCCCTCGCCAAGGCGCACGCCTCGATGGCGCCAGGCGCGGCGGTGGACGCCGCCCAGAACGCGGCCGATCTGGTCTTCACGGGGGATGAGCTCGCCGCCGTTGTCGAGTCGATCGAGACCGCCCGCGAGTCCCGCCGTCGCGCTCTGGAGAACTTCGGCTTCTCGGCGCTCTATAACCTTGTCGCCACGCCGGCGGCGATGTTCGGACTGGTCAATCCGTTCGTGGCGGCCCTGGCGATGTCGGGCTCGTCGATCGTGGTCTTACTCAACGCGGCTCGCCCGCGCCTCCGGAGTTTCCGCCGATGAACATCGTCCTCTTCCTGGCGCCCGCCTCAATCGGTCTGGGCGCACTGGGCCTGCTGGCGTTTTTCTGGACGATGAAGGCAGGGCAGTACGACGATCCCAAGGGCGACGCCGAGCGGATCCTCTATGATCATCTCGACGACAAGCCGCCAGCCAGCGAACGGTGAGCAATACTTAAGGAGCCGCAATCGGTTATGCGGCTTTCTAGTCTGACACAGGTCAAATACTGAACGGGCCTAGTCATCCACATTCCCCTCGCGACAAGAAACAAGACGTCGCGGGAATTGGGGATAGACAATGAAGAAGCTCGCTCTTTCGCTCGTCGCCTTTGGCGCGCTCGCCGCCGGCGCCGCCCAGGCTCAAGACTTCACGCCGAACGCCAAGGGCGATCTGATCGTCCACGCGCGCCTGACGCAGGTCGCGCCGGCCAAGGACGCCGCCATCCTGACCGCCGCCGGCGCCAATTCGGGCCTGAAGGCGCACGTCGGCAACGACATCAAGCCGACGCTCGGCTTCACCTACTTCCTCACCGACAAGGTCGCCGTGGAGGCGATCTTGGGCACGACGGAACACAACATCCGCGCTCAAGGTCCGGGCACCGACGTACTGGTGCACAAGACCTGGGTCCTGCCGCCCGTCGTCACGCTGCAGTATCACCCGCTGCCGGCCTCGCAGGTCAGCCCCTATTTCGGCGCCGGCCTGAACTACATGCTGTTCTACAGCGACAAGAACAAGAATGGCTTCACCGTGAAGGTCGACGACGGTGTCGGCTATGCGCTGCAGGCCGGGGTGAACATCAAGATGAAGAACAGCTGGCTACTGAACGCCGACGTCAAGAAGGTCTATTTCAGCACTGACGCCAAGATCAACGGCGGCGCGCTGAAGGCGAAGGTCGACCTTGATCCGGTCGTCGCCTCGATCGGCCTCTCGCGCCAATTCTAACCCCCCGGCGGACGTCCCCCCCGGTCGTCCGTTCTCTTGCTCCCCGTCGGTCCGCCGGCGGGGAGCTTTTGTTTCTCTGCTTGATCGGGACGTGACGCAGATCGTGAGGCCGATTGATCGGCGTCAAGGTCACGCTGGCCCCATCCGCGCATACAGCTCGCAAGAAGCCGAGGAGCGCGCCGATCATGTCTCTAGAAGCCCCCGATCTTGTACGCGTTCAGGCCTTACCGCTGTTCGAGGCTGCAACTGACGAGGTCTTTGATCGGCTCATGCGCGGCGCCTTCCTCCAACGCTTTCCGCGCGGATCGCAACTGACGACCCAAGGACTGCCGGACAACTTCCTGTTCGTGCTCCTTGAGGGGGCGATCGAGCTGGAGGGGAGCTCCAGTGACCGCGAGTCCACCCTCGCGCTGCTGTGGCCCACCGCCACGTTGGGCCTGGCTTCCATCGTCCTGGACAGCCCGAGCTTGATGACGGCGCGAGCCACCAAGGCAAGCTTGATCCTCATGGTCCCTGGCGAAGCCTTCAGGCAGGCGCTGAGCCAGGATGCGGGGTTGGCCCGCGCGGTGGCGGAAGAACTCGCCGGTTGCTTCAGCGGCGCGGTGCGCTCCCTGAAAAACTGCAAACTGCGGACGGCCAGGGAACGGCTGGTCAGCTATCTGTTGGCGCAGCAAGAACGGCAAGGGGGCGGATCCGTGGTCAAGCTGCCCTGTCGCAAGCGCGTCCTGGCCTCACTGCTCGGTATGACGCCGGAAAACCTCTCACGGGCCTTCTCCAGCCTGACCCCGCATGGGGTCGAGATCGATGGAGCCACGGTCACGCTCCGTCAGTCTGACAGCCTGGCGCAGTTGGCCCATCCCGACGCCATGATCGACAACGATATCGGTGAAGCCTTCAGCCAGGCCGAGCGCGAGCGTCGCCGTGGCGCTCGCACCATGATGGCGTCGCACTAGCGCTGACAGGCCAGGCCGTTCCAGCACCAACTTCACAAAGCATCCGAACCGATGATCACCCAGACCGTTCTTTCGTCCGTTCAGCGGGCGCACGCCGAGCGCAACCTGCCGCGCTACACGAGCTATCCCACTGCGGTGGCGTTCGACGCTGCGCAAATCGATCAGGCCGCCGGCTGGTTCGCTCAGACCCGGTCTGACGATCACCTGTCGGTCTATGTTCACGTGCCGTTTTGTCGGCGGCTATGCTGGTATTGTGGCTGCAACACCTCGATCGCTCACACCTATGAACGGGTGGGGACGTATGCCGAGGTCCTGGCGCGCGAGATCGATTTGACGGCTCGCCGCCTGGGCGAGCATGACGGGCTTGCGCATCTTCATTTCGGCGGCGGCAGTCCCAACGCACTGAGTCCCGTCGACTTCAAGCGCCTCGTGGCGCAACTCACGAGCACGTTCCATGTTCGGCCCGGCGCCGAGATCGCCGCCGAGCTCGATCCAGGAATGCTTTCGGACGCGTTCGTGGACGCAGCCGGCGAGGCTGGCGTGACCCGCGTGAGCCTAGGCGTGCAGACCTTCGATCCGGGGGTGCAGGCGCTGGTCAACCGCGTCCAGCCCTTCGAACAGGTCAGCGCCGCCGTCGATCGCCTGCGCGCTGCGGGCATTGACGCGCTGAACTTCGACCTGATGTACGGCTTGCCCGGGCAGACCGTCGACAATGTCTACGCCTCCACGAAGGCTGCGTTGGAACTGAGGCCGGATCGCATCGCGGTGTTCGGTTACGCCCACGTGCCGTGGATGAAGAAGCACCAGACAATGATCCGCGAGGCGGATCTCGCGGATATCGACGGCCGGTGGGCGCAGGCGGATGCCGCCGATGCCGCGTTGATCGAAGCGGGCTATGTGCGGATCGGTCTCGACCACTATGCGCTGCCCGACGACCCGCTGAGCCGGGCTGCGGCGGAGGGGCGGCTCCGCAGGAATTTCCAAGGCTACACCGATGATCCCGCGCCTGTGCTGGTTCCGATTGGTCCGTCCTCGATCGGCCAGTTTCGAGAGGGTTTCGTCCAGAACCTGACGCCGACTGACGCTTGGGCGGCCAAGATCGCCCGGGACGAGCCGCCTTTGGGGCGCGCCTTGGCGATCACCGACGAAGACCGCCTGCGCTCGGCCGTGATCGAGCGACTGATGTGCGACATGCGGGTCGATGTCGCGGCTATTTGCGCGGCCCATGGCTTTGCGCCGGATCATCTAGCGAGCAGTCTCGCCAGTCTCTCGGCTGTCGAAGTCGCCGGCCTTTGCGTGCTCGATGGCAGCTCCGTCGTGATCCCAGAGTCGGCGCGCCGCTTGATGCGTGTGGTCGCTGCTGCGTTCGATGAACGGCTGCCGGTCGCGGTCAACCGCCATGCCAAGGCCGTCTAAAGCTCTCCACCGATCCGCTCGACCTCTTTGGCCAGGGCTTCCATGTCCAGCACGTGCAGCGAGCGCCCCGTCTGGCGGACGATGTTGAGGCTGGCGAGCCGGTTCAGCTCGCGTGTGACCGGTTCGCGTTGACTGCCCACCAGAACGGCTAGCTCGGCGTGCGTAGGGCAGGGGTGGATAACGGCCGTGCGTCCGTCGCCCCCTGCGGCCGAGGCTATTCGCAGAAGTTCTATGTCGACGCGGCAGGCGACCGAAATCGCGGTCAACTCGAACAGGCGATCGGTAAGAGAGCGCGTTAGCGCCGCCATGTCTTCTAGCAGGGCTCGCATGAAGCGGGGTGACGACTCGAAGAGGTCCCGGATCAGGCGCGCCGGCAGCCGGACAAGTCGAACATCCTCCAAGGCTACGATGTTCACCGATCTTGGCAGGCCGTCGATCGCCGAGATCTCTCCGAAATAGGCCCCGGGACTCAGGCGACGATAACCGACCTCGCGTCCCGACCGTGCGTACTGGTTGGCCAAGAGCGCGCCCTCCAGCAAGAGATAGATCCCTTCATCCTGGTCGTGACGCTGGACGATCATCTCGCCCTTACCGTAGCGCAACTGCTCGAGGCGCGGCGCCAGCGCCTCGATCTCTTCCCGTGTCATGTGTCGAAACAGTTTGTTGTTCCGATGGTCTTCTGGCGCTCCCCCGTTCGGCGTATGGGTCACGACGCGCTGAGCCGACGGTGGAATCACGGTCATTTGTTACGCTCCTGCGCTGTCGATCGGGGGCGATGATGAATAGCCGACAACGGTACAAGGCCTTTATCAGCTATAGTCATCACGATCGCAAAGCCGCCGAATGGCTCCATCGCGGCCTCGAGAGCTATCGCCCGCCCCGTGGGCTCCGGTCTGGTGGCGCGGAGGCGGCTGAGAGCGATTTGAAGCCGATCTTCCGCGATCGGGATGAGCTGTCAGCGGCCGCTGACCTGAGCGAGGTGATCCGCGAGGCGCTGGATCGTTCCGATACCCTCATCATCCTGTGCTCGCCCCAGTCCGCCGCATCGCACTGGGTGGACAAGGAAGTCGCCTATTTTCTCGCTTCGAGAGGCGCGGACCATGTGATCAGCGTGATCGCGCCCGACGCGCCAGAGCAGGTCTCCCTTAGGGAACTCTTGCCGCCCGCCTTGAACGCAGCGCTGCCGGCGGGTGTCGAGCCTCTGGCGGTGGACCTGCGGCAGGACGCCGACGGAAAGAGGCTCGCCAAGCTCCGGATCGCCGCGCGCCTGTTGGGCGTCAATCTGGATCGGTTGGTGCAGCGCGACGCGCGTCGGCGACTACGCCTGATGGCGGCCTTCAGCAGCCTGGCGCTAGCGATCACGGTTGGGATGGGCGCGATGACCGTCGTGACCTTGAAGTCGCGCCAGATTGCACGCGAGCAGCGCGATGAGACTGAAGCCCTCGTCGCTTACATGCTGGGTGATCTTCGTGAACAGTTGGAGCCCGTCGGTCGTTTGGATCTCCTGGACGGCGTGAGCGCCAAGGTCCTGGCCTACTACGCCAAGGCGCAAAGCGACCGACTGGACGACAAGGCGTTGGCCCAGCGCGCAAAGGCGCAGACCCTTTTGGGAACGATCCGGGAGCAGCGTGGCGATTTGGCTGGCGCGCAAGACGCCTTCGCCCAGGCTGCTGCGACGACACACGCGCTTGTGGAGCGCTCTCCGAATGATGGCGACCGTGTCTTCGACGAAGCCCAGAACGTCTACTGGCTGGCCTATATGGAATGGCGTCGCGGCGAGGTCGCGCAGGCCGAGCGGGGCTTCAAGCGTTACGCCGAACTCGCCCAGCGCTTGGTTGCGATCAATCCCAATCGTGCGGAGTGGCGGGTCGAGGAGGCTTACGCCGGAAGCAATCTCGGAACGCTGTTGTTTGAAGAGGGGCGCGCCGAGGAGGCGCTCGTGGCGTTTCGAACCGCCTTCAAGATCTTCGAGGCCGAGCGCCTGAGGTCTCCGGATGACAAGCAGCGCCTGACCGATGCGGCCAACGCGCGCGCATGGATCGCAGACGCTCTGCTTATGCTGGCCAAGCCGCGCGACGCTTTCATAGAGCGCAAGGCCGCCGCCGATCTTTTGGAAGAGGGCGTGGCGGCGTTCCCGAAGGACCAGAGGCTGGCGGCGAAGAGTGTCGCGACACAGCTTGGTCTTGGCAGGCTTGAGATCGATTTGGGTCGGCTTGAGGACGCGCGCCGTCGATTGACCGCCGCGAACGTTCGCTTGCGAGAGCTTGCAGCCCTGGACCCCACCAACACGCGCTGGCGGGAATATGTTCTCGTTGGTGAACTCGACCTGATCGACGTTGAGACGCGCTCCGGCGCTCTGGCCGCGGCAAGGTCCCGGCATGCCGCTGCGAGCGCGACCTTGGCGCGATCTCGGAAAGGGCAACAAGCGACGGATTGGCGAGCCGATCTTGACGGACGCCTAGCTCGGCAGACGATCGTTCTGGCTTTGAGCGCTGGCGACACCGCCGGGGCCAAGGTCATGGCCAAGCGCCTTGGTGAGCGCCTTGCGTCTTCCAAGGGCGCTCCTGATACAATGACCAGTCACTCTGACCTGCTCGGCTATGCGCAGTTCACTGAGGGGAAGCCCGCCGCCGCCATCAAGACGCTGTCGCCCCGTCGCAAATCGCTTCCGCCCGCCAGTCTCGACGTCCTGGCGCGCGCTTATTGGACTGTCGGCCAGCGCGACGAAGCGATGAGAATCGTGCGGTATCTCAGGCAAGAGGGATACGCGCACCCTGGGTTTGTTGCGTTTTGGCGAGAGTCGCCTGCAGGTGACATTCTCAGTCGGGAGACTTGAAATGACCGAACCAGCACCCGAAAAAGTTGTGGAACTCGTCATTGGCTTGGATGAGCGCTACAACTTCATGAACTTTGTAGACCCGCGGCGGCCCAAACGGCTGTTCCTGGATCTGAGCGAGCGCTGCGAACTGGTGTTCACTCTAAGCGATCAGCTCATCAATGCGGGTTGGTCGTTTCAGCGCAGACCCATCGAAATCCAGCGCGATTTCGGCGTGAACTTCTCAAGCTATGTCTGGGTGCCATACTCTATCGATGGCGGCGACTTGGCCCCGCGGTCGCGTTTCAAGATCATCTACGAGGATCAGCGGATGGGTGAGTACACCTACAGCCTCCTGATGCTGGATTCGCACGGCCAGAAGATCGATCTCGATCCCAACATTGATAACGGCGCTGGCCGCATTCCCTGATCCTGGCGGGATGTTTGATCCAGAGCATGTGGTCGCGCTCATACGGCGAGGCGAGGTCCTTGCCGCCTATGACATAGCCCATGCTGCGGTTGAGACCCGGCATGACGACAAGCAGGCCGCCTACTTTGCGGTCCTATGCTTGGCGCGCGCCGGGGCCTTGGATTTCGCCCGGTCGGAGTATGTGCGACTGGGACTGGATCGCACCGAGAACCATGAGGCCATAGCGCTAGGCGCGCGCCTGTTGAAGGATGTCGCGCTGTCGGCGCGGGGACGACGCCGGCTTGCGTTCGCTAGGGCGTCGATCCGCCAGTATGAAAAGCTGTTTGGGGCATACGGTGGCGTTTACGGGGCCATCAACGCTGCGACCATGACGCTTGTAGCGGGGGACGCGTCGGGCGCTGCTGCACGTGCGCGGGCTGTGCTGGCCATGTCCCCGGCTAACGGCTTAACTGGCGAAGGGGCCTATTACGAAGCTGCGAGCCGCGCCGAGGCCCACTTCCTCACCGGTGATCTCCACGCTGCGCGTGACGCTATGACCGACGCGGTCAGCCTGGCGCCCACCGCCTATGCGGCGCATGCGTCGACGCTTCGACAGTTGGAGGTGCTGTGCCGCGAGACGCGCGTGGACGTGGCTTGGCTTGAGCCCTTGCGGCCTCCAGCCTGCGCGCATTTTACGGGGCATATCCTCGACACCAGCGGCGCGGCCCTTTGCGGTTCCGCGCTACGTCAGCGTGTCGATGCCTTGCTCGTGAGTGAGAGAGTCGGCTTTGGCTACGGAAGCTTGGCGGCGGGCGGCGACATTATTTTCGCCGAGGCGCTTCTGGCCTCCGGGGCTGAGTTGCATGTGGTGCTACCCGTTGAGCAAAGCTCTTTTGTGCGCGTATCCGTCGCGCCGTATGGCGACGCGTGGATTGACCGTTTCGAGCGGTGCTTGTCTCGCGCCACCTCGCTCAGATACGCTTCCTCAGACCCTTTCCTAGGCGACGAACAGGTCTTCGCGTACTCAAGCCAGTTCGCGATGGGCTGCGCGGTGCTGCGCGCGGCGACGCTGTCGACCAAGGCTATGCAACTGGCGATCTGGGACGGTCACGCGGGGGCCGGGCCTGCAGGCGTGCACGCGGACTTGAACTACTGGTCGCAAAGCGGCCGACAACGCGCGGTGATCGAAATTGAGCGGCCGCTGCCGGCACCCCGCCCGCCAGGCGCTGGCGCCGACCCCAGGCGCGGCATGAAGGCCATGCTGTTCGCCGACGTGCAGGGATTTGGCGCGCTTCGCGATGATCAGATCCCCGTCTTCGTGGATGCAGTGATGGCGCGCTTGGCGAGTGCGATTGAGTCGCTTTCCGCTCGCCCGATTCATCTCGAAACTTGGGGTGACGGCTTGTTCCTGGTATTCGACGCCCCCATCGACGCGGCGCGCGCGGCTCTGGCGCTGATGGAAGCGCATCGCGCTCTGGATCTGAGAGCGTTGGGCCTGCCGAGGAGCCTTGGCCTACGCATCGCGGGGCACTACGGCCCGGTCCACCTTCGCACAAATCCGATGACGAAGGCGCCCGCAGTGATGGGCGCCCACGTCGTGGTGGCCGCCAGGATCGAACCCGATGTCGCCCCTGGATCAATCTGCGTCAGCGAGGCGCTCGCTGGGGCGTTGGCGACCTTTCACGGCGACACGCTGCGCTGCGGCTATGTCGGGCGAACCCAGGGACGCAAGGGATTCCCGGCGACGCCGATCTTCAGCCTGACCCGAGCCATCTGATCGAATTCGCGCTTTGGTCCGGCGCGCTGTGCAAATCCTCACATCCAGACTGCGCTGACTTGAACACAGTTCACGCGTCGACTGCGTCGCGCTCTGTGGGGATGAGAGGTCCTATGTCTTCCTGAGGCCATGGCTACTCAGCTCCGCCGTTCGTCGCCGTGAGACCCGACTGCGGACCCAGCCACCCGCCGGCTGGGTCCGTCTTTTCAGGATTGGTGGAGCGAGCAGCGTCTCGTGCCGCCGGAGGAGCCGCGTATGAGCCTGGACCGCACCTTGATCTCAGAACCAACCGTCGTCGCCGGAGGCGGAGAGGGCGCCACCGAGGTGGCGAGCACGTTTCTTCGCCATGCCGTGAATGTCTGGGCTCGTGAGCACGATCTCTCGGGCGAAACCCTTTCGGGCGTCGTCAACGACGTCCTCCGGTACGCCACGACAACGATCAACGAAGCCCGGTTCGGCCGCGGCGGAGTCTAGTTTTCGAGGCTTGCGGGATTGTGGCGATGGACACTCTGGCCGGCGCGGCGCTAGCGCCTCTTTTCATCAAGGCGCTCTGGCTGCTGTCCGTTGCGATGGTCGCCTTCTTCGTCGTTCGCGCGATCACGGTACGGGGGCGCTTAGCTGAGACCATGCGCGTGTTGCAGCTTGTCAGCGACCAACGAGACGAGGCTTGGAACGCCCTAGAACAGAGCCGTCAGACCATCGCCGACCTTGAGCACCGCCTTGCTTCCCAAGGCGATAGCGTGCGGCTGAGCATGGCCCTCATCGACGAGCGGCTAGCCGAGGCCTCGCGCGCAAAGGCGCGTGAGGCGCGGATCAAGCGCCTGCTCGCCGCAGATCCCACTGCAGGGGAGAGTCGTGTGGAGACCGCCAACCGACTCATCGGCGAGGCGCTGAACGAGCCCCGCACGTGGTCTGATCCTGGCTAGAGCCTGTCTGCTTCAAATGGCTACATTTGAAGCGGCTATCACGCTCTAAATCAAACGTTTAGAGCGTGATAGCCGCCGAAGCCGCGCACACTTTCGGCTATCACGCTCTAGCGATCGACAGTCAGGCGGAACACCATCGTGTTCCGATAGGTCTGACCGGGATTGAGCCTCGTCGACGCGAACTGCGGCTTGTTGGGCGCATCGGGAAAGTGCTGGGGTTCAAGCGCGATGCCGTCGCCCTGTCGATACATCTTGCCGCTCTTGCCGATCATCAGGCCATTCATGAAGTTGCCGGCGTAGAATTGAATCCCAGGCTCGGTGGACAGGATCTCCAGGGCACGGCCGCTCTTGGGATCCGACAGGCGGGCCGCCAGTCGCAGCGCCCCGCCCGACGGACCATTCAGGACATAGTTGTGGTCGTAGCCCCGTCCAATAACCAACTGCGGATCGTTAGCGTCACGGATACGATCACCAACCGCCGTGGGTTTTCGGAAGTCAAAGGCGGTCCCTGCGACGGGGGTCACCAGCCCGGTCGGGATTAGCTCGGCGTCGACGGGGGTGTAGCCGTCAGCCGGAATGGTGAGCACGTTGCCCAGAGCGCCCTCGGGAGCGCCTTCGCCGGCCATGTTGAACAGGGCGTGGTTGGTCAGGTTGACGATCGTCGGTTTGTCGGTGGTCGCGCCGTAGGTGATCGTCAGCTGATTCTGCTCGTCCAGAGCATAGGTCGCCGTGACCGTCAGCGTGCCCGGATAGCCTTCCTCCCCGTCGGGGCTGACATAGCCAAAGGTCACCGAGGCGACTGGCCCAGACTTGGCGTCCAGCACCTTCCAGACGACTTTGTCGAAGCCTTTGACCCCGCCATGAAGCGCGGCGACGCCGTCATTGTTCAAGGCCAGTTGGTAGGTCTTGCCGTCCAGGGTGAAGCGCCCTTTGCCGATCCGGTTGGCGAACCGGCCGACGCTGGCCCCGAAATAGCTATTATTGCTGGCGTAACCGGCGGCGTCCGCAAAGCCGAGGGCGACATCGGCGGTTTTACCGTCGCGGCCCGGCGCGATCAGCGACTGCAGGGTCGCGCCGTAGGTGATGACTGTGGCGCTCACGCCGTTTGCGTTGGTGAGAGTCAGAGCCTCGACCGCCTCGCCCGAGGGCAGCTTGCCGAAAGGCTTGCGCGAGAGGTCCGCCGCTTGCGCTGTCCCGGCGAAAAGCAGGGCCGCGCCGCACAGCGCGATAGTCTTCAGCTTCATGGTCCTCTCCCTCGATATCATTATTGGCGGCGAGGCCGCTCTACAGTGACTTGACGGTCGTCACGGTGGACGCCCCCCGCGCGAGCCGATTGCGCGCGGGATAATGGAACGGCGGCGCTTCGATCTCGAAGACGTCACCTTCCTGGGTCTGGAACCCTGAGGCGAACGATAGCGTCGCCGCGCCGAAGAAGTGGACGTGGAGGTCGCCGGGGCGTCGGAACAGGTCGTACTTGAAGTGATGGTGTTCCAGGTTCGCCAGGGCGTGGGACATGTTGCCCTCGCCGGACAGGAATGGCTGTTCCCAGGCGACCTTGCCGTTCCGGATGATCCGGCTGGCGCCATGGATTTCCTCGGGCAGGCGTCCCGTCAGCAGTTCAGGGCCAAGGGCGGCGTTGCGAAGCTTGGAGTGCGCCAGCCAGAGATAGTTGCCGCGCTCGACGACATGGTCGGAGAACTCGTTCGCCAGGCAATAGCCTAGGCGGTAGGGCGTTCCGTCTGGGCCCACGATATAGACGCCCGCGATCTCGGGCTCCTCGCCACCGTCCTCGGCAAAGGACGGGGAGACCAGGGGCTGGCCGGGACCAACCAGTTGCGAGCCGTCGCCCTTATAGAACCATTCGGGCTGCGCGCCGATCTCGCCAGCCGGCGGCTTACCGCCTGCCACGCCCATCAGGAACATCCGGCGGGAATCGGTCAGTGGCTCGTCTGTCCCGGCCTGGTGGGCGATTGCGGCCTTGTGCATCTGATCGCGGCTCTCGGCGGAGCCCAAGTGGGTCAGGCCGGTGCCGGTCAGCAGCAAGTGTGCGGGATCAGGATGATCTATCGGCGCCAGCACCCGGCCCTCGACGAGGGCAGCGTCGAAATCAAGGGTTTCCCCCAAAGGCCGCGCTTGAGCCGCCTCTGATAGCGTGGCGTCGACGCGGATAGCGACCTGGGCCAGCTCATAGAGCGTATCTGCGACCTCCACTCGGCGCGCGCGGCGCGAATTATCGATCGCGACGAGCCGCCGGTCGCCTTCCGGTGTTTTCAGCTGCGCGAATCGAAGCACCACCCGTCTGAACTCCAGAGATTGATAATGGTCAGACAAATAACTGTCCTGACCGCGCTGTCAAACCGCTGTCGTCCGGACCGCGACCGAATTTCCTTGTTCCAGGCCCTGTGACATTCCTAGACTCCGCCACCGCAGGTCCATCGCCTGCAAGGCAAGTTGGAGCGATGAGCGAGTGGCCAAGGCGAGACGCGATGAGGGCGGCGGCGAACCCGAGCGCGAAGAAGCGCCAGGTCGCCTCCACGGGGCGATCGCACGATCGCTCGGCGCGGCGATTGTCTCGGGAAAGCACCAACCGGGGGACGTGCTGACCAACGAGATTGAGGCCAGCGAAAGGCTCCAGGTCTCGCGAAGCGCCTATCGCGAAGCTATCCGGATCCTCGCGGCGAAGGGCCTTGTCGAGAGCAGACCAAAAACGGGGACCCGGGTCAGTCCCCGCGCGCGGTGGCGTCTTCTGGATCCCGAGGTTCTGTCCTGGTTCTTCGAGTCCGAGCCCAGCGAGTCCTTTCTCCAGGAGCTCTATGAGCTGCGTATGATCGTTGAACCTGCTGCGGCTGCGCTCGCGGCGAAGCGCCGGGACGCTGGCCAGCTGGAGCGTATGCGCGCTGCGCTGGTCACCATGCAGCACGAGACGTTGGCGACCGAAGCGGGGCAGGCGGCTGATCGCGACTTCCACGACGCGGTTTTGGAGGCCACGGCGAACGGACCGCTGTTCACACTCAGCAGCAGCATCGGCGCGGCGGTCCGCTGGACCACGATCTTCAAGCAACGCTCCCGCGATCTCGCGCGGGATCCTGTTCCGGACCACTGGAAAGTGTTCGACGCCATCGCCGCCGGACGTGAGGACCAAGCCCGCGAGGCGATGGAGCGGTTGGTCACGCTCGCCCTGGAAGACACCCGCGCATCAATGACGGCTTAAGCCCTGTATCGGGTTGGTTTCGTCACCCCTAAGGCCGGGAGACGCTTGCGTTGACGCCCTGTGATGCAGGGTATAGTCAGACAAATGAAAAGCGAGGCGGTGACAGGCCGGCGTGGTCGTTCCGCGTCGAATTCCGGCGGTCGCAGCCGCCGGTTCCTGGTCATCAAGGGTTGTCATGAGCGTCCCTAAAGTCTCCCCCCGCACGCTCCGCTCGCGGGCCTGGTTCGACAATCCGGACAATATCGACATGACGGCGCTCTATCTGGAGCGCTACCTGAATTTTGGCCTCACCTTGGAAGAGCTGCAGTCGGGCCGGCCCATCATCGGGATCGCTCAGACCGGTTCGGACCTATCGCCGTGCAACCGCCATCACCTAGTTTTGGCGGAGCGCGTGCGCGAGGGCATCCGCAGCGCTGGCGGGATCGCGCTGGAGTTCCCGGTGCATCCGATCCAGGAGACTGGCAAACGGCCCACTGCGGGTCTGGATCGCAATCTTTCGTACCTGGGCCTTGTCGAGCTGCTCTACGGCTATCCGCTGGACGGGGTGGTGCTCACGATCGGCTGCGACAAGACCACGCCCGCCTGCCTGATGGCGGCGGCGACGGTCAACATTCCCGCCATAGCCCTGTCGGTTGGCCCCATGCTGAATGGTTGGCACAAGGGCAAGCGCACCGGCTCGGGCACCATCGTGTGGAAGGCGCGAGAGATGCTGGCCGCCGGCGAGATCGACAACGCCGGCTTTATCAAGCTCGTGGCCAGTTCCGCGCCGTCGACCGGTTATTGCAACACCATGGGCACGGCGACGACGATGAACTCCTTGACCGAAGCCCTCGGCATGTCGTTGCCGGGCTCGGCCGCGATCCCCGCGCCTTACCGAGACCGCCAGGAGAACGCCTATCGCACGGGCCTCCGGATCGTCGAGATGGTGGCCGAGGACCTCAAGCCATCGGACATCCTGACCCGCGAGTCCTTCCTGAACGCGATCGTGGTCAACTCCGCCATCGGCGGCTCGACCAATGCGCCGATCCACCTGAACGCCCTGGCGCGTCACATGGATGTTGAGCTCAAGCTTGAGGATTGGGAGGCTGCCGGCAAGGACGTGCCGCTGCTGGTCAACCTGCAGCCCGCTGGCGAATATCTCGGCGAGGACTATTATCGTGCCGGCGGCGTGCCGGCGGTGTTTGGCCAACTGATCGCGCAGGGCCTGATCCACGAAGACGCTCGGGCGGTGTCCGGCCAGAACATCGGCGAGCAATATCGCGGCGCCGTCATCGAGGATGAGGACGTCATTCGTCCGTTTACGCGTCCGCTCGTCGAACGCGCCGGCTTTGCGATCATGCGCGGCAATCTGTTCAACTCCGCCATCATGAAGACCAGCGTGATAAGCGACGAGTTCCGCGCGCGCTATCTGTCCAACCCTGAGGACCCGGACGCTTTCGAGGGCGACGCGATCGTCTTCGACGGGCCCGAGGACTATCACCACCGGATCGATGATCCGACCTTGGGGATCACGGCCAACTCGATCCTGTTCATGCGTGGCGCAGGCCCCATCGGCTATCCCGGCGCGGCCGAGGTCGTGAACATGCGGGCGCCGGACTATCTGATCAAACAGGGGATTCATCAGCTGCCCTGCATCGGCGACGGACGCCAATCGGGCACGTCAGGGTCGCCGTCGATCCTCAACGCCTCGCCGGAAGCCGCGGCCGGCGGTGGGCTTGCTCTGCTGAAGACGGGGGACCGGGTTCGCTTTGATTTGCGCAAGTCCCGAGTGGACGTGCTGATCTCCGCGTCTGAAGTCGTGGAGCGTCGCAGGGCCTTGGAAGCCGTAGGCGGCTACGCCTATCCCGAAAGCCAGACGCCCTGGCAGGAGATCCAGCGCGCCGTTGTCGGACAGATGGATGCGGGGGCGGTGCTTGAGCCCGCCGTAAAGTACCAGCGGATCGCCCAGACCAAGGGCCTGCCGCGCGATAATCACTAGGGATCATCGCGGGTTACAACCTTCGGCGAACGGCGATCCTGAAACTATATTGTCGGACAAATGGTCGACTGCTATGGCTTCCTCAACGACAGATCGTCGATAGGGAGAGAACCATGGGCGGCAAGTGGTTAGGCGCGGCGGTCGCGCTGCTGGCCATGGCGGCGGGGGCGCAGGCGGGCGAAATCGCCGCCTCGGCGACGTTGAGGGCCGACCAGACCGGTCCCGCGATCTCGCGCTACATCTACGGTCAATTTTCCGAGCATCTGGGCGCCGGCGTCTATGATGGCATCTGGGTCGGGCCGGACTCGAAGATCCCCAACGTCCGAGGCGTTCGCAGCGACGTCGTCGGGGCGCTGAAGGCGATCAAGACGCCCGTGATCCGCTGGCCGGGCGGCTGTTTCGCCGATGAATATCACTGGCGCGACGGGATTGGTCCTCGCGACAAGCGTCCCTCGCGCAAGAACAACTGGTGGGGCGGCTCGCCCGAGACCAATGCGTTCGGCACCCACGAGTTCATGGACTTCGCTGAGCAGGTCGGCGCCGATCCCTATGTCGCGGTCAATGTCGGCTCGTCCAACCCGACCGAGATGCGCGAGTGGATCGAGTACATGACCTCGCCGGGTGACGACACCTTGGCCCAGGAGCGCCGCGCCAACGGTCGCGACAAGCCGTGGAAGGTGCCTTTCATCGGTATCGGCAACGAAAACTGGGGCTGCGGCGGCGAAATGACGGCGGACTACTACGCCAACGAATACCGCCGCTTCTCGTCATTCTTCCATAAGAACAGCGACAATCCCGCGGTTCGGGTAGCCTCTGGCGCCAATTCGTTCGACGTGAATTGGACCGACGTTCTGACCAAGGCGGCAGGCAAGCAGATGGACGCCATCTCGCTGCATTACTACACGATCCAGACTGGCGACTGGAACAAGAAGGGCGCGGCCACCGGCTTCGACAAGGCCGCCTGGGGCAAGTCGTTCGCGCAGACCCTGCGGATGGACGACCTGCTTCGCCAGCACATCGCGGTGATGGATCGCAATGATCCCCAGAAGCGTATCGGGCTCTATGTGGACGAGTGGGGGACTTGGTACGATCCCGAGCCGGGCACGAACCCCGGCCACCTCTACCAGCTGAACACCTTGCGTGACGGCGTGCTGGCTGCGGCGAACTTCAACATCTTCCACCAGTACGCCGAGCGCGTGCGGATGGCGAACATCGCCCAGACCATCAACGTCCTTCAGGCGGTCATCCTGACCAAGGGCGACCAGATGGTGCTGACCCCGACCTACTACGCCCACCAGATGTACGTGCCGTTCCAGGACTCGACGGCGATCCCGTTTGAGACCAAGGCGCCAGAGATCGACGTCGCCGGCAGCAAGATCCCGGCTTTCAACGCCTCGGCCGCCAAGGGCAAGGACGGCAAGGTCTATGTCGCGATCGCCAACATGTCTCCGGATGATGGCGTGAAGCTGAGCGTTTCCCTGGCGGGCCTGAAGGCCAAGGCCGTGAGCGGACAGGTTCTCACCGCCGACAAGATGGACGCGATGAACGCCTTCGGCGCCAAGCCCGCTGTGGTTCCGGTCGACTTCAAGGGCGCCAGGCTGGCCGGTGATCGCCTGACCCTGGACATCCCGTCGAAGTCTGTCGTTGTGGTCAAGCTGGACTAGGGACGGCGCGTGGTGATCAGGCCTACGCGCCGTAGCGCCGTCGCTGCTCTGGGCGGCTCGGCGCTGGTCGGCGCCGCGCCAGTGCGCGCCCGCTCAGTCGAGGCGCTGAACCAACGCCTTTGGTACCGGCAGCCCGCCGTCGAGTGGGTCGAGGCCCTGCCGGTCGGCTCCGGCAGGCTTGGCGCGATGGTCTTTGGCGGCGTGGCGGCCGAACGGCTGCAGTTGAACGAAGACACGCTGTGGGCGGGCGGGCCCTATGAGCCGATCAATCCCGAGGCTAGCGCCGCGCTGCCTGAGATCCGACGCCTGATCGCGGCGGGGGAGTACGCCAAGGCCGAGGCGCTGGCCGACGCCAAGTTCCTGGCGCGACCCAAGCATCAGATGTCTTACCAGACGATCGGCGACCTGCGTCTGGACTTTCCGGGTCTGACCCAGCCGATCTCGGACTACAGGCGAGAGCTGGATCTCGACGGGGCGATTGCGACGACGCGCTTTCGGCTGGGCGGCGTGGCGCACCAGCGCGAGGTTTTCGCCAGCGCGCCGGACGGGGTGATCGTCTTTCGACTGTCAGCCAGCCGAGCCGGCGCGATCTCTGTAGAGCTGAGCTTCGCCTCGCCCCTCAAGAGCGATGTCGCCGTTGAGGGGGAAGCGCTGGTTCTGTCTGGCGTCAACGACAGTCAGCAAGGCGTACCGGCGCGTCTGCGGTTTGAATGCCGCGTCCAGGTTCGCGCCATGGGCGGCCGGGTCATGCGCCGTGACGGCAAACTATGCGTGGAGGCGGCGGACGAGGTCGTCCTGCTGATCGCGGCCGCGACCAGCTTTCGCCGCTATGATGATGTCTCCGGCGATCCCCGCGCGCTCAATGTGGCGACACTGGCGCGCTCGGCCGGCCGGTCGTGGCCCCGGTTGCTCGAGCGACATCAAGCCGATCACCGCGCGCTCTTTCGGCGCGTGAGCGTCGATTTTGGTCACACGCGGGCTGCGCTGGCGCCGACCGACCAGCGGGTCCGTCGCTCGCCCATGACGGACGACCCATCCCTCGCGGCGCTCTACTTCCAATACGGGCGCTACCTGCTGATCGCCTGTTCGCGACCCGGAAGCCAACCGGCCAACCTGCAGGGGATCTGGAACGACAAGACCTCAGCGCCCTGGGGTGGCAAGTACACGATCAACATCAACACCGAGATGAACTACTGGCCGGCCGAGCCGACGGCGCTCCCCGAACTGGTCGAGCCATTGATCGCCCTGGTTTCGGATATCGCGCAGACAGGCGAGCGCATGGCCAAGGCGGTGTATGGCGCACGCGGTTGGGTCACACACCACAACACCGATCTGTGGCGCGCGACAGGGCCCATCGACGGCGCGAAGTACGGGGTCTGGCCGACCGGCGGGGCTTGGCTCTGCAAGCACGTTTGGGATCACTATGACTACGGGCGCGACCGGGCTTATCTGGCGCGCGTCTATCCGCTCATGAAGGGCGCGGCGCGCTTCTTCCTCGACACCTTGGTGGTCGACCCTGTCTCCGGCGCGCTGGTGACAAGCCCGTCGATCTCGCCCGAGAACGAGCACGCTCGCGGCGCCGCTCTCGTCGCCGGGCCCACGATGGATCAGGCCATCCTCAGGGACCTGTTCGATAACTGCCTGAAGGCCGAGGCGATCCTCGGGCGGGACGAAGCCTTCGTCGCCGAGCTGACGTCCGCCTGCGCCCGCTTGGCGCCCTACAAGATCGGCAAGGACGGACAACTGCAGGAGTGGCTCGAGGACTGGGACGCCGAGGCGCCGGACATCCAGCACCGCCACGTCTCGCATCTCTACGGCCTGTTCCCGTCGGACCAGATCACGATCGACCAGACGCCCGCCTTGGCGGCGGCGGCGCGGACCAGCCTCCAGACGCGGGGCGATCTGTCGACGGGCTGGGCCATCGCCTGGCGACTGAACCTCTGGGCTCGGCTGGGCGAGGGGGATCACGCCCATCACATTCTCAAGCTGCTGCTTGGGCCCGAGCGCACCTACCCGAACATGTTCGACTCCCATCCGCCGTTCCAGATCGACGGCAATTTCGGTGGCGTCTCGGGCATGACCGAGATGATCCTGCAAAGTCGCAACGATCACATCCACCTGCTGCCGGCCTTGCCGTCCGCCTGGCCGACCGGACACATGACGGGCCTTCGCGCGCGGGGCGCAGTGGGTGTCGACGTACGCTGGCGGGCGGGGCGGCTTGAGGAGGCGATCGTCAGAGCTGGAGCGGATGGCTCCGTTCGGCTCGTCTGCGGGAGCTCACATCTGGTGCTCGATCTGCGGAAGGGGCAAGCCCGCCGCATTGGTCTGCGCGCAGGCCGGCTGGTTCAGATCTAGCTCCTGGATGGCGCATCGGCCGCGTTCCGGCTAAGAGGCGCGTCATGCTGCGTATTTCGGAACTGAAGCTGCCGCTCGGCCACCCGCCGGACGCGATGGAGCCCGCCATCCTGGCGCGTCTGGGCGTGCCGGCCTCGGACCTAGTGAGTTTCGCGGTGGCCCGCCGCGCCAACGACGCGCGCAAGAAGTCCGCCATCCAGATGGTCTATTCGGTCGATGTCGTCCTGCGCGACGAGGCCGAGGTGCTGCGCCGGTTCGAGGGCGACCACCATGTGCGGGTCACGCCGGACACCGGCTATCGCTTCGTCGCCAAGGCCCCCGAAGGCTTTGATGGGCCGCGCCCGGTCGTCATCGGCGCGGGTCCTTGCGGGCTGTTCGCCGGCCTGATCCTGGCGCAGATGGGCCTGAAGCCGATCATCGTCGACCGCGGCAAGGTCGTGCGCGAGCGCACCAAGGACACCTGGGGGCTTTGGCGCCGCAGCGAGTTGAACCCGGAGTCCAACGTCCAGTTCGGCGAGGGCGGGGCGGGAACCTTCTCGGACGGCAAGCTCTACAGCCAGATCAAGGATCCGCGCTTCCTGGGCCGCAAGGTGCTCACCGAGTTCGTCAAGGCCGGAGCGCCCGAGGAGATCCTGACAGAGGCCCATCCGCATATCGGCACCTTCCGCCTGGTGCACATGGTCGAGAACATGCGGGCCCTGATCGAGAGCCTGGGCGGTGAGTATCGCTGGCAGCACCGGGTCGAGGACTTCGACATCGCGGTGGGCGAGGACGGCGTGCGGCGCGTGAAGGGGCTGCACATCGCCGGCCAGCCGTACCTGCCGGCCAGCCACGTGGTCATGGCCCTGGGGCACAGCTCCCGCGACACGTTCCAGGTTCTGTATGATCGCGGCGTCCATATTGAAGCCAAGCCGTTCTCGATTGGTGTGCGGATCGAGCATCCGCAATCCTGGATCGATCGCGCGCGCTTTGGTGACTGCGCGGGACACAAGGACCTGGGCGCGGCGGCCTACGCCATCTCGCATCACACCAAGAACGGGCGGACGGTCTACAGTTTCTGCATGTGCCCGGGCGGCACCGTCGTAGCCGCGACATCCGAGCCGGGTCGCGTCGTGACCAACGGCATGAGCCAGTATTCGCGCAATGAGCGGAACGCCAATTCCGGCTTCGTTGTCGATATTGATCCTGAGCGCGACTATCCGGGGCATCCGCTGGCTGGCGTCGATTTTCAGCGGAAGTGGGAGAGCCTGGCGTTCCAGGCGGGCGGAGGCACCTACAAGGCCCCGGGCCAGCTGGTCGGCGACTTCCTGGCCGGGCGTCCCTCGACCGCCTTCGGCGCCGTGACGCCGTCGTACAAGCCGGGCGTCCATCTGACGGATCTGGCGCAATGTCTGCCCGGCTTCGCCATCGAGGCCATGCGCGAAGCTCTGCCGGTCTTCGGTCGCCAGATTCCTGGCTATGATCATCCCGACGTCGTGCTGACCGGCGTGGAAACCCGGACCTCCTCGCCGGTGCGGATCACCCGCGGCAAGGACTTCCAGAGCCTCAACACCGCCGGCCTCTATCCGGCGGGCGAGGGCGCAGGCTATGCCGGTGGCATCCTCTCGGCGGCCGTCGACGGCATCAAGGTCGCCGAAGCCGTTGCCAAGCAATACATCGCCGAGGGCTTGGTCAGCGCCTGCTGAAAGCGCGCCGAGCCGGATCGTACGGGCTCGGCGCGCCGTTTCGTGCGGCTCTCTCTAGGCGGCCTCGGTGGCCTCTGCCAGGGTCGGATAGTCCGTGTAGCCGCGCGGCCCGTTGTCGTAGCCATAGAAGGTCGACGGGTCCGGCGCGTTCAGCGGCGCGCCGGCCTTGAGACGCTCCACCAGATCCGGGTTCGCGATATAGGCCTTGCCGAAGGCGATCGCGTCGGCGCGCCCGGCCTCTATGGCTGCGTTCGCGCTGACCAGGTCGAACTTCTCATTGGCGATGTAGGGGCCGCCGAACGCCGCCTTGAGCGCTGGGCCGAGGCTGTCGGGCGCCTCGTATTCGCGCGCCGAGACGAAGGCGATCTTGCGCTGGCTCAGCGCCGCGGCGACATGGCCGAAAGTATTGGCCAGATCGCTGTCGCCCATGGTGTGGCTGTCCGGGCGGGGGGCGAGGTGCACCCCGACCCGGTCGGCGCCCCATACCGAAATCGCCGCGTCCGTCGCCTCGAGCAGCAGACGGGCGCGGTTCTCGATCGAACCGCCATAGGCGTCGGTGCGCTGGTTGCTGCCGTCCTGAAGGAACTGGTCGAGCAGATAGCCGTTGGCGCCGTGCAGCTGCACGCCATCAAAGCCGGCGGCCTGAGCGTTCTCGGCTGCGCGCCGGAAGTCTTCGACGACGCCTTGGATCTCTTCGATCGAGAGGGCGTGCGGGACCGGGTAGGGACGTTCGGGGCGAAGCAAGCTGACATGCCCCTTGGCGGCGATCGGGCTGGGGCCCACTGGCGAGGCGCCATTGAGGTGCGACGGGTCGGAGATGCGGCCGACGTGCCAGATCTGCATGAAGATGCGGCCGCCCTTGTCATGCACGGCCTTGGTGACCTGCTTCCAGGCCTCGGTCTGCTCGGCCGACCAGATGCCCGGAACACCCGGGTAGCCGACGCCCTGCGGCGAGACCGGCACGCCTTCGCTGATCAGCAGGCCGGCGGAGGCGCGCTGGGCGTAGTACTCGGCCATCAAGGCGTTCGGGATATGGGTCGGACCGGCGCGCAGTCGCGTGAGCGGCGCCATCACGACACGATTGGGCAGGGTCAGGTCGCCGACGCGCAGCGGATCGAACAGGTTGGGCATGAACTCGTCCCTAGGCATGCGCCGACCAACCGTCGGCGTCTGCGGACCTATCTGGTCACGCCGGCCCGAACCGCAACCGAGACAGGGGCTGATTTCCTCTGAAAGCGGCCTGTGGAATTCTCGAAGCCGGCTAGGCCGGATGCGCCGTCAGGGCCTCGAAGCCTCGGCGGAGATCGGCCTTGAGGTCCTCGATGCTCTCCAGACCAATGTGGAAACGCAGCAGTGGCCCTTCCAGCGTCACCGGGATCGAGCGCGCGCCCAGCTGCGGGTCGCAGTGCAGCGCCAGGCTCTCGTAACCGCCCCAGGAGAATCCCAGACCGAACAGCGTCAGGCTGTCCATGAACGCATGGACCGCCTTCTGGGAGCACGGCTTGAGCACCACTCCGAACAGGCCGCAGGCCCCGGTGAAATCCCGCTTCCAGATCGCGTGGCCGGGATCGCCGGGGAGGGCGGGATGCAGCACGCGTGCGACCTCGGGACGCTGTTGCAGCCAGCGCGCCATGGTCAGACCGTTCTCTGCGTGGCGGGGAAGGCGCGTCGAAAGGGTGCGCAGGCCGCGCAGCATGGTGTAGGCGTCATCGGACGACACCGACCAGCCGATGTCCCACATGGCGTCGCCGAGCAGCTTGGCGACGGCGTCGTCACGCGTCGCGACTGAACCCATAAAGCAGTCCGAATGCCCGCCGACATACTTCGTCAGGGCCTGGACGCTGAGGGTGACGCCATGCGCCAGCGGCTTGAACAGCAGGCCCGCCGCCCAGGTGTTGTCGATCAGGGTCATGACGCCCCGCGCGTTGGCCGCTGCGGCGATGGCGGGAATGTCCTGCATCTCGAAGGTCAGCGAGCCAGGTGCTTCTAGCACGATCAGACGGGTGCTAGGCGTCACCAGGGCCATCAGCGCATCGGGCGAGAGCTTCGGGTCGTAGTAACGCGTGGTCACGCCGAAGCGGCCCAGCACGCGGTCGCAGAAACGGCGGGTCGGCTTGTAGGCGCTGTCGACGACGAGCACCTCGTCCCCGGCTTTCAGGACGGCCAACAGGGCCCCGGTGATCGCGGCGAGGCCCGACGGATAGAGGGTGACATTCGTCGCGCCTTCCAACTCGGCGAGCGCGCTCTGCAGCGCGGTTGGCGTGGAGAGGCCCGTGATGCCGTAGGTCAGCTGATCGTCGTCGTACAGCGAAGCGGCGTCGGGCAGCAGGACGGTCGAGCCGCGCTGGATAGGCGGATTGACCGTCCGTCCCAGGCGAGCGGGCTCCGAGCCCGTGTGGATCAGGCGGGTTTCTTCATCCATGGCGGGTCTCGAGGTCGGGGGGACTACTGGGCCGGGCCCGTGACGACCGGCGTATCCGCCAGGCCGCCCCATTCCGTCCACGAGCCGTCATAAACCGCCGAGCGCGGCTTGCCCATGCGGGCCAGCGCAAGGGCTACGACCGAGGCCGTGATGCCAGAGCCGCAGGTGGAGACGACGGGCCGGTTGATGTCGACGCCGGCGGCTTCGAACACCGGCTTCAGCTTATCCGCCAACAGCAGGGTCCCATCCGGCGCGATCAAGGCCGACAGGGGGATGTTGCGGGCGCCCGGCATGTGGCCGCCGCGCAGGCCGGCGCGGGGTTCGGGATCGACGCCTTCGAACCGTCCTGCGGCGCGCGCGTCGATGATCTGCTCGCGACCGGTCGCGACGATGTCGCGCATCTGCTCCAGCGAGCGATAGACGTCGGCTTGATAGCGCGGCGTGAAATGCCGTTCTTGCGGCATGGCAGGGCCATCCTCCGTCGGGCGACCCTCGGCGATCCATTTGGGAAGACCGCCGTCCAGCACGACGACATCCTCGTGGCCCATGGCGCGGAAATGCCACCAGACGCGCGCGGCGGGCAGAATGCCGGTGCTGTCGTAGACCACAATGCGCGAGCCATCGCCGAGCCCCAACTTGCGGACCCGTGAGGCGAACTTTGTGGGCGACGGGATCATGTGCGGAAGATCGCTGGTCTCGTCGGCGATCTCGTCGATATCGAAGAACACGGCGCCCGGAATATGCGCCGTGAGGAACTCCTTGTGCGGGTCGCGCTGCGCGGCGGGCATGTGCCATGAGGCGTCGACCACTCTTACGTCCGGAGCGTCGAGATGCTGAGCCAGCCAAGCGGTGGTCACAAGCGGATCGGACGGGGTGGTCATGGGGCGCCTTTCGGGGTCTGACTCGCCACGTTGCGGGCCGGGCAACATCGCCCCCACGCGCCTCGATCGCAAGCTACATCCAGGGCGGCGTCGGCAGGCCCTTTTCCTTAAGGAAGACGGGGTTGAACAGCTTGGACTGGTAGCGCGAGCCATGGTCGCAAAGCACCGTCACGATGGTGTGGCCCGGACCCATCGCCTTGGCCAGTTTGATCGCGCCGGCGACGTTGATCCCCGCCGATCCGCCCAGGCACAGGCCTTCGTGTTGAACGAGATCATAGAGGACCTGCAACATCTCCTCGTCGGAGACGCGGAATGGATCATCGATGACCAGGTCCTCGAGATTGGCCGTGATCCGGCCCTGGCCGATCCCCTCGCTGATCGATGAGCCCTCCGATTTCAGTTCACCGTCCTTGTACCAGGAATAGAGCGCCGCGCCGTAGGGATCAGCCAGGCCGATCCTGACGCTGGGATTGCGTTCGCGCAGCGCCGCAGCCACGCCGGCCAGGGTCCCGCCCGAGCCGACAGCGCAGATGAATCCGTCGACCTTACCGCTTGTCTGCTCGAAGATTTCCGGGCCCGTGGTGCGGTAGTGCGCGTCGCGATTGGCGGTGTTGTCGAACTGGTTGGCCCAGATCACGCCGTTGGGTTCGCTTCTGGCAAGTTCCTCGGCCAAGCGCCCGGAATAGCGGACGTAATTGTCAGGATTGGAGTAGGGGACCGCGTCCACCTCAACCAACTCCGCGCCCAGCAAGCGGATCGCGTCCTTTTTCTCCTGGCTCTGTGTGCGGGGGATGACGATGGTCGTCTTGTAGCCCAGCGCCGAGGCGACCATGGCAAGGCCGATGCCGGTGTTGCCCGCCGTGCCCTCGACGATGCGGCCGCCGGGCTTGAGCAAGCCCTTGGCTTCCGCGTCCCGGATGATGGCCCGCGCCGCGCGATCCTTGACCGACTGCCCCGGGTTCATGAACTCGGCCTTGCCCAGGATCTCGCATCCGGTCGCTTCGCTGGCGCGGGCGAGACGGATCAGGGGTGTGTTTCCGATCGCGTCGAGGACGCTGGGCAGGACGGACATGGCGAGCCTTGGGGCAGTTTTTCGGATCGCTGGTAGATCGTGTCGCGCCGCCCGTGCGCAACCCCAGTTTTCCTGAAGGCGCAACACGTGCACGGGTAAAGCATCAATGGATGGAGGTGCTTAGGCCCTTATCCACAAGACACCGGATCGAAAGCTGAGCCCAAAGGCTGACCAATTAGGCTCGACTGAGACCCAGCTGGATCACGTTGGTCCGCTCAGTCCGGAAGCCCGCTTCGCAGTAGCTCAGATAGAACCGCCATAGACGACGGAAGCGCTCATCGAACCCGTCCTTGCGAATCTCGCTCCAGGCGGCTTCGAACCGGCGGGCCCATTCGGCCAGGGTGTCGGCATAATTCTGGCCGAAGCGCTTGAGATCACTCCATTCCAGGCCTGCGCGCTCGGTCTCTTCCTTCAGGCGGGCTTCGCTGGGCAGCATGCCGCCCGGGAAGATGTAACGCTGGATGAAATCGGTCTGTCCGCGATACTCGTCGAACAGTTCGTCGCGAATGGTGATGATCTGCAAGCCGGCGCGCCCGCCCGGCGCGAGAACGTCGCGGACCTTGCTGAAATAGGCAGGCCAGTACTCCTCGCCCACCGCTTCGAACATCTCGATGGAGGCGACGGCGTCGTAGCGGCCTTCGACATCCCGGTAGTCGACCAGTCGGATATCGGCCTTCTCCGAAAGACCCTGTTCGAACAGACGCTTGCGGGCGAAATCGTACTGCGCCTGCGAAATGGTGATGCCGGTGACCTTGGCCCCCACCTCCTTGGCGGCGAACTCCGCAAAGCCGCCCCAGCCGCAGCCGATCTCCAGCACATGCTTGCCCGGCGCAAGATCGATGGTGCGGGCCAGCGCCGCATACTTGGCGCGCTGCGCCTCCGGCAGCGATTGGCCGGGCCGTTCGTAGAGCGCTGATGAATAGGTCATCGTGGGGTCTAGCCACCGCGAGTAGAAACTGTTCCCCAGGTCGTAGTGGGCGTGGATGTTCTTCTTCGAGCCCGAGCGGCTATTGCGGTGCAGGAGGTGGTAGAGACTGTGAATGGCCCGCATCAGCGGATTGCCCGACACCAGCGCGCCCAGCTTGTCGAAGTTCAGTGAGAACGCCTCTAGCACGGCCGACAGGTCAGGTGTTTCCCATTCGCCCGCCATGAAGCCCTCGGCGAAGCCGATAGCGCCGGACGTAAAAGCCCGTCGCATGAAATTGTAATCATTGACCTTGAGCGTCGCATCAGGACCCGGATTCGGCCCGGTGATCCTGAGCGTCTTGCCAGTCGGCAGGATCCAGGTGATCGAGCCAGCGTCCCAATTGCTGGCGACGACACGCAAGGCCGCGCGGAAGGCTGTGGGGGCGGTTCGCAGATCGGGATCGTTCCAGAGCGCAGTTTCCAAGGCTAGGCCTCGCATCCGGTTACGCGTTCATTAACGCCTTCGACGACCGCCCTGTAAACCCCGCGCTCATCTAGAGGCTGTGATAAGCCTCCAGCGCACGCTCCCGCGCCTTGGCGTGGTCCACGATCGGTCGGCTATAGAGACGTTTGGCGCCGGCGGTCAGATGCAGGGGTTTGGTCCATGGCTTGTGGATAACCTCGTCAGGCATGCTGCGCAGCTCGGGAACCCAGCGTCGGACATAGTCACCCTTGGGGTCAAACTTTTCGCCTTGGGCGATGGGATTGAATATCCGGAAGTAGGGGGAGGCGTCAGCTCCGCTGCCGGCGGTCCACTGCCAGTTGCCCACGTTGTTGGCCAGATCGGCGTCCACAAGCGTATCCCAGAACCAGGCCTCACCCTCACGCCAGTCGATCATCAGGTGCTTGATCAGGAACGAGGCGACGATCATGCGTACCCGGTTGTGCATGAAGCCTGTCGTCCAGAGTTCACGCATCCCGGCGTCGACGATTGGGTAGCCGGTCTGGCCCTTTTTCCAGGCCTCCAGCGCGCGCTCGTCCTTGATCCAGGGAAAGCTGTCGAACTCCGGCTTGAAGTTTCGGCTGGGCATCTGCGGCCAATGGAACAGGATCGAATGGTTGAACTCGCGCCAGCCGATCTCCGACAGGAACTTGTCGGCCTCGGCGACCGGGATGTCCCCCTGGTCCGCGGCGTTGCGGGTCGCCATCCAGACCTGGCGAGGCCCGATCTCTCCAAAGTGGAGATGCGGCGAGAGCTTTGATGTCGCCTCGACGCCCGGGACGTCGCGCTGGTCTCCGTAGCCGTCGATCGGACCTTTGAGGAAGGCGTCAAGCCGCGCGTGGGCGCCCATTTCTCCGGGCGTCCAGGCGGCGAAGCCTTGGGACCAGTCGGGCTTTGTCGGGTGCAGCCCCCAATCGGCGAGGCGGTCGCCATGGGGAGCACAGTCCGACGGCGCCAGGCGACCAGGCGCGCCGGTCGCCTCCACGCGGGTCAGATGCTCGCGCGCCGCGCGCCAGTAGGGGGTGAAGACCTTGTAGGGTTGGCCCGAACCGTTCTTGACCGTCCAGGGCTCGTTCAAAAGGCTGGCGTTGAAGCTCTGGCAATCGACGCCGCGATCCTTGAGGGCGGCCTTGATCGCCGCGTCCCGGTCCATGGAGGCCTGGTCGTAGAGCCGGTTCCACAGGACACAGGTCGCGCCGGATTGCGCGATGACCTCATCGAGCACCTGCGCTGCGACGCCTTTGCGGAGGATGAGCTTGGCGCCCAAGGCCTCGAGGCGCTCAGCCAGGCTCGTGAGCGACTTGTCGAGCCACCAGAGTGAAGCGCCGCCCATCGGGCGCACGCCAGGCGTCTCGTCGAGAATGTAGAGCGGGATCACCGGACGGCCGCTCTCCGCAGCATGGCGCAGAGCCGGATTGTCGGCTATGCGCAGGTCCTTGCGAAACCACACGATGACGGCGTCAGAGCCCGCCTTGCTGTCGCCAGAGTCGTTCCGCACTTGCACCGTCTTGTCCCAAGGGTCACCTCTGGGGCGCCCGAAGCCCTAATACGCTGGAATAGCCGCCGTGGATCAGCCCAAAGCCGTCGCCCCCAACGCCGTCGTCGAGATCAAGACGCCGAACGGCGCGCCCGTTCGCATCGGCAACGGCGAAAAGCTGTCGATCATCGCCGGCCCCTGCCAGATGGAGAGCCGCCAGCACGCTCTGGAGACGGCGCACGCGCTGAAGGAGATGGCTGACCGTCTGGGGGTCGGCCTGATCTACAAGACCTCCTACGACAAGGCCAATCGCACCTCGGCTAACGCCCAGCGCGGCATCGGCTTGAGGGACAGCCTGGCGATCTTCCAGGAGATCCGCGAGGTCACCGGCCTGCCGACCCTGACCGACGTGCACGAGACCAGCCACTGTCCGATCGTGGCCGAGGCCGTCGACGTCATCCAAATCCCGGCCTTCCTTTGCCGCCAGACCGACCTGCTGGTCGCCGCCGCCAACACCGGCCGCGCGATCAATATCAAGAAGGGTCAGTTCCTGGCCCCCTGGGACATGAAGAACGTGATCGCCAAGGTCACGGGTGCGGGCAACCCCAACGTCATGGCCTGCGAGCGCGGCGCCTCGTTCGGCTACAACACCCTGGTGAGCGACATGCGCAGCTTGCCAATCATGAAGGAGATCGGCTGCCCCGTGGTGTTCGACGCCACCCATAGCGTCCAGCAGCCGGGCGGGCAGGGCACGTCCTCGGGCGGCCAGCGCGAGTTTGTGCCGACCCTGGCCCGCGCCGCCGTGGCGGTGGGCGTGGCCTGCGTCTTCATCGAGACCCATCCCGATCCCGACAATGCGCCGTCGGACGGTCCGAACATGGTGCCGATGAACCAGTTCGAGGCCCTGGTCGCCAACCTACTGCGCTACGACGCCCTGACCAAGGCCGCCTGAGCATGAGCCGCCGCATCGTCCTGGTCACCGGCGGCGCCGGTTTCATCGGTTCGAACATCGTCGCGCGGCTCTGCGAAGACCCGGCGCTGGATGTTGTCGTCTGCGATCGCTTGCGCGACGCGGCCAGCGGCAAGTGGCGCAACATCGCCAAGCATACGATCGCCGACTTCGTCGCGCCCGAGCAGCTGTTCGACTGGCTCGCCAAGCGCGGCGCCGAGGTCGAGCTGGTGGTCCACATGGGCGCGGTCTCTTCGACCACCGAAGTCGACGCCGACAAGATCGTGCAGTCCAACTTCGTGCTTTCGCGCGACCTGTGGGACTGGTGCGCCCAGCACGGCAAGCGCCTGTTCTACGCGTCGTCCGCCGCCACCTATGGCGACGGCGGCCTGGGTTTCGACGGCAAGGACGATCTGGCCTCGCTGCGGGCCCTGCGGCCCTTGAACGCCTATGGTTGGTCCAAGGCCCTCTTCGACATCTATGCCGTGCGTGAGGCCCAACGTGGCCATGCGCCGGCCCAGTGGGCGGGCCTGAAGTTCTTCAACGTCTATGGCCCCAACGAGGACCACAAGGGCGGCATGAAGTCTGTGGTGGCCCAGATCTGGCCGCGCATCGCGGCGGGCGAAGGGGTGAAGCTCTTCAAGTCGCATCACCCGGACTACCAGGACGGCGGCCAGCTGCGCGATTTCGTCTATGTCCGCGACGTGGTCGACGTGGTCGGCTGGCTGGCCAACAGCCCGGCCGTCAACGGCGTCTTCAATCTCGGTTCGGGTAAGGCGCGCTCGTTCCGGGATCTGGCCGTGGCCACCTTCGAGGCGGCGGGCCGCGAGCCCGATATCACCTATATCGACATGCCCGAGGTGCTGCGAGGCAAGTACCAGTACTACACCCAGGCCGACATGAGCCGCCTGCGCGCGGCTGGCTACAACGCCCCGATGACGGCGCTGGAGGACGGTGTGGCCGACTATGTGGCGGGCTATCTGAACACCGACGATCCCTACCGCTAGGCGCGCCCCGCTAACGTCGGGGCACGGTTGCCGTCCATTTCCGCGAGCGTAAGCTGAACGCCGATAAGTCGGGTCGAGCCCCGGCAGGCAGGGAGCGAGAAATGGTCGGCATCGCCGCCTGGGGCGCCTATGCGCCGCGATTGCGTTTGAGCCGCAAGGCCGTCACCGAGGCCAACGCTTGGGTCGCGCCGAACCTCAAGGCCAAGGGCAAGGGCGAGCGGTCCATGGCCAACTGGGACGAGGACGCCCTGACCATGGCGGTCGAGGCGGCGCGCGACGCCCTTGGTCCCGAAGACGATCGCTCGCAGATCGACAGCCTCTATTTCGCCTCGACGACCGCGCCGTTCGCCGACCGGCTGAACGCGGGGATCGTGTCGGCGGCGCTGACCCTTGAGAAGTCGATCACCGCCAGCGACGTGACGGGCTCACAGCGTTGCGGGCTGACGGCGCTGGGGCAGGCGCTGGCTGCGGGCGGAACCTCTCTCGTCGCGGTGGGCGAGCACCGCAAGGCCCGTGCGGTCTCGGCTCAAGAGCTGGACTTCGGCGACGGCGCAGCCGCCTTCGTGATTTCGGATGGTCCCGGCGCGGCCGAGTTCCTGGGGCGCGGCAGCGTCACCGACGACTTCGTCGACCACTTCCGGGGCGATGACGGGGGCTTTGACTACTACTGGGAAGAGCGCTGGATCCGCGACGAGGGAATCGTCAAACTGGTTCCGCCGGCGATCGGCAGGGCGCTTGAGGTTTCGGGGTTAAGTGCTTCGGATATCGATCATTTCTGCTTCCCGTCGACATTCGCCGGCATGGCCGCCACCGTCGCGAAGTCTGTCGGGATCAGGCCGGAGGCCGTCCGCGACAACCTCGCCGCCGTCATGGGTGAAGCGGGCTGCGCGCATGGTCCGATCATGCTGGCCCACGCGTTGGAGCAGGCCAAGGCCGGGGACACCATCCTGGTCGCCCAGTTCGGCCAAGGGGCCGAGGCCCTGGTGTTTCGCGCCACAGGCGAGGGCGCGCGTCCTGCGCGGGGCGTGACCGGTTCTCTCGCCGATCGAGAAGTTGAGACCAACTATCTGAAGTTCCTGACCTTCAATGGCCTTGTTGACTGGGACAAGGGCATGCGGGCCGAGAAGGACAACAAGACGGCCCTGACCACCCTCTATCGCAATGAGGACATGATCCTGGGCCTTGTGGGCGGCCGCTGCCGCGAGACGGGGGTCATTCAGTTCCCGCGCACCCGCATTTCGGTGGCCCCTAACAATCCCGCCGTCGACACCCAGGAGCCGTACAAGTTCGCCGAACGCCGCGCGAGCATTCTCAGCTACTCGGCTGATTATCTGACCTTTTCGATGGCCCCGCCGAACCACTATGGCATGGTCGTTTTCGAGGGCGGTGGCCGGATCATGATGGACATCACCGACGTCTCGCCGGGTGACGTCGAGACCGGCCTGCCGGTGCGGATGGTGTTCCGCATCAAGGAGGTCGACGAGAAGCGCGGCTTCGTCCGCTACTTCTGGAAGGCCACGCCCGACCGGGCCGCCATCGCCGCTCAAACCTCGCAAGCCGCCGAATAGGGAGACCGACATGCCTCAAGGTATCCGCGATAAGGTCGCCATTCTCGGGATGGGCTGCAGCAAGTTCGGCGAACGCTGGGACGCTGGTCCTGACGACCTGATGGTCGAGGCCTATTTGGAGGCCATGCAGGACGCCGGCATCGAACCGACCCAGTTGGATGCGGCCTGGTTCTCCACCCATATCGACGAGATCGGCTCGGGGAAGGGCGGCACGCCGCTGTCGATCGCCCTGCGTCTGCCCAACATCGCCGTCACCCGCGTCGAGAACTTCTGCGCCTCCGGTTCAGAAGCCTTCCGCGGCGCGGTCTACGCGGTCGCGGCCGGCGCGGCCGACATCGCCCTGGCCGTCGGGGTCGAGAAGCTGAAGGACACCGGGTACGGTGGTCTGCCGGTTGCTAACCCAGGCACGCTAAGCCCGCAGGTCATGCCAAACGGGTCGGCGCCCGGGAACTTCGCGCAGCTGGCCAGCGCCTACCGCGCGAAGCATGGGGTTTCCAAGGAAGACCTCAAGCGCGCCATCGCCCACGTTTCGGTCAAGAGTCACGCCAACGGCGCCAAGAACCCCAAGGCCCACCTGCGCAAGCCGATCACAGAGGAGCAGGCGCTGAACGCGCCGCTGATCGCCGAACCGCTGGGCCTGTTCGACTGCTGCGGCGTCTCGGACGGCGCGGCGGCGGCCATCGTCACCACGCCCGAGATCGCACGCGCCCTCGGCAAGCACGACCTGGTCACCGTCAAGGCCTTGCAGCTGTCGGTCTCCAACGGCTACGAGAGCCAGTACAACGGCTGGGACGGCAGTCACTTCCACACCGCCCGCATCGCCGCTGGCAAGGCCTACAAGGAGGCCGGCATCGAGCGTCCGCGCGAGCAGATCTCGATGATGGAGGTGCACGACTGCTTCTCCGTCACCGAGCTGGTGACCATGGAGGACCTGTTCATTTCGCCGGAAGGCCAGGGCTGGCGCGACGTGCTGGATGGCTTCTACGACGCCGACGGCGGCGTTCCGTGCCAGATCGACGGTGGTCTCAAATGCTTCGGCCACCCGATCGGCGCGTCGGGCTTGCGGATGCTGTACGAGATGTACCTGCAGCTCCAAGGGCGCGCGGGCGAGCGGCAGTTGGCCAACCCGGTGTTTGGCATGACTCACAATCTGGGTGGCGCGCCGGCCAGCAATGTCTGCTCGGTCGCCATCATCGGCCAGGAAGGGGCTTAAAGCCGTCCAAGGCTTGGTGTAACCCAAGCGCATGGGCGGATCTTTCCAAGGCTTCAAGCGCTGGATTTTCGCGGGGGTGGCGCTGTTTCTGGCGCTGATCCTCGCGGCCGCCTTCATCTGGCGCTACGACATCCTCAGCAACGCGCTGGATCCCAAGATCCCGTTTCTGACCTACAAGCCGCCGCCGGCGCCGGACTATGGCAAGCGCGAGGCCTGGGCCCTGCTGCCGGCCAAGGCGGAAGCTCCGAGCGCAGATACGTCGCCTGTCGATGTGTTCTTCGTCCATCCCACCACCTTTGATGGCGGCCGCGACTGGAATGGCGGCATCGACCAGCCGAAGGCCCAGCGCTTCCTCTCGCGGGTGGTGCTGCCGAACTATGCGGGGCCGTTCGAGCGGGTCGGGCGGCTCTTCGCGCCGCGATATCGCCAAGCCAGCCTCTATACCTATCTGACCCTGCGCGACGACGCTCGCGACGCGCGCCGTTTCGCCTATGGCGACGTGCTCCAGGCCTTCCGGGCCTATACCGCGCGTTACGGTCAGGATCGTCCGTTCGTGATCGTCGGGGTCGAGCAGGGCGGCTCAATGGTCGCGCGGCTGCTCCGCGAGGAGATCGCGGGCAAGCCCGAGCTCAAGCGCCGTCTGGTGGCGGCCTATCTGATCGAGACCATCGTGCCGGCCGACGAATACGGCGCCGACGCCCCTCTGAGGGCCTGTCTCAAGCGGGGACAGACCGGCTGCGTGGCGGCCTGGGCTTCGGCCCAGGAAGGTGACTTCCGCGCCGCCCAGGAGCTGACGGGACGCTCTCTCGTCTGGGACGGCGCGGACCAGCTGGTGAACCTCGAGCATCGTCAGCCGCTGTGCTTCAATCCGCTGCTGGGCGCTGTCACGACCGAGCGCGCCCCGGCGCGCATGAACCTGGGCGCGGCCAACGCCACCGGCCTGGACTGGGGCGCCCGTCCGGCTTTCTTGCAGCGCCAGGTCTCCGCGCGGTGTGAAAACGGACTCCTGCGCACCAGCCGGCCGAAGTCGAACGCGCTACGCGACACGGGGTCCTGGGCGGATCGGCGCAAGGTCGACGGCTTCAATCTATTCTATGCCGACATCGAAGCTGATGCCGTGATGCGAGCCGAGGCCAAGATAGGTCGCCCACTAGGCCCCGTCGCCGCCGGCCAGCAGGGCGGCTAGCCCGCCGTAGGTCGGTTGATCGATGGCGATCTGACCGATCGCGGTCGCCTTCAGATGGGCGAGAACGCGCGGGTCCTGTGGGGATAGCCGCCCGCTTCTGAGCGCCAGGCAGAGCTGATGGTTGAGCGTCTGGAAGTCGCCTGTCTGGCCAAGGAGATCCGTCAGCCGTCCCGTCGCCTCGGCCTCTAGCGGCCCACCTTGCTCGGCCTCACGCGCGAGGATCGCGCGAGCGTTGTCGGCCACGCGGGCGAGAAAGACGTGGCGTGCGTCGCCTGGGGCGGCGGATTCGGCGTCGAAAGCGGCGACGGCTTGCTCTAGCTCGGCGGCGGTCGGATGGCTGATCACGCCGCGCTCTCCATCAGGGTCACCAGATCGATCTCGGCTTCGCTGGTCCGCCGCCCGATCATGGCGCGCTCGACCGAGGTGTCCGCGCCGGTCGCGAAGCTCTGGTACATCATCAGGCACATCACCGCCCATTTCAGTGAGCCCAGCGCCTGCCAGAACCGGACGCGGTCTAGCGCGATCTCACCGCCATAACCCGCCAGCAGTTCGGCGTAGTCACCAAAGCCGCCGACTGGCTTTCGCCATTCCCCAAAGCGCCACGAGTTGACACAAATCCATCCCAGGTCCTCAGCCGGGTCGCCTAGATGGGCCAGCTCCCAGTCGAGTACGCCGACGAGACCTCGGTCCGGATGGATCATCAGATTGCCGTTTCGGAAGTCGCCATGGACCAGTACGGGCCGCTCGGGCGGCGACGGCGCAATGGCCTCCAGCCACCGGAACGCGGCCTCCAGGATTGGCCGCTGCGCACCAAGGTCGCGATAGACACCCTCGTAGCGGGCCAGTTCGCCGCACGCATCCGAAGTCGCCAGCGGCGGCAGCTGATCGGCCGGCGTGGCATGGATCTGGGCCAGCACCTCGCCGCAGCGGCGGGCGAGCCCCGCACGAACTCCGGCGAAAGCCTCATCGCGGACGATACGGCGACCCAGGGTTTCGCCTTCGAGCCGATGCATCACATAGGCTTCGCCCAACCGGTCGCCCGGCTCACAGATGTGGGCCACGCCGGGGGTCGGCGCGCCTGCGGCGCCAGCGGCGCGGATCAGGGCGGCTTCGGACGCGAGGGGCAAGGCGGTTTCACGGGGCAGGGCGCCATCCGGGCGACGACGCAGGATCAGCGGCGTGCCGTCGCTCAAGTCGAAAGCCCAGGTTTCGAGACTGGCCCCGCCCGAAAGGCGCCGTGCATTGACGACGCCGGTTGCTGCGGGCGACAGGCGAGGAGCGAGCAGGTCGAGAGCGGTGGCGACGTCCATGGACGGATGGTTTCCGGCCTCACCTTGCGTCACGCAAGAGCCTCCGCGCTTTACGACGAACGCGGCGCGCCTTACGCACAGGTCGCTCACGCGCTTGAAACAGGATCTCCCATGCCCTCCGGCCTTGCCGCGCTGCTCGACGACGTCGCGGCCATCACAAAGCTCGCCGCCGCTTCGCTCGACGACGTCGGCGCCGCCGCGGGCAAGGCGGGGACAAAGGCGGTCGGCGTGGTCGTCGACGACGCTGCGGTGACGCCCGGCTACGCCATGGGCTTCACGCCTGATCGGGAGCTGCCGATCGTCTGGAAGATCGCGGTGGGCTCGCTTCGCAACAAGCTGATCTTCCTGCTGCCTGGGGCCCTCCTGTTATCGGCCTTCGCGCCCTGGGCGGTGACGCCCATCCTGATGGTCGGGGGCGCCTATCTCGCCTTCGAGGCGACGGAGAAGGTCCTGGAGGCGTTCACTCCCGAAGCCGAAGGCGAAGCGATCGAAGAGCTGGCGCTCAGCGGTCCTGATCTCGAAAAGCAGAAGGTCGACGGCGCGATCCGCACCGACCTGATCCTCTCGGGCGAGATCATGGCGATCGCCTTGGCCGAGGTCGCGCACCTTAGCCTGCCGCTGCAGGCCGGCGCGCTGGCCTTGGTGGGCGTGTTGCTGACCGTGGTTGTCTATGGCGCGGTCGCGTTGATCGTGAAGATGGACGACATCGGCCTGCACCTGTCCCGCCGCCCGAACATGCGCGCGCAGGCTTTCGGGAGAGGTCTGGTGAAGGCCATGCCGGTGACGATGGAGGCTCTCACGGTGATCGGAACAGCGGCCATGCTCTGGGTTGGCGGTGGCATTATCGTGCACGGACTCGAGCACTTCCACTTCACGCCGATCCCCCACTGGGTTGAGGGCCTCTCACGTTGGGGGGCTCAGGCGCCGGTTGTGGGACCTGTGACCGGTTGGCTGGCTTTCGCTCTGGGCTCGGCGGTTGTCGGCCTGGCGATCGGCGGAGTCCTGGCGGGGGTCATGCACCTCTGGCATCACCGCAAGGGCGCGGCGGCGCACTGACCCCGGGGACTAGCCCGCCTCGTTCAGCGCCGATGTCGGCTTCCAGTCAAAGAGTTCCTGCAGCATCCGCAGCGCTTGGCCGCGCGGCGAGGTAAGCGCCGGGTCGCGCGCCAGGATCAGGCGGGCGTCGTCGGCCGCGACGGCGATCAGGTCGCGGTGCGCGACAGGGTCGGCCAAGCGATAGGCCGGGAAGCCGCTCTGTTTCAGACCGAGCGGGTCGCCGCCGCCTCGAAGCTCAAGATCCTTCTCAGCGATCTCGAAGCCGTCGTCGCTGCGCCGAAGGATGTCCAAGCGCTGTTGGGCCACCTCCGACAGCGGCGGGTCGTAGAGCAGCACGCAGGCGCTCTCGCGCGTTCCCCGGCCCACCCGCCCGCGCAGTTGGTGCAACTGGGCCAGGCCAAAGCGGTTGGCGTGCTCGATGACCATGATGCTGGCGTTGGGCACGTTCACGCCCACCTCGACCACTGTGGTGGCGACCAGCACGCTGACCTCGCCGTCGACGAAGCGCTGCATGACTGCGTCCTTCTCGGCGGGCGGCATCTGGCCATGGACGAGGCCAACGCCCGGCAGATGGCGCGCGAGATCGGCTGCGCGGTCTTCGGCGGCGCGCAGGTCGACCTTGTCTGACTCTGACACCAGAGGGCAGATCCAGAAGGCCTGAGCGCCGCCGGCGATCGCGCCGCGCAGACGTTCGATGATCTCCGGCACACGCGGCGTTGGCGCGGCGCGGGTGGCGACGGGCGTGCGGCCCGGCGGTTTCTCGTCGATCCGGGACACGTCGAGGTCGCCAAAGACGGTCAGTTCCAGCGTCCGGGGAATGGGCGTCGCCGACATGGCCAAGAGATGCACGCCTTCGCCCTTTTCCTGTAGGCGGCGACGCTCGTTGACGCCGAAACGATGCTGTTCGTCGATGATGGTCAGGGCTAGGGAGCGGAATTTGACGTCGTCCTGGAAAAGTGCGTGAGTGCCCACGGCGATGTGATGAGTCCCCTCGGCGAGGCCCGCCAGCTTGGCCGCACGACCAGCGCCCTTGTCGCGTCCCGTGAGCAGGATCACCGACAGGCCTAAGGCCTCAAGAGGCGCGGCGATGGTCTCGAAGTGTTGCCGGGCCAGGATCTCGGTCGGGGCCATCAAGGCCGACTGCAGGCCCGCGCTGGCGGCGTCGGCCATGGCCAGCATCGCGACCACTGTCTTGCCGGAACCGACGTCGCCCTGCAGCAAGCGGCTCATCCGCTCGCCGGACGCAAGATCGCCCCGTATTTCGGAGAGCGCGCGAATTTGTGCGCCGGTCAGCTTGAAGGGCAGGGCCTTCTCGGCCGCGTCTGAAAGCGGGCCGGCCGGGACACGCGGGCCGGGGTGCGCGCGGCGGGTCGCCTTGCGCTGCGCCAGCGCCAGTTGATGCGCCAGAAGCTCATCGTAGGCCAAGCGTCGGCGCGGACACGCAAGAGGCGATAGATCCGCTTCACTTGCGGGCGCATGCAGCGCCGCCAGGGCCTCTCGCCAGGTCGGGAGCTTTTCGCGCTCGCGCCAGGCGGCGTCTTGCCATTCCGGCAGCGCGGGGGCGCGCTCCAACGACTCAAGCGCGAACTTTCGAAACGTCCGCGAGGGCAATCCATGGGTAGCGGGATAGACCGTTTCCACGAACGGAATATCGCCGGCCTTCTCCTCGGCGACGATGTAGTCGGGGTGGGCGATCTGCAGTTCGGAGGCGAAGCCTTCAGGCCGCTCGACCTTGCCGCTGACGGCTCGGCGGGCCCCTTTAGGGTGCTGGCGCTCTAGATGCGGCCCGTGACCCTTGAACCAGACCAGCGTCAGGAATCCCGTCCCGTCCCAAGCCCGGATCTTCCAGGGCTGCCCCAGGCGATGCGGCGGCTGGTGACCGTCGATGGTGACGAGGAAGGTCTGGACCTGGTCTTCGACCGCTTGGTCAACCGTCGTGGTCATACGCCGGATCAGCCCTGACGGCGCGGTGAACAGCACGTCCCGAACGATGGGTCCGGCCAGCTTTTCAACCAGCGGCGCGACGCGCGGCCCCACGCCTTTGAGCGTGGAGACTGAGGTGAACAGGGGGAAGAGAATCTCCGGGCGCATGCGTCACGACCTTAGCCGCCCCACCGCCTTGCGGGCGAGCCTAGTCGGCCTGATTCATCACAGGCTGAAGCGCGATCACCAGATCGGAGTACTCCTCGGCGCGCGAGGCTCCCGAGACGTTGAGGCGGGTGTACAGGCCCGTAGCGCCATGACGGGCGTAGGCCTCCGACCAGCGGGCCTTGGCGTCCACGAGATTGTTGGCCTGACCGGCGAACACCACCGCGCCCTTGGCGTCGAGATAGACAAAATTCCCAGCGATCGTTGTCCCAGGTTCGCCGTTCTCGGCCAGTTTATAGCGGTACACGGCGCCCGAGGCGCCCTTGAGTTCGATGTAAGGCTTCACGCTGTCCTCGCCATAAAAAGCCACCCGGCGTCGGCGGTCAGGTCGTGAAGCGTCCCGTGGGCCAAATTATGGCTGCAGGACGCCCGATCTGGCCAGGAACCGCCGGGTCCGCTCTTCGCGCGGCGAGGCGAGGAGCTGACGCGACGGTCCTTGCTCCACGATCACGCCGCCGTCCATGAAAATCGTCCGCTCGGCCACGTCGCGGGCGAAATCCATCTGATGGGTGACGATCACCATCGTGCGCTTCTCTGCGGCGAGGTCCCTGATAACAGCCAGGACTTCGCCCACCAGTTCGGGGTCCAGAGCGGAGGTGGGCTCGTCGAACAGAATGACCTCGGGGTCCATCGCCAGGGCGCGAGCGATGGCGCAGCGTTGCTGCTGGCCGCCGGAGAGGGCGGAGGGGTAGGCCTCGACGCGATCGGAAAGCCCGACTTTTTCCAGCAACGCCAAACCCTTGGCGCGCGCCTTGGCTGGATCTTCCTTGCGAACGACGATCGGGCCTTCGATCACGTTCTCTAAAGCCGTTCGGTGCGGGAACAGGTTGAAGCTCTGGAAGACGAAGCCGACCCGTCCGTTCAGCGCCTTGGCCAGGGGCGTTTTGGTGTCGGCGTTCACCCCTGCGATCGTCAGGGCGCCGTCGTTGATAGGCTCAAGACCGGCCAGGCAACGGAGCAGGGTGCTCTTGCCCGAGCCGCTGGGACCAATAATCGCCACCGCCTCGCCGGGCGCGACAGCCAGGTCCACGCCCGCCAGGACGGGCGTGTCGCCGAAGCTCTTCTTCAGGGACTTGGCGTCGATCGCGCTCATCGGCGGCCCTCTGCGGCACGGCGCTCAAGGCGCGTCTGGACGGCGGCCAGGATCGTGGAGAGGATCCAGTAGATCGCCGCCGCAGCCAGATACATGGTGAAGATCTCGTAGGTCCGCGCGGTGATCAGCTGGGCCTGGCGGAACAGTTCCGGCACCTGGATGGTCGCAGCCAGCGAGGTGTCCTTCACCAGGCTTATGAAGCTGTTCGAGAGCGGCGCGACGGCGGTTCGCGCCGCCTGGGGCAGGATCACACGGCGCAGGGCCTGGCCACGGCTCATGCCCAGTACGCTGGCGGCCTCCCACTGGCCCTTGTCGACGGCGGCGATCGCGCTGCGCAGGATCTCGCAACTGTAGGCCGCCACGTTCAGCGAAAAGCCGATACCAGCCGCCAGGAGGGGCGGCATCTCGATCCCGAACTCGGGCAGCCCGTAGTAGATCAGGAACAGCTGGACCAGCAGCGGCGTGCCTCGAAACGCCGACACATAGACAGCGGCCGGCCATCGCAGCAGCGCCGAACGCGACAGGCGCATCAGGGCCAGGACGAAGCCCATAGCCACTCCAAGGCTCATCCCGATGACGCTGAGGATGATCGTATAGCCCGCGCCCTTCAGCAGGAGCGGGGCCGACTGGCGCAGCAGGTCGAGGCCGGTGTCCATGGCGCTATTGGGTGACGTCCATGCCAAACCACGCCTGCGAGATCGCCGCGAGTTTGCCGTTAGCCCGCAGGGCGTCGATGGCCTGGTTGATCACGACCTTCAAGCCGGGATCCTTCTTCATGGCGACGCCCGAGCCTTGCGCAGCGAACGGCTGTCCAGAGGCGACGAACTCGGGGGAGGTCTTGACGAAGTCGGCGGCGACCAGACGATCGTTCAGCACCGCATCGATCCGGCCGGCGCGCAGGTCCTGATACTTGGTGGGATCGTCCTCATAGCTGCGCACGTCCGCGCTGGGCACGTTGGCGCGGAGCCACTGCTCGTAGTTGGTTCCTAGCCCCACCCCGACCTTCTTGCCTGCGAGGTCTTCGGGTTTGCTAGGCGCAGGCTTGCCCTTCAGCGCAATGATCTGAATGCCTGAGACGGTGTAGGGCTCGGAGAAGTCGTACTTGGCCTGACGATCGGGGGTGATGGTGATCTGGTTGATGACCACATCGACGCGGCCCGACTCCAATGAGCCCAACAGCCCGGCGAACGGCGCCGGGCTAAACTCGACCGCAAGGCCTAATTGCTCGGCCAGCGCCTTGGCGAAATCGACCTCGAAGCCTGCGAGTTGGCCCGCCTTGTCCTGGAAATTGAACGGCGGGTAGGTGCCTTCCAGGCCGACACGCAACTTGCCCGACGCCTTGATCCGATCCCAGCCCCCAATATCGGCCTCCGTCTTCTTACCGCATGCGGCGAGCAGGGCGAGGGCAAGGCCGGAGATCACAGCGCGGCGGGCAGGGAATCGCATCGAATAGACCTTACGGCGAAACAATGTCGCGCATTTCTATACAGGCGCGCGCGGTCCGCTAGCCAGCATCTGGAGAAAGGGGGGCGCCTACGCCCCCGCTGGTCCGGATCAGCGCTTGCGGACGAAGACCGTGCCCGCCGAATAGCCGGCGCCGAAGCTGCAGATCAGGCCGGTCTCGCCTGGCGCGAAGTCGTCGTTCGCCGAGTGGAAGGCGATGATCGAGCCGGCCGAGCTCGTGTTGGCGTACTCGTCCAGGATGATGACGTTCTCGCCCGGCGCGGGATCGCGACCCAGCACCTTGCGGCCGATCATTTCGTTCATGTTGATGTTGGCCTGGTGAAGCCACAAACGCTTGAGGCCCGTAGGATCGACGCCCAGGTCCTGGGCGTGCTGCACGATCATCTCGCTAACCATCGGCACGACCTCGCGGAACACCTTGCGGCCTTCCTGAACGAAGAGCTTGTCCTTGGCGCCGATCCCTTCCGGCGCAGCGCGGTTCAAGAAGCCGAAGTTGTTGCGGATGTTGTTCGAGAACTGGGTCTTCAGGCGCGTGCCCACAATCTCCCAGCCGCCTTGCGCCTGGTCGGCGTCCTCGATGATTACCGCCGTGGCGACGTCGCCGAAGATGAAGTGGCTATCGCGATCCTTGAAGTTCAGGTGACCCGAGCAGATCTCGGGATTGACCATCAGCACCGTCTTGGCGCTCCCGCTGGTGACAAAGTCGGCGGCGGTCTTGATGCCGAAGGTCGCCGAGGAGCAGGCGACGTTCATGTCGAACGCGAAGCCCTCGATGCCGAGCGCCTGCTGCACCTCGATCGCCATGGCCGGGTAGGCGCGCTGCATGTTCGAGGCCGCGCAGATCACCGCGCCGATCTCCGAGACGGGCTTGCCCCAGCGTTCGATCGCCTGCTTGGCCGCCTCGACAGCGATCTCGGCCAGGATCGAGATCTCTTCATTCGGGCGTTCGGGGATGATCGGCCGCATCAGGTCGGGGTCGACAATGCCGTCCTTGTTGACGACGAAGCGCGACTTGATGCCCGAGGCCTTCTCGATGAATTCGGGTGAGGATGGGGCGAGGGCCACGACGTCGCCGGCCGCGATGGCCTCGGCGTTGGCGGCGTTGAAGCGCTCGACGAAGGTGTTGAAGGCCTCGACCAGCTCGGCGTTCGAGATGCTGTGAGGCGGGGTGTACAGCCCCGTGGCGGCGATGACGGCTTGCGGCAAGACGACGGTCCCGATGATGCGCGCGGACCTCGCTCCGGTGGGAGTCGGGTCTGCGTTCTGACGCTTGTTTGAGCGCGTAGATAGCACGGTTGGCGGTCTCGTCATCCACCCGCGGTCGGGCGATCGACACGCAATGGCCCCAAACGGGGCCGTGAACCGCCGCATGGTCGCCGCGTTATGCTCCTAGCAGGGGATGGCTGAGTGGGCTGAAGACTACGAGTAGAATTGGAGTATAAGAATGAAAACTCTCATCGCTACCACCCTGGTCGCTGGTTCGGTTCTCGCGGCCCCGATGTTCGCCCAAGCCCAGACCTCTCCGGACATCTATGGTTCGCTGAACTATGGTCAAACTCGAACCAAGGGCGCTGACACCGGCGCAATTCAGGGGCGCGTCGGCGCCAAGCTTACGCCTTATTTCGGCGTCGAGGGCGAGGTCGCCGGCGGCGTCGATAGCGACAAGATTTACACCCCGGGCGGTCCTGCACGAGTGAAGATGGAGCATCAGGTCGCGGGTTACGCCGTGGGCTACCTCCCCGTGAATCCGAACTTGGACCTGACGGCGCGCGTCGGTTACGGCACGACCAAGTTCAGCACCAACAATCCTGCGGCGACGCAGTTCGATGGCAGCCGTGACAGCTGGAACTATGGCGTCGGCGCCGAGTACAAGCTGGACGGCAAGAACGGCATTCGCGCCGACTGGACGAAGTCGGAGTACACCAAGAGCGACCTGAGCTCGAACACCGTGTCGGTTGGCTACGTCCGCCACTTCTAGTTGACAGGCCCTCGACCCTGAGTGTGGCGCGTCCTTACGGGCGCGCCATTCTCTTTGGGCGCTTGACGACGGTTCCCCGGTCGTCAATCTGAACGGCAATAAGTTACGGGGGGATGCGGCGGTCTTGGACAAGGCGCTGTTGATTCAGTTGGGCGGCTCTGTCGTCGCTGTGACGCTGTTGGTGGCGTTCGTTCGTTGGCTGGGCGTGGCTCGCCCAACGCCCCCTCTTGACGCCGAGTCGGCCAAGGCGCTGCTCGATGTCGAATTCCCAGATCATCGTCCCAAGGCGACCTGGATCGCCGCCGATGGCGCCGGTTTGATCGCCCGTGACGCGGACCTCGCGCTGATCCTCTATCGGCGTGGCGACGGCTATGTCGCGCGGGACCTTCCGTGGACCAAAGTCGCTTCGCTGAAGCCGACCGGCGGCCGTCTGGCCGTTCGTGTTTCCGACGCCCGTCCCACCTTCGCCGTCAACGACGACGTCTGGCCGCCGAAAGAGCTCGCCTGATGCTGAAAGCCCCCTTCGACCCCGTCCAGCTGGCGATACCGTTCTTCGTGCTCGCCATCATCCTGGAAATCCTGCTGGGCCGCTTTGGCAAGGCCAAGGCGAACTACGAGACGCGCGATACGGCCATGTCGCTCAGCATGGGCCTTGGCAGCACGATCGCCGGCGCGCTGTTCGGCGGCGTGGTCTTCGCCACCACGGTCTGGGTTTATCAGCACCGGCTGTTCACGATCCCGATGACGGCGGTCTGGGCGTGGGTCGCCGTCTTCTTCCTGGAGGACCTGACCTACTACTGGTTCCACCGCATCGCCCACGAGCGGCGGTTCTGGTGGGCCAGCCATGTGAACCATCACACCTCAACACACTACAACCTGTCGACCGCCCTGCGACAGACCTGGACCGGCGGCGTCGCCGGAACCTGGCTGCTGTGGCTGCCGCTATCGTTCCTGGGCTTTCCGCCAGCCATGGTGGCGATCCAGAAGGGGATCAGCCTCGTCTACCAGTTCTGGATCCACACCGAAGCGGTCAAGCGCATGCCGCGCTGGTTCGAGGCGGTGTTCAATACGCCCTCGCATCACCGCGTCCACCACGCCCGCAACCCGCGCTATCTGGACGCCAACTACGCCGGCATCCTGATCATTTGGGACCGGATGTTCGGCACTTTCATCCCCGAGGTCGACGAGGAGCCTTGCCGCTATGGCACGGTGAAGAACCTTGGGAACTTCAACCTGCTGCACAACGTCTTCCACGAGTGGGTCGGCATCGCCAAGGACGTCGCGGGCTCGAAGTCGCCGAAGGAGGCGCTAGGCTATGTGTTCGGCTCGCCAGGCTGGAGCCCAGACGGCTCGCGCGACACCTCGCACACTTTGAAGGCCAAGTGGCGGGCGCGGGTCGAAGCCGAAAAGGCGAGCTAGTCTCGCAGCAGCGGAAGCGACAGCCCCGTCGCCTGCCGCGTCGCCAGCATCTCGCGGCGGAAGCGGAACAGTTCGGCCGGACGGCCACCGGTTTCAGCGTCGAGCCGGCCCAGGCCCTCGACCAGTTCCTCACGCTCAACGACGCGGCGGAAGTTCTGCTTGTGCAGGGGTACGCCGGCGATGGCCTCGACCGTGCGCTGCAGGGTCGAGAGGGTGAACTCCTCGGGGGTCAGCTCGAACACCACCGGGCGATACTTGATCTTGCCGCGCAGGCGCGAAAGGCCTGTGGCCAGGATTCTCCGGTGGTCTGAGATCATCGGTTCGCCGAGAGCCGCCGACAGGGCGGCGGGTTCGGCGGGGTCCTGACCGTCGGCGCGGGCCCGGTCGCGGGCGGCTTCGGGGGCGAGGCCCGCCTCATAGAGAAGCTCATACCGCTCCAGCACCCGCTCCTCGTTCCACGGCGCGCCGTCCAGAGCGAAGGCCAGGCGGGCGCGGGACCACTTGCCTGCGTCATCAGCGGCCCAGCGTTTGAGCGCAGGCGTGATGGCGTCGTCGAGCAGGGCGGGGCGGCCGGCGCGCCAGTCCTCCCAGGGGAAGAACTGGGTCCACGGGGCCCAGGCGGTGTCGGGGGCGTCGGTGTCGACCGCCTTGGGCGTCAGGCCCAGATAGCCGACTGAAACAACGCGCGCGGCGCCGGCCCCCACCTCGGCGCGGGGCGCGTCGCGGCCCTTGTCGCCGAAGGTGTAGAGCTGCTCGACATAGCCCAGCTGGAAGCGAGTCTGCTGGGTCACGAAAGCCCTCAGGCCCAGCTCGAAGGTGCGGTGCGCCTCGGGATCGAACGGGCCGAACGGCAGGCCTGAGAGCGGCGAGGCGATGTCGGTGACCGCGTCGTGCGGCCGCACGGTCAGGACCACGGCCTCGCCGTCGCGGATCGCGACGACTACCGCCGACAGACCGATGACGACCGCCGTGTTCATCGCACCCCGCTACTCGGTTTCGAACGCCGCGTCGGGCGCGGACTCATAGCCCGCCGCGCGCGACAGTACGTGGAAGCGCTGCACATAGCGCGTCTGGGCCTCGAAGGGCGCCAGCGGCGTGATCTGCAGATCATAGCCGGCTGGCGGCGCGCCGAAGATGGCTAGCGACTCGCCGTGCTCGAAGCCCGCCAGCTGGGTGGCCTCGAAGAAGGCGCAGGCGCGGTCGGCCTGCTTGATCAGCTTCTTGATCGGCGCGGGGGTCTTTACCGGAAGACCAAAGCGAATGTGGATCGCGTCCTCCAGCCGGGTCTCGAAATCCTTGTAGCTGACGCCCAGCGCCGCCTTGAACGGGCTGATCATGTCGCCGATCACATACTCGCTGGCGTCGTGCAGCAGTGCGGCCAGGCGCCAGCGCGGTTCCAAGTCGGGCTTGATGTGCGCGGCGATCTCCTCGACGACCAGACTGTGCTGGGCGACGGAGAAGCCGTGTTCGCCGACGGTTTGGCCGTTCCAGCGCGCCACGCGCGCCAAGCCATGGGCGATGTCCTCGATTTCGATGTCCATCGGCGACGGATCGAGCAGGTCGAGCCGACGTCCGGAGAGCATTCTTTGCCACGCGCGGGGCGGTCCGCCCCTTTGCAGCCCTTTGGCCACGAGATCGTTCCTCACGATGAAGTCGGTTGACTGGCGCATTGGTTGCGAAAGATCAATGAGGGCGTCGCGGTCATCTGTGGAAATGCCCTCGAAAGGGAGTTCGATCATGAGTTGGGCGAGAATCATGGTTCCGCTGGCCGGAACCCCAAACGACCAAGGCGTCCTGACCTCCGCCGCGACCTTGGCGGCCGCCTTCGAGGCGGAACTGGCTTGCGTCCACGCGCCGGCCGACATGGCCGACCTGATGCCCTGGATGGGTGAAGGTTTCATGGGCGGGGTGCAGGTCACCGCGCTGGAAAGCCTGAAGGAAGCCGCCCAGGAAGGGGCCAAGGCTGTTGGCAAGCTGGCCGCCGAGCTCGGCTATGGTCGCACGCGCGTCATCAGCCTGGACTCGCCCGTCTGGGCCGGTTTGGCGATGGAAGGCCGGCTCTCCGACGTTATCGTGTTCGACGACGCTGCGGCGCGCGGGAAGGGGCCGTTGGCCGAGTCTTTCCAGCAACTGGTGGCCGACGAGCAGCGTCCCACCCTGGTGGCTCGTCCAGGCTTTAGGACGGATGGCGTGGCCCTGGTCGCCTGGGATGGCGGCAAGGAGGCCAGCCGCGCCGTACGCACGGCCTTGCCGCTTCTGGAAAAGGCCAGCGCTGTGGTTGTGGCCGGCGCGCCGGCTGCCTCGTCGCGGGCTTTCGAACTGGATCGCCTTGTCGAATTCCTCGCCGCGCGCGGGGTCAAGGCCAGCGTGCGGGCGCTGGAAGGAAGCGGCGACGCAGGATCGCTCCTGCTGGACGCGGCCAAGGACGTCAATGCCAACCTTCTGGTCGCGGGGGCTTTCGGTCACCCGCGGCTTCAGGAGTTCATCTTCGGGGGCACCACCCGCACGTTACTGAACAGTGACGGCCCATCGTTGTTCCTGTCGCACTAAAAGACTGAAATTATAGAAGAAAGGGAGGCTTATGTCTCTATCCCGGATCGTCATGCGCTTGGCGCGCAATCCTGGCACCGAGTTCGCTGGCGGCGATGATCATCGCGGCTACGCCCTGACAGCGCCGCTCACCGAGGACGGTCGCATCGACGAAGGCGAGTACGCCAAGGTCAAGGGGTCGTGCAGCGTACGGCGCTTCGCGCCTGACGAGGACGCCGTCGACGGTCGCCTGAACAAGCGCGGTCAGCGCTGGTTTTTCGACTATGACGCGGCTGAAGAGGCCGACGACGAGCCGTTGCATCGCCTGGGCGACCATCGCTTTGCGTTGGGCGAGTATGTCACCGTGACGGATGAGGATGGCCGCCCGTTGACCTACAAGGTCATGGAGGTCACGCCGCTGCAGTAGACGTAAACTGCAGCGTGGTCGGGACACGAACCCCTGCCAAGCAATCGCGCAGCCGGGGTTTCTCTCGTGGTCAGCCGCCGACGTTGTGGCGAACTAACGCCTTCATGTCCTTGAAGAGATCATGGTCGTCGGTGTTACGGTTCTTGGCCTTGACAATCGCCACGGCCAGCGGACCGCCTTTAGGGCCACGGGCTTCGTAGCCCGCGACGCGATAACCATTCGGAGCCTTGTCATTGGCGAGGATCAGAGTGGAGCGCACGGCGTCGCCGCCCTTCAAGGCGCGGATTTCCGCGCCGTTATCATTCGCCCTGATGGTGACGTCGCCTTCGTGGCCGTCCTCAGCGCTGACATTGACGGAGGCGTGGCCGTCGTTGCTCTTGATGTTGACGTTCTTGTTGACCTTGACCTCCGCGGTCCCGCCGTCGCTATTGATCGTTAGGTGGCCGATCCGAATGTCTGCGGTGTCTCCGTGAGCGTCGATCGAGACGCCCGGCAGATGGATGCTGGTCTTGTTCTTGCCCGCCTTAGCCTCGGGGGGCTTAGGCGGGGCTTCTGGCGTGGGGATCACGCCCTTCAGTTCAGCTTCGATCGGGGCCAGAGCCGCCTCGGCGTCGCCGCCGTTCAGGTGAACAAGCCGCAGATCAACCGTCCCTTCGCTCGACGCGTACGAACACGACTGGCCGTCCGCAGCGGCGCTGACGCGGGTAAGTCCGCCCTGGCGTTCCGGGCAATCCAGACGCTCGATCGCGCGGACCGCCTCGCGACCAAGGCGGCGTTCTGTGCGCGTCTCCTTGTCCGACGCCGCAGGCTGACAAGCGGTCAAGGCGGACACGCCCGCGCCGATCAGTAGCGTCGCGACCAGCCATTTTGAGTGACGCATGGTGTTCCCTTGGCCTACCCGCATATAGCGGGGAAGGTGGCCGTGCGTCTGACGCGCGTCCAGTGAAATCCCGGTAAGTGCCGTTTCGTCGCAGCCGGGCTACTGACCCGGACGCGCGCCCGATCCCTCACGGCGGGCGAGGAACGCCAGACGTTCGAACAGATGGACGTCCTGCTCGTTCTTGAGCAGCGCGCCATGCAGCGGCGGGATCAGCTTGGTGGGATCCTTCTCGCGCAGGACCTGATCGTCGATATCCTCGACCAGCAGCAGCTTCAGCCAGTCCAGCAACTCAGACGTCGACGGCTTCTTCTTCAGGCCCGGCACCTTGCGCATGTCGTAGAAGATGCGCAGAGCCTCGGCTACCAGCTTCTGCTTGATGCCCGGGAAGTGGACGTCGACGATGGCCTGCATCGTGTCGGCTTCCGGAAAGCGGATGTAGTGGAAGAAGCAGCGGCGCAGGAACGCGTCCGGCAGTTCCTTCTCGTTGTTCGAGGTGATGATGATGATCGGCCGGACCTTGGCCTTGATCGTCTCATTCGTCTCGTAGACGTAGAACTCGTTGCGATCGAGCTCCTGCAGAAGGTCGTTCGGGAACTCGATGTCGGCCTTGTCGATCTCGTCGATCAGCAGCACCGGGCGAACCTCGCTCTCGAAGGCTTCCCAGAGCTTGCCCTTCTTGATGTAGTTCTTGACGTCCTTGACGCGCTCGTCGCCCAGCTGGCTGTCGCGCAGGCGGGTAACCGCATCGTACTCGTAGAGACCCTGCTGGGCCTTGGTCGTCGATTTGATGTGCCAGGTGATCAGCGGCGCGCCCATCGCCTTGGCGACTTCGTAGGCCAGGACGGTCTTACCCGTGCCGGGTTCGCCCTTGATCAGAAGCGGGCGCTCAAGCGCCACGGCGGCGTTGACCGCGACCTTGAGGTCGTCGGTGGCCACGTAGTCAGAAGTACCTTCGAAGCGCTGGCTCATGCCTATCTCCGCCGGAATCGGATCCGGTTCGAACAGTTGTTCAAATTCAGCGGATCAAACTACCGGCGCTCGCGCGCTTGGCAAGGGTGTCGATAGGGAAGGCGAGCCTAGGCTGCTCGGCAGGTGCTGCTCGGGATGTCGTATCCCTTCGCTCGAAGCCGTTCCGCCATGGCGTCGCGTCGGACCGCCCAGTCGCTGGCCAGCAGTCCCAAGCCCACCACATCGACCTCGTGGCCCTGCTTCATCACATGTTGCCGGAACAACGCTTCGCGCTGGAAACCGTAGAGCTCGTGCAGTCGCCAGACGCTCTCGTTCGAAACAAGCACCTCACACCAAAGCTTGTTGAGGCCCAGTTGCCCGAACACGTACTCGATGACCTCAAACTCGACCCGGGATCCTACGCCAAGGCCCCGGACCTTGGGGCTGGCTAGGTAGTAGGCCCAGGCGCAACGCCTGTGGACGAGATCGATATCGGCCAAGTTCGCCAAACCGACCGGTTCGTGGTTGGCCTCGATGATCCAGTAGCGACGCCGCGGGTCATGCCGCGCGACGTCGAACCAGTGATCGTGCTCTTCGTGACCGATCTTGTGGTCTGAGTACATGTAGGCCGAGACATCTGGGCTGTTGCGCCAGGTCAGAAGCCTCTCGCGATCATCTTCTGCGACACTGCGCAGTCTCACCGCCACCATGTCCCGAGCTCCGGACCAGCGCGCGCGCTGGCGCGCATGTGGAAGCGTTGAGGCGACAACCCCAACGCTGGTCCAGTCTGTCCAGTTCAAGGGCTCAGGCTTTGATCCGCCTCAACCGAGGCGGCCAGTCACGGTGTGGCGAAATCGCGCAGCGCATCGGCCACGCGGCCCATGGTCGGCTCCCAGACGCCGTACTGCTCGGTGACGAAACAGCGCACGCTCGGATACCAAGGGTAGTAGTCGGTCCCAAGGCGTGTCCAGGACGAGGCCCCGGTCAGCATGAAGATCGGGGTCCCCACCGCGCCGGCCAGGTTTATGGTGGCGTTAGAGAAGCCGATGACCAGATCGACCGCCGCGCACAGTGCTGCGACATCATCGAGATCAGCCTTCAGGTCGATTCCATCAGGCTGCCAGATCTCGACGCCAAGCTCCTCCTTGGCGAACGCGATCTCTTCGTCGCAATCACCGTATTGCAGGTTCACGAAAACCGCGCCGGGAGTATGCAGCACGGGCTCCCATAGATGGAACGGTGAGAACTGCCGCGCGCGCTCGGCGTTGAGCTTCAGGCTCTTCCACAGAAGGCCGACCTTGGGGCCGGGGCCAAGCTTCTCAAGTTGCGTTTTCCAATGCGCCACGCGCGCCGGATCCGGCTGAAGGAAGGCTTGGCGTTTGGGAAACGCCGCGGCTGAGGCGCGCAGGCTGGGGAGGAAGTCGCCGATCGCCGCCCAGTAGTCGAAACGGTCCCAGTTTTCGATGTAGGGCGCCGCCCGGAACACGCGGCCTTCATAGGCGACCGTCCGGTGAGCGGTGACCTCGACGCTCGGGAACGAGCGCTCGAACAGGGGCGTCAGGCGGCGTTCGACCGCCAGGGACAGAAACCCGTCCGGCCCGAGCGCCTCAAGGATATCGGGCAGCATGTTGGCGAACATGACTTCATCGCCGAGACCCTGCTCGGTGGTGATCATCAATGACTTGCCCTTGAGATCCTGTCCTGACCAGCGGACGCCGGGAATCTGGAACCGTGGCGCATCGCTCAGCGCCGGTGAGAAGCGCGACTCGTAAGCCTCCCAGCCTTCGGCCACGCGGCCCAGCGCCAGGAGAATGGTGGCGCGGGCGAACTGCATCATCGCCAGGTCTTCCGGCGAGCCTGGGTTGCGCATGGCCGCCTCGCAATCGGCCAACGCGCTCTCGATATCGCCAAGGTCCAGCTTGGCGAACGCGCGGTTGTGATAGGCCTTGGCCAGATCCGGCGCCAAGCGAAGGGCTTCGTCGAAGAACACGATCGAGCCGGCGCCATCGCCGATATTGCACAGCACCGTGCCCAGGGTGTTCCAGAGCACCGCCGCCTCGGGGTTGGCGCCGAGCGCCGCCTTCAGCACTTCGATGGCTTCGCTTTCGCGGTTCAGTTCGCGGAGCGCGCACGCAAGGTTGTTGGCACCTTCGACGTCGTCGGGCCGGGCTAGGCGGTAGTGCGCAAAGAACTTGGCGGCCAGCTCCGGCATGTTCATCCGGAAGGCGAGGCGGCCAAGGTCGCCCGCGACGGGGCCATGGTCGGCGAGCAGGGACAGCGCAGCTTCGTAAGCGCGGAGCGACGAGGCGAAGTCTCCGGTCTTTTCGCGCGCGATCGCCAGGATGTGCCAGGCCAGGCCCAGGCGCTCGTCCTTTTCGAGGAGTTTCAGAGCCAGTTTGTCGGCTTTGGCGTAGTCCTGCAGTTGCACGGCCTGAACCGCGCGCGCCAACGCCTTGGCGTTTTCGGCGTTCTTGGTGTCCTGCGCCGCACGTTTCAGGCGATCCAGCGCTTCGCTGGAAGCCGAATCGCCCATCGCGTTGGCGATCACCCCCGGATGGATGCCTGATGCGCCGACATCGGCCTGGGCGAGGACGCTTGCTGAGGTTTCCAGAGCGCTTTTACGGGACATGGCGGAGGTCTCAGACTTTGCTGTTAACCATGTTTTGAGGCGCTATGCTTAACTGAGTCCTAAGCTGCGTCTTACGGTCGCAAACGCGGTCGCTGGGGGCGGCAAGGTGGCGTTAACATGTGTTCGCCTAGCTTGCTGTCGAAGCCGTCGTCTTGACGGGTCTGGGCTTGCAGCGTCAACGAAAGGGAGCGGCATCAAGTGCCTTTGAAGCTGTCGCTGAAGCCTGGAGAGAAGTTCGTTCTCAACGGCGCCGTGGTCCAGAACGGAGACCGGCGCGGTGTTCTGGTGCTCCAGAACAAGGCCTCCGTCCTTCGCGAGAAGGACATCATGCAGCCGGACCAGGTGACGACGCCTGCGCGTCACATCTACTTCCCGGTGATGATGATGTATCTAGACGAGACCGGGGCTGAGAAGTTTTACGAGGAATTCGCCACTCGCCTTAACGAATTTATGGGCGTTGTGCGCAACCCTGTAGTCCTTCAGGATTGCATCGCCATCTCAAAGCACGTGATGGCGCGAGAATACTACAAGGCTCTCATGTTGAGCCGGAAGCTTATCGAGTACGAAGACGAGAGGTTGGGGCATGTCTCTTCGGGCGTATCAGCAGGCGGCGACGCGGGCTGAGAATCCCCGTGAAATGGAGTACCGCCTGTTCGGGCAGGTGACGCGCGCCCTGATGGACGCGTCGCAAGCCCCGGCGGACGACATCGCCACGCGGATTGACGCGCTGGACTGGAACCGGAAGGTCTGGTCAGCGCTTGCGACCGATTGCTCTCTTCCTGAGAACCAGCTCCCGATGGAGCTGCGCGCCAGCATCATTTCGCTGAGCCTTTGGGTCGGTCGTCACTCCAGCGCCGTGATGCGCAAGGAGGAGGATTTTGAACCCCTTATCGAGATCAATCGCATGATCATGCAGGGGCTGGCTGGACGCGCCGACGCGGCCTGATTCTGAATTTCAGGCAAGACTGAATGTCTTGCCTAGCCCTTCTGGAAAAACCTGCCGCCCGGCGAATGTTGCATTCGCCGGGCGGTTCTGTTTCCGGCTCTGACGCTCGGAAAAGTTCAGCAAAAACATATAGATAATTTTGGTTTGAGGGCGGCTCGGAACTGGCCCGCCGCTTGCGATGGTTCGCGCGGGCAAAACGCCAGCCCGGCAATACGCCGGACAAATCCCACCAAAACGGTAGGTATCAAATGCTGAACTCGATCAACACCAATCCTGGTGCGCTGCTGGCGCTCCAGAACCTGAACGCAACTAACACGGAGCTCGCCGCCACTCAGGGCCGTATCAACACCGGCAAGAAGGTCGCTAACGCCAAGGACAATGGCGCGATCTGGTCGATGGCAAAGATGCAGAGCGCGACCGCCTCATCGTTGAACTCCGTGAAGGACTCTCTCCAACGCGGTCAGTCGACGATCGATGTGGCGCTCGCTGCGGGTGACACCATCACGGATCTGCTCACGAAGATGAAGGAAAAGGCCCTGGCCGCTTCCGACACCTCGCTGAACACCGCCTCGTTCAATGCTCTCAAGGCGGACTTCGAGTCTCTGCGCGACCAGCTACAAAAGGCCGCGGAGAATGCGAAGTTCAACGGCGTCAGCCTCGCTGACGGCAGCACCACGAAGCTCTCCTTCCTCGCCAACGAGGATGGCAGCAACTTCACGGTGACTGCTCAGACCCTGTCCCTCACGGGCATCGGTCTGACGGCGGCCTCGACTTTCACCGACGCCGCTACGGCCAAGACCATGATCGCGACGATCACATCCTCGTTGCAGACGGCCACGAACAAGCTGTCGTCTCTCGGTACGTCCTCTGTCGGTCTGGATACGCACCTGACCTTCGTGGGCAAGCTGCAGGACAGCCTGGACGCCGGTGTCGGCAACCTGGTGGATGCGGATCTGGCGAAGGAAAGCGCCAAGCTGCAGTCGCTGCAAACCAAGCAGCAACTCGGTGTTCAAGCGCTCTCGATCGCCAACCAGACGCCGCAGTCGATCCTGTCGCTGTTCAAGGGGTGATCCCGATACGCCGGACGGTCGTCAAAAGCCGTCCGGCGCCTCTTTCCTGCTGGGTGCGCAGATAGTGCCCGGCAACAATTTCCCATGGCGAAAGGCCCCCGGCAGAAATTGCCGGGGGTCTTCGTCGTTAATGGAACTATAACGCATACTTTTCAGTGATTTAGCTCGGCGTTGCCGCTGGGCAGAATTGGCCCGGCAATTGCTTCTAGTCCTTCCGAGCAAAAAGCTCCCGGCAGCCAAAATGGCGTCGGACACCTTGAAAAGGACTCTTTCGTTATGGCGCTGAACAGCATCAATACGAACGCGGGCGCGATGATCGCCCTGCAAAACCTGAACGGCACGAACTCCGAGTTGACCACCGTTCAGCAGCGGATCAACACGGGCAAGAAGATCGCCAGCGCCAAGGATAACGGCGCCATCTGGGCGACCGCCAAGAACCAGTCGGCCACCGCCGCCAGCATGAACGCCGTGAAGGACTCGCTGCAGCGTGGCCAGTCGACGATCGACGTCGCGCTCGCCGCCGGCGACACCATTACCGACCTGCTCGGCAAGATGAAGGAAAAGGCCCTGGCCGCTTCCGACACCTCGCTGAACACCGCTTCGTTCAACGCCCTCAAGTCAGACTTCGACTCGCTGCGCGACCAGATCGAAAAGGCGGCGACGAACGCCAAGTTCAACGGCGTCAGCATCGCGGACGGTTCGACCACCAAGCTGACCTTCCTGGCCAACTCGGACGGCTCGGGCTTCACCGTCAACGCCAAGACCATCTCGCTGGCGGGCCTGGGCCTGACCTCGGCCTCGACCTTCACGACGGCCGCCGCCGCCAAGACGATGATCACCACCATCGACACGGCGCTGCAGACGGCGACCAACAAGCTGGCCTCGCTGGGCACCAGCTCGGTTGGTCTCGACACCCACCTGACCTTCGTCGGCAAGCTGCAAGACAGTCTGGACGCCGGCGTGGGCAACCTGGTGGACGCCGACCTCGCCAAGGAAAGCGCCAAGCTGCAGTCGCTGCAAACCAAGCAGCAGCTGGGCGTCCAGGCGCTGTCGATCGCGAACCAGTCTTCGTCGTCGATCCTGAGCCTGTTCCGCTAAGGGGCAGGGACGGGGGCGAGCCGCTCGGCTCGCCCCCGCCTTCTCCGGTTCGGTTGCGGGATAGGCCACAACAGAAATGGAGGGCCGACCCAAAAACGTCGGTAAGTAAGACATGGAACCTAAAGCCGCACTGTCGGCCATCAGAGACTTTATAGCCCCTGTCGCGCCGTCGAACGCCCTGGATCTCTCCGAGGGCGCAAAGTCCGTTGTGGATCAGGCTGCGAAGGTGGCGGACGCCGAGGCGGCGGTCAAATCGGATCGCGCCCAGGCCGCTGAGGCCGAGAAGCCGGTTGATGACGGCCCGCAACCTGGCGATCTGCGCCTGGTGATCGAGCACGACGAGGCCTCCGGCGCCTTTGTCTACAAGACCGTTGACCGCCGCACGGGAGAGACGCTGCAGCAGTTTCCTCGCGAGGAGGTCCTGAAGATGCGTGATGGTCCCGACTACGAAACGGGCGATGTTTTCGACGGCCAGGCCTGAGGTCGACTGACGACCCGTCCCTTAGGTCGCCGTGCGGCTGTGCGCCGCAGGCGTAAACAGATATGGTTTATAAGCGTTAACCATAATCTTACTTTCTGGGGTCAATGTCGGCGGCGATTAGATCGCTCGCCGAATCGCGCGCGATCGCAACCAACGGCAAAATCGCCGATCGGAGGCCGCGCATGGCGCTTAGCGTCAACACGAACCAGCCCGCGCTGATCGCGCTGCAGAATCTCAACCGCACCAACGACGACATGCAAGCGGTGCAGACCCGTATCAATACGGGTGAGGCGATCTCGACCGCCAAGGATAACGCCGCAGTTTGGTCGATCGCTCAGGCGCAGCGCGCCGACATGAGCGCGCTTGGCGCCGTGAAGATGAGCCTGGATCGGGCCACGTCGATCGCCGATGTCGCTCTGGCGGCCGGCGAGTCCGTTTCCGACCTGCTCAAGCTGATGCGCGAGAAGGTGGTCGCCGCCAAGGACACCTCGCTTACCACGACATCGCGCCAAGCCCTGAACGCCGACTTCCAGGGACTGGTGAAGAACCTGACCCAGGTGATCCGGAGTGCGACGTTCGATGGCGCCAATCTGCTCGATGGCAGCCAAGCCGCCGACATGAACTTCCTTGCGGACGCGGACGCTGGCCAAGCGATCACCCTGACCCTGCAGAACCTGTCACTGGGCGGTACGATCAATACGCTGACGGCGACCGACGACATTCTTGATCCCACGAACGCGGGGAATGTTCTCACGCGACTGGACGCGACGCTGAGCGCCGTGAACCAGGCCGTTGGCAATATCGGCACCCAGGCCAAGCAGATCGACGCACACAACACCTTTGTCTCCAAGCTCAACGACGTGCTGGAGACGGGCGTCGGCAACCTGGTGGACGCCGACCTCGCCAAGGAAAGCGCTCGCTTGCAGGCCCTGCAGGTAAAGCAGCAGCTTGGCGCCCAGGCTCTTTCGATCGCCAACGGCGCGCCGCAGATCATCCTCTCGCTGTTCAAGGGCGGGTAACGCTAGGTCCCGCCGCGCCCAGGGACTAAGCTGCCGCTGGGCGAACCGGGGATTCGGCTACGGGCATGATCGAGCTGCGAGACTTGTTGGACGAGGACGAGGCGATCCTCTTTCAGTGGCGGTCCGAACCCGAGGTCGACCGCTGGATGTCGGACGCCGATTTCCCTAGTCGAGAGGCTCACGCCCTCTGGTTTCAGGCGTTGCGCAGCGATCCGGACCTGCGCGGCTGGATGATCACGCGAGGCGGAGCGCCCATGGGGCTTCTCACGCTCACAGGGCTGACCAGCCACCATCGTCGTGCAAGCTGGAACTGGTTCCTGGGCTCGGCCGAAGCGCGGGGCAGGGGTGTTGGGCGCGCGGCCCAGGTTCTGGGCTTGGATCGCGCTTTCCAGGAGTTGGGTTTGCATAAGGTTTTCGCCGAGGTGATGGCCGACAACGACGCCGCTCTGAAGGCCCAGTCGACCGCCGGTTTCCGCCGCGAGGGCTACCTCCGCGGTCACGTGTTGAAGGGCGGTCAACCTCGCGACGTTGTTCTGCTCGGGATCCTTGCGTCGGAGTGGTCCGAGTTGCGTGAGGCGGCGCGACGTGCGCTCTCCGACGCCCACCTTATCGCCGCTTAATCTCAAGTCTTAACGAGTCGTCAGCGATCCTGAGGCAAGGGTAACAGCGGGGAGATTCGCGCCCCGGCCAGGACTCGCCGTGATCACTTTCGATTCCAGCGCGCTGCTTAGCTACTATCAGGCCCGCACGGGCCTGACGGGCGCTGGCACGTCGAGTGTTTCGACCTCGCCATCGCGGTCCAAGGCCGTGGTGCCGAGCGCGCCGTGGCTTAGCAACGCATCTCCGCCCGCCAGTGAACTCGTGCGATCGGCGCTGGCGGGGCGCAAGCTCATCGACGAGGGCGCCAACACCTCCAGCCTGAAGGGCGTCAGTCCCGACTACAAAAAGCTGTTCGCTACGTATCAGGCGCTCAATACCCTTTCTGCGATCGCCGCACGCGCCGGCGAGAAAGGCGTAACCGACGGCGAGGTTTCGCGTTTGCAGACGGCCCTGACCAAGGGACTCGGCGAGGTCAGCGGCTATGTGCAGAACCTGTCCCTCGACCAGATGCGCCTGACGACCGGCGCGGTCATGACCAGCGACAAGGGTACGGTCGGCGTGCCCAAGGCGACCTACAGCTATACGACCGACACGCTGTACAGTGGCCAGGTCGATGACGAAGTTCCAAGGTTCCAGGGGAACGTGTCGTTCGATATCTCTGTGAAGAGTTTCGGCGTCACTTCGACCGTCACCATGAACTTGGTCGACATGGGCACGACGCCGCGGACCATGTCGAACGTCGTCAGCTACATGAACGGCAAGATGAAGGCGGCGGGTTTCAACACCGACTTCTCCGTGCAACGCACGGTCGGCGAGGAGCGCACCGTTCAGGTGAACGGCAAGCCCGTAAAGTTGCCGGCCACCGGCGATGACTTCGCGTTGCGGGTCAACGGCGACTCCGTTGAGCAATTGACCTTCAGCGCGCCGACCACGGCGCCCGCGGTCTATGTCACCACCCGGGCCGGCGATCCGGATCCCGACAAGAAGACTGAGACAGACGACGGCGTCTTCGAAACGACCTTGACCAAGTACAGCGCCGCCGGAACCGCCGGCGGGCCTGGCGCGGGCGCGCCTGGCGGCAAGGTCTTCAGTGAGACGCTCCAGGGTACGATTTCCAGCGTTCGCAAGTCGGTCACCGGCGCGGACGGCTCGATCTACATGCTGGCGGACGTCGCCACCGAGGTCGACGGCAAGACCGATATCAACGGTCAACCGATCAAGGGGGAAAGCGACGTCGCGCTACTCAAGTATGACAGCGCGGGCCACCTTCTGTACGCCCGCTCGCTGGGCGCCACTGACAACGCCAGCGGCCTGTCGCTGGCCGTCGCCGATGATGGCAGCGTCGCTGTGGCCGGGTCGGTCAGCGGCAGGCTGCAGGGCGCGGTCAACGGCCCCATCAACAACAGCGACAGCTCGAACACCACCGACAGCTTCGTCACGCGTTACGACGCCAAGGGCGACGAGCAATGGACGGTTCGTCGGGGCGGCCTGCAGGAGGATGAGGCGACCGCCGTGGCTTTTGGCGCCAATGGCGTTCTCTACGTGGGCGGCCGCAGCAAGTCGGATCTTCCGGGGTCGGTGGGCACGGATCCCACCGGCGGCTGGGACGCCTACCTGTCGGCTTTTGCGACGGACGCCAATGGCAAACCTGCGGCGCTGTTCACCCAGAAGTTCGGGACGGCGGAGAACGATTCCGTCTCGGACATCGTCGTCAATGGCTCCCAGGTCATCGTAGGGTCCAAGGAGAACGGCCAGGCGATGCTTCGCAGCTTCGAGGTCAACGCGTCGGTGGTGACCGAGAACGTCACCAAGCAGAACCAGTACGGCGCCTACGAGAGCGTGCCCGTCACCTACACCAAGACGGCGACCCTGACGGCGGGCGCGACCCGCGATCTGGGCTCGCTGAAGGGCGGCGACATTGTCGGCCTGAAGATCGATGGCGGCCAACTCTATGTGGGCGGCTACACGGCCAACAACCTGATGTCGATCGGCGGCGCGACGACGCCGCCATCAGGAGGCATGGATGGCTTCGTGGGGCGGATGTCCCTCGATATCTCGGACAACACCAACGATACGCTGACCTATTATGGCGGCACCGGAGACGATACCGTTACGGGCTTCGCTGTCTCTAACGGCACGGCTTGGCTGGTCGGCGCGGCGGGCAAGAACCTGGACGGCGAAGAAACGGTCGGAACCAAGGACGGCTACGTCGCTCAGATTAATGTCGGTACGGGCCAGGTCGATTGGAGCCAGCGCGTCACCGGCAAGGATGGCTACGCCGCCCCGACTTCGGTCGCCGTCTCTGCGTCCGGCGCGTCAGCCCTGGACGCGTTCGGCTTGCCGAGCGGCGCCATGGACTTCAGCCAGTCCAATCGCATCGTGTCAGCCACATCGGCGCGCGCTGGCGACACCTTCCAGATCCGCACGCGCGAACGCGGCGCTCTGACAACGGTTACGATCGACGCCAACGACACGCTGGAAACCCTCGCCGACAAGATCAAGCGCGCCTCGGGCTTCCGCGCCAAGGTCGAGACCGCCTCCAGCGGCAACAGTCGTGTTCTGAAGATCAGCCCCGCGTCCAATAACGCCACCCTCGAGATCGTGCCAGGTAAGGGCGGAACCGATGTCCTCCGCTCACTCGGCATCGCGGGCGGCGTCGTTCGAGCCACCAAGACCGAGGACGGCAAGACCGTTTCGGCCGATGGTAAGGGCCCGGTCTATGGCTTGCAGCTCCCGCCCGAACTGGACCTGACGACCGAGGCGGGGCGCAAGAACGCCAACATGGTCATCACCCGGGCGATGTCGCAGGTTCGGAGCGCCTATCGCGAAATCGCCGACACGGCGCTTGGCATCAAGGCCGACGGCGGGACGAGCTCCGGCAAGACGGGGGGCACGGTTCCGGCTTATCTGAAAAACCAGGTCGCGAACTATCAGGCGGCGCTCAATCGCCTGACGGGCGGCTAACCTGCTCTTTTCCACGACCGCCGCGCTTGAAAGCGTCATCGTCGCGTCGTAGCCAAGAGACATGGACCTTCTGAACGATCGACGGATCATCCTGGGCGGCGGCGCGGCGCTGGCGCTTGTCGCAGGTCTCGGCATCGCTGTGGCCCTGATGTCAGGCCATGACAAGAAGCCGGCGGAGGAGCCACCGGCTGCGCGTGCAGGCCTGATCGTCGAGACTGGCCGCGCCGACGACACCAAGCTGGATCCCGCGCGTCCGCTGCGCTGTTTCGTGGGCGGCGCCTTTGCGGGCGAGATCACCTTGGCGGAGTGCGCCAAAAAGAACGGGGTCGCCACGGGCGCCTTGGATGTGGGCGTCGACGAGACGGGCGCTTTGGCCGCCGCTGACCAGGCCGGGATGGTGTTGACGCCGCTTCCTCCGACCCCGACTGTCGCTACGCCGCCGGCGACTGCACCGGCCCAGACCGCGACACAGGCGACGCCAGCGTCCGCCTCCGCGACTGCGCCGCTGGCGGCATGCTGGCGCTATGCTGGCAACGAGTGGCGGCGACTGCCTGGAGACATCACGCTGAACGCCTGCGCCCAGCAACTGTTCGGCGGGCGATGCGAGAAAACAGGCGGTGCGACCTATGGGCGTTGGGGTGAGGAAACCTTGCGCTTGGTTCCTGGGCGCGTCGAGATTTCGTCGGATAACCGCAGCTTCCACACCGCGTTCGAGCAGGCCGCGAACTGCTCTATCCCGAACGCCGGATAGGCTTATAAGTGTAATCCATGAAGAAGACCGTCCTCGCCGCCGCCGTCATCGCCCTTTCGGGTCTCGTGCTCGCTGGTTGCCAGAAGCAGACCAAGGCGCCGTTCGAGAAGGGCGTCTGCTTCCATGTCGCGACCAACAAGGACAAGACGCTGCGCTTCAATCCGGTTAGCCGGAATGTGCCGCAACTGGAAGAATGCGCGGCCACCTTGGAAGGCATGCGGATGCGGTTCGTGCGCCTTGGCCAGTCCAACAGCCGCAGCATGGTCGGATCGTACCAGGGTTCCTTCATCTTCATTGAGAAGGAAGGGATCTACGTCGGTCAGACTTACGAAGGGCCGCGCTTCATGTCGCTCGTGCGGACGGGCGATGGCCGGCTGGCGGTTCCGGGCGCCATCAAGCGCGTTCCAGCCGAGTAGGGCGCGCAGTCGACAGCGGCGCGGTCTGTCCACAATCGTCCGGCTTGCCCACAAGAACGTTACGAGAACAAAACTTGCTTCCGTGTTAGTGGCCCGTTAACGTCTCGCCTCAGATTCCGGCGCATGGGTCGCCGGGCGAGAGCAAGGTCCAAGCGATGGCGGGCAGCGTCAACAAGGTCATTCTGGTGGGTAATCTCGGGGCGGATCCCGAGATCCGTAGCCTGGGTTCGGGCGACCGCGTCGCCAACCTGCGGATCGCGACGTCGGAAACTTGGCGCGACCGCACCAGCGGCGAACGCAAGGAAAAGACCGAATGGCACCGCGTCGTGATCTTCAACGACAACCTCGTCAAGGTCGCTGAGCAGTACCTGCGCAAGGGCTCGACCGTCTACATCGAGGGCGCGCTGCAGACCCGCAAATGGACTGACAATACCGGCCAGGAAAAGTATTCGACCGAGATCGTGCTGCAGAAGTTCCGTGGCGAACTGACGATGCTGGGCGGCCGCGGCGGTGACGCCGGCATGTCGTCGGGCGGCGGCGACGAGTACGGCGGCGGCTATTCGGGCGGCGGCGGTTCCAGCTTCGGCGGCGGCCAGCGCAGCCAGCCCAGTGGCCCGCGCGAGAGCTTCTCGGCGGACCTGGACGACGAGATCCCGTTCTAGGGCGCGAGCAGCGGCGGGATGGTCGATCTCTCGCCCGTCTGAAAATGCGTGGCGGATGGTCCGGAGGGAGCATCCGCCGTTTTCACGTTTGCGGGAAAGTCGCCTCGACATCGTTTCTAGGTTGTGTTTTGCTTTTCGTATCAGCGGAGAGCAATCATGGAAGCCGTGATTTTTGGTCTCGCAGTTACAGCCGCCTTGGCGGCTGCGTCTGGCGTTTCGGCGCGACAGGCCGACACCCTCATGGGCGACGCTCGACGTCAGAATGGGCTCGAGGCGGAGATGTCTCGGCTTCGGCAAACATCGCCTGGCAGCGCCCGCGAAGGGGTGTGCCCCCTGGTTCGCGGCGCCTCTGCGGACGTGAACGCCTATGTCGCCGCGCGTATGCACCAGGTCGCCCGGCAAGCCGGTGCGACCTACGCCAAACGCGCCTGCGAACCCAACGTCGTTGTGCTGTTCTCGGCCGAGCCGGACGCGCTGATCCGCGAGGCCTCGCGCGCCAAGCGTTTCAACTACCGAGGCGTGCCCGCCGAGTCGGCTGAGGCCTTCAGAGCGGAGGCCCGCCCGGTCCGCTGGGTCCACGGTGGTGATGTGCGCGGTTCGGCCGCCGGCGATGCGCGGCCGCACAACACCTTGATTGTTGTCGACGCGACCAAGGCGCAGGACGTCAAGGTGTCAGCCTTGGCGGACTACCTCGCCATGGTTTCGCTTGCGGATGTGCGCGTGCGCCCCGCGCCGTCGGACTCGATCATGACCTTGTTCGACGCCAGCGCAGGCGCGCCCAAAGCGCTGACGGAGGCGGATCAAGCCTATCTGCGCAGCGTTTACCGCGCCCGCTAGAGAGAGCCGTTCTCGCTGTTGGCGCAGACGAACTGGACGCGCGCCTTGTGCGAAACGTCACATCGCGGCGACTCCGCAGCGGCTACGACAGGGTGTCTGCTCTTGTGGGAGTTGGACCGGTGGGGCGATGGGTTCCGCGTGCAATGGCCGTCAGAGCCTTAGACGCGAACCGATCGGGGGCGAGCGACGGATGCCTGTGAGGGTTCCGTCGTTCTCTTCACGCGGTGCGTCTGGCGGTCAGGCCAACAGATCCTCTGGTCGCGACCACCGGAAGCGAGCGACCTCAACCTCGCGTCCGCCAGGCGGCGTTTCGCGGTAGCGCGCCACCTCCACACCGCCCTTGCGCGCGTAAAAGCCCAAGGCCTCCACGTTCGGCGCATAGACCTCCAGATGCAAGGCCGCGCCCGCGTGCTCATCGCGCAGCCACCGGGCGATCTTGGTCAGCAGCCGCGAGCCAAGGCCCTGGCCCTTCCGTTCAGGGGCGACGTGAAGGTTGTCGATAAGGAGACCGACATCGGGATTCACCCTAAAAGAGGCGTAGGCGAGGGCGACGGTTTGTCCGTCGTCCATGGCGGCCAGGATCAGGTCGGTGCTGGGGGCATAGTCCTGAAAGCGCTCGCGCCAGACCGCGCGTGAAATGGCGGGGAGTTGATGGTCCAGATAGTGGTCGCCATAGAGTCCACGATAAGCATGCTGACGGCTGCGCGTATGCAGGTCGGCGATGGCGTCAGCGTCCCGCAATAAAGTCCCGAGTCGAATGATCCGCGCCGTCATGGAGCGATCGAAGGCGTTTTGTGGCGCGAAGACAAGGTCCGACAATCGTTCGTTCAAGGTGCAAGTCGAGCGATTGAGCCAAGTTTGCCGAGAACATCGCCAGCCACCCATGGCGGACAACGTTGTCATTGGAATTATTTGCCGAATTCTCGTGTTGTGGCTTGGAACGCCAACGGCCTGTGGACGCGTTCTTGACCGAAGTGCTACTGAGACCCCCGGATATTGCACTGCGGGATCGCAACAAAGCAGCGCTGTTCCAAGGTGAGACGACCCCCATCAGAGGGGCGCGGCCTTTTCACTTATCGCAGGGTGAATTCAAAGATGCCGGTTGAGACGCTGACCAAGGCCCAATGGGTTTATGCATTCGGCGGAGGCGGCGCGGACGGCGACGCCTCGATGAAGAACCTCCTTGGCGGCAAGGGGGCCAATCTCGCGGAGATGTCGTCCCTGGGTCTGCCTGTGCCGCCCGGCTTTACGATCACCACCGAGGCTTGCGTCCACTACTATGCGAACGGCAAGCAGTACCCGGCCGAGCTCGCCGCTCAGGTCCAGGCGGGGCTGGTCAAGATCGAGGAGATCACCGGCAAGCAGTTCGGCGATGTGACCAACCCGCTGCTGGTGTCGGTGCGCTCGGGCGCTCGGGCCTCGATGCCGGGCATGATGGACACGGTGCTGAACCTGGGCCTCAACGACGAGACCGTCGAGGGTCTGGCCAAGCTGTCGGGCGACCGCCGCTTCGCCTACGACAGCTACCGTCGCTTCATCCAGATGTACTCGAACGTCGTGCTAAACCTCGAGCATCATATGTTCGAGGAGATCCTCGACGACCATAAGGATCGCCTGGACGTCCATGTCGACACCGGCCTCACCGCCGACGACTGGGCCGCCGTGATCAAGGACTACAAGGCCGCCGTCCGCGAGCAGTTGGGCAAGCCGTTCCCGCAGGACGCCCAGGAGCAGCTGTGGGGCGCCGTGGGCGCCGTGTTCGCCAGCTGGATGAACGACCGCGCGAAGTTCTATCGCCGCATGCACGACATCCCCGAAAGCTGGGGCACGGCCGTGAACATCCAGTCGATGGTGTTCGGCAACATGGGCGAGACCTCTGCGACCGGCGTGGCCTTCACCCGCAATCCGTCGAACGGCGACAACCGCCTGTACGGCGAGTTCCTGATCAACGCCCAGGGCGAGGACGTGGTGGCGGGCATCCGCACGCCGCAGTCCCTGACCAAGGCCGCCCGTGAGGAGATGGGTGACGTCGCCCCCTCGATGGAAGAGGCGATGCCGGAGGTGTTCGGTCAGTTCAAGACGGTCGTGGAGACGCTGGAGCGCCACTACCGCGACATGCAGGACATCGAGTTCACCGTGGAGCAGGGCAAGCTCTACATGCTGCAGACCCGCAACGGGAAGCGCACCGCCAAGGCCGCGCTGAAGATCGCTGTCGACATGGCGGCCGAAGGCGTAATCTCGACCTCGGAAGCCGTCGGTCGGGTGGAGCCCGCCTCGCTGGACCAGCTGCTGCACCCGACCATCGATCCGTCGGCCCATCGTGACGTGATCGCCAAGGGCCTGCCGGCCTCGCCTGGCGCGGCCACCGGCAAGATCGTCTTCGACAGCGACGCCGCCGAGAAGGCCGCCGCAAACGGCGAGTCGGTGATCCTGGTGCGCGAGGAAACCAGCCCCGAGGACATCCATGGCATGCACGCCGCGCGCGGCATCATCACGGCGCGCGGCGGCATGACCAGCCACGCCGCTGTGGTGGCGCGCGGCATGGGCCGACCCTGCGTCTCGGGCGCCGGCGACGTGGCCATCTTCGAGAAGGAAGGCCTGTTCCGCGTTCGTGGCCGCGACTTCAAGGCCGGCGAGATCATCACCATCGACGGCTCCACCGGCGACATCCTGGTCGGCGCGCCGAAGATGATCGAGCCCGAGCTGACCGGTGACTTCGCCACCCTGATGGGCTGGGCCGACCAGGTCCGTCGCCTGAAGGTGCGGGCCAACGCCGAGACGCCTCTGGACGCCAAGACCGCCCGCCAGTTCGGCGCCGAGGGCATTGGCCTGTGCCGCACCGAGCACATGTTCTTCGACGACACCCGGATCGCCGCCGTGCGTGAGATGATCCTGGCGGATGACGAAAAGGGCCGCCGCGCCGCCCTGGCGAAGATTGCGCCGTTCCAGAAAGCCGACTTCGTCGAGCTCTTCACGATCATGGAAGGCCTGCCGGTCACGATCCGCCTCTTGGATCCGCCGCTGCACGAGTTCCTGCCGCACACCGAGGAAGACGTTCAGGCCGTGGCGGACGCCACGGGGCTGGACGCGGCCAAGCTCATGCGCCGCGCCAAGGAGCTGCACGAAACCAACCCGATGCTGGGCCACCGCGGCTGCCGTCTGGGTGTCTCGTATCCCGAGATCTACGAGATGCAGGTCCGCGCCATACTCGAGGCGGCGTGCGAGATCGCCAAGTCGGGCAAGGCCGCGCCGGTGCCGGAAATCATGCACCCGCTGGTCGCCAAGGGCGAGGAGATGAAGTACCTGCGCGACCTGACCGACCGCGTCGCCAAGGCGGTGCTGGAAGAGCAGGGCGTGGACCTGAAGTACACGGTCGGCACCATGATCGAGCTGCCCCGCGCGGCCCTGCGCGCCGGCGACCTGGCCGACAACGCCGAGTTCTTCAGCTTTGGCACCAATGACCTGACCCAGACGACGTTCGGCATCAGCCGTGACGACGCGGGCAAGTTCCTGAACGCCTATATCGAGAAGGGCATCTTCGAGAAGGACCCCTTCGTCAGCCTCGACCAGGACGGCGTCGGCGACCTGATCCGTCTGGCCGCCGAACGCGGCCGCGCGGTGCGTCCGGACGTCAAGCTGGGCATTTGCGGCGAACATGGCGGCGATCCCGCCTCGATCGGCTTCTGCGAGAAGGTCGGCCTGGACTACGTGTCTTGCTCGCCCTACCGCGTGCCGATCGCGCGTCTGGCGGCGGCCCAGGCGGCCCTGGCGAACGCCAAGGGCTGAGCCGGCTTTATCTAATTCTTTCGGGAAGAGCCCCGGGCTGAAAGGTCCGGGGCTCCTTTCGTTGGGCCTTGCCTTTCAGGCCTGGGCTACTGCGCTTTGGTCTGTCCAGTTCTGCAATTTGGCTAGACCATTTCTGGGGGCCGCGATATCCCAACCGCCTGAGCCTTTATGGCGCGCCAACGACGCGCCGCCTTCGAGGAGCGCTTGTGATGTGGAAGACCCTCGTCGCCGTCCTGGCCGTGTCCCTGTCAGCCGTCCCCAGTTTCGCCTTGGCCCAGGCGCATCTCCCGGGCAAGACCCTGGAGAAGCCCGACGCTGCAGGTCAGGTACCGCGCGCAGCGGTCACCCTGGCGCCGTATCGCTTCAACGACATCCTCTGGGAGAACGACCGCACAGCGCACCGCATCTATAGCCGTGACTTGGAAAAGACCGAGCCGCCGTCGACTTCGGGCATCGACGCTTGGGGCAAGAGCGTCCGCTGGCCCTACATGGACCGCCAGTTGCGCACTGGCGACCAGCACACCGACCATGGCGAAGGCCTGGACTTCTACGATGTCGGCACGGCCCGCGGCGCGGGCGGCCTCGGTGTCTGGCACGACAACAAGCTCTGGACGTCGCGTAACTGGAGCGACGTGAAGGTCCATATAAACGGGCCGGATGTAGCCGCCTTCAGCGTGGACTATGCGCCCTGGCCAGTCGATGTGGACCGCAAGGTCTGGGAGACGCGGACGTTCTCGCTGCCGATGGGAACCAACTTCACCCGCATGGTGTCGACGATCCGCTCAGACAAGCCAGGACCCATCGTGGTCGGGATCGGCATTTCCAAACGCAAGCGGCCCAGCGGCGCAGGGGTCTTACGCAAGGACCTGGCGCCCGGCCGCGTCACATTCTTCGAGCCTGCGGATCCCCAAAAGGGCTCAATGGCGATCGCTCTCATGGTCGACCCGAAAGCCGTTGTTGAGGTGCGGCAGGACTTCGACAACTACCTCGTGCTGATCAAGGTCGAGCCCGGCAAGCCGTTCGTCTACTATATGGGCGCGGCTTGGGACAAAGGTCTGGATTTCCATAGCGCCGCTGAATGGGACGCCTATGTCGCGGCCCAGACGCCCGACTTCGACCCCGCGAACTGACAGCCTAACGAAAAGCCGCCCCGAGGCGGGGTATCCTCGGGGCGGCGCATGGCTGTCCGCCATGGGGGAGGGGGCGGACAGCCAGTTCGATCCGTCGTTAGGCCGCGTCGACCAGCACCAGTTCGGCGTCTTCCAGGGCGGTGACGGTGATCACGTCCTCATCTTTGATGCCGGCGCCGTCCCGGGCGTTCAGCTTGACGCCATTGACCTCGACCGAACCGACCGCCGGCACCAGATAGCCGTTGCGGGTCTTGCCCAAGGCGTAGGTCGTGGTCTCGCCAGCCTTCAGCGTCGCGCCCAGAACGCGGGCGTCGGTGCGGATCGGCAGGGCGTCGGCGTCATCCGAGAAGCCGCTGGCCAGCGTCACGAACTTTCCCGAGCGGTCGCCCCTGGGGAACGGCTTGGAGCCCCAGGAGGGGGCGCCGCCGAACGACTTGGGCTCGATCCAGATCTGGAAGATCCGGGTCGTTTCCGGCTCGAGATTGTACTCGGCGTGACGGATGCCCGAGCCCGCGCTCATTACCTGGACGTCGCCAGCGACCGTGCGGCCCTTGTTGCCCAGGTTGTCCTGGTGGGTGATCGCGCCGTCGCGGACATAGGTGATGATTTCCATGTCGCTGTGCGGATGCGGCGGAAAGCCGGTGTTCGGAGCGATCTCGTCGTCGTTCCAAACCCGCAGCGCGCCCCAGTTCATGTTGTTGGGGTCATAGTAGCTGGCGAACGAGAAGTGGTGTTTGGCTTTCAGCCAACCGTGGTCGGCGCCGCCAAGCTTGTCGAACGGTTTGCGGTCGATCATGGCTCTACCTTTCAGTCTCTCTGGCGCGCCGCGTCGGCGCGTCCTGTTGAGGAGAAGATAGGGTTGGCGTCGGGATTATAAATGGAAACTATTGAAATTCATCGTTTCTAAAAATAGCATATATTCATGTCCAAGCTTCCTGATCTCGAGGGTCTAGCCGTCTTCGCCAAGGTTGCGGAGTTGCGCTCGTTCGCCGCCGCGTCCGAAGCCCTGGCCATGTCGAAGGCCACAGTGTCCAAGGCCGTGACGCGGCTGGAGCTTCGCCTGGGCGCCAGGCTCTTCAACCGCACGTCCCGTCGTCTGGCGCTGACGGACGCCGGTCAGGCGCTCGTGGACCGCGCCAGCCGTGTGTTGGCCGAGGCTGAGGCCGCCGAGGAGGAGGCTTCCAGCCAGTCCGCCGCGCCGAGAGGCCTTGTCCGCATGGCTGCGCCGATGTCGCTGGGTCTGGCCAGTCTCGCGCCGGTGCTGCCCGCCTTTCTGGAAGCCTATCCGGACGTTTCCATCGACCTGCATCTTTCGGATGCGACCGTCGACCTGATCGGCATGGGATTCGATATCGCCCTGCGTGTCGCGGATTTGCCAGACAGCTCCTTGGTCGCGCGGCGACTGCGGCCGGTGCAGCGCTACGTCGTCGCTGCACCAGCGTACTGGGATCGTCACGGCCGTCCAGGGCGCCCAGCGGACCTCGCCGAGCATCGCGGCCTGACCTATGGCCACCAGACGACGCCGGAGACTTGGCGTTTCCAGAGAGCGGGTGGCGAGGAGGCGGCCGTCCGCCCCCGCGCCGTGGTGCGCGCCAACAACGGCGATGCGCTCTTGCCGGCACTGCTGGCGGGAACCGGCGTGGCGATGCTGCCGGACTTCATCGTGGGGCCGGCTTTGGCCGAAGGGCGCCTGGAAGCGGTGCTCGGCGAGTGGTGCTCCGCGCCGATCGCGTTGCATCTCGTCATGCCGCCGGGAGGCCCGCGTCCCGCGCGGGTCGAGGTCCTGGCGAGCTATTTGGCCAAGGCGCTGGCGCGCTGAAGCCGGTTAGCCGAGGCTCTCGACCTGCGCCGGCGTGAACGCGCCGACCTGGAGCGGCGTCATGGCGGCGATGTTGGTGGTCGATAGCCAATCCAGTTGATTGATGGTCAGGCCCGGAATCTGCGTTGGGGCCAGATACCCGATCTGGGTCGTGGTCAGGCTCGCGATGACGGCGGTCGAAAGCGAGCCCAGTTGGCTGGCGTTCAGCGCCTGAACCTGGGTCTCGCTGAGCTGACTGAAAACGGTGGGCGACAGATTGCGCAGCTGGAAGGACGAGAGCCCCTTCAGCGCGCCGGGCGTCAGGGCCGCATACTGGTCGGGCGAAAGCGCAATCAGGTTGGTTACTGAGATCGCCACCAGCTGGCTCGCGGTCAGGGCCGCCACCTGGGTGGTTGTGAAGTCGGCGATGTCGGTCTGTGAGAGGGCGCTCAGTTGGCTGGCGCTCAGGCCGGCGATCTGGTTCTCCGTCAACGTCTGGAAAGCCGTCCGATCCAGGCCGGTGAGATGGCTCGTCGATAGTCCGCCGACCTGAGTCCCGCTGAGGGCTGCGAACTGAGTTGCGGAGAGCTCGGCCAAGTCGGTGTTCGTGAGGCCGCCCATCTGGGTCGTACTGACGCCCGCCAACTGGCCGGACGATAGCGCCGCGACTTGGGTTTGGCTGAGACCGTTAAAGTTGGTCGTCGACAGCGCGCCGATCTGTTCGCCGCTGAAGCTGGCCACCTGGGTGGCCGTGAAGCGCGCAAAGTCCGTTTCATTCAAGGCGCTAATCTGGGGGAGGCTGACCGCCGCCAATTGCGTGGCGGATAGAGCCCGCATCGTGCTGGCGCTCAAACGGTTGAAGTTGGTGGTCGTTAAGGCCGCCAGCTGCGATGGCGCAAAGGCCTTGAGCTGGGTGGTGGAGAACTTGTCGAGGCTGGTTGTGGAGAGCCCCGTGATCTGGGTCGAGGTCAGCGCGGCGAGCTGCGTTTCGCTTAGGCCCTGGATCTGGCTCTGAGCGATGGCGTTCAAGGTCGTCGTAGCCAGCGCCGCGATTTGGACGCCGCTCAAGGCCGCCGCCTGATCCGGCGTGAACTCGGCGAAATCCGTCTCGGTCAGTCCGGCAATCTGTGTCGTGGTCAGCCCGGCAAGCTGGGTCGCGGTCAGGGCTTGGACCTGACTGGCGTTCAGGCTGTTGAACGCGCTCGGCGACAAGCCGCTCAGTTGCGTCGTGCTGAAGACTTGCACTTGATCGGGCGTGAAGGCCGCGAGGCTCGTCTCGGACAGGCCGCCGATCTGGGTTCGGCTGAGGCTCTTCAGCTGCGTCCCGGTCAGCGCCTGGACCTGATCACGGCCAAGGCTGTTGAGCGCCGTCGGGGACAGAGCGGCCAACTGCGTCGTGGCCAGCACTTCCACCTGGGCCGGCGTGAATTCGGCCAGATCATCGCCGGTCAGGCCAGCGATCTGAGTGGTCGTCAAGGCGGTCAACTGCGTCGCATCGAACACCTGGACCCGATCAGCGGCCAGGCTGTTCAGGCCCGTCGTGGTCAGGGCCGAGAGCTGAGCAGCGCTGAAGTGGCGCATCTGGGCCGGCGTGAACTCGGCTAGATCATTTTCGCTCAGCGCCCGCAGTTGGGCCGGTTTCAGTCCAGCCAGTTGTGTCCCGGTAAGGCCCGCTACCTGCGTTGCCGAGAGTCCGGACAGGCCGTCGGCGCTCAGCGCGCCAAGCTGCGTCGCGGTGAGTCCGCCCACGACCGCGTCCGACAGAACGGCAGCCTGGGCCGCCGACAGAGCGCCGATCTGAGCGACGCCTAGCACCTTCAGGTTTTCGTCCAGGCTTCTCAGCTGGGTCGTCGACAAGGCCGCGACCTGCGTCGCAGTCATGCTCTGGAGCTGGGTGGTGCTCAGCGCTGACAGCCTGGCGCCTTGCAGCGATGGGATAAGATCAGCGGGCAGGGCCCCGAGCTGGGTTCCCGTCAGCGCAGAGAGCTTTGCCGGAGACAGCTCTTCAAGGTCGGTTGCGCTGAAAGCGGAGATCTGGGTCGTGGTCAGCTGTGTCAGCTGGGTCGTGCTCAGCGCCGCGATCTGGGTTGCGTCCAACGCCGTGAAGTGGGTGGCGTCCAGCGCGCCGATCTGGACGGCGCTCAGCGCTTGCAGTCGGTCGGCGTCGAGCTTGGCTAGCTGGGTTGAGGTCAGGGCGTTCAGTTGCGCGCCGCTGAACGCCTGAAGCTGGTCGACATCGAACAAGAGGTTCTGGGCGAATGCCGGGATCTGGGTGGCTGTCAGACCCTTGACCTGGGTCGCCGAGAGCGCCGAGACCTGACTGGCGTCCAGCGTGCCGATCGCCGCGTCCGAGAGCGCGCCGACCTGCGTCTTGGTCAGGCCCTCCAGCTTGGTGGTCGACAGGGTCTGTATCGTCGTCGTCGCCAGCGCGGCGATCTGGGCGGCGGACAGATACGAAATCGGCACTGGATTCGTTGCCCCACAAGGTCGCGACGCGAATCGTTCGCGTTAACCCTAAGCCAAAGCGCGGGGCGCCACCATGCGGCGAAGAGGGCCTAGCTTGCGCGCATGGTCCAGAGATCAAGGTCCGCCTCGCGCCCGATCAGCGCCAGGCCCGAGGCGATAGACTCAAACTCGCCGCCAGTCTCGATCTTGTCGGCGCCGAAACGACGCAGGAAGATCTCGCGTACGGCGGGTACGAAAGAGCTGCCGCCGGTCAGGAACACCCGATCAACGCCGGCCTCGGTGAGGTTGGCCTCATCGAGGGCCTGGCCGACGGCGGTTTCGATGGCCGCCAGCTCGGGAGCGATCCAGGCTTCGAACTCGGGCCGCGTCACGGGTTTCTCGATCCGCACCGAGCCGGCTTCGAACCGGAAGGTCGCCTGGTCCTGGCTCGACAGCGCCTCCTTCAGCGCCGAGACAGAACGGTAGAGGGCGTAGCCGTGATTGCCGTCCAGCACCTCGATGAGCGCGGCGATCTTGTCGGGCTCCAGCGCGGTGCGCTCCAGAGCGCGAATGTCCCGCATGTCCTTAGAGGCGCGCAGCAGGGCCAGTTGGTCCCAGCGGGCGAAGGCGGCGTAGTAGCGCTGCGGGATCGGCAGGCTGTTGGAGAACGAGCGGTAGTCCGAGCCCTTGCCGAGTTCCGGCGACACGAGTTGGTCGATGATGCGGTAGTCGAAGGCGTCGCCAGCGACGCCGACCCCCGAACGCGACAGCGGCGTGGAGCGTAGCGTCCCGTCCGCGGCGCGCTCGAACCGGACCAGCGAAAAGTCGCTGGTGCCGCCGCCGAAGTCGGCCACCAGCACGGTGGCGTCCTGCTGCAGTTGCCGGGCGAAGAAGAAGGCCGCGCCGACGGGCTCATAGGCGTAGCGTATGTCGGTGAAGCCCAGGCGCTGGAAGGCGGCCTCATAGCGCGTCAACGCCAGCGCCTCGTCGGGCGAGGAGCCCGCGAACGTCACCGGGCGGCCGACGATGATCCGCGGCGGCAGGTCAGACAGCTGCGCGCCCGCATGGTCGCGCAGGCGCAGCAGGAAGGCGGCCAGCAGATCTTCGAATTGGTAGCGCTTGTTGAGAATGCGGGTCTCGGTGAAGGCGGCCGAGGCGGCGAAGGTCTTAAACGACTGGATGAACCGCGTCTCCAGCGGATCCTCCAGATAGGACTCGATCGCCCAGGGACCGGCCTCGACCACCCGCTCGTTCGCCGCCTCGCCCACGCCCTGGACGCTGTGGAAGCTGAGCGCGGAGCGGAAGGCGAAGAGGTCGCGGTTGTTGATCGAATAGCGGACCAGCCGCGCCTGATCATCGCCCAGGGTCAGGGAGACCACGGTGTTGGTGGTGCCAAAGTCGACGCCGATGGTCGGCGCGCCTGGGGCCGAAGCGGAGGAAGCGGCCGTCATGGGGGGCTCGATCGTGCGGTGCGGGAGGGGGCGAGCGTCGTAACGCCTTCCGCTGGAAGGTCAAGCCGATGTGGCGGTTCGCCGCCCTTGGATCAGTTGACTTGCGCGGCCGCCTCCGCTCGAAGGAGGGCCAGCAAAGAACGGAAAAACCTTGGAAACTTTCGACGTTGTGGTGATCGGCGCGGGTGCGGCCGGCATGATGTGCGCCATCGAGGCCGGCAAGCGCGGACGCTCGGTCCTGATTATCGACCATGCCAAGGCGCCCGGCGAAAAGATCCGCATCAGCGGCGGCGGGCGCTGCAACTTCACCAACACTGGCGCGTCGATCCATAATTTCCTGTCGGCCAATCCGAAGTTCGCCCTGTCGGCGCTGCGGCGTTATCGCCCGCGCGACTTCATCGCGCTCGTCGAGCGGTATGGCATCGCCTACCACGAGAAGACCCTGGGACAGCTCTTCTGCGACGGCTCGGCCAAGCAGATCATCACCATGCTGCTGACGGAGATGAAGGCCGCCGGCGTGACGCTGCGGCTGGAGACCAGCGTGGAGAGCGTGGCCAAGGCTGCGTCCGGATTCGAGGTCTTCCTCTCTTCAGGCAAGGTCGGCTGCGCCTCGCTCGTGGTGGCCAGCGGCGGCAAGTCGATCCCGAAGATGGGCGCTACGGGCTTGGGTTACGATATCGCTAGGCAGTTTGGCCTCAATATCATCGAGACCCGCCCCGCGCTTGTGCCACTGACCTTCGAGGCGGGCATGCTGGCGCGGTTGACCCCACTCTCGGGCGTGGCGCTGGACGCCGTGGTCGCCCACGGCAAGACCAAGTTCCAGGAAGGCATGCTGTTCACGCACCGAGGGCTTTCGGGTCCCTCGATCCTGCAGATATCGTCCTACTGGCGGGAAGGCGACGAGATCCGGGTCGATATGGCGCCCGGCGTCGACGCCCTGGCGGCGCTGAAGACCGCGCGTACGGCCACGCCGCGTCAGGCGGTGGCGACGGTGCTCTCGAGCTTGCTGCCCAAGCGCGTCGCGCAAGTGATCGCCGAGGAAGAAGCCGCCGATAAGGGCAATATCGCTGACTGTTCGGACAAGAAGCTGGGGCGGCTGGCCGCTGCGGTCAACGCCTGGACCTTCAAGCCCGTCGGTTCGGAAGGCTATCGCACCGCTGAAGTAACGCTGGGCGGGGTCGACACCGAAGCGCTGGACTCCCGCACCCTTGAGGCCAAGGCCGTGCCCGGGCTCTACTTCATCGGCGAGGTGGTGGACGTCACCGGCTGGCTGGGCGGCTATAACTTCCAGTGGGCCTGGAGTTCAGGCTGGAGCGCGGGGCAGAGCGTCTAGCAAAATCCTCCCCCTAGAGGCGGAGGTGGCCGAAGGCCGGAGAGGGAAGTGCTGCAGAGCCTGCCGCTTCCCCCCCGTTCGTCTCTTCGAGCCGACACCTCCCCCACTGGGGGGGAGGATTTAGATCGCTAACTACTTCTTCTTGAACGGCTTTCCAGCTGGCTTGCCGCCGGGCTTGGCGTCAAAGTTCTTGGCCTTGAACGGCTTGGGGCCCCGGAACGGCTTGGCGGGACCATCGCCGTCGCGCTTGCCGGCGTAAGGTTTAGCGTACGGCTTGGGACCGGCGGCGTTGTCGCTGAAAGCCTTTTTGAAGGGCTTCTTGGGCGCATCGCCGTCAGCGCGGGGAGCGCGGGGCTTGTATTCGCGCGGCGCGTCGGCGCCGGCCTCGTGGCGCGGCTTGAAGGCGCGCTTGGGAGCGCCGTCGGAGTCCTGCGGCGAGTACGGGCGCGGCGCGTCGTTGTCGCGCGGGGCGCGGCGGGGCTTGTAGTCGCCCTTGGGCTCTTCGCCACGGTTATAGGGTTTGGCGTTGCTGAAGCCGTCGTCGCCGAAGCTGGACGGCCGCGGGGTGTGATCGCGCGAACCAGGGGCGTTGGCGCGCGGCGGGCGCGGCTTGTACTCGCGCGGACCGTCGTTGTCGCCGCGCGGCGGACGCGGCGTGAACTCACGGCGCGGGCCGGCTTCGCGCGCCGCTGGCGCCGTGGTCGGGGTGATCGAGACGTCCTCGCGCACCGTCGTCTGGACCGCCGCGCCGAACTTCACCGCCGCCTCGGCCGAGATCTCGAACTTGGTGTCATAGTCGAAAATCCGGATCGCGCCGATGTCCTTCTTGGTGATGTGGCCCAGGCGACAGATCATCGGGATCAGCCACTTGGGGTCCGCATTGCCGCGACGGCCGACGCTGATCCGGAACCACTCCGAGCCTTCCATGCTGACGCGCGGCTCGCGCTCGGGGCGTTCCCCGAGTTCGCGAGGCTCACGGGGTTCACGCGAGCGCGGACCCGGATCGGCCCCGTGGCGCGGGTCGTCATAGATGTCTTCCGGCGAGGGTAGCTTGGCGCGGCGGGTGCGGATAAGCGCTGCGGCGATCTCGACCGGGGTTCGCTTGGCCAGCATGGCCTCGGCCAGGGCGATGTCCTCGTCGGTCGAGGCCTCGCTGAAGATCGGGTCCTCGAGCAGCCGCTCCTGGTCCTTCTCGCGGATCGAGTCGGCGCTGGGGGCGCCGCCCCAGTCGGCCTCGACGCCGGCGGCGTACAGCAGCTGCTCGGCCTTGCGGCGACGGGTGTAGGGCACAACCAGAGCGCTGACGCCTTTCTTGCCGGCGCGTCCGGTGCGGCCCGAACGGTGCAGGAGCGTAGCCTTGTTGATCGGCAGCTCGGCATGGATGACGAGGCCCAGGTCAGGCAAATCAAGGCCGCGCGCGGCGACGTCAGTGGCGACGCAGACGCGGGCGTGACCGTCGCGCAGGGCCTGCAGGGCGTCGGCGCGTTCACGCTGGGACAGCTCGCCCGACAGGCCGACGACGGCGAAGCCGCGCTCGCGCAGCTTGGCGTGCAGGCTGCGGACGCTCTCGCGGGTGTTGGCGAACACCAGGGCGCCGGGGGCCTCGAAGAAACGCAGCAGGTTGACGACCGCGTGCTCGACCTCGTTGGGGGCCACGCGCACGGCGCGATACTCGATGTCGCGGTGCGGTTCGTTGCGGCCGATCGTGTCGATGCGGACGGCGTCGTTCTGATAGCGCTTGGCCAGCTCGACGATGTCGCGCGCCAGGGTGGCCGAGAACAGCAGGGTGCGGCGCTCGGGCGGCGCGGCGTCGAGGATGAACTCGAGGTCCTCGCGGAAGCCCATGTCCAGCATCTCGTCGGCCTCGTCGAGGACGGCGACCTTCAGCTTGGAGAGATCCAGGTGACCGCGCTCGATGTGGTCGCGCAGGCGGCCCGGCGTGCCGACGACGATGTGCGCGCCGTAGTTCAGCGCGCGCTGCTCGCGGCGGGCGTCCATGCCGCCGACGCAGTTGATCACCGCGGCTTTGGCTTCGGCGTACAGCCAGCCCAGCTCGCGATTGACCTGCATGGCCAGTTCGCGGGTGGGGGCGATGACCAGGGCCAGCGGCTCGGCGGCCTGGCCGAAGGTCTCGGCGTCGCCCAGTAGGGTGGGGGCGGCCGCGAGGCCGAAGGCGACGGTCTTGCCCGAGCCTGTCTGGGCGCTGACCAGCAGGTCGCGGTCAGCGGCGTCGGCGGCCAGCACGGCGGCCTGGACGGGGGTGGGCTCGGCGTAACCTTGAGCGGCGAGAGCCCGCTCAAGAGCGGGGTGGGAGGCGGGGAAGGGCATATGGGTCCAATTCACGTCTGCGGCCGCACACAAACACGCGCGGCTCGCGCCATGACCAAATCGGGCCCCTTTGAAGCCTTGAACGCTTCCCTCGGACCGCTTCTTGGTCGAATTCCAACAAAAATAGCCCCCTTCCGCCGCCGAAGCGACACAAAGGGGGCTCGATGAGCGGCCTTATGCGCTTGTTGCGGTGCAAAAAGCAAGCGGGGTTGTGCGAGCGGCGTTTTTGTCGCGGCTAGACGACGCCGGTTTCGGCCTTGCGCCGCGACGTCAGTTCACTCGCCAGGCGCGCCACGCCGGCGGTCAGCAGGCCTAGCATGGCCATCATCAAAGCTTCAGCCAGACCTGGAGCCACAACAGCAAGGCTGGGCGTGGCGCCGAGATTAGCGATGCCGACGGCGCCGGCCAGCAAGGTGTAGGCGGCCGCTGCAAAGCCCAGGGGCAGGGCGCTCTTGTTGATCGCCCGCAGCAAACGGGCGTGCGGACGTAGGGCGGCTACGATTGGGCTGACGAACAGTCCGGCGACCAGCAGCAAGGCGATCAGCTGCACGGGCGCGGCGGCGTTCGCGAAGATCGCCATGAGGGTCAAGGGGTTGTCGCCCGACGGTGTCAGGACCGTCGAGGCCAGGGCGGGGGTTGCCAACATCGCGGCGGCGACCGCGACGGGGAATAGGGGGCGTAGGCGCATCGAAAGCTCCTGCTTGATTACAGCCGTAATACTCAATGGATAATTACGAGTGTAATTCTACGTGTCAAGCCGTCGCCTTCTCTGCCGTCATCCTGACCGGAACGCCGGGTGTCAGGGGAGGCTAACCTGCCAGCGCCTGATCGATCGCTTGGGCGATACGCTCCGGAGCCTCGGCCCCGACGACCGCAACCTTGCCGGCGAAGATCGCGAACGGCACGCCGGTCACGCCGCCCTGGACAGCCATGGCGTGCTCGCGGGCTACGGCCTCCTTGTCGGCCCCCTCGGAGAGCAGCTGCAGCACCACAAGACGCTCCATGCCCGCCGCCTCGGCGATGTCGCCCAGGACGATAGGGTCACCGATGTCGAGGCCTTGCTCGAAATAGGCTTTGAACAGCGCTTCGACGACTTGGTCCTGCACCCCGGCCGTCAGGGCCCAACGGATCAGGCGATGGGCGGCATTGGTGTTCGGCGACAGGGCGATGGCGTCGAAGTTAAAGACGATCCCTTCCTCGACGCCCCCTTCGACCAGCGCGGTGTGGACGGCCTTCAGCTTGTCAGGATCCTTGAACTTCTGCGCCATGTAGGTCTTGCGATCGACGCCCTCCTCGGGGAGCGTCGGATCCAACTGATAGGGGCGCCATATCAGTTGCGCCGTTAGGTCCGGGCGCAGGGCGACCGCCGACTTCAGGCGACGCCAGCCGAGATAGCACCATGGGCAGACGACATCGGCCACGACGTCGATGATCATGGCTTGCGGCTGGCTCATGGCGAACTCCCAAGGAAAAAACGTCCGCTACAGGACGTGTTCCATATAGGACGCGCGGCCTTGCGCCCCAAGCGCCAAGCTTCAGCCAGCCTCGCGCTTGAGCGCGGCGGCCGCCGCCCGTTCCAGGGCCTTTACCGCGCCTTCGCCCGGCTGGACCTCGGCCACGCCGATATCGAATTCGCAGACGAACGGCGCGCGGTCCTCGCCCGCGTCGAAGGCGGTGCAGCCGATCACGGCGGCGATCCGTTCGGCCGCGGCGCGGGCGGCGTTCTGGTTAGTGGCGGGCAGGGCCAAGGCGAAGACCTCTGTCGCCAGACGCGCGGGCGTATCCTCGACCCGCACCAGGCGTCCGACCATCGAACCGATCTGCGGAATGGCGCGATCCAGCCAGCCGTTCTGGCGCGCCCAGACGGTCTCGGGCTTGTCGGCGACGCGCAGAACGCAAATCGAAAGCGGCCGCGCCCGTTCTCGCGCGGCGCTGGCCAGCCGCGCGAGGTGCGCAGCGAACAGGTCGCGCGTGAAGAGGCCCGTGGCGGCGTCCATCAGGCCCGAACTGCGCGCCTTTTCGAGCGCGCCGCGGATGGCTTCGCCTCGGCGGAAGCTGCGGGCCAGCTCCATGACCCGCATCGCCGTCTCGCTCTCCGGCGTCTCGGGCGAGGCGACGTCGGACACGCCCCGATGGAAGGCCTCCGACATCGTCACATAGCTTTCGGCCTTCAGGTAAAGCAGGGCCGGGATGTGGAATAGGCGCGTGTTGCGCCGCATGCCCGCAGCGATCGACAGCGCCTCCTGCTGGCTGTCGCCAGCCCACAGCACCACCGAGTCGAACGGCCGCTCGTGCAGATAGTCAAAGGCCGTATAGGCGGTGAACGCGCCGACAACCTCTGCGCCACTGGCCTGCAGGGCGTTGGACAGGGCCAGGAATTGCGGCGCGGGTTCGCCGACGGCCAGGATGCGATAGGGCGCATCCGAAGGTTCCGGCAGATCGAGCCGTCGGCCGCGTTCGCCGAAGGTTTCAAGACGGAGCTCGAACTCCTCCTCGGCGATCGCCGTACGCACCAGCGACTCCAGCCGCAAGGCGGCTTGAGAGGGGTGCAGGGGCGGGGAGAGCGTCAGATCGAACGACTGACTGCGGAAATCGGTGTCGGGTTCGCTGATCGCGATGACCGGCAGGCGGCGTGGAGCGACCGCCGCCTTCAGGCGGCGCGCCAGGGTCTGTGTTTCGGGACCGGCGCTGGCGAGATCGACGATCACCGCCTCAATGGGCAGGTCGCCCAAGGCGGCGAGCGCGGCGTAGGGGCCTCGCGCGGTGATCGTGCGCCAGCCCAACCGGTCCAGCCCCTCGGCCAGCGGTCCGGCGCGAACATCATCGCGCGCCACGATCAGGATCCGGGCGTCAACCGCCAAACCAACCTCCGCCCGAACTCATACGACGCAGACCCCGTCGGGGCCCGCAGGATTCGACGGCGCACCATAGCAGAGGGTTCGCGTCGTCAAAGCCGCGCAACGCCGCAGGCTGGGGGTGAATCGAAGAACCGCCGCGTCTCGCTGATCCCGGCTTGCCTGACCGAACGTCAGTATCGCTCTACTGGCTCCAATCAGCCAGGTTCATAGGGCTGACAGGGAGATTGCGTCATGGGCCAGGGGCCGCTTTCGGGACTGAAGATCGTTGAGTTCGCCGGCATTGGACCGGGCCCCTTCTGCGGCATGCTGCTGTCGGACCTCGGCGCGGATGTCGTGCGCATCGACCGCAAGGGACAGGGTCGAGGTTCACCCGCCGATGTCACGGCGCGCGGCCGCCGTTCCGTGGCGCTGGATCTGAAGAACCCCGAATCGATCGAGACGTGCCTGAAGTTGCTGGAACAGGCCGACGGCCTGATCGAGGGCTTCCGCCCCGGCGTCATGGAGCGGCTGGGGCTTGGTCCCGACGTCGTCCTCGCCCGCAATCCGAAGCTGGTCTACGGCCGCATGACGGGCTGGGGTCAGACCGGCCCCTACGCCAAGGCCGCCGGCCATGACATGAACTACATCGCCATCACCGGCGCCCTGCACGCCATCGGCACGACGGACAAACCGGTGCCGCCGCTGAATCTGGTCGGCGATTTCGGGGGCGGGGCGCTGTACCTGGCGTTCGGTTTGCTGGCGGGGGTGATCCATGCGCGGTCGACCGGGCAGGGCCAGGTGATCGACTGCGCCATGAGCGACGGCGCGGCCTCGCTGATGGCCATGTTCTATGGTTTCAAGGCGGCCGGGATGTGGGGCGAGGGACGGCGGTCGAACATGCTCGACGGCGGCGCCCACTTCTACGACACCTACGAATGCTCGGACGGCAAATGGGTTTCGATCGGTTCGATCGAGCCACAGTTCTACCTGCTCCTGCTGGAAAAGACCGGGATCACCGATCCGCAGTTCCAGCACCAGATGAGCCGCGAAGAGTGGCCGGAACTGCACGACAAACTGGCCGCCGTCATCAAGACCAAGACCCAGGCCGAGTGGTGCGCGATCATGGACGCCACGGACGTCTGCTTCGCCCCGGTCCTCACCATGGACGAGGCGCCGAACCACGCGCACAACGCCGCCCGCCAGACCTTTGTCGAGGTCGCCGGCGTCACCCAGCCCGCGCCTGCGCCGCGCTTCTCGGCGACGCCGGGCGCGATCCAGGGACCGCCGCCGAAGATCGGCGGGAATAACGACGAAGCCCTCGCCGATTGGGGCTTCAGCCCTGCGGCGATCGAGGCGCTGAAGGCGTCCGGCGCGCTCTGATTTCGTTCAGGCGCCGTTCAGGCGGGACTTTCTAGGGTGCCAGCGTCGATCGGTCGTCGCGCCCATCCGTCCCTCGAAGCGGCGATCGGTTCTCAGGCAAGTCCTGCGGAGACGCGCCACCTCCCCCAGGTGGCGCGTCTTTGACTTCGAGGGGCTGCGCGGCCATGGTCCGGCGGATGCACGACCCGCTGCAACGCATCCGCTGGCGCGATCTCGACCTTGACCCGACCCACTGGGCCCGCGAAATCCTTCGCGTCCTGGGGCTCGCGCTGTCCCGTCTCTGGGGCCGCGACGTGATGCTTTACGTCGGCGGTGTCTCGTTTTTCGCGCTCTTGGCCGTCTTCCCGGGCCTGGCGATTCTGATCGGTCTCTACAGCTTCTTTCTCACGCCCGAGACCGCCGCTTGGCAGGCGGTGAAACTGGCCGAACTGATTCCAGCCGGCGCGCGATCAATCGTTCAGGACGAGCTCACCCGGCTCGCCCACGCGCCCGGCCAGACCATCTCCCTACAGAGCGGCGTCGTCCTGATCGTCGGCGCCTACGCCGCGCATCGGGGCTTCAAGGCCCTGCTCGCTGGCCTCTCGTTCATCCACGACGAGGAGAACCAGCGCGGCTTTCTGGGCTTCAACCTGATGGCCTTGCTCGTGCTGATGGCGGCCTTCGGCCTGCTCTTCATCATGTCGGGCATATTCCTGACGCTGCGCCTGCTCGGCTCGGCCCTGGAGTTGCGGCCGCTGGCGGGGGTCTCGTGGATCCAATCCGAATGGACCTGGGCCAGTTTCGGCATCGTGGTCGGGATGAGCCTTGTCTACCGCTATGCGATGTCTCGCGAGGTGGTCGGCTGGCGCGCCTCGATCGCGGGCGGGGTCACTGCTGCGGCGCTGTGCGTCTTCATGTCGTGGGCCAGCGCCTTCTACGTCGAGAAGATCGTCCATCTGGGCGCGACGTACGGCTCGATTTCGGCCGTGATCATCTTCCTGATCTGGCTCTCGTGGAGCGTGAACGCCATCTTCTTCGGCGGCGCTCTGGCGACCGAGGTCGAGATCGCGCTGGACGAGCGGCCGCGGGCGCTGCTGGAAGGTCCGCGCCGGATCGCGCTCAAGGCGCCTTCCGAACCCGAATCCTGATCACGCCGCCATCCAGGTCCGTCACGTCGAGCACGGTGGCGCCGACCTGACCCGCGAAATGCGGCGCGTCGATGCGGGCCATGGGATCGGTCGCCAGAAGCACCAGCTCCGCGCCCGCCGCTGCGGCCTCATGCGCCTTGCGCAGCTTCAAGGTCGGCACCGGACAATGATGCCCCCGCGCGTCGACGAGGATCGGCTCAGCCATCGGCGAACACCTGTTCGGCTTGCGCCGCCGGCAGAATACGATGCTGGCCAGGCGCGAGGTCGTCGGGCAGCACGATGCCACCGATCCGCTCGCGGTGCAGGGTTACGACGTGGTTGCCGACCGCCGCGAACATGCGCCGTACCTGGTGATAGCGCCCTTCGGTGATCGTCAGGCGCGCCGTTAGGGCGTCCACGACATCGAGCTTGGCCGGGAGCAGGGGCTTTTCCTCGCTGTCCAGCATCAGCGTCCCAGCGGCAAAAATCTCACCTTCAGAGCCGGTCAGCGGGCGGTCCAGGGTCGCCAGATAGGTCTTGGGCACATGGCGCTTGGGCGAGATGACCCGATGCAGGAAATCGCCGTCGTCGGTGATCAGGATCAGGCCGCTCGTGTCCTTGTCGAGGCGCCCCACCGTCGAGAGTCCCGGGTCACGCAAGCGCCAGCGGCGGGGCAGAAGGTCGTAGATCTTATCGCCGTCCTCCTTGTGCGAGCACACGACGCCGAGAGGCTTGTGCATCATCAGCACCAGGGGCGCAGGCGGATCCACGGGCGCGCCGCGGATGGTCATGCGCTCGGGCAAGGTTGCGTCAACCGCGATACGGGCCCCGGCGTCCTTCAGCACGGCGCCGTCCAGCGTAACCTTGCCGCTGGCGACCAGGGCCTGGACGTCCTTGCGGCTGCCATAGCCGAGGTTGGCCAGCAGCCGGTCCAGGCGCGCCATCAGCGCCTTGCTCATTTCTTGGCCTCGAACACCTTGTAGCCGCCGCCTTCGGCGACGAGACGGACCTTGGCGAAACTCTCGGCCAGGATCGCCTCGTACGGCAGGTGGCGGTTGGCCACGATCCACAGCGCGCCGCCCTTGCGCAGGGCGTCGGCGGCCGCTCGGATGAAAGCCTGCCCCAGAGCCTTGTCTTCGCCACCGCCGTCATGAAACGGCGGATTGCTGACGATGAAGTCGAGATCCTTCAAGCCGGCCTGACGCGCGTCGGCCCAGACGATCTCCGCCCGAGGATCGGTGACATTGCGCCGAGAGACCTTGACCGCCCGATGGTCCAGTTCGACCAGCGTCAGCTTCGTGACCTTCGGCGAAGCCAGCACATTCAGGGCCAGCAATCCGATGCCACTGCCAAGGTCCGCGCCGACGCCGGAGAAGGGCGGCAGGACCTGCAACAGCGCGTTGGTGCCTGCGTCCAGACGATCCCAGCTGAAAACGCCAGGCTGCGTCCAGAGCCCGTTTTCGGCGATCTGGCGCGGGGCTCCCGCCGCTATGGCGTCTTCAAGAGCGGCGCTGGATACGGGGCGCAGCGACACGCAGATCCGGTTGTGGCGACGCGCGCTCTCGCCCACCTCACAGCCCAGCGCCTGGAGTTCCTTCTTCAAGCGCAGACCGCCGCGATCCTTGGGCGCGAACGCCGTCAGGCGGCCGCCAGGGGCCAGGACGCGCAGGGCGTGCGCCAGCACATACCGCCGCTCGATCGCGCCCGCCGGCGCGCGCACCGTCACGGCGTCGAAGGACTCGTCGGCGACGTCGGTGAGATTCGTGGATCCGACGATCAGGGGCGAAAGTTGCACGGCGTCGGAAGCAGAGGGCGCCAGATCATGATCGGGCTGGCCATAGAGCGCGGTGCGGTTCGCCGACATGCTTGTCCTGAAAGCGTTTTCCGCCTGCGCGGAAGCGTCTGGCGGACAGGGTGGGATTCGAACCCACGGTAGGCTTCCACCTACGGCGGTTTTCAAGACCGCTGCCTTAAACCACTCGGCCACCTGTCCGGAGCAGGCGGCTATATCAGCGTGCTCGCGCCTTAACCAGACTTCAAAACAAACCTGCCAACTTTAACGCTCGGAAGGGTGCTGCCCGTCGGACGACGATCGGATGAACCAGGGTATCGAACAGGTTTGGCGGTTCGCGCGGCGCTTTAGCATGATGGCTTTGGCGGCCTTCAGCCTCGCCGCCTGCGCCACGCCCAAGTACGAGGTCGGCCGCACGGTGGCGACCAGTACGGGCAGCGCGCCGCGACCGGGCTCGATGATCGGCCGTGACGGCAAGCCGCTGCGCGGGACGGAAAAGCCCTATCAGATCAAGGGTGTCTGGTATTATCCGCACGAGGACAAGGACTACAACGTCGTCGGCATCGGGTCCTGGTACGGCGAGCAGTTCCATAACCGCAGGACGTCGAACGGCGAGATCTTCGACATGGATCTGCCGTCGGCGGCCCACAAGACGCTACCTTTGCCGAGCCTCGTTGAGGTGACCAATCTCGACAACGGCCGGAAGATGATCGTCCGCGTCAATGATCGAGGGCCCTTCGTCGGCGACCGGATCATCGACCTGTCCAAGGCGGCCGCCGAGGAACTGGGTTATCGTCGACAGGGCGTCGCGCGGGTTCGGGTCAAGTATGTTGGCCCTGCGCCCCGCCGCGCCATCGAGGCTCCCCGTCAGTATGCGCAAGCCGCGCCGGCGCCGCCGCAGGCGCCACCGCCGCGACCACGACCGTCGCTGCGCAGCTTCGAGGACATCCAGGAGCCGCCGCAACGCGTTCAAGTGCTGCCGGCGCGTCGCGAGCCGACCTGGACTCCTGCGCCGATCCAGCAGTCCGCGCCGCCGATCAATCCGCCAGATCCGGTGTTCGCGAGCAGCAAGTCGGCGTTTCGAATTCAGGCCGGCTCGTTCTCAAGCCGCGAGAACGCCGAAAAGGCGGTGAGGCAGCTCACCAGCGCTGGCCGCGCGTCGATCGAAGCGATCGAGCGGGCGACGGGCACCCTCTATCGGGTCACCGTCGCGGCTGGCGAGGATGAGAGCGCGGCCTGGACCCTGCGGCGCCAGGTCGAGGAACTGGGCTATTCCGGAGCAACCATCCTGCGCCCCTAGAGCGTGACGCCGAAAGTGGAAGTCGGTTTCGGCACGAGTCGCGCACTAAGTGTTTGATTTGGGGCCCTGTTATCGCGTCGGAGCCCTTCTGCTCTGACGCGCAAAGCTCTGGACAAGCCTTTCAAACCGGTCGAATGGAGACCGGTGACCCAGGGTTTCTTCATCAGTTTCGAAGGCGGGGAGGGGGCAGGAAAGTCCACCCAGATCCGTCGCCTCGCCGACCGCCTCAGCGCGGCCGGCCACGACGTGATTGTCACGCGTGAGCCGGGGGGCAGTCCGGGCGCCGAGGCGATCCGCGACCTGCTGGTCAACGGCGCCGCCGATCGCTGGTCGCCGGTCACCGAAAGCCTCTTGATGTACGCGGCCCGCCGCGATCACGTTGAGCGGGTGATCCGCCCGGCCCTGGCGCGCGGCGCGGTCGTTCTTTGCGATCGCTATGCGGACTCTACGCGCGCCTATCAGGGCGCAGGCGGCGATGCGCCGGCCAGCCTAATCGCCGCCTTGGAAGAGCATGTGCTGGGCGGTACGATTCCAGTGCTTACGCTGATCCTTGACCTGCCCGCTCAGGTTGGCCTGCAACGGGCCGAAGCGCGCGGCGGCGCGGCGCGGTTCGAGTCGAAGGGCCTGGCGTTCCACGAGCGGCTTCGCGCCGGCTATCTTGAGATTGCTCGCCAGGAGCCTGAGCGCTGCGTGGTGATCAACGCCGACGCCGAGCTCGACGCCGTTACGGCGGCGATCACGGACGTCGTCGCGCAACGCCTGGGCCTCTGATGCTTGCTCCGGCCCATCCTCGCGACGTCTACCGACTGGATGGTCAATCTGCGGCCGAGGCGGCGTTCCTGGACGCGCTGGATCGCGGGCGACTGCACCACGCGTGGCTGCTCACGGGCCCCGAGGGCGTCGGCAAGGCGACCCTGGCCTATCGTATGGCGCGCCGCCTCCTGGGTGCTCGCCCGGACCCATCGCAAGGCCTTCTAGGCGCCGCCCCTTCGGATGTGGTCAGCCGTCAGGTCGCCGCGCGGTCGCATCCCGATCTGATGGTGCTGGAGCGCCTGACCGACGATGGCAAGGCGCGTAAATCCATTCCGGTCGATGAAGCACGCAAACTGCCGGAATTCTTCGCCAATTCGCCCGCCGTCTCACCCTATCGCGTGGCCATTATCGACGCCGCAGACGATCTCAACGTCAACGCCGCCAATGCGGTGCTGAAGACTCTGGAGGAGCCGCCGGCGCGAGGTGTGATCCTGCTGATCAGCCATGCCCCGGGCAAGCTGCTGCCGACGATCCGCTCGCGCTGCCGCCGGCTCGCCATTCCCGCACCGGGCGTGGCGGCCGCCGCCGAGATGGTTGAGCGTATGGCGGACGTTCCGCACCGCGACGCCGAACGCCTGGCGCGGATGGCGCATGGCGCGCCGGGACGGGCGTTGCAACTGGCGGCCGCCGGGGCGATTGCGATCGACGACGCCGCCAACGAGATTCTGCGCAGCCTGCCAAAGCTCGACGAGGGCGCGCTGCTGGCCATGGCCGACACCTTCCGCGGCGCCGAGGGCGCGGCGCGGTTCGAGCTTCTTATGGATCGCCTGGCCGATCAGGTCCGCATCTTCGCAACCCAGGTCGCCGCAGACGGCAAGAACTCCCCGGGCCTCGACCGTTGGGCGGCGGCGTGGGAGCGGCTCTCGAGCTGGCCGGCCGAGGCCGAGGCGGTGAACCTTGACCGGGCCGATGTGTTCTGGAGTGTGATCTCGGACTTGCGCGCGGCGGCCAAGACGGCGATGTGAGCCGCATGCTCATCGACAGTCACGTAAACCTTCACGCGCCTCAGTTCGCCGAAGACAAGGACGCCGTCATCGCGCGCGCGCGCGAGGCCGGGATCGCCATGATGGTGACCATCTGCGACAAGGTCTCCTCGTTCGAGGCCGTCCACGCCATCGCCATGGCCGAGCCGGACATCTGGTGCACCGTCGGCACGCACCCCCACGAGGCCAAGGAAAACCCGAACCTGACCGCCGCGACCCTTGTGGAGCTGGCCCAGCGACCGCGTGTGGTCGGCATCGGCGAGTGCGGGCTGGATTTCCACTACGACCTGTCGCCCCGCGAGGTGCAGGCTGCCGTCTTCCGCCAACACTGTATCGCGGCGCGCGAGAGCGGGCTGCCGCTGGTCCTGCATACGCGTGAAGCCGACGAGGTTATGGGCGAGATCCTCGAGGCCGAGCATGCGGCGGGGCCATTCAAGATCCTGATGCACTGCTACACCAGCGGCGCCGAACTGGCCGCGCGGGCGGCCGCGCTGGGCGCCTGGTTCTCGGTCTCGGGCATCGCGACGTTCAAGGCGGCCGAAGAGGTGAGGGCGGTCATCCGCGACATGCCCGCCGACCGCATCATCGTCGAGACCGACTGCCCGTATCTGGCTCCCGTGCCCATGCGCGGGCGTCGCAACGAGCCGGCTTTCCTGCCGCACATCTACGATAAGCTCGCCGAGATCCGGGGCTGGAGCCGCGCCGAAACCGAGCAGCGGACCGAAGACGCGTTCTTCGCGTTGTTCGATCGGATCCCGCGCCCGTGAGCGGCGCGCTCGAGTTCACGATCCTGGGCTCCGGATCCTCGGGCGGCGTGCCGCGCGCGGACGGCAACTGGGGCGACTGTGATCCGAGCGACCCGCGAAATCACCGGTCGCGCTGTTCGCTGCTGGTGCGTCGTCCGTCGCCAGCGGGCCCGTTGCACGAGACGACCTTGATCATCGACACCTCGCCAGATCTGCGGCTGCAGACGGCGAGGGCGGGCGTGCGCCGCATGGACGCGGCGCTGTTCACCCACGACCACGCCGATCAGGCCCACGGCATCGATGACCTGCGTCCGTTCTTTCTCAATCAGCGCGCCAGAATCCCGACTTATATGGATCAGGCGACGTACGACGGTTTGACGCAGCGCTTCACCTACATCTTCGTCAGTCAGGGCGGTTACCCCGCGATCTGCGAGCCGCGGCTGATCCCGCCGCTCGGCGTGGACTTCACGATCGAGGGCCCGAGCGGCGATATCGCCGTCCAGACCTTCGATGTGGATCACGGCGAGGTGCGCGCGGTCGGCTATCGGATCGGCGGCGTAGCCTATACGCCGGATGCGCGCGCCATACCCGAGGAAAGCTGGGCGGCGCTTCAGGACCTGGATGTCTGGATTGTCGACGCGCTGCGCTGGACTCCGCATCCCACGCACGCCCATGTCGATCTTGCCCTGGAATGGATCGCGCGCGCCAAGCCCCGCCGCGCAATCCTGACCAATCTGCACATCGACCTGGACTACCAGGCGCTGGCGGCGCGTTTGCCCGCGAATGTCGAGCCTGGCTACGATGGCATGCGCATCAGCGTTTCAGGGACGCGCTAGGAACGACGCGCGCTTGCCTGGCAAGTTTGCGCATTTGCAGGCATTGCGTCGTCATTGCTCACCGCAGGAACGGCGGCTTGACGTCTGGGCGCGCAAACTCGCCGAAGCGTCAGTTTGGTGAAAACTTGGCCTTACGTAACAGCGTTGAAATAAGCTCGTCCAACAACACCGTCATAGGGACGCGGTAGAGTCATTTTCCCGAGATTCACTCGCCCAAAGACCATGGCCGAAACCGTCACCATCTCGCGAGAAGTATTCCAACGCCTGCGGGCGCGCCTGCCGGCGGTCACGCGTGAGCATTTGTTCGACTGTTACGCGATCAGCGAAACGACCTGGACGAAGCTTCGCGACGGCAAACCAGTGAAGCGCTCGACACTTGATCGGGTGCTCGCCAAGCTGGCCGCTCTAGACGCTCGCGTCGCCGCCTAGGCGCTGTTTTTCCCTGATTACCTTATGTTCTGCGCAGCGCCACTGGAGCGCGCAGCACCATCAACGCAGTACCATTATTATTTCCGAACCTGCGCATGTCCGGGGGATGTTGCTTTTAGCAACTGGCTGAAAAATCTGAGTTTATGAACCGCCATCGGCGCCAGACGTGGCTTTGACGTTCAGACTTCCTCTGTGGATGAGAATCCGCACTCCCTCTCAGGCCTCTATTTGACTCAATGACCGAAGTTGGGAAGGTCCGCTTTTTGACGGCGGCAGAGGTGCTGGCTCCCGCGATCGGGAAAATCTGTTCTATCGCTTCACTCAACCTCCAATCGCGCGAAGCGCGAGGGCGCTGTGAAAAGCGTCGGCGAAGGATCTAAGCTAGAACAGCTCTGGATTCGCCGCTGGCGGCGATGGCTCGGCCAATGGCGTCGAACAGGGTCTCCATCTGCACGGGTTTGTGGAGGAGGTCATTCGCGCCGATTGCGCAGGCCCTGGCGCGGATGTCGGGGCCATTGTCGGCGGTCACGACAATGATCGGAAGACGGGCCTTTTCGTCCAGGCGCGCGCGAATGTGGGCGATCGCCGCCAGCCCGTCCATGCCCGGCATGCGCAGGTCCATCAGAATCAGGTCGAAGTGGTCCGCCTCGATCAGGTCGAGGCCGATCTCGGCGCTCTCGGCTTCGACCATCACCACCTCTGCGGCCGTGAGCATGCTCTTCACGACCGTCCGGTTCATGGCGTTGTCATCGACGAAGAGCACGCGCATCTGGACCTCTCAATACGTTGTCTTTCGGGGGGAGAGGATTGATCCTTCGGTCTTACAAAACACTAAGCGGCCCGCCCTTCCTCGGTTGGCTGCGACAAAATGTCTTTGTAAACCTCTGCGCTGGGCGCTGGCGACGTCATGAACAGCCCGTCCAGTCTTTCGACCAGTTCGGCGGGGGAGATCGGCTTCTGCACCACCAGATCGGCGACTTCCGACAGCGCCGCGACCTCGCCCGGATCTCCGCCCCACATTAAGGCAACCCGCTGAGCGGCGCCGGATTTCTTCAGGTGGCGAAGATTGTTGATGAGCTCGTCGGGCAGCCCGCCCAGCACCTTCCCCTCGACGAGCAGGACGTCGTAGTTGCGGAGCGCCATCGCCGAAAGCGCCTCGGCGAGCGACGCGGCGATTTCGAGAGACGCGACCCTGTCTGAAAGTGTCGCCTTCATCACGCCCCGGGCCAGGGGGTTGCCCTCGACAAGCAGCGCCGACGCAGTGGAGAGAGTTTCGGGGGCGCCTGCCTGACGGCCTTTGGTGCAGATCGCACGGAGAGGTAGCCTGACCGTGAAGACCGAGCCGGAGCCAATTTCGCTTTCCGCCACAAGCGTTCCGCCCATGGCGACGGCGAGGCGTCGGCAGATCGCCAGGCCAAGCCCGGTTCCCTCGTGCTTTCGCGTCGTGCTGGCGTCGGCCTGGGTGAAGGGTTCGAAAATACGTTCGATGTCTTCCGGCGCTATGCCTATGCCGGAGTCGGACACTTGGATCACAAGTTGGTCGCCGGCATCCGACGCATCGACACCTGCCGTAAGTGACACTTGGCCCTTATCCGTGAACTTGATCGCATTGCCCAACAGGTTGAACAGAATCTGGCGAAGGCGGCCGGCGTCTTCCTCAATCAGCGACGGTGTTCCAGCGCGATCGCCGTACAGAGACAGCCCCTTCGCGCGGGCCTTGTCCGACCAGAGCGCGAGCGTCTCGTCGAAGAGGCTGTGAAGGTCCATCCGGGCCTTGGCGATTGAGATCGTCCCGCTTTCCATCTTGGCGACGTCCAGCAGGTCATTGACGAGCGCGAGCATGGTTTCGCCACTGGCGTGGGCGAGGCGCACTTTCTCGCGCACCCCGGCGGGTAAGTTGGGATCGGCCAGGATGACCTGGGTCATTCCCATCACGCCGTTCAGCGGCGTGCGGATCTCGTGGCTGGTCATGGCGAGGAAGTCGGTTCGCGCCCTGAGCGCGCGGTCAAGCGCGGCGTTGGCGACGGCGAGCTCGTCGTGCGCCACACGGATGCGGTCGCGGCTTTCACGCATGTGGTCGGCCAGTTGTCGCAGATGCGTCTCGCGCGCTTCGATCACACTGTCGGCGCGACGCTTGAGTTCAGTGCGGACCAGCCAGACCAGGCTCAGTCCTTGAGCGACCAGGACGGGGGCGGCGTCGACCGAGATCGGCGCCCAGGCCTGCAGCGCGACGGGCAGGCCGAGCGCAAGGGTCAGGACCAGGACGTGCCGGCGCAGAGCGCTGCCGTAATCGGCCTTGGCTCTCGGACGCAGAAACGTCGCGGTCAAGATGACGGCCATGACCAGAAACGGCCATCCGAGCGGGCGCAGATCGCGGCCGGCCAGCAGGCTCTCATAGGCCAGAGCGTGGATATAGACACCCTGGAGCACGCCGCGCTTTGGTGTAGCGAACTGGTCGCCCAGCTCGATCGCCGTCGACCCGATCAGCACGTTTTTGCCGCGCACGAGGGCGGGATCGAAGCGACCCGCATAGACGTCCTGGAAGCTGATCCGGTTGATCGCCTTGGCGTCGAGGCCGTAGTCGATCAGAAAGCTCGCCGCCCTTGGCGACCGACCCAGCAGTGTGGCGGCCATCGATGGGCGCAGGCCGTCCACTGTCTCGAAGCCGTTCGGATATCGTCGCACCCGGCCGTCGGCGTCCACCGGGACGTTGACGCTGGCTAGGATCGCTTCTTCCGCCAGAGCGGCGAGCGGGCGGGTCGCCACTTGGCGCCTGTCGGCGCCATGCCCGGCCTGTTGGACGAAGGTGGGCAGGATCACCTGGCCGGGCCAGCGGCGGATGACCGTCGCCAGCGCGTCATCGGCGGCGACGGACGAGCGGGCGCTGAAGTCGACGTCCAGGCCGACAGTTTGAGCCCCGGCGCGGTTGAGGTTGTCGATGGCCTTGGCGAAGCGTTCGCGGCTCCAGGGCCAGGTTTCGGCCGCCCGGAGGCTGTCGACGTCGATCTCCACCACTGTGAGGGTGGCGCTGGGCTGTCGCGAGAGCAGCCTGAAGCGTTGCTGCGATAGGGCGTCGTCAAGTGGAGACAGTGCGCCCAGGGCATAGGCCAGGCATGCGGCCGCCGCGACGATCAATACGCCAGCCGCGCGCTGGAGGCGCGCAAGGGTGTCTTTGCGTCGAGGCGATCCGGCTTTCATCAGGACCTATTCCTTCGGTCCGCCATTGCCGTTGCCGTTCCCGCCGCTGTTGCCCGAACCTGTCGAGGCGTCGCCGTTGGAGCCGCCCGCAGCGCCGGTGGTGGAGCCGCCGCCGGCATTGCCGTTGCCGTTGCCGTTGCCGTTCCCGCTCCCGTTGCTGGAGCCGGTGGAGGTGCTGCCGTCGCCGTTGGAGCCGCCTGTAGCGCCGGTGGCGGAGCCGCCGCCGGCGTTGCCGTTGCCGTTCCCGTTGCTGGTGCCGGCGTTGCCGTTGCCGTCGCCGTTGGAGCCACCCGAAGCGCCGGAGGTGGAGCCGCCGCCGCCGGCGGCGTTACCGTTGCCGTTGCCGTTGCCGTTGCTGGAGCCGGTGGAGGTGCTGCCGTCCCCGCTGGAGCCGCCCGAAGCGCCGGTGGTGGAGCCGCCGCCGGCGTTGCCGTTGCCGTTCCCGTTGCTGGTGCCGGCGTTGCCGTTGCCGTCGCCGTTGGAGCCGCCTGTAGCGCCGGTGGTGGAGCCGCCGCCGGCATTGCCGTTGCCGTTCCCGCTCCCGTTGCTGGAGACGGTGGAGGTGTTGCCGTCACCGTTGGAGCCGCCCGAGGCGCCGGACGTGGAGCCGCCGCCGGCATTGCCGTTGCCGTTCCCGCTCCCGTTGCTGGAGACGGTGGAGGTGTTGCCGTCACCGTTGGAGCCGCCCGAGGCGCCGGACGTGGAGCCGCCGCCGGCATTGCCGTTGCCGTTGCCGTTGCCACCGGCGTTGTTGTTGTCGGTGCCGACGCCGCTGTTGCCGTTTGCACCGGCGTTGCTGTTGCTCGACCCGCTGGCTCCGTTGCCACCGGCATTGCTGTTGCCTGAGCCGCCGCCGGTGTTGCCGCCGGCGTTACCATTGCCGTTTCCGCCGGCGTTGCCGTTGCCGCCGCTGTTGCCGTTGCCGTTTGCACCGGCGTTGCTGTTGCTTGAGCCGCTGGCTCCGTTGCCACCGGCATTGCTGTTGCCTGAGCCGCCGCTGTTGCCGTTGCCGCCGGCGTTGCTGTTGTCCGAGCCGACGCCGGTGTTGCCGCCGCTGTTGCCGTTGCCCGAGCCGTTGGCGGCGGCGCCCGCAGCGAGACCGTCTGTCCCGGCGTTCGCGCCGGCGGCGCTGTTGGTCACCGTGGCCGCGAGGACGGCGTCCCCACTGGCCTCGGTGCTGGTGGGCGCGTAGGGCGGCGGGGAGGCGAGCGCGAGAACGGTCGCCGCAGGATTTTCATTTTGCGCCGGCGCTGCAGCCTCCGCCGCTGCGTGCAGGCCCGATGTCGAAACCATCGCACCTTGTTGGATCGGGCCTTCGATCAGGCCGCCGGAAACCAGGTTGTAGTCGATCGCGGCCGTCTGAGGCGGCAGGGGTGCGTCGGTAGCGGCGCTCGGAACCTCGACGTTCAGCTGCTGCGGCGCATCGCGCATGACGGCCCCGGTCGCGCCCGCGCTCACATCGCGGACGGCGTTGCCCTGATTGGCCCGCACCTCTACCAGACCTTCAGCCACGTGGACGGAGTCGGCGTTCAGCTCGACGTTCACGGTAAACGTCGTGCCCTTGACGACAGCCGCCAGCAGCGGCGTTTCGACACGAAAATGCTGGGTCGGCTTCTTGTTGATCTGGAAGAGGATCGAGCCCAGGTCCTGCATCACACGGGTCAAGCCGTCATTCGACTCCGGAGCGACAGTCATGCGGCTGTTGGGCGCCAGCGTGATGCGCTGCGCGCCATTGTAGAGAGCCGCGCGACCGCCGGCTGCGGTGGTGACGACACTGCCGACCGGCACGACCTGATTGGCCTGCGCGGTAGCGGGGGCTTTTCCGGGGGCAGCGATACGGACCACGCCGTTGACTTCGACGAGTTTCCAGTCGGCGGCAAAGACACAGCCGCCGTACAGGGTCAGCAGCGCCGTGACAGAGATGGCGATAGGCCCGCGCGAGATGCTCATTTGACGGTTCCTTCGCCGCATAGCCCCGGTGTATTTGCCTAGGTATAAAGCGGACTTTCTAACTCCAAGCTAACCGGCCTGGTTTACAAACTGCGTTAATGGAGGGTTTATCTCTTACATATACTAGAACATCTTGCGGTTGATATTGGAGGTGCGAGGCGACGTGCGGAGGGGCGAAGTATTTCTGAAGGTTAAGCTCATGATGGTCGCTCCACTTCTGGTCGCGTCCGGCTTTCTTGCTCCGGCTTCCGCCCGAGAGGCGACTCCCTCGGCTGCCCCTGCTCACGCGCGCTTCGTGCTGACCAGTGTCACGGTCGACGGCGTGAGCGCCTATCCCCTGAAGGATCTGGCGCCGCTCTACGCCTCCTACCTGGCGCGGGAGATCACGATGGACGATCTGGTGAAGATCGCCCAGGCGATCACTGATAAGTACCGCGCAGACGGATACTTCCTCACACGCGCTATCGTTCCGCCCCAGCCGCCGGGCGGGCATGCGCGTATCCGGGTCTATGAGGGCTATGTCGGCGAGGTCGAGGTGACCGGTGACGCCGCGCCGGCGCTGGAAGCCATGCTGGCCGGGCTTACCGAGCGGCGGCCGCTTCGTCTGACCGATCTGGAACGCCGACTGACCCTGGCCGCAGACCTTCCCGGCGTCCAGCCGCGCTCGCGGCTCGAGCCGTTCCTGGAAGACCCGGCTCGCCACAAGCTTGTCGTCGCCGCCGGGCTGAAGCGTTGGAGTGGAAGCGTCTATTTGGACAATCGTGGCGCCAAGTCGGTCGGTCCTGTTCAGGCCAACACGCGTATCGCCCGCAATAGCCTGCTCCGATCGGGAGACCAACTCGCGATCTCCGTCCTGACCGTGCCGGACGATCCGGGCGAGTTCGTCCAGGGAGAGTTGTCCTACGGGGCCTCTCTGGCTTCGGGGGCGCGCATGCGGGCCGCCGTCTCGGCCTCGGAGTCGCGGCAGGGCTCCACCCCGCTAAACAACAAGGTCGGCACCCAGAGCCGTGCGGCGAGCCTGCGCGTGGCCCAACCACTCATTCGGGGGCGCAAGCAATCGCTATGGGCGGCGGTCACCGTCGATGGGCGCCACGTCGAGCAGGTTTTCCGCAACAATGGCGCCTATTCCGACGACCTTCGTGTGTTGCGCGGCTCGCTGCAGGCGGATCACGGCGGCGGCGACAGTTCAATCAGCGGCTACGTTCAGGTGTCCAAGGGGCTGGAAGTTCTTGGCGCGACGCGCGACGCCGGCACGTCGCACTCGCGCTATGACGCGGACGGCGACTTCTGGAAGGTCAATTTCGGCGCCAGTCATTATCGCGACATCGGGTCCCGGGCCGGCGTCTACCTTGCCGCCGACGGGCAATGGAGTCCTGGCGCTTTGCTGCTGTCCGAGGAGTTCGCGCCGGGCGGTCAGCCGTACGGGCGAGCCTATAACTATGCTGAGATTTCCGGCGACAGTGGTGTGGCCGGGCTGGCCGAGCTTCGCTACGGGTTCGCCCCCAAGAAATCGGCGATCACCTTCTTTCAGACCTATGTCTTCGTCGATGCGGCCAAGGTCTGGAACAAGGCCAGCGCCGTCAGCGTGCCGTCTGCGGCGTTTTCATCGGCGGGCGCGGGGCTGCGCGTGACGCTCCATGGCCGCTTTACCGCCAAGCTGGAAGCCGCAAGGCCACTCAGCCGGACGCCCTTCGAGACGGGCGACAAAGACTGGCGCGCGTTCGGCTCGCTCTGGGCATGGTTCTAGGCGCTCGTTTCCGCAGGTTTCAGGCGCGCTAGCCTTTGTCGCATCTCGCCGACTGGCTTGAAGCGCGACAATAGTGGGCAGAGATCTGCGCAGTCGTGCTTTGCTGCTGTGCAATATTCGTGCGCGGACGCTTAGACGGGAGAGTCAGGCCGCTTATCGGTTGTCGTCGCCGCAAGGCTCTCGTCAACTGTTCGAGACACGGGGAACAACGAGGTTTCCCGTTGGCTCGCAAGAGCCGCCGGCGGCGCTGTAGGCCGTCTGGCAAGCTTGGACAACGACGTCCGGGGAGACCACTGCGCGTGGTCTCGCCGGGCGTCTTTTGTTTTGGCCTTAGGGGATGAAGGCATGAAATCTGTCCGGTTTCTGCTGCGCTGCGGCGCGGCCGTGAGCACGCTCGCCTGGAGTACAGCCGCTTGGTCGCAGGCGGCGCCCGATCCGAACGCAAAGCCGGTTGACGAAGCGGCTGCGCAGCAGTTGGCGCCAGAACCCGTTGCGGAGTCAGCCGCCGAACCCGAGCCCGCGCCACCACCCGCGCCGCCGCCACCGACGCTCAGCGACCAGATCGGCGCAGGCAAGCTGATCCTCGAGGTGCGGAGCCGCTACGAAACCGTCGATCAGACCCGCACGGCCACTCTGCGTGAAAAGGGCGACGCCTTCACCGTCCGCACGCGTGTGGGCTGGGAAACGGCTGAGTTCAAGGCCGTGAAGGGTCTGGTTGAGTTCGAGGATGTCCGTCAGGTCGGCAACGAGCACTACGCTGTCAACGTGCCCGGTGCGACGACGCCTCCGCTGAACGGGGCCGACAAGGCGCGCTATCCGATCATCAACGATCCAGACGTCACCGAACTGAACCGGGCCCAACTGACCTGGACGCCGAACGCGGCGGTTCAGATCACCGCAGGTCGCCAACGCATCCTGCTGGATGACCAACGCTTTGTCGGCAATGTCGGCTGGCGGCAGGACGAGCAGACATTTGACGCCGTCCGAGCAGATCTGTCTTACGGCCGCTTAAAGGCGACCTACGCCTACGTCACGCACATCAACCGGATTTTGGGCGAACTGCGCGACTGGGACAGCGACAGCCACCTGTTCAACGCTACTTGGTCGCCAGCCGAGGCTTTGCGCGTGCAGGGCTTCGTCTACGCGCTCGACTTTGGCAACTCGGCGATCAATTCGTCACTGACCAAGGGGGTGAAGGCCTCGGGTAAGACGTGGCTAGGTCTCTATCAGGTGGCCTACAACGCCACCTTCGCCCGACAGTCCGACTACCATCGCAACACCGCAGACTACGCGTTGGACTATTTGTCGGCAGACATCGCGGGCACATTCGACATCTATTCGGTCAAGCTGGCCTACGAGTCCCTCGAGGGCGACGGTGCTAGGGGCTTCACCACGCCGCTGGCCACGGTCCATGCCTTCAACGGCTGGAGCGACGCCTTCGTCTCCCCCGGCGGCAACAAGAGCTTCGTCGATGGGATCAAGGACCTGAACCTGTCCCTAAACGTCAAGCCGCGCTTCCGGGCGACCTACTTCTTCAACATCGATCTGATCGTCCGCTACCACGACTTCACCAGCGAGCGGACCGGCGTGGACCTCGGCCACGAGTGGAACCTCCAGTACACGGCCGCCATCACCACCAAACTCTCGGTTCAACTGAAGTACGCCGACTTCGAGCGGGCCAAGACCGTGCCCGTCGGGACCGCCGCGCCGCCAGCCTCGCGCACCAAGACCTGGCTGACCCTCGAATACAAATTCTAGACCTGGGATCTGTGATCATGACCAAGACTGACAAGCCAGCGTCTGGCCTGACCCGTCGCGGCGCCCTGATGGGCGCGGCCGCCACGCTCGCCGCCGCCAAGGTCGCCTTCCCGGGCGGCGCTCACGCCGCCGGGGCGGGCCCCGAAGTCGCCAAGGCGCGGCTGGGCTTTATCGCCCTGACCGACAGCTCGCCGCTGATCATCGCCAAGGAACGCGGCCTGTTCGCCAAGTACGGCATGCCCGACATCGAGGTGGTCAAGCAGGCCTCCTGGGCCGCCACCCGTGACAACCTGGTGCTGGGCGCTGAACGCGGCGGCATCGACGGCGCGCACATCCTGACGCCTATGCCCTATTTGATGACCACCGGAACGATCACCGGCGGCGCGCCGACGCCGATGTACATCTTGGCGCGCCTGAACACGAACGGGCAGGGGATTTCGGTCGGCAACGACCTCAAGAGCGTGAAGGTCGGCCTCAACAGCGCCGGGGCCAAGGCCAAGTTCCTGCAGATGAAGGCAGCGGGTAACATCGCCAAGGTCGCCATGACCTTCCGCGGCGGCACGCACGACCTTTGGGTGCGCTACTGGCTTGCGGCGGGCGGCATCAACCCTGACGTCGATGTCTCGACCATCGTGATCCCGCCGCCGCAGATGGTGGCCAACATGAAGGCCGGCACGCAGGACGCCTTCTGCGTGGGCGAACCCTGGAACGGCCAACTGGTCAACCAGAAGGTCGGCTATACGGCCTGCTTGACCTCCGAGCTATGGATGAACCACCCCGAGAAGGCGCTCGGCATGCGGGCTTCGTGGGTCGACAAGTATCCGCGCGCGGCCCAGGCGATCACGGCTGCGGTGCAGGAAGCCCAGATGTGGTGCGACAAGGCGTCGAACCTACCGCAGATGTGCTCGATCGTGTCGGGCCGCCAGTACATCAACGTGCCGATGGGTGACATCCTGCCCCGCCTGCAAGGCACGGTGGACTATGGCGACGGTCGCACGCTGAAGAACTCGCCGCACCGGATGAAGTTCTGGGCCGACAACGCCAGCTTCCCGTTCAAGTCCCACGATCTGTGGTTCCTGACCGAAGACATCCGCTGGGGCGTGCTGCCGCAAAAGACCAACACCAAGGCCCTGGTCGATAAGGTCAACCGCTCTGACATCTGGCGCGCCGCCGCCAAGTCGATTGGCCAGGCGGGTCCGGCCGGCGACAGCCGCGGCGTCGAGCGCTTCTTCGACGGCAAGGTCTTCGACCCGGCCAATCCGGGCGCCTACCTGGCCAGCCAGCCGATCAAGAAGCTGGTCTAGGGAGACGGACGATGGCCTATCCCAAGCCCGTGTTCAGTCCGGCTTCGCCGACTTCGCCACCGTCGTTGGAGCCGACGCCGGCGCCGTCGCGGCCCTCCATCCTGTCGGAGCTGGGACGGCGCGCCGCCGCCGTCGCCGCCACGACCCTGCCGCCGCTGGTCACCCTGCTGGTGATCCTCGGCGTGTGGCAGGCCATCGTCGGGGAGTCCTATACGGGACTGCCGTCGCCCAAGCAGGTGTGGCTGGAGTCCAAGGAGCTGATCCTCAACCCGTTCTATGACAATGGCGGCGTCGACAAGGGTCTGTTCTGGCACGTGGCGACCAGCCTGCAGCGCGTGGGGATCGGCTTCTCGATCTCGGCGGTCGTCGGGGTGCTGCTTGGCGTGTTCGTCGGCTCCAACCGCTGGGCGCACCGCAGCCTGGACCCGATCTTCCAGGTCCTGCGGACGGTGCCGCCGCTGGCCTGGCTGCCGATCTCGCTGGCGGCCTTCCATCAGGCCCAACCCTCGGCCCTGTTCGTGATCTTCATCACCGCCATCTGGCCGATCATCATCAACACGGCCGTGGGCGTGCGGAACATCCCCAGCGACTATGTCAACGTCGCCAAGGTGCTGCGCCTGTCGCCGGTCGAGTACTTCTTCAAGATCCTGCTGCCGGCCACCACACCCTACATCTTCACGGGCCTGCGGATCGGCATCGGCATGAGCTGGCTGGCCATCGTCGCTTCGGAAATGCTGCTGGGCGGCGTCGGCATCGGCTTCTTCATCTGGGATCAGTACAACGCCTCGCGCATCTCCGACATTCTCGTGGGACTGGCCTGGGTTGGTCTGACCGGGTTCTTCCTTGACCGTTTGGTGGCCCTGGTCGGCCACGTCGTGTCGCGCGGCAGCGCGGCCAGCTAGGGATCGACGCATATGGCCAAGGCCTATCTCTCCATCGAGAACGTCGGCGTCACCTTCGCCAAGGGGGCGACCCGCAGCGAGGTGCTGACCGGTGTCGACCTGAAGATCGACAAGGGCGAGTTCGTTTCGATCATCGGTCACTCCGGCTGTGGCAAGTCGACCTTGCTGAACGTGGTGGCGGGCCTCGTGCCCGTCACCACGGGCGCGGTGATCCTGGATCGCCAGGAGGTCAACGCCCCGGGCCCCGACCGGGCGGTGGTGTTCCAGAACCACTCGCTGCTGCCATGGCTGTCGGTCCGCGAGAACGTCTCGCTCGCGGTCGACAAGGTGTTCGGCGGCGTCAAATCGCCGGCTGAGCGCAAGGACTGGGTGCTTCACAATCTCGATCTGGTGAAAATGACCCATGCGCTGGACAAGCGGCCCTCCGAAATCTCGGGGGGGATGAAGCAGCGGGTCGGTATCGCCCGCGCCCTGTCGATGGAGCCCAAGGTCCTGCTGCTGGACGAGCCGTTCGGCGCGCTGGACGCCCTGACCCGGGCGCACCTTCAGGACAGCGTGATGGAGATCCATTCGGCGCTGAAGAACACGGTGCTGATGATCACCCACGATGTCGATGAGGCGACGCTGCTGTCCGACCGCATCGTGATGATGACCAACGGCCCGCGCGCCTGCGTGGGGCAGGTGCTGGACGTGCCGCTGGAGCGGCCGCGCGACCGTTTGGCGGTGGCGGAGCATCCGACCTATGTCCATGCGCGCGCGGCGGTGATCGAGTTCCTCTACGCACGCCGCGCGGCGTGACGGTTTGGGCGTCGGCGTCGCCGTTGGGGCCCCTCGCACCGAGGCGCCGGTCTTCTGGGCGTCGGCGCCTTCATTTTCAGCATTCCGCGCGTCGAGGCGATATGGGGCGGATTCCCGCTCCCGATCCCGGCGCGCGGACCTAGGACTGCGGGCGATGCGCGTGCTCGTGATCGATCCTGACGCCGCCCGGGCGGCGCTTGTGGCCCAGGGCCTCGAGGGTGTTCAGCCCTTGGAGGTCCGCCACGCGGCCGTCTACAACGAAGCCGAAGTCGTCGCATTCGCGCCCGATGTGGTCGTGATCGCCGCCGAGAGCCCCGACCGGGACACGCTGGACAGCCTGAGGGAGTCCAGCCAGGGCCACCCGGTGGTGATGTTCGTGGACCGCTCCGAGCCGGGCCTGGCCGAACAGGCCGTGCGCGCCGGCGTGGCGGCCTATGTGGTCGACGGCCTGGCTCCGGGGCGGGTGCGGCCGATCCTGGACGTGGCCATGAGCCGCTTCGCCTTGACCCAGCAGTTGCGCGGCGATCTCGCCAAGGCCAAGGCCGACTTGGAGGCGCGAAAGACCGTCGAGCGCGCCAAGGGCCTTCTGATGAAGGAGCGCGGCCTTGATGAGGACGGCGCCTATCGGCTGCTGAGGAAGCTGGCCATGGATCGAGGCAAGCCCATCGGGGCGGTGGCCGCCGATCTGCTGGCCTTCGCCGGGGTGCTGCGGGGAGACGGCGCGTGAGCGGCTTCCTGGATCTGCGCCTGGGCTTCATTCCTCTAACGGACTGCGCGCCGTTGGCCGTCGCCAAGACCATGGGCTTCTTCGCCGAGGAGGGGCTTGAGGTCGAGCTCTCGCGCGAGGCCTCTTGGGCCACCGTGCGCGACAAGGTCGCTGTGGGGGCGCTGGACGGCGCCCATATGCTGGCCCCGATGGCCCTTGCCGCCAATGGGGTGGCAAAAGGGGCGGAAGAGGGGCGGATCATCGCCCCGCTGGCCCTGAACCGGAACGGCAGCGCGGTGACGGTGTCGTCCGCCCTGGCCGAGGCTATGCGCGCGGTTGCTCCGTCGGCGCTGGACGGTCCGCTGACCATGGCTACGGCGCTGGCCGGCGTGGCGGCGGCGCGGCGGACGCGGGGCGAACCGCCCCTGACCTTCGCGGTCGTGTTTCCGGCCTCGATGCACAACTACTTGCTGCGCTACTGGCTGGCCGAGGGCGGGATCGATCCGGACCAGGACGTCCGCATTGTCGTCATCCCGCCGCCGCGCATGGTCGAGCAGATGCGGGCCGGAGCGGTGGACGGGTTCTGCGTCGGCGCGCCTTGGAATGCCGTGGCCGAGGCCGAGGGCGTCGGCCGCATGCTGATCACCGCCTCTCAGTTCTGGCCCTCGGGTCCCGACAAGATCCTGGGTATGGCGGCGGGCTTCGCCGCCAGCCGGCCCGACGATCTCAAGGCCTGCCTGCGGGCTGTGATGCGGGCGGCGGCCTGGGCCGATGCGCCCGAGAACCGCGAAGCCCTGGTCGAGCTGCTGGCGCGGCCGGAGTGGATCGGCGCAGCGCCGGAGACCATCGCCCGCGCCCTCAGGGGCGAGATCGTGTTCCACCGGGACGGGGCGGGCCTGCCCCGTCCCGAGCACGGGCTGTGGTTCGCCTCGCAGATGGTCCGCTGGGGTCAGGTGGAGTCTGGAGTCGATCTGGCGGCGCTGGTCCACAGTGTCTACCGCCCCGACCTCTATCGCGCTGCAGCCCTGTCGCTGGACCCGATCCTGGATCCGGCGATCAGCTTCGAGGACGCCGCCCAGCCGGTCGAAGCAAGGCTGTTTGATCGCCGCCTGTTCGACCCGGCGGCGCCAGCGGCCTATGCTGCGAGCTTCGCGATCGGTCGTGCGCGGCGCTGACCTGCCTATTTTCAAGGCGTTTGCGCCGCCCGTTTGCTGAGCAATCGTTCGAACCCGTCCGGGGTGTGCTGCGTCGCAAACGAGTGGGTGACTCCCCGGCGCTCTCGCGTTCCACTGACGTCCAGGCCAACGAACAACGGCGTTCGCGGCTGCCAGAGGACCGCTCCGATGCGGTCAGTCGCCCGAGGCGCCGCCGCCTCGCTCTCGCAGACACGCAGACACGCAGACGATCGAGGCCATCATGATCTCCCGCGAATTCCTCAAGGCCGGACACACCCCGACCCTGTTCGCCGCCTTTCTCTATTTCGACCTCAGCTTCATGGTCTGGGTGATCCTGGGCCCGCTGGGCGTGGCGATCGCCAAGGACTTCGGCCTTGATCCCGCCCAGAAGGGCCTGATGGTGGCCGTGCCGGTGCTCGCCGGCGCGGTGCTGCGGCTCGTGAACGGCGTGCTCGTCGATCGCATCGGTCCCAAGAAAACCGGCATCATCGGTCAACTGATCGTGCTGGCGGGTCTGGTCACCGCCTGGGGCGTGGGACTGCACAACTATCAGCAGATCCTGGCCCTGGGCGTGGTGCTGGGCGTGGCCGGCGCATCCTTCGCGGTGGCGCTGCCGCTGGCCTCGCGCTGGTATCCGCAGGAGCATCAGGGTCTGGCTCTCGGCATCGCCGGCGCCGGCAATTCCGGCACGGCCCTGGCCGCCCTGTTCGCGCCGGCCCTGGCCAAGACCTTCGGCTGGCAGAACGTCATCGGCCTGGCGGCGATCCCTCTGGCCTTCGCCTTCGTCGCCTATCTGGTCCTGGCCAAGGATGCGCCCGAGCAGCCTGCGCCCAAGAAGCTCGCCGAGTACCTGGATGTCCTGAAGGTTCCCGACGCCTGGTGGCTGATGTTGCTGTACGGGGTGACCTTCGGCGGCTTCGTGGGCCTGGCCTCGTCGCTGACCATGTACTTCAACTCCGAGTACGGTCTGGATCCGGTGATCGCCGGGTTCTTCACCGCCGCCTGCGTGTTCGCCGGCTCGTTCATCCGTCCGGTCGGCGGCGCGCTCGCCGACCGCTACGGCGGGGTGCGGACGCTGAGCGTGGTCTATGTTCTGGCTGCGGTCGGCCTGACGGTGGCCAGCTTCCAGCTGCCGACGGCGGCCGTGGCCTTGGCGGTCCTGCTGTTCGCCATGCTGGCCTTGGGCGCCGGCAACGGCGCGGTGTTCCAGCTGGCCCCGCAGCGGTTCCGCAAGGAAATCGGCGTGATGACCGGCCTGATCGGCATGACCGGCGGGATTGGCGGCTTCTACCTGGCCTCGACCCTGGGTCTGGCCAAGAAGATGACCGGCTCCTACCAGTCCGGCTTCATCGGTTTCGCCCTCCTGGCCGTCTTCGCCTTGATCGCGCTGTTCAGCCTCAAGGCCCGCTGGCGGGCCGTGTGGCCGACCTTGCACGGCGACTCCGCGCCGGTTCGCGTCTAACCCCCAACGCCTCCCTCAAAGAGAAGCCTTATGACCCAAGCCACGCCCAAATTGCGCCTGGTCGTCATCGGTAACGGCATGGCCGGTTGCCGGGCGGTCGAGGAAGTGCTCAAGCGCGATCCCGACCGCTACGACGTCACCATCTTCGGCGCCGAGCCGCGGGTGAATTACAACCGCATCATGCTCTCGCCCGTGCTGGCCGGCGAGAAGGCCTTCGAGGACATCGTCATCAATGACGAGGCCTGGTACCGCGACAACGCCATCACCCTGCACGCCGGCCGCGCGGTCACCGCGATCGATCTGGCCGCCCGCACCGTCACCGCCGAAGGGGGACTGGAGGTCGGCTACGACAAGCTGATCCTGGCCACCGGCTCCGATCCGTTCCGCCTGCCGTTGCCCGGCGGTGACCTGAAGGGCGTGGTCACCTTCCGCGACCTCGACGACGTCAACGCGATGCTGGCGGCCTCGGCCAAGCCGGACGCGCGGGCGGTGGTCATCGGCGGCGGCCTTCTGGGGCTGGAGGCCGCCTATGGCCTGGCGCGGCGCGGCATGGCCGCCACCGTCGTCCACCTAATGGACGTGCTGATGGAGCGCCAGCTTGACGAAAGCGCCGGCTTCCTGCTGCGCGAGGCCCTGGCCGATCGCGGCGTCGAGACGGTGCTGGGCGCGCACTCTGAGGAGATCGTCGGGGCGGAAGGCCAGGTCACGGGCCTCAAGCTCAAGGACGGTCGCGTGCTGCCCTGCGACCTGCTGGTCATGGCGGTGGGCATCCGTCCGAACGCGACCCTCGCCAAGGCCGCCGGTCTTGGCGTAAACCGCGGCGTGGTCGTCGACGACGCCATGCGAACCTCCGATCCGGATGTCTTCGCGGTCGGGGAATGCGTCGAGCATCGCGGCCAATGCTACGGTCTCGTCGCGCCGATCTGGGAGATGTGTCGCGCGCTGGCGGAGGCGCTGACAGACGGGGAGGGGGCCTATCAGGGCTCGGTTCTTTCGACCCGCCTCAAGGTCTCCGGCGTTGACGTGTTCTCGGCCGGAAAGTTCGCGGGCGGCGAGGGCTGCGAAGACATCGTCTTCCGGGACGCCGCGCGCGGGGTCTACAAGCGGGTGGTGATCGAGGAGGGCAAGGTCGCCGGCGCTGTGCTGTTTGGTGATGCGGCGGACGGCGGTTGGTACTTTGACTTGATGAAGGCCGGCGCCGACGTCGCCGGCATTCGCGAGACCCTGATCTTCGGCCAGGCGATCACGGAGGGGTTGGCCGGCCTGGACCCTAGCGCGGCCGTTGCGGCCATGCCCGATACGCAGGAAATCTGCGGCTGCAACGGCGTCTGCAAAGGGGCGATCACCTCTGCGATCACGGCTCAAGGCCTCACCACGCTGGACGATGTCCGGGCGGTGACTAAGGCCTCGGCCTCGTGCGGATCCTGCACGCCGCTGGTGGAGCAGGTCTTGAAGTTGACCCTGGGCGACGGCTTCCAGGCCCAGACCGGGCCCAAGCCGATCTGCAAGTGCTCGTCCAAGACCCACGGCGAGGTGCGGCGGGCGATCGTCGATCAGGGCCTGAAGTCGATGCCTGCGGTCATGCAGGCCCTGGAGTGGTCCACGCCCGATGGCTGCGCCTCGTGTCGACCCGCGCTGAACTACTACCTGTTGTGCGCCTGGCCCGACGAATACCGCGACGACAAACAGTCGCGGTTCATCAACGAGCGAGTCCACGCCAACATCCAGAAGGACGGCACCTATTCGGTGGTGCCCCGCATGTGGGGCGGCATGACCAGTCCGGCCGAGCTTCGGGCCATCGCCGACGTCGCCGAGAAGTTCGCCATCCCGGCGGTCAAGGTCACCGGCGGCCAGCGGATCGACCTCCTGGGCGTCAAGAAGGACGACCTGCCGGCCGTCTGGGCCGACCTGAACGCCGCCGGCATGGTCAGCGGCCACGCCTACGCCAAGGGCCTGCGGACGGTGAAGACCTGCGTCGGCTCCGACTGGTGCCGGTTCGGCACCCAGGACTCCACCGGCCTTGGCATGCGGCTGGAGAAGTTCCTTTGGGGCTCGTGGGCCCCGGCCAAGGTCAAGCTGGCCGTGTCCGGCTGCCCACGCAACTGCGCCGAGGCCACCTGCAAGGACTTCGGCGTGGTCTGCGTCGACAGCGGCTACGAGATCCACATCGGCGGCGCGGCCGGCCTGCACATCCAAGGCACCCAGGTCCTGACCCGGGTGGCGACCGAGGACGAGGCGGTCTGGGTCATCGCTGCGGCCATGCAACTCTACCGTGAGGAGGGCTGGTACTTGGAGCGGGTCTACAAATGGATGGACCGCGTGGGCCTGGAGACGATCCGTGCCCAGGTCACAGATCCCGATCAGCGCAAGGCCCTCTACGACCGCTTCGCCTACTCGCAGCGCTTCGCCCGGATCGATCCGTGGGCCGAGCGCGTGGCGGGCCGTCACAACGAGGAATTCACCCCGATGAGCCGCCGGATGGAGTTCGCCCCCGCATGAACACGCATGTGAAGGCCCCGGCCTGGATCGATGTCGGCGCGGTGACCGACGTGCCGCGACGCGGCGCGCGGCGCGTGCCCAGCCCGCGCGGGGACATCGCCATCTTCCGCACCGGCGACGGCGACGTCTTCGCCCTGATGGACAAATGCCCGCACAAGGGCGGTCCGCTCAGCGAAGGCATCGTTCATGGTCGCGCCGTGACGTGCCCGCTGCACGCCTGGAACATCGACCTGGCCACCGGCGAGGCGATGGGCGCCGACAAGGGTAAGGGCTGCACGCCCGTCGTCGCCCTGCGCGTCGAGGACGGCCGCCTGTTGCTCAGCCTGGATGGAAATCTCTAGATGGCCGATGGCTCCGCCGCTCTGACTGCCACTCGCACGGCCTGCCCCTATTGCGGGGTGGGTTGCGGCGTGATCGGCGCGACGGCGGCCGGAACGCGCGCGGTGGCGATCTCCGGCGACGCGGCTCACCCCGCCAATCATGGCCGACTGTGTTCGAAGGGGACCGCGCTGGGCGCGACGGTCTCGCTGGCGGGCCGGTTGCTGGAACCGACGATCCAGGGACGCGCCGCCAGCTGGGACGAAGCCACGAGCCTTGTCGCCCGGCGTTTTCGAGAGACGATCGCCCGGCATGGTCCCGACAGCGTCGCCTTCTACGTCTCGGGACAGCTGCTGACCGAGGACTATTACGTCGCCAACAAGCTGATGAAGGGCTTCATCGGCTCGGGCAATATCGACACCAACAGCCGCCTGTGCATGGCCTCGGCCGTGGTCGCCCACAAGCAGGCGTTCGGGGCGGATCTCGTGCCCGGCTGCTACGAGGATCTCGACCTGGCGGACCTCGTGGTGTTCAGCGGCCACAACGCCGCCTGGACCCACCCGGTGCTATTCCGGCGGATGGAGGCGGCCAAGGCGCGGGGGCAGAAGCATGTCGTCATTGACCCGCGCCGCACAGACACCGCCGAGGGCGCTGACCTGCATCTGGCCCTGGCGCCACAGAGCGACGTGCGGCTCTGGAACGGTTTGCTGGCCGATCTGATCCGGCGCGGCGCGATCAACGGAGACTTCCTGCGCGACCATGTCGACGGCTATGCGGCGGTGGTCGCGGCGCTGGAGGAGGACGACCAGTCGCCTTCAGCGGTGGCGGCCGACTGCGGCCTGGCCCTTGCGGACCTGAAGACCTTCTTTGATCTCTTCGCCGCCCATCCGCGTACGGTCAGCCTGTTCTCTATGGGGGCCAACCAGTCGGCTCAGGGCGTCGCCAAGGGGCTGGCCATCATCAACGCTCACCTCGCGACGGGCCGGGTCGGCAAGCCCGGGGCCTGCCCATTCTCGATCACAGGACAGCCGAACGCCATGGGCGGCCGGGAGACCGGCGGCATGGCCAACACCCTGGCCGGCCATATGGACTTCGCCCCGGAGGAGCGCGACCGCGTCGCCCGCTTCTGGGGCGCGCCAAACACGGCCCGCGCTCCGGGGCTGAAGGCGATCGACATGTTCGAGGCGGTCCGTGACGGACGCATAAAGGCGCTGTGGGTGATGGCCACCAATCCTGCGGTCAGCCTGCCGGCCAGCGGCGCTGTCCGCGAAGCGCTGGATCGCTGCCCGTTCGTGGTGGTCTCAGACTGCGTCGAGACCGACACCACGGCCTTCGCCGACGTCAAGCTGCCGGCCCTGGCCTGGGGCGAGAAGGACGGCACGGTGACCAACTCCGAGCGGCGGATCTCGCGCCAACGAGCGCTCTTTCCGCCGCCAGGCCAGGCCCGCGCCGATTGGCGGATCATCGCGGACGTCGCCGCCGCGATGGGTTTCGACGGTTTTGGTTGGCCGCACGCGGCGAGCGTGTTTCGGGAGTGGGCCCGCCTGACGGCCTATGAGAACCAGGGGCGCGTGCTCAATCTGGAGGGGCTCACCCGGCTGGATCCTCAGGCCTACGACGCGCTGGGGCCGGTTCAGTGGCCCGTCGACGCCCAGGGGCAGGGCAGGGCGCGATTGTTCGAGGACGGACGCTTCCAGACCGCCAATGGCCGCGCGCGGCTGGTTCCGGTGCGGCCTCGCGGACCGGCCGAGGCGACCAGCGACAAGTTCCCGATGGCGCTGAACACCGGCCGCATCCGCGATCAGTGGCACACCATGACCCGTACGAGCCTCGCGCCCGACCTCTGTCGGCACGCGCCCGAGCCCTATGTCGAGGTTCACCCCGATGACGCCAAGGCGGTCGGACTGACCGACGGCGCGCTGGCTCGGGTCATGACGACCCGCGCCGAGGCGGTGGCCGTCGCCAAGCTCAGTGATCGGCAGCGGCGTGGTTCGCTGTTCATGCCGATGCACTGGACCGACGCCTTCGCGCCGGCCGGTCGCGCCAACGCCCTCGTGGCGCCGATGACGGACCCGACCTCGGGCCAGCCCGAGTTCAAGCACACGCCGGCGCGCCTCGGCGCCTATCGCGAAACCTGGAAGGGGTTTTTCCTCGCGCGTGAACCGGCGGTCGTCGTCGACCCAGAGCTAGTCTGGCGACGCACGCCGCGAGAGGCCTGCCACCAACACGAGTTCGCCGGACGGGGAGATCGCTCTCAGCGCACGGCTTTGCGCAAGCGTCTCGCGCGGGGCCTGACGGGCGAGATCGTCGCCTACGAAGACGCCGCCACCGGCGCGATGCGAGAGGCCTGGATCCGCGACGACACGCTGATCGCCGTCCTCTACATGACAGAGTCCGGCCGCTTGCCGCCACGCGATTGGCTGGTCGATCTGTTCGGCGCGTCGTTGACGGCCGAGACTCGCGCAACCCTGCTGCATGGCTTCCCACCGGGCGCGCCGGTCGACAAGGGTCCGATGGTCTGCGCTTGCCTCAAGGTCGGCGGCAAGGCGATCGAGGCGGCCATAGCCGCCGGAGCCTCCACGACCGACGCCGTCGCGGCCGCCACCGGCGCGGGCACGAACTGCGGCTCCTGCCGCCCTGAGATCAGCCGCATGATCCGCGTCCTCGCCGACGCCAAACGGGAGACCGCCGATGTCCTCTAGCGTTGAGCCCGGGCGGGTTCTGTTGGTCGGCGCGGGACCTGGGCCTGTCGATCTGATGACGGTGCGGGCGATGCGCGCGGTCAAGGAAGCCGGGGCGCTTCTTTACGACGCCTTGTGTTCGGAGGAGGCCATCGCCCTGGCTCCGCCTGGCTGTATCCGAATCCAGACCGGAAAGCGCGCTGGCAAGCCCAGTATGACGCAGGGCGAGATCAACCGGATCATGCTGCGCTTGGCGCGGCGCGGTCTGCGGGTGGTGCGTCTGAAGGGCGGGGATCCATCGATCTTTGGCCGCGTGGGCGAAGAGGCGGCGTTCCTGAACGCTTACGGTGTTGCGACCGAGGTGGTGCCTGGCGTTACGGCGGCCTGCGCCGCTGCGGCCCAGTTTGGATTCCCGCTGACCCATCGTGGACAGGCGCGACGTGTGGTCTTCACGACGGCTCGGGTTCAGGACGGTGCGATGGCGCATGACTGGCGCTCGGGCGCTGACCCCGAGGCGACCCTTGCAGTCTATATGGGGGCTGAGGCTGCTCCCGACCTCGCCAGGGCTTTGGTCGCTGCAGGGCGCACAATCTCAACGCCCGTGGCCGTGATCGAACGGGCTGGCGCTGCTGACGCGCGTCTGACGACGACATCTCTCGCGGCGCTGACGGCAGGACCGATTACGACGCATGGCGGTCCTGTGCTTATCGTCGTCGGCGAGGTCGCCGCTGCGGCGCAAGCTCAAGCCAGCAACGCCAGCGACGGCTTCCGAGAGCGCGCATCGTGAACGCTCCACCGCTGACTCGCTCGCGCCCATGACGCGCTGCTAGTCCGTTTGGATCGCGCCGGAGCTTGTTGAAGAAGCGCTCGATGCGGTACGCCCGAAAAAGGCGCCAACTTCCGATAATATATCTTAGACGAGATATGGCTGCGATAGCTGCAACCCGAGGCCCGCTCCAGCCTTCAGTCTATTTCAGGGCCTTGGCGACAATCGCGGCCAGGGTCTCGCCGATCCGCTTCGCGCCTTTGGCGTTGGGATGGATGCCGTCGCGCTGCATGAGCGCGGGGTCGCCGACGACGCCGGCCAGGATATTGGCGTAAAGCGGCACGCCGAACTCTTTGGCGAGGCTCGGATAAATGGCGTTGAACTCACGCGCGTAGCTGGCGCCGATCCTTGGGGGCGCCGCCACGCCGACCAGCACCGCTCGCACGTTGCGCGCCTTGAGCTTTTGCAGGACGCCACGCAGGTTCGCCTTGGTCTGGGCCGGATCGACGCCCTGCAAGAGATCGTTGCCGCCCAGCGCCACCACGCAGAGTTTCGTATCCTTCGACACGCTGAAGCCGACACGGGCCAAGCCGCCGCCGCTGGTGTCGCCGGAGACGCCGGCAGGCCGCACGATCGCCGAAACGCCGCGCCGTCCCAGCGCCGCCTGCAACTGGGCGGGCATGGCATCGCGTGCGGGCAAGCCGAGGCCTGCCGTGATGGAGTCGCCCAGCACGGTGATCACGACCGGCTTTGGCGCGGCGGCGATCTGGCTCAACAGGCCGATCCCCAGCAAAAAACGTCGACGGTTGGGAAAACGGTGTGCGGTCGGGCTCATGCTTTCCTATGTAGTCTTGCTGCCGGCCAAACAAGGACCGGCCCTGCAGGAAAAGCCATGTCCGACGACGTTACGCCCGCCGCGCCCCTGGTCCTCGACGCCGTCGCCCTGACCCTGCCCTCCTCCGCCGGTCCTGTGAATATCCTGCGCGGCGTCGACCTTGTCGTGAACCCGGGCGAACGTGTCGCCATCATCGGTCCGTCAGGCTCGGGCAAGTCGTCGCTGATCGCCGTCGGCGCGGGTCTGGAGGAGCCGACGGCGGGGCAGGTTCGCCTGTTTGGCCAGGATCTGGCCAAGTTGAACGAGGACGGCCGCGCGCGCCTGCGACGCGGTCGCGCGGCCCTGGTGTTCCAGTCGTTCCACCTGCTGCCCAACATGACCGCCGAGGAGAACGTCGCGACGCCGCTGGAGATCGACGGCGCGCGGAACGCGATGGCCACGGCGCGCGATTGGCTCGGCCGGGTCGGTCTGTCGGGCCGCCTGACCCATTACCCCCACCAGCTGTCGGGCGGCGAACAGCAGCGCGTCGCCCTCGCCCGCGCCCTGGCCGCCCGCCCCGCCCTGCTCTTCGCCGACGAACCCACAGGCAACCTTGATGGCGCGACCGCGGCCTCGGTGGCGGACCTGATGTTCAACCTGGTGTCTGAGGTCGGCGCGGCGATGGTCATGGTCACCCATGACCCGGTGCTAGCCACCCGCGCCGACCGGATTGTGCGGATGGCAGACGGACGGATCGTCTCGTGAGCCGTACGCCCCTCGCCTTCCGCCTCGCCGCCCGCGAACTGCGCTCGGGCGTGCGTGGTTTCCGCATTTTCCTGGCCTGCCTGGCGCTGGGCGTCGCGGCGATCGCGGCCGCCGGCTCGACGGCGGAAGCCTTCCGGCAGGGCCTGGCCAGCCAGGCGCGTGAGATCCTGGGCGGCGACCTGGCGTTCTCGATCGAGAACCGCGATTTCACGCCCAAGGAGCGCCAGACCTTCGACAAGCTGGGCGTGACCACCTACGCCGCGACCGCGCGCGCCATGGCGCAGGCTCCCAGCGGCGAGCGGCGGCTGGTCAATCTGCGCGGGGTGGACGGACAGTTTCCGCTCGCCGGCGCCGTGACCCTGGACGGCGCGCCGAACCTGCAAGCCGCCCTGGCCGATCGAAACGGTGTGCCGGGCGCGGCGGTGGAGCCGGCGCTGCTGGATCGCCTGAACCTGAAGATCGGCGACCGCTTCGAGGCCGGCCCCATGACGCTGATCGTGGGCGCGCGATTGACCGGCGAGCCAGACGGCCTGTCGCGCGGCTTCGCCATCGCGCCCCGTGTCCTGGTCCGGGGGGAGGTGCTGGAGCGATCCGGTCTTTTGGCGCCCGGCGGCCTAACGAGCCGGACGGTGCGTGTCGCGCTTTCGCCCGATCAGGACCCTCGCGCCATCGGCAAGGCGGTGCAGGCTTCGCTTCCGGACTCGCGGATGCGAGTGCGCGACCGCCTGGACGCCGCGCCGGGCGCGCGTCGCCTGATCGACCAGCTCGAATACTTCCTGGGCTTCATCGGCCTAGCCTCGCTGGTCGCGGGCGGTCTGGGCGTCGCGGGGGCCGTTTCGGCCTATCTCTCGGCGCGGGAGCCGGCGATCGCCGTGCTGAAGGCCCTGGGCGCACAAAGCGGGTTGATCCGCGATCTGCACCTGATCCAGATCGCGGTTCTGGCCTTGCTGGGCATCGCGATCGGCCTCGTCGTCGGCGGCGCCGCGCCGTTGATCCTGGGGCAGTTGGCGGGCTCCAGTCTGCCGGTGCCCGCGCTGTTCAAGATCTATCCCCTACCCCTGGCCAAGGCCGCGCTGTTCGGGCTTCTGGCTGCGGCGGCGTTCTCGTTGCTGCCCCTGGCGCGAGCGCGAACCACGCCGCCGTCGGCCCTGTTCCGGCGCGCGCCCAAAGGCCGGCTTCCGTTCGGCGTCGAAACCGTCGGTGCGGGTCTGGCCGGCCTGGGTTTGGCCGCGCTGGCGGTCGCCACCGCCCCGACCCCGATGGCCGCCGCCATCATGATCGCCGGGGTGGCGGTGTCGTTTGGCCTGCTGGCCGCGCTGGGCCGGTCCGCCGCCTGGGCGGCCGGCAAGGCGCGCGGCCTCACCCGAGGTCCCGCCAAGCTTGGCCTCGCCAACCTCGCAGGCCCTCGCTCGGCGGCCCGAACGGCCAGCCCGGCGATCGGCCTGGGCGTCGCGCTGCTGGCATGCGTGGTGCTGATCCAGTCGGCGCTCCTGGCCCAGGTCAGCGACGTGGCCCCGCGCACCGCGCCGGCCATGGTGTTCACCGAGATCCCGGCCGATCAGGCCGCGACCTTCGACGCGACGGCGGCTTCGGTCATGGGGCCGCTGACCGAGGACACCTATCTGCGCATGCCGTTCGTCACGGGCCGCATCATCGCGGTGAAGGGCAAGCCGATCGATCCGAGGAGCGTCAAGCCCTCGGCGCGATGGGCGTTCGACAACGATATCAGCCTGTCGACCCTGGGCAAGGAGCCGAAGAACGCTGGCGTCGTCGCCGGGCGCTGGTGGGCGGAGAACGACGCCGGCCCGCCCAAGCTGGCCATGAGCGCCGAGATCGCTGAAGCCGCCGGGCTCAAGCTGGGCGACAAGGTCACCCTGCTGGTTCTGGGACAAGAGATCGAAGCGTGGATCACGGTGCTGCGCAAAGTGGAGTTCGGCGGCTTTGGCCCGAACTTCAACCTGATCCTCAACCCCGCAACGCTGGAGGGCGCCGAGCTTCGCAGCGTGGCCATCGCGCGGATGGACAAGGCCCAGGAAGCCGCCCTGACCCGCAAGCTTGGCCAGACCCTGCCGACCGTCAACGTAATCAGCGTGCGCGAGCAGTTGGAGTCGGCCGCCGCCCTCTTCGACCGCCTGGCCCTGGCGGTGCGCGGCGCAGCGGCGGTGGCGGGCCTGGCTGGCCTTTTGGTCCTGGCCGGCGCCATCGCGGCCGGCGCCCGGGCGCGCGCCCGGGAAGCGGCGACCCTCAAGGTGCTGGGCGCCACCCGGGGTCAGATCCTCGTGGCCTACGTGATCGAGTACGGCGCTGTCGGTTTGATCGCCGGAGCGGCCGGCGTGATCTTCGGGTTCGCCGCAGCCTGGCCCGTGGTGGTCAAGGTCTTCGAGGCCAGCTGGAGTGTCGACTGGAGCGGCGTTCTGGCGCTGCTGGCGGGCGCGACGGGCCTGGCGACGCTGGGAGGCCTTATCGCCGCCAGCCTGGCTCTTGCGCAAAGACCTGCGCCGGTCCTGCGGGGCGACTAGCGCCCGCAGGACCGGCTTCAGTCACTTCGCCGGGACGACCGTCGCCACGAAGGAGTCCGCGCGGTCGGTCTGGACCACCGGCTTCATCGTGCCGTCTGGATTATAGCTCAGCGGTTCCACGGTGACCGCGCGCCGGCCGATCGCGCCGTTCAGGTCGCCGATCGTCAGGGTCGCGTTGTGCAGGAAGATGTACCAAGCGCCCTTGAACTGCACGATGCCGGGGTGGATCGTGAAGCTGTACTTGCCTGAGCCGGTCAGCAGCCCGCGATAGGTCCAGGGTCCCGTGATAGCCGGTGCGGTGGCGTAGGATACGTGCTCGTCGCGCTGCGTGGAGCGATCCAGGGAGGCGTAGGTCAGGTAGTAGAGCCCGTCGCGCTTGTGCAGCCAGGGCCCTTCCTCGAAATGCGGCGGCGTGATCTCGGTGATCGGGCCGTCGATCTCGATCATGTTGGGCTTGAGCTTGGCGATGTAGCACTGGCGATTGCCCCAGGCGATCCACGTCGTGCCGTCGTCGTCGGTCCAGACGGTCGGATCGATATCCTCCCAGCTGTGCGTGCCTTTGGGGGTCATATCGTTGGTGATCAGGGCGGAGCCGCGCGCATCGACGAACGGTCCGGTCGGGCTGTCGGACACCGCGACGGCGATCGCCTTGCCGGGCCGCGTCTTGTCGTGTTCGACGGCGGCGTAGAAATAGAACTTGCCGTTCTTCTGGATCGCCTGTGACGCCCAGGCGTCCTTCTGCGCCCACTTGAAGTCGGCGACCTTCATGATCGGTGGATGCGAGGTCCACGTCTTCATGTCGGTGGTGGAATAGACCAGCCACTCGCGCATGTTGAACATCTCGTCGCGTTGCGCTTCGTCTCGGCCGACATAGAGGTACAGACGATCGCCGACGACCAGCGGCGCGGGATCCGCCGTGAACTTGTCGCGGAAGATCGGATTGGCGCTCAGGGGCAGCCAGCCCCCCTCCTCCGCGGCGAGGCTTGGCCCGCTCAGGCTAGCGATAAGGGCCAGCGTGGCCGCGGCGAGCTTCAGCTTCATCATGCGCCTCCCAAACAACGCGCGACATTTACTCGGACAAATCAAACCGTCAACGCCGAGAAATGACGTCATCGACTCTACAGTCTGAGCGAGACATCTGGCGCATCACGGATTCTTTTGTCAGACATGAAACAACGAGATCGCGCGTCAGTCGAAAGCGAACGGTGGCAAACCGGGCTAGGCGCGCGATCGGCATGCGAAAGGGAGAGACGCATGAACGGTAAGATACGGCGCTCGGGCGGGCTACGGGGATCCATGGGCTTGGCTCTAGTCGCCTTCACGCTGAGCATCGCCACCGCGGGAGCTGCGGCGGCCCAGAACGACAAGATGACGCCGATCGCTATTCCGGCGCAGCCGACTGCGATCGCGCTCGGTACGGGTCCCCTGCCCGGCGCGACGGCGCCGGAATCCTGGCACAGCCAGTATGGCAGCGTCTTCGCCCGCAACGTCACGGAAGCGACGCTGACGCCGTTCCTTCCGGACCCCGCCAAGGCCACGGGCGCGGCGGTGATCATCGCACCGGGGGGCGGCTTCCGCACCCTGTCGATGGAAAACGAAGGCTGGGACGCGGCGCGCGCCTTGGCCGACAAGGGCGTCGCCGCATTCGTCCTCAAGTACCGCCTCAACCAGACCCCGCCGGACATGGCGGGCTTCGAGCGGTCGATGCAGGAGATGTTCTCCGGCACGGCGCAGCGGCCCCGGCCTGACCCGCAGGCGGCGATGGCGGGCCTCGCGCCGCAACTGGCCGACTCCCGCGCCGCTTTCGCGCTCGTCCGCAAGCGCGCGGCCGAATGGCGGGTGGATCCGGACCGGATCGGCATGCTGGGCTTCTCGGCCGGCGCCATGCTGACTCTGACGACGACCCTGAGCGGTGGCGACGCCAAACCCGCCTTCATCGGCCTGATCTATGGGCCGTTGTCGCCGGTCACGACCCCGGCCGACGCGCCGCCGATGTTCGTGGCGCTGGCCGCCGACGATCCCTTCTTCGCCAACAGCGGCTTTGGCCTGATCGACAGCTGGCGCACGGCCAAGCGTCCGGCCGAGTTCCACCTGTATGAGCAAGGCGGCCACGGCTTTGGCATGTATCCGAAAACCACCACCAGCACCGGCTGGTTCGACGCCTATGTCCGCTGGATCGGTATGCACGGCATGCTCAAGCCGAAGGCCTGAACCGAACGAGCGGCCGGCGCTGTAGAGCGCCGGCCGCTGGCTACCAGACGAAGGTACCGGCGGATCTCGCGGGCAAGGACGCCTTGAACCGCGTGTTCGCGGACAAGATGGCGAAGTCGGCTGGGGCGGTCGACACATTCAAGACGATCAAGACGCGCTGGCCGTCGGAGTTCTGGAACGCCACGGTCCGCAGCCCCTCGACCTTTGCCGGCGAACCAATCCGCACCGCGCCGGGCTTCACGAAACGGCTGGCGTGGCCAAAGGCGTAATATTCCTGCGTGCGGGTTACCGCGCCCGTCTGGCTGTCGATCGAAACCACCCCGCGACAGTCGCCGCAGCCGCCGGCGTGCGGGCCGAACTTCTCGTCCAGCGCCAAGTTCCACATCAGCACGCCGCGCGCGCCGCCGCGGGTCGAGCCGATGATCAGTTGCTCGACCATCCACGAGAAGCTGTCGTCGAACTTGGGCGCCCACTCCCCGCCCGAACACTCGGTGAAAAACACCTCCTTATCCGGATAGGCCGCGCGCACCTTGTCCTGCGCCGAGACGTCGCCCGCGTAGCAGTGCCAGGCCACGCCCGTCAGGAACGCTCGAGCCTTGGGATCCGCCAGAACCGTCAGCGGCTGCTGCGGCTGGTCCCAGTTGTGGTCCCAGTCGAGCACGCGCGTCTTGATCTTCTCGCGTTGGAACACCGGGGCCAGATGCTCGCCGAAGAACCGCGCACGGTCCTGCGGCAGCCAACGCATGCCCGGATAGTTCTCGGGCTCGAAATCCGGCTCATTCTGGATGCTGAGGTAGTCAGTCGGCACGCCAACCTTGGCGGCATCCTTGATGTAGCGGGCGAAGAAGCGAGCGTAGACCGGATAGGCCTCGTCCTTCAGCTGGCCTTTGACCAGCGAGCCCGTGGTCTTCATCCAGGCTGGCGCGCTCCAGGGCGAGGCCATGACCTTCAGGTCCGGATTGATCTTGAGGGCCGCCCGGACGGTGGGGAAAACGTATTGCTCCGGACGCGCCAGCGAGAAGTGCTTCAGATCCGGATCGGACGCGCCGTCTGCCGGATCGTTGAGGCTGTAATGGTCCAGCGAGAAGTCGGACGCGCCGATGGTCACGCGGGTGAAGCTGAAGCCCAGACCGCCTTCCCCGCGTCCGAACAGCTCGCGCAGGAGCGCGTCGCGCTCGGCGGGCTTGAGCTTGTTCTGGATCAGCCAGGCCGAGGCGTCGGTGATCGAGGCGCCGAAGCCGACCATGGACTGGTGGCGCTCCTGGGCGTCGACCGTGATGACCGGCAGCCCCGCCACCGCCTCGACGGACGCGGCCGCCGCAGGCGCTTGCGCGGTCAGCAGCTGGCTCTTGTCGCCGGTCGTGACCCAGGCGCGCAGCTTGGGCGCGGCCAGGACCGGCGAGGTCGCGGCCAGAGCCGCGACCGTCAGGGACACAAGGCGTAGACGCATCAGGGCTTCCTCGACCAGGCCTTCAGCTTGGCGCTGCCGGTCAGGACCGGCTCGCCCGCGTTGCGACCCACATATAGCGGATAGGTCCCCGCCGCGATGGTCCAGCCCGGCTTGGCGGTGTCGTAGTCGGCCAGGATGCGCGGCTCGACGCTGAGGGTGACCCGCTTGGTCTCGCCCGGCGCCAGATCCACCTTCTGGTAGCCCGCCAGCCGGAGCATGGCCTTGCGCTGGCCCGAGGTGACATAGAGCTGCGGCGTGTCTGCGCCGGCGACCTTGCCGGTGTTGGTGACGTCGAAGCTGACCTTCAGGCCCTCGCCGTCCTCGACCTTGAGGTTCTTGTAGCCGAACGTGGTGTAGGAAAGGCCGTAGCCGAACGGATAGAGCGGCTGGCGCTTTTCCTGGGCGTACCAGCGGTAGCCGACCGCCGCGCCTTCGACGTAGCGCACCGGGAAGCCCTTGATCGGGCCCGCCTTCTGGCCGGCGCGGCGGGCGTCATCGATCGCCGCCTGCTCGGCGAAACCCGGGGCGCTGGCGCGCGGCGCCTGATCCTCGGTTTTCGGGAAGGTCATGGCCAGGCGGCCCGACGGATTGACCTCGCCAAACAGCAGACGCGCGATGGCTTGGCCGCCGCGCTGGCCCGGGTACCAAGCCTGCAGCACCGCGCCGACCTTATCGAGCCAGGGCATCAGCACCGGACCGCCGGTCTCAAGCACGACGACCGCGTTCTTGTTGGCCGCCGACACCGCCTCGATCAGGGCGTCCTGGTTCTCGGGCAACGCGATCGACGGCGCATCCTGGGCCTCGGTCTGCCAGTGCCAGGCGAAGACGATGGCGACGTCGGCGTCCTTGGCGGCGGCCGCGGCGGCGGCGGGGTCCTTGCTGTCGACGTACGACACCTCGGCGCCCGGATTGGCGGCCTTGATCGCCTGCAGCGGTGAGGACGCGTGCCAGGTGACCCGCACAAAGGACGCCGCCTCGCCGCCGTTCAGCGGGATCTCGACCGGCGCCCCGCCCACCGAGCGGACTTGCGACGAGCCGCCGCCCGAGAGCACGCCAACATCGGCATGGGCCCCGATCAGCACGATCCGCCTGGCGGTCTTGGCCAGCGGCAGCAGTCCGCGATCGTTCTTCAGCAGCACCGAGCCGCGCTCGGCGACGGTCTGGGCGACCTTAGCGTGAGCGTCGTAGTCGATCGGCTGGGCCGTCGCCGGGGTCGGATTGTCCATCAGGCCCGAGCTAATCACCCCGTGCAGGATGCGCCGGACCATGTCGTCCAGACGCGCTTGGCTGACCTCGCCCTTGGCCACGGCGGCCTTCAGATCGTCGCCGAAGAAAATCTGGGTGTCGAGCTCCTGGCCCGACTGCTGGTCCAGCCCCGCCAGCGCGGCGTTGACCGTGCTGTGCACCGCGCCCCAGTCCGACATCACCCAGCCTGGATAGTTCCAGTCGCGCTTGAGCACCTTGTTGAGCAGGAAATCGTTCTCGCAGGCCCAGTCGCCATTGACCTTGTTGTAGGCGCACATGACCGAGGCCGGGTTGCTCTTCTCGATCGCGAGTTGAAAGGCCAGGAGGTCGCTCTCGCGAAGATCCGCCTCATCGATCTGGGCGTCCATCACGTGCCGGCCCGTCTCCTGAGCGTTCAGCGCGAAGTGCTTGATCGTTGAGACAATCTTGTTGGACTGCACGCCCTTGATCTGCTCGGCGACCATCTCGCCGGCCAGCAGGGGATCCTCGCCCAGATACTCGAAGTTGCGGCCGGCCCACGGGTCGCGGGTCAGGTTCACGCCGCCGGCCAGCAACACGTTGAAGGTCTTGGCGCGCGCCTCGGCGCCGATCATCGCGCCACCATCGAAGGCCAGCTTCGGCTCGAAGGTCGATGCCAGAGCCAGGCCGGACGGCAGGGCCGTGGCCACGTCGCCCTTGCGCTGCTCCACCTGGTTGGCGACGCCCAGGCTGGCGTCGCTCTCGCGCAGGGTCGGGATCTTCAGGCGCGGGACGCCCGGCACATAGCCCGCCGATGGGATCATGTCGGCCGGGGCCGGCTTGGTGTTGGGCGGAAACAGGCCGTGCAGGTACGCGATCTTCTCGTCGAGCGTCATCTGCTTGACGAGAGCGTCGGCGCGCACCCAAGCCGGGTCGTTCGCCCGAGCGGCCAGGGGCGCGCTGTCCTGCGTCGGCACGACCTGGGCGACCGCGCCCGACATGGGCAGGAATGCGAGCAATGCCATGGCGGCGGTTGTCCGGCGCAGGATCCGCAAGGCAGATGAAGGCTGGGCGGCGGTCGTCATGGCGGTGCTCCGGATAAGCGTGACTATGAGGTGGACGGGGGCGCGAGCGGCGGCGCCGGACAGGCGCGCGCGACGAACTCGGCGTGCGAGGGCATCACGTTCAGGCACTTGCCGATGACCGTTTCGATATCGCCGAGAAACTGCGCGATCTCATCGTCGGTCTGGACGTGCACCAGCGGGTCGTAGGCGCGCGGTATCACGCCCTGGCCGAGGAAGACCTGGATCCAGCTCTCCTCGGTGAACAATTCGTCGTCTTCGCGGAACACCCGGCCGTTGGCGCGGAAGAGATCCATCTTCCGCTGCAGCGTGGCGGGGATCTCCATGTCGCGGCAATAGCGCCAGAACGGACTGTCGTCGCGCTCGGTGGCCTTGTAGTGCAGGATGATAAAGTCGCGGATCCGCTCGTATTCGAAGTCGGTCTGGCGGTTGAACTCGTCGATCGTCGCCTGGTCAAATTCAGCGTCCGGCAGCAGCCGCACCATGCGGATCACGGCCGACTGGATCAGATGCAGACTGGTCGACTCCAGAGGCTCCAGGAACCCGCTGGCGAGGCCGATCGCGACGCAGTTCTTGTTCCAGATCTTCTTGCGCTTGCCGGTCTTGAACCGGATGCGCAGCGGGTCGGCGCGCTGGGCGCCGTCGAGATTCGACAGCAGGACGCGCTCGGCCTCGTCGTCGTCGATGTACTGACTGGAGTAGACGTGGCCGTTGCCCGTTCGGTGCTGCAGCGGGATCCGCCATTGCCAGCCGGCGTCATGGGCGGTCGAGCGCGTGTAGGGCGTGAAGTGCTCCGAACGGTCGCACGGCACGGCGACGGCGCGGTCGCAGGGGAGCCAGTGCGTCCAGTCCTCGTAGCCGGTCTTGAGCGCCTGCTCGATGATCAGACCCCGGAAGCCCGAGCAGTCGACGAAGAGGTCGGCGGTGATGACCTCGCCGTCCTCCATCGTCACTGACTGCACGAAGCCGTCGTCGGCGCGCAACATGACATCGACGATCTTGCCCTCGCGGCGCTTGGCGCCCCGCGCCTGGGCGTAGGTCGACAAGTGCTTGGCGTAGAGGCCGGCGTCGAAATGGAAGGCGTGGGCGATATGGCCGATCGGCGAGTCGGCCATATCGGCGCGGGCGCGCATGAACTTGTTGCCCAGCGCCATGGCGTTGTTGATCGACAGGTTGTCGAAGTCGCCCGCCCGACCCAGCTCCCGCATCCGCAGCCAGTACTGGTGGCAGCGCAGCCAGCCCAGGTCCTGACCGATGACGCCAAAGCCGTGGAGATAGCTCTCGCCTCTGCGCCACCAGTTCTTGAACTGGATGCCCAGCTTGAACGAGCCCTGCGTCTTGCGCAGGAAGTCGTCCTCGTCGAGCCCCAGGAGCTCATTGAACTTCTTGATGGCGGGGATGGTCGCCTCCCCTACCCCGACCGTGCCGATCTCCTCGGACTCAACGAGGACGATCTCGTACAGGCCGTGGAACAGGCGCGAGCACAGCGCGGCCGTCATCCATCCGGCGGAGCCGCCGCCAGCGATCAGTATCTTCTTGAGCGGTTTCAACCACCCGCCTCCCGTTAGGTCGAAGGTCGGGGCCGTCTTGCGACGACCCCGCCCCGATGGGTTCTTGCCTGGCGAACAGGTCCGCTGGGGAGAGCGGCCCGTTCAGCCCCTTGCCTAGAACCGATAGTTCACGCCGAACAGGATCTGGCGGCCGTACTTTTCGTAGGTTTCCGGCAGCGCGCCGCCGCCGCTGGTCTTGGTGCCGCCGCCATCCAGGCCCAGACGGGTCCGGTACGGCGAGTTCGTCAGGTTGTTGACCTGCAGCAACAGGCCCAGGTTCTCCATCGGCCCGTCCTGGAAGGTGTAGCCGATCTGGGCGTCGACCTGCTTGTCGGCCAGGATCTCGGTGAAGCCGCGTGTGGCGAACAGCTGCACGACCTCGCCCTTGAAGGCCGAGCGATAGCGCTGGCTGATCCGCGCCTGGAAGCCGGCGCGCTCGTAATAGCCCGTCACGTTGTAGACCGTACCCGACAAGCCCGGAATGCGGACCTTCTGCTTGGGGTCGGTGCTGGTGGTGGGGTTCAGGTTCGACTTGGTCAGCGACAGGCTGCCTTGCATGCCGAAACCCTTCAGCAGGTCGGCGAACTGGCCAAGATCCACCGCGCCGCTGAACTCCAGACCCTTGACCACGCCACCGTTGCCGTTGGCCGGCAGGGTGATCTGACCGATCGGGCTGATGGTGATGCCCGGCGGGATCGCCGTCGCCGTCGTCGGCAGCGGGATGCCAGTGAAGTCGAACTTGCCGCTTTGCGAATAGATGTAGGTGTCGAGCTTCTTGTAGAAGCCGGCCACCGAGACGTAGGTCGCGGGACTGACGTACCACTCGTAGGCAAGGTCAGCCGCCTTGGCCATCCAGGGCTTCAGGTTCGGGTTGCCGCCGCTGGCCGACCACGGATTAACCGTCGTGCCCGGTGCGCAGGGTTGGCCCGAACAGACCAGCGAATTGAAGCCGGGCGTGACGTTGGCCCGCATGTCGTCCATGCGCGGACGCGCCATGGTCTTGGACAACGCAAAGCGCAGGCGATGGCCACCGCCCAGGTCGTAGATCAGGTTCATGCTGGGCAGGACGTCGGTGTAGTCGTCCTTGACCGCGATCTTGCTGGGCGTGATCGGCTTGCCCGGCTCGGTGCCGTTGATCACGACGCCCGACGAGGCCTGCTCCTGCTTGACCACCTGAACGCCCAGGTTGCCGCGCAGGTCGCCGGCCTGGAAGTTGGTGCGGGCGAAGAAGGTCGTAACCTTCTCGGTGATGTCCCAGGTCTTGTCGTAGTAGTTGGCGTCGAGGATCGGCGCCCAGTTATAGTACTTGCGCCAGACGTCGCCGATGTTGACGCTGAGAACCCCGCCAAATCCGGCGAAGCCCAGCTGGGTCGGATCCACGAGATCGGCCGCGTCGACATAGACCTGCTGACGGGCGTTCTTCAGGAACAGGTCGTTGTCCGAGACCGTCTTGCCCTTGTCGCGCTTGGTGTGGTTCACGCCCGCGCTGACCTGGGTGATGAAGCCGTCCATGTCGTGTTCGAGGTGAACGTCGATCGTGGTGACGTCTTCCTTCACGTGCGGGAAGCGGATCGCCCCGTCGTGGCCCCAGCCGCCCCAGGGGGCGCGGTCGCCCAGCGTCACCTTGCTGGCGTCGGCGTAGTTGAAGCCTTCGTCGTATTGCGAGAATCCGTTGTCGGCGACCTGGAAGCCGATCTTGTCGAACACCCGGCCGATGTTCGGCGTGCTCGGGGTCACGCCGCCGACGCCGCGGCCATAGCCCGCGTAGGTTTCCATGATCTGTTCCTTCCGCTTATTGGAGGAATAGGACAGATCGGCGACAAGCTTGGTGCGCTCGGAAAGCTGGAATTCGTTGTTTAGACCCGCCGCGAACAGCTGGTCCATCCGGGTGTTGTAGTCATTGCGCAACTGCGGGACCGCGTTGTTCAGCAGTCCGCTGCGGGCGAACTGGGAGCCGCCCAGGTCCTCGGTCTTGACGTTGGTGAAGGTCGCGTTGTCGGCCCAACCGTTCGAGAACCATTGCGCGCCGCGCGTGGTCTCTTTCTGGCGGAAGGTCGAATAGTAGAGGTCCAGGGTGGAGTGGATCTGGTCGTTCGGCTGGTACTCGAAGATGCCGATGACGGCGTCGCGCTTGTTCAGGCGCGAGGTCGCGAAAAGCTCCTGGCCGTTGAGGATCAGAGCGTTGTCGGCGCTGTCGGGCGTGACGGCGAAGCCGAAGGCTTCGTAGCCGTAGGCCTTGTAGTGCTTCACCTGCGACGGGGAATCCAGGTGGGCGTAGCCGAGCGCCACACCGAACGTGCCGTCGGCGAACTGGTTGATGTAGCTGGCGCTGTAGCGGCCGCCCCAATTGCTGACGTCGTCATTCAGCTTCTTGCCGGCGGTCTTCTCGCCGCGGATGTTGACCGCAAGGGCGCGCTTGCCGAACTCGAGCGGGCGGACGGTGCGTAGGTCGGCCGTGCCCGACAGGCCCATGCCCGAGACCTGGGCGTCCGGCGTCTTGTAGATCACCACGCTGGACAGCAGTTCCGACGGATACTGGTCGAACTCGACGGCGCGGTTGTCGCCCGAGCTGGCCTGCTGTCGGCCGTTCAGCAGCGTCGTGGTGAAGTCCGGCGCAAGACCCCGGATCGAGATCACCTGGGCGCGGCCGTTGACGCGCTGGGCGGCCAGGCCCGGCAGGCGCGCGATCGACTCGCCGATCGAAACGTCCGGCAGCTTGCCGATGTCTTCAGCCGAGACGGCCTCGACGATCGAGGTTTCGTTCTTCTTGATGTTGATCGAGTTCTGGATGCCGGCCTTGATGCCGGTCACCACGATGGCTTCGACGGCGTCATCTTCGGGCGTGGTCGTCTGGGGCGCGGTCTGCGCCCAGGCGGCGCCCGACCCGGCCAGAGCCAGGGTGATCGCGGCGGCCGAAGCCGTGCCGTAGAATCGCTTGTTGGACGGACGCGCGCCGCTGTTGGTGCGGTTTCGCATTAGCTCTCCCCCTCTGATCTCGCCCTGCTGCGGCGACGTATCGTTCTCGTTGTCAGGCTCAATAGCCGTGAAAGCGCCTCTATGGAAGCGCTTCCAATTGCGCTATGAGCGACAACGTTGTCAAGATCAGTCGATCTAGAGGCGGGGGACAGTCGTCGTTTGCCGCGTGACGACGGCGTGCTCAAGCTCGTCGAAGACCGCCGCGTTGGAGACGTTCACCCCGGTCAGGCGCGCCACCAGAAGCTCGACGGCGCGCTGTCCCAGGACCTTCACCGGCTGATGCACGGTGGTCAGCGGCGGCCAGACGATGCCGGCGACCGGGGCGTCATCGAAGCCCGTGATCGACAGGTCCTGCGGGATGCTCAGGCCCCGCGCGTGGGCGGCGGACAGCACGCCCGCCGCCATGTCGTCATTGGCGCAAACCAGCGCGGTGGGCTTGAGCGGATGGTCGAGAAGCTCCGGCGCCAGTCGGGTGCCAGAGCGGAAGGTGAAATCCCCGCGCACGACGACAGAGTCGCCCTCCCCCAACCCTTGCTCGGCGAGCGCCTTGCGAAAGCCCTTGAGGCGGCGATCGGCGGAAAGGTGTCCCTCAAGACCGGCGATAAAGCCGAATCGTCGATGACCCAGGCGCAGGAGTTCGCGGGTCATGTCGTAACCGCCGGCTTCGTCGTCGACGCCGACGCCGTCGGCCTTGCCGCGTCCAGGTCCGCCGGGAGAGACCGTCACGACCTTACAACCTTGCGCGAGCGCCGCCTCGATCAGCGCGACGTCGTCGCTATAGGGCGGCGACAGGATCAGGCCCTCGCAGCGTTGGGTCGTGATCAGGTCCAGGATCCGCTTCTCACGATCCGGGGTCTGCTGCGGCACGTTCTGGACCAGAACCTGATAGCCCAGCGCCAGGCAGGCCCGCAGGGCGCCCAGTTCCAGCGCCGATTCATAGTAGGAGTTCGGCTCGTTTTCGGGGTCAGACGCAAAGACGAAGGCCAGCAGCCGGCTGGCCCCGCCCGCGAGGCTGCGCGCCTGCGGATTGACCTTGTAGTCGAGGGTCTCCACCGCCTGCATGACCCGAGCGCGGACCTCGTCGCGCACGTTAGGCCCGCCGTTGAGCACCCGCGAGACCGTCACGCGCGCCACGCCCGACAGCCGGGCGACATCGTCGATTGTGGGTCTCTTGGTCGTCAAATGGGCTCCCCCTCCGAGCGCCGGGAAGATGGTCAGGAAAGCAGAGCAACACAAGCCGCTCAACGCCCGCGAGGTACGGCGCGGATCTGAGCTTGCCAATTTTCATTTATTGGCATGACCAATTATTGACAGATCGTACCAGTGGCCAGATATCTTTCGTCAGGCTCGCGGCTTTCGTGACGAGCTGTGTTGGGAGATCGCCATGAGAACCAAGGGGCTCGCCATCTTGGCCGCCGCGTTTTTGACGCCGGTCGCGGCGCACGCTGCGGAGTTCGCGATCCTGGGAAAAACCTTCGGCCAAGGACCCCTCGCCCCCGCGCTGCGCGAGGCGGTCGTCGCCCGAGCGCTGGAAACGGTCGACCGTCCTCCGGCCCCCCTGCCCCGCCTGCACACCGAAGGCACCTTGCCTGGCCATGGCATCCGCGACATCAGCATCAGGGCCAAGCAGGATCAGCCGATCGTCCTCAACCTCGCCATCGCCTGGCGCCTGACCGGGGACCGTCGCTTCCTGGACGCCACGGGGCGCTATCTGGAGGCCTGGGCGGACGTTTATCAGATGTCGTTCAACCCGATCGACGAGACGGGTTTCGACACCCTGATCATGGCCTACGACCTGACGCGCACCGAGTTGGCGCCGTCGACCCAGACCAAGCTCGACGCCTTCTGGTGCAAGATGGCGATCGGCTATCTCGACGCCATGGACGCAGGGCCGCGCAACGCTGAAACCAACTGGCAGAGCCACCGGATCAAGCTGGCGACCCTGGCCGCCTACCAGACCGGCGAGGCCGCCGTCATCGCCCGAGCGCGGCAGGCCTTTCGCAAGCAGATCGGCGTCAATCTCTACGCTGACGGGTCGACGTACGATTTCCACGAGCGCGACGCCCTGCACTATGTGACCTACAACCTGGATCCGCTGATGATGGCCGCCCTGGCTGCCCAGGCCCACGGCGAGGACTGGTTCGGGTGGACCAGCGCGGAGGATTCCAGCTTACCCAAATCGCTTGACTGGCTTGCCGCCTATGCGCGGGGCGACAAGACCCACATCGAGTTCGCCAACTCCAAGATCCAGTTCGACCGAGACCGCGCCGCGTCGGGCCAGAAGGAGTACGCGCCGCACGCCTGGGACGTCGCCAACGGCGTCGGGACCTACAGCCTGGCCAGCCTTCTGGACGCACGGTTCCTCGCGCTCCGCGAAGATTTGGTAAGGCGAACGGGCAAGCGGCCGCCTGTCTGGATCGAGATCCTTCGCGCTTCCCGCGCCCCGGCCGGGTAGCGCCATCGGTTGACCGCCCCGCCCGGCTCTGACCCAATCGGGCCAGGAGGACGTCATGACTCGTGCCAAGCGTATCCTGACCGGCGGGGCCATCGGCCTGGTCTTGGTCGCTTTCGTTGCGGCCTATTTCGCCTCGCCAGTGCTGGCGCTGCATAGCCTCACCAAAGCCGCCAAGACCGGCGACCGCGCCAAACTGGAACGCCTTGTCGACTTCCCCGCCGTTCGTGACAGCCTGAAATCCCAGCTCAAGGCGGCGATGACCCGGGCGGTCGAGCAGGACCCGGAACTGCGCGACAATCCGTTCGCCGCGTTCGGCCAGCTCCTGATGATCGGCGTGGTCGACAAGGCCGTCGACGGCTTCGCCACGCCGGACGCCATCGCGGAAATGGTCGCCACCAGCCGCGCGCCGGCGAAGATATCGCCCTCCGATCAGGGGCCGCGCGTCGAGACCGCCAAGCCGCGCGCCAAGTCCGACACCGAGATTCGCTACGGCTATGAGGGGCTGGATCGTTTCAAGGCGACCTACCGCGACAAGGCCAAGCCCGATGAGCCCGCGTTCGGCCTCACCCTGGAGCGCCAGGGTCTCTTCCGCTGGAAGCTGGTGCGGATCGACCTTTCGCAAGCGACCTAGAGCGAGAGGCCGGCGAGTTTCGCCAGGGCGGGTATGTCGAACGCGGTTTCTAGGGCGGCGGCGATCTCATCCAGGGACAAGTCCACACGGCGGGCTTGATCAACGGCGTCAGACGTGGCGCCCAGCGCCGACAGCAAGGCCGCGCGGGCCTCACCGCCATCGAACAGGCCGTGGACGTAGCAGCCGCTGACGCGCCCATCCGTCGAGACGGCGCCGTCCGCCTCGCCCGTGTCGAAGGTCAGCATCGGCTGCGCCGCGCCCGTGGTGCGACCCACGTGCATCTCATAGCCTTCGAAGCGCGCGCCGCCCTGGAGCCGCCCCGCCACCGGCCGCAGCGTCTTGTCGCTGGTCATGACGGTTTCGACGTCGAGCAGGCCAAGACCTTCCGAAGCGCCCGGCGCACCCTCGACGCCTTCAGGATCGGCCACCCGCCGCCCCAGCATCTGGTAGCCGCCGCAGATCCCCAGCACCCGGCCGCCGCGACGCAGATGAGCGCGCAGGTCGATGTCCCAACCCTGGACACGAACGAAATCGAGGTCCGCGCGCGTCGCCTTCGTGCCGGGGAGGATCACCAGATCCATATCGCCCGGCAGGGGCGCGCCAGGCGGCACGAAGGCGAACTCGACGCCAGGCTCGGCGCGCAACGCGTCGAACTCGTCGAAATTGGCGATGCGGGACAACATCGGAACCACGATACGAACCTTACCGCTCCGCCCCGCCGGCAGCGCGTCCAGTACAACCGCGTCCTCGGCCGGCAGCCGCCGCGCCGCCGCCAGCCACGGCGCCATGCCCAGATCCGTCCAGCCGGTGCGCTCCACGATGGCGCGCCGCCCGTCGTCGAACAGCGCCGGATCGCCGCGAAACTTGTTGATCAAAAAGCCTTTGATCATCGCCCGATCTTCCGGATCGAGCACGGCGTGCGCCCCCACCAAGGCGGCGATCACATGGCCCCGGTCGATATCGCCGACCAGGACGACCGGCACATCGGCGGCGCGGGCGAAGCCCATATTGGCGATGTCGCCGGCCCGCAGATTGATCTCGGCCGGGCTGCCGGCCCCCTCGACAACGACGAGATCGCTTTGGCGCTCGAGCGTGCGAAAGCTCTCCAGCACCGTGGGCAAGAGGCTGGCCTTATGGTCCTGATAGCCACGGGCCGCCCAAGACCCCGCCATCCGGCCGCGTACGACGACCTGGGCGCCGACATCGCTTTGCGGCTTGAGCAGCACGGGGTTCATGTCGACCGTCGGCGGCGTCCGGCAGGCGATCGCCTGCAAGGCCTGAGCGCGGCCGATCTCGCCGCCGTCAGCGGTGACGGCGGCGTTGTTCGACATGTTCTGAGGCTTGAAGGGCCGCACGGCGAAGCCGCGATTGGCGAACACCCGGCACAGGCCGGCGACCAGCACCGACTTTCCGACATCCGAGCCGCAGCCCTGGATCATCAAGGCGGCCATACGCTGGTCTCCCTCACGCGAATGAGCCAGGGGCGAGGAACACAGTTCCCCGCCCCTCCTCAGTTTAGAAGCGCGCCCGCAGACCCACGAACGCGCCACGGCCCGGCGTGCCGTAGTTCAGGATGGTCTGATAGTCCTTGTCCAAGGCGTTCTCGACCCGGCCGTAGACCTCGAGGGTGTCGCTGATCGGATAGGACGCCCGCAGGTCCACGGTGGCGTAGCTTGAGACCGCCACAGTGTTGGCCTCGTTGTTGTAGGTCTTGCCCACATGGCGGACCGCCACCGTCGTCGAGAGGCCGACCGGCCAGCGATAGGTCGCCGACAGATTGGCCAGGTTCTTCGGACGACGCGACAGCTGCTTGCCGTCATTGGCGCCCGCCGCCAGTTCGGCCTGGGTATAGGTGTAGTTGCCGGTGACCGTCAGGCGCGCGGTCGGGCGCGCCTCGGCGATCAGCTCCAGGCCTTGCGCCTTGGTCTTCTGGAGGTTGCGGTAGTAGCCGAACCGGAAGACCCCGCCCGGCGCGCACATCGAGTCGGTCGCGCCGAACGCGCACGAGAAGAAGCGGATCTCGTTGTCGGCCTCACGGTGGAAGACCGTGGCTGAGGCGCGGACCTTGCCTTCCAGGAAGCGCTGCTCGACCCCGGCTTCCCAGCTGTCGAACTCCTCGGGCGAGAGCACGGCGTTGCCGTACTCGCTGAACAGCTCATAGAGGCCCGGCGCCCGGAAACCCTGGTTGTACCCCGCACGAAGCACCGTCGCGTTGTCGTTCAGCGCCCAGGCCGCGCCGACCTGGCCCAGCGTGTGGGCGCCGTAGGCGTCGTGGTCCTCGTAGCGCAGACCGCCGGTCACAGTCAGGCCCGGCGCGATTTCGGCCTGCAGTTGGCCATACAGGCTGTCGGCGCTGATCTTGCCGGTGCGGAACGCCACGTTCGGATTCGCGACCGACGGCGAGCGGGTGCGCATGCGCGAGCGCTCGCTCTCGGCGCCGAAGGTGGCGGTCCAGGTTTCGGTGATCGCGAAGACGCCCTGATACTCCCAGCGCTTGTTCTTGCCGGCGGCGTCAAACGTCATCGGCACGGCGGCGCGGGCAGGATTGTAGTTCTGGCGGTCGGTGTCGGTGTAGGCAAAGCCGACGCGGTTGTTCCAGCGGCCGTCCAGCAGGGCGGCGTTCAGGCCCTGATAGACCACCAGCTCCTTGGTGCGCCCAAACTCGGGGCTGTCGGTGTTGAAGCCGTCGAAGTCATTCTTGCCGCGCGAATAGACCGCGCGGGTCTCCACCGAAACCGCGTCGCTCAGCTTCACCCGCAGACGGCCCGACAGGCCCGTGTTCTGATAGCCGTCCTTCTCTTGGCCCAGCTTGTACGAGGAGAAGCCGTCGGTGGTGTAGTAGCCGCCCGCGACGCGCCAGGTGACCTTGTCCGAAGCGCCGCCGACGGCGCCGCGCAGATAGCCGGTCTTGCGCGCGCCAGCCTCGGCCGACAGCGTGCTCGTAAGCGGCGTGGTCGGTTCGGCCGTGACGATGTTGACGACGCCGCCGATCGCCTGGCTGCCCCAAAGCGTGGATTGGGCGCCGCGCAGCACCTCGATGCGCGAGACGTCGCCCACCAGCAGGTTGCCGCTGTTGAAGCCGCCTTGGGTGGACGACGGATCGTTCAGCTTCACGCCGTCGATCAGCACGACCGTGTGATGGCTCTCCGCGCCGCGGATGTAGAGGCTGGTCGCCGAGCCGACGCCGCCGTTGCGCGCGAAGGTGACGCTGGGCGTCTGGGCGAGCAGTTCGGTGACCGAGATCGCCTGGCTGGCCTGAATCACCGGCTCGGTCAGGACGGTCACCGACGCGCCGACCTTCTCGATCGGTTGGGCGGTGCGGGTGGCGGTGACTACCAGCTCGGCGACGCCGTTGGCGCCGGCCGCGCCGGCGACGTCGGCCTCGGGGGCTTTCTGGTCGTCGGCGAAGGCGGGCGCGGCGATCAGCGCGGTGGCCAGGGCGGTGGAGCTCAAAAGGGCTCGGATCATGTTCAGTCTTCCCGTTATGAACGACCCACACGACATCCCGAACGCCCGCGAAGACGCGGACGCTCAGGCCGCCGCGCGGCCTGTTGACTGTCGTTTCTCGGGAGATCCCGTTCGTTCGGCGCACCCCGGCCGAGCGATGAACGACTGCGCCGGGCAGGTCTCCTGGCTCACGGGTCAATGCTTCTGGGCGTCGCCTTCCCAGGCCTTTGGGGCCCAGTGGCATGTGACGCGAAGCTCGCCGCTTACAGTTGCGGGGGCAGCCGAGGTCTTCAACCTCGTTCCCTATTCATCCTCTCGCGAGGAACCTGACGCGGGGCCAGAGCTATAGGCTGCGCCGCACACGGTCAATGTGGAGGTTGGGTGACTGGCTTTGCGGGCGCAGGCCTGGGTTCTGTTCACGACCCATTCTTGCCCCCTCCGCGCCTTCGGCGCTCCTACCCCGGAGGGGGAAGAAGTAGCGCGAACCTTCTGCCCCCCAGGGGGCGGACGACCATGCGAAGCATGGTCCGGTGGGGGCCTGCGGCGTGTCCGACTTCCACCCTTCACCGACATTGGCGACGTCCGCTTCGCAACGTAAGCGCCAGACACCCCAATCCCCGTTATCGCACGGGGATCGTCGCCTTCCCGACCCAACACAATCAACGCCTTAGCCTGCTCAACCTCGGGCCCATCCAAAATCGACGCATCCCCCGCCAAACCGTCCGCACAATGGTCCCACCTCGTCGCGAAGAAAGGGCGCATGGCCAGCGACCATTTGCGGCGGCGGGGGGCGGTCGAGCGGGGACAGGTTCGAGGGGGATACTCGGACGGTCCGGGGCTGAGCTTGCTGGGCTCACCCGCCCGCCGTCGGCGTGGTTGGAGGCAAAAGGATGTGTCTTAGCCTGTAGTGGCTCGTCCTCTCCGACCGTCGAGCGTCTGGGAAACCAAGCGCTCGGGTCCCGGTAAGGCTTGAACAGGGCCACCTGACGGGACGCGGACGGATAACGGCTGCGCGGAGCGTCGAGCTTCGTCGAAACGGTATTCAACTCTCACACTCCGGACGAACGTCCGGCGCTCCGCGTCCCTTTCCATCCCTTCAGCGGTCGGCCGCGTGAAGCGGCGGCGCCGTGCTCATATCGAGGAACAGGCTAGCGCTGGCCGGATAATCCTCGCACACTCGTTTGAAAGCGCGATCAACGGCGCGGGGAGAAGTTTGAGTATGTCCGAGGCCCAGTCTCCTCAGAAGGCGTCTTCGTGGACGCTGGCGGCGTTCGCCGCGCCCTGCATTCCGGTTGCGGCCATGGGCCTGCCGCTCGTGGTCTATCTGCCCGAATACTACATCAACTCGCTGGGCCTTTCGCTGACCGTCGTCGGTTCGGCGTTCCTGATCGTCAAGCTGATCGACATCCTGTTCGACCCCCTCTTCGGCGGCCTGCTGGATCGCACCCGCATGCGGATGGGGCGCTTTCGCCCCTGGATGCTGATCGGCGCGCCGATTCTGACCGCAGGCTGCTACGCGCTGTTCATGGCTGAACCGGGTGTCGGCTCGCTCTATCTCTGGTTCTGGCTCGCGGTGCTCTACGGCGGCTACTCGATCGTGGTGCTGTCCCAGACCGCCTGGGGCGCGGTGCTGTCGAGCGACTACGAGCAACGCTCGCGCGTCTATGGCTGGTGGCAGGCGGCGAACGTCGTCGGGATGATCCTGGTGCTGTGCCTGCCGCCCTTCATCACCGGCGTGCTCAAGGGCGACCACATCGACAGCGTCCGGGCCATGGGCTGGTTCATCGTCATTCTGCTGCCGATCACGGTGCTGCTCGCCGTCATGACCGTGAAGGAACCAGCGGCCCCGCCCCAGCACGGCAAGACCGGCCTGGCGCAATACTGGCGACTGCTGATGCGGCCTTCGGTGCAGCGTCTGCTGTTCGCCGACCTTCTGATGGGCCTGGCCCCCGGGATCGCCGGCACGCTGTTCCTGTTCTTCTTCGAGCGGATCAAGGGCTTCGACAAGACCCAGGCGGGCGTGCTGCTGCTGGTCTATTTCCTGGCCGCTCTGGCGGGCGCGCCGCTTTGGCCGCTTCTGGCCAAGAAGCTGGGCAAGCACAAGGCGCTCGTCGTCGCCGCCATCGTCTACGCCTTTGTCCAGGTCGCCGCGATGTTCATGCCGGCCGGAAGCTCGGTGATGGGCATGTTCCTGCTGGTGTTGGCCGGCCTGCCCTACTCCGCCGCGCCGGTGCTGGTGCGTTCGATGATGGCCGACATCGGCGACGAGGAGCGCCTGGAGAGCGGCGTCGACAAGACCGGCCTGCTCTACGCCATCGTCACCGGCACGGTGAAGCTGGGCTACGCCCTGGCGGTGGCGGTGTTCATCGCCCTGGGCTGGATGGGCTTTGATCCCAAGGTGTCCACCCCCGAGGGCGATGCGGCCCTGATCGGCATGTACGCGATCGCGCCGGCCGTGCTGGGACTGGTGGTCGCTGCGATCATGATGCGCTATCCGCTGGACGCGACCCGCCTCGCCGAAATCCAGCGCCAGCTTGCGGCGCGGGACGCGGCGGCGGCGGACGCTTCCAAGTCCTCAGGCCCCTCGGATTCGCATGTCCCCTCAAACGCCGCCCTTGGCCCCGCCGAGTGACGACCAGCACCCGCTGTTCGCCCTGATCGAGATCATGGCGAAACTGCGGGACCCTCAGGGCGGCTGCCCGTGGGATCTGGAGCAGACCTTCGCGACCATCGCGCCCTACACGGTCGAGGAAGCCTATGAGGTCGCCGACGCCATCGAGCGCGGCGATCTTTCGGACCTGAAGGAGGAGCTGGGCGACCTTCTGCTGCAGGTGGTGTTCCACTCGCGCATGGCGCAGGAGCAAGGGGCCTTCGACATCACGGACGTGGCGCGCGCCATCTCCGACAAGATGATCCGCCGCCACCCGCACGTCTTCGGCGATCACGCCTATGAGACCCTCTCGGACCAGGTCGCCGGCTGGGAGCAGTTGAAGGCGCAGGAACGGCAGGCCAAGGCCAAGACGGGCGTGCTGGACGACGTGCCGACCGGCCTGCCCGCCCTCACCCGCGCGGTGAAGCTGACCAAGCGCGCCGCCCGCGTCGGCTTCGATTGGCCGACGGCCCATGAGGTGCTCGACAAGCTACGCGAGGAGACCGAAGAGATCGCGGTCGAGATCGAAGCCGGCGACCTGGCCAAGGCGCGCGAGGAGCTGGGCGACATCCTCTTCGTCTGCGCCAACTTGGCTCGCAAGCTGGACGTGGATCCCGAGGACGCCCTGCGGGCCACCAACGCCAAGTTCACGCGCCGCTTCGGCTTCGTCGAGACCGAACTGGCCAAGCGCGGCAAGGCGCCCGACCAGTCTGATCTGGCCGAAATGGACGCGCTCTGGAACGATGCGAAAGCGGCGGAGAAAGCGCCTTAGTCGACCGCCGCCGAAACCTGCGCGCCCGGAAACTGGCGCTCGAACCGGCCCAGGGCCTGGGCATCGAGGCGGGCGACCAAGGTCACCTCCCCGGCTGGGCCGTCATAGCGGCTGAGCACGCGGCCGTTGCGATAGATCCAGGCCAGAGCCTGGCCGTCCTGCGCGGCGAGACTCACCTCCACCGGCGGCGAGTCGTCGATGAGGCCGGCGATCCGGCGCAGCAAGGCTTCGCAGCCCTCGCCCGTGACCGCCGAAACCGCCGAGGCGTCATTGCGCCGGGCCTGGCCCTCGACGATCTCGCGATCGTCTTCCGAGAGCAGGTCCACCTTGTTCCACACCTCGACGACGGTCTTGCCCTCGTCGAACGTGACACCCAGTTCGGACAGCACGGTCTCGACGTCGCGGGCCTGCGCCTCGCTGTCGGGATTGGCGACGTCACGAACGTGCAGCACGACGTCGGCCTCCTGCACCTCCTCAAGGGTGGCGCGGAAGGCCTCGACCAGCTCGTGCGGCAGGTCGGAGATGAAGCCCACCGTGTCGGACATGATCGCCGGGCGACCGTCCGGCAGCTTCACGGTGCGAAGGGTCGGATCCAGCGTGGCGAACAGCATGTCCTTGGCCAGAACCTCGGCCTCGGTCAGCCGATTGAACAGCGTGGACTTGCCCGCGTTCGTGTAGCCGACCAGGGCGACGGTCGGGTACGGAACCTTCTTGCGGGCGCTGCGGTGAAGCGTCCGCGTCCGGCGGACTTCCTCGAGCTCCTTCTTGAGCTTGAGGATCGTGCCGGCGATCAGGCGGCGGTCGATTTCGATCTGGGTTTCGCCCGGGCCGCCGGTCGAGCCGGTGCCGCCGCGCTGGCGCTCCAGGTGGGTCCAGGTCCGCACGAGGCGCGAGCGCTCGTACTCCAGCCTGGCCAGTTCGACTTGCAGACGGCCCTCGCGGGTCCGGGCCCGGCGGGCGAAGATCTCGAGGATCAGGCCGGTGCGGTCGACGACCTTCACCTTCAGCGCCTTTTCGAGATTGCGCTGCTGGATGGGCGTGAGCTGGTCGTCGAAGACCGCGACGTCGACGTGCTCGACCTCGCAGATGGAGGCGAACTCCTCGACCTTGCCCTTGCCGAACAGGGTGGCGGGCGTGACGACGCGCAGGGGCGCGACCAGCGCCTCCACGACGTCGAGGTCAAGCGCCACCGCGAGGCCGACGGCCTCCTCGAGCCGGGCGTTGGGATCCCGGGCTTCGAGGGCCGCCTGGCCGCGCAAAGGACGCGAGGGATGGATCACGAGCGCCTTCAGGATCGGCGCAGCGTGGTCAATCGACTTGGAAATGGATTTGGACAAACGGCTCTAGGGTCAGTCGTCGGCGTCGGCGCTCGGCTCATAGAGCTGAACGGGTTGAGCCGGCATGATGGTGGAAATGGCGTGTTTGTAGACCAGTTGCGACTGGCCGTCGCGACGCAGCAGGACGCAGAAATTGTCGAACCAGCTGACCACGCCCTGCAGCTTGACGCCATTGACGAGGAAGATGGTGAGCGGCGTCTTCGACTTGCGAACGCTGTTCAGGAAGGTGTCTTGAAGGTTCTGCTTCTTCTCGGCGGACATACGGGGGTTCCCCTCTCATTGTTCTCGGAGGGCCACACGCCCCCCACACAAACAGGATCATGCTAGATCATTTTTCGCCGAAAGCGACACGCTCGCAGCGAAAAATTCCATCCAGCCTTGCGCCCGAGGACCGCCAAGTCCGGAGATTGTTCCGATCTCAGACGGCTTTCTGGCGCGCCTTCTCGATATAGAGCGCACGAAGGCGTTTCGCCACGGGGCCTGGCTTTCCGTCGCCCAACGTCACCCCGTCCACCTGAACGATCGAGGTCACCAGCGAGCCCGCGCCGGTGATGAAAGCCTCCTTGGCCTCCTGAGCCTCGGCGATGGTGAAGGGCTTTTCGCTGACCGTCAGGCCGCTCTCCCGGATCACATCCAGGAGCGTATAGCGCGTAACGCCACGCAGGATGTTGGCGTTGGTGTCGCGGGTTCGCAGCACGCCGTCCGCATCAATGATCCAGGCGTTGGACGATGCGCCTTCGGTGACCAAGCCCATGTCATCGACAAACCAGGCCTCGATCGCGCCGCGCTCGCGGGCGGCCTGCTTGGCCAGGGCGTTCGGCAGGAGACCGATCGACTTGATGTCGCAACGGCCCCAGCGGTTCTCCGGCACGGAGATGACCGAAGCGCCCAGCGCCGCCTTGGCCTCGCTGGCGGCGCGATCAAGCGACCGAGCGGTCACGACGACGGACGGGAGAACCGCTGGGTTCGGGAAGGCATGATCGCGCCGCGCGACGCCTCGCGTCACCTGAAGATAGCAAAGGCCTTCACGGACCTTGTTGCGCCGCACCGCCTCGCGCAGGACCATTGTCAATGCTGCCTCGCTCATCGGATGGGCGATCCGCAGCTCATCAAGGCTGCGCCACAGGCGTGCGAAGTGGCCTTCCGCGTCCGCCAGCTTGCCGTCAAAAACCGCCCAGACCTCGTAGACGCCGTCGGCGAGCTGGTAGCCGCGATCCTCGATATGCACCGCAGCCTCGCCATGGCGGACAAAGCGGCCGTTCACATAGGCGAAACGCGACATCTATTCTTCCTCGTCACCCCGGGCGCCCGAAACGCCCAGGGACTTCAGCTTGCGGTGCAGCGCTGAGCGCTCCATGCCGATGAAATTGGCCGTGCGCGAGATGTTCCCGCCAAACCGCAGGATCTGCGCGTTCAGATACTCCCGCTCGAAGAGTTCCCGCGCCTCCCGCAAGGGCAAGGCGATGATCCGCTCCGCGCCGATCGCACCGGCGTTGCCGGCGCTGGGCTGTTCCGAACCAGACAGCATCTCGGCGGTGATCAAGTCGCCCGGCTCGCCGGAGGCCAAGATCAGCATGCGCTCGACGTTATTGCGCAGCTGGCGCACATTTCCGGGCCAGGTCTGGACCTGGAGCGTGGCCAGAGCGTCTTCCCCAAGCCGGCGCCGGGCCAGTCCCGTGGCCTCGCTGATACGATCGACAAAGTAGGTGATTAGCTCCGGAATATCCTCTCGCCGCTCTGCAAGACCCGGCACGCGCACGGGCACCACGTTGAGGCGATGGAAAAGGTCCTCCCGGAACCGGCCAGCCGCGATCTCGTCTCGCAGATCGCGCGAACTCGACGATATGACCCGCACGTCCACTTGCACATCGTTGTCGCCGCCGACCCGACGGAAGCGCTGCTCCACCAGGACACGCAGGATCCGGCCTTGAGTCTCGCGAGGCATGTCCGCCACCTCGTCGAGATACAACGTTCCGCCATGCGCGCGTTCGAAGACGCCGATCTTGCGGGGCCGACCGCCCTCGCCTTCTTCGCCAAAGAGCTCCACATCCAGCCGCTCTGGAGCCATGCCCGCAGCACTGACTGCGACGAACTCCTGCCGGGCGCGAGCGCTCGCGCCATGGATCAGGCGTGCGACCAGCTCCTTGCCCGAGCCGGGCGGACCGGACACGAGAACCCGGCTATTCGCCGGCGCGACCTTCAAGATCAGCTGGCGCAAAGCTTGCGCAGCCGCAGACTTGCCGATCAGACCATCCGGCGCCAGCGTCTGCGCGCGGAGCCGGCGGTTTTCCCGACGAAGGCCGGCGGCCTCCAGCGCGCGCTCGACGACCAGAAGAAGGCGGTCGGACTTGAAGGGCTTTTCCAAGAACTCATAGGCGCCCCGTTTGATCGCGCTCACGGCCGTCTCGATATTGCCGTGTCCTGAAATCATGATGACGGGCAGGTCAGCGTCCAGCGCCTTGACCATGTCGAGCAGTTCCAGCCCGTCCATGCCGCCGCCCTGCATCCAGATGTCCAGAACCAGCAACGCGGGCTTGCGCGCGCGGATCGCCGCGAGGGCCTGATCGGAATCCGCAGCCGTCCGGACGGCGTAGCCCTCATCCTCGAGGATGCCGGCCACGAGGTCCCGGATATCGGCCTCGTCATCCACCACTAGAACGTCGGCGCTCATATCATCTCCTCAACGCCACTCTGGGCCGCGACGGGCAGGCGCGCGGTCGTTGGAAACTTCATGACGACGCGCGCGCCAGGCGGTTCGCGCGCATCGACGAGGGCCAGGCTGCCGCCATGGTCCTCCATGATCCGCTTGACGATGGCCAGGCCAAGGCCCGTGCCTTTCTCGCGGGTGGTCACATAGGGTTCGGTCAAGCGGTCCCGATCCTTGGCGGGTAAGCCCACGCCGTTGTCCTCGATCGTGACGCAGAGCTCCTCACCGTCCCAGACGAGGGTCGCCATGATGCGCCCACGGAGCTCGGGTTCGTTCACCCGTCGGGCGCCGACCGCCTCGCCAGCATTCTTGAGGATGTTCGTCAGCGCCTGACCGATCATGCGCTCGTCGCTCGTGATCCAGACATCCCCGTCGCCCGGCTCCTCAAGCTTGACCTCGATCTCGGCGTCCTGGAACCGTTGGGCGAAGACCGCCTGCCGCAGCATTTCAGTCAGGTTCGCGGGCTCGAAGCGCGGCGCCGGCATCCGGGCGAAGGCCGAGAACTCGTCCACCATCCGCCCGATATCGCCAACCTGTCGGATAATGGTGTCGGTGCAGCGATCGAAGGTCTCGAGATCGCTGGCGATCTCCTTGCGATACTTGCGTCGCAGGCGTTCAGCCGACAGCTGGATCGGGGTCAGGGGATTCTTGATCTCGTGAGCGATCCGTCGCGCGACATCCTTCCAGGCGGCGTTCCGCTGGGCCGCCACGAGGCGCGTTATGTCATCGAAGGTGAGCACCAGCCCTTCGGCGAAATGGCCTGCCGCGCGCACCCGCAAGCGCCGAGTCTCCCCTTCGCGCATGATGTCGACCTCGACGTCCGTATCGGGCCGGCTTTCCAACAGCGCGGTCATGACCGTTTCGAACTCGGGAGCCAGCGCGATCAGATCGACGCCAATCGCGTCGTTCGGCAGACCAAGCAACGCCACCGCGCGTCGGTTTACGGCCGAGATCTTGCCGCGATCATCCAGGCTGACAACGCCCGCGCTGACGCCTGAGAGCACTGTCTCGATGAACTGTCGACGACTCTCTGCATCCAGGCTCGCGGCCTTCAGCGCCGCTTGTTGCAGCTGTAGCTCGCTGGTCATCATGTTGAAGGCGTTTGAGAGCGCCCGGATCTCTTCGGGGCCTCTTTCGACTTCCACCCGCGCGTCGAGATCGCCCCCAGACACGCGCCCGGCGGCCTCGACGAGCCCCGCCACAGGCCCGGCGATCGAGTTCGCAGCCGCGATCCCCACCCAGATGGCGGCCACGAGGACGAGCAGGGCTGTCTCGAGGTAGCTCAAGCCGAAGATCGCCTGTATACGCCCCCGACTGCGCTCGGCGTCACGATACGAGATCAGCGCGTCCTGGGTCTCGATCAGGTGATTGAGAATGCCCTTCTCGATCGGCCGAACGACGTAGAGATAGCCGTCGTCGAAGCCCTTGAGCTTATAGAGGGTGCGGAAAAGGTCGGTCGAAACGAAGCGCTGCGCGCTCGCCTCACCGCCGTCGGCCCAATCGAAGCTTGCCGGTGGCGGCGCCAGGAATGGCGGCGCGCCTTCCGACTCGGTGCGGGCGAGGATTCTGCCGTCGCGATCAAGCACATAGGCGGCGGAGAAGCCGTTGTCCTGCGTCAGGCCGGCGAGGAAATGACCAAAGGCGACGGGCGATTGCGCCAGCGCTGGGGCCGCTTGGTTCAGGCTGGTCGCCATCGGTCCGATATGCTCGGAAATGTAGTTCTTCTGCTGCTCGACGTAGGAGTTGGCGACCTTGGCCGAGTTGCCGACCACGGTCTGGACACGCTCGCTGAACCAGCCGTCGACCCCGCGATTGACCAGCACGCCAAAGAACAGGGCGACGATCACGGCGGGCGCGACCGCCGCCAGCGAAAACAGGCCCACGAACCGCAAGTGCAGCCGCGCCCCGGCGTCGCTCGCCCGCGCGTCGATCAGCTCGTAGAGCCGGAGCCCGACGACGGTCGCCACGCCTAAAATGAGGACCAGATTGAAGCCCAGAACGACCAGGATCACCGTGCTGGCGGCGCCGATCGAGTCGGTTCGCGGCGGCGACGAGGCCAGGGCCACGCCGGCGACGGTCAGGATCACCGCCAGCGCGTAGCCACCACCGATCAGGTAGCGCGACCGCAAAACCCCCCGCCACCAGGCCCGGCTAAACCGGGTCGGCGGACTATCGGATCCCGTCGCATAAGCCACTGAAGACATCGCTCACGAGTTTAGGAGCGTGTGGCTCAAATTCAACAGTTATGTGCCAAGAAAGCTGCAACTTCAGCGACGCCCCCGGGTCATCTCCACTCCCAGATCCTGGATCTTCTTGCGGAGCGTGTTGCGATTCAGGCCGAGGATCTCGGCGGCTCGCACCTGGTTCCCACGGGTCGCGGAGAGCGTCAGCTGGATCAGGGGGCGCTCCACCTCCTCCAGAATGCGATCATAGAGGCCTGGCGCGGGAACGCCGTCGGGCTGATCGGCGAAGTGCGACGCCAGGTGACGCTCGACCAGCATCGACAACGTGACCGGACCCTCATCCGCTCGAACCGCCGGCGCGTGGTCTTGCAATTCTCTGTCGACGATACGCGCTGTGATCAGCTCTTCGGCGTAGAGCGCGCACATCCGTCGCATCAGGTTTTCGAGTTCACGAACATTTCCGGGCCACGGGTGGCTCTTGAGACGGTCCAGAGCGCCCTGATCGATCGTCTTGGCAGGCAGCCCTTCGCGCGCAGCCCGGAGCAGGAAAGTCCGCGCCAGATCGGGAATGTCTTCGGCGCGATCGCGCAGCGGCGGCAAACGGACGGGCGCGACGTTGAGCCGGAAGAACAGATCCTCGCGGAACAGTCCCTGCTGGATCAGGCCCCGCAGATCACGGTTGGTCGCGGCGATGATCCGAACATTTGGGCGCCGCCCGGTCTTCGGGTTGATCACCGGCTCGGTGCCATCGATCACACGCAGCAGGCGGGTCTGGGCGTCGAGCGGCATGTCGCCAATCTCGTCGAGGAACAGCGTGCCGCCGTCGGCCTCGACCAGGCGACCGTTGTCGCCCTCCCCGCGCCCGAAGAGCTCGGCCTCGACGCGCTCGCGCGGGACGGCGGCGAGGTTGATCACCACGAACTTCCCATCGCGGCGGCGGCCTAGCTCGTGGAGCGCGCGCGCCACCAGCTCCTTGCCCGTTCCGCTTTCGCCGAGGATCAGGACCGTCAGGTCCGCGCCGACCAGCCGCGCGATCGTGCGATAGACCTCTTGCATGGGCGCCGAACGGCCGATGAGAGGCAGGCGCTCGTCGCGCATCGCACGCGCCTGCGCCTTCGAGGCTTCGGTGTCCGCTGGCCGCGACAGGGCTCGACGCGCCGCAGCGGTGACGTCGTCCAGATCAAAGGGCTTGGAGACATACTCGAAGGCGCCAGCGTCAGCAGCGTTGACGGCCGTGAGAAGCGTGTTCTGCGCGCTCATCACGATGATCGGTAGCTTCGGCCGCTCTTTCCGGATTCGCGGCAAAACGTCGAAGACGTTTTCGTCGGGCATCATCACGTCGGTGACAACAAGGTCCCCTTCGCCATCGGTCACCCACTTCAAAAGAGTGGTGGCGTTGCCAGTGGCCCGAACTTGGTAACCCAGGCGGGTGAAGGCTTGACTGAGGACGAGACGGACCGAGCTGTCGTCGTCGGCGATCAGGATTTTCTTGCTCGCGGCGTTCATGCTCGGACGTCTCCGGAACTGACTTCAGGGGCAACAGGCAACAACACGCGGAAGACGGTGCGGCCGGGCTCAGACTCGAAATCGATCAAACCGCCGTGCGCGGTGACTAATTTTGTGACCAAGGCCAGGCCGAGCCCTGTCCCGTTAGACTTGGTGGTGACAAACGGCTGGAAGAGATGGTCGCGCAGGGTGGATGGCACGCCCGGTCCGTTGTCGATCACACGAACCTCGATTGGCGCGCCGCTGGCGGCTTTTCCGTCAGCGCCGCGGACACGGACGCCGGGCCGCCACGCCGTATGAATCGACAACACGCCGCGATCGTCGCCGCGCATGTGCGCGGCCTCGGCTGCGTTCTTCATCAGGTTCAGGAAAATCTGGATCAGGTGATCCTCGTCGCCCCAGACCGGCGGCAACGAGGGATCATAGCTCTCCTTGAGCGTGAGGCCGTCGGCGACGCCATTCGCCACCAAGGCGCGGACCCGATCCAGCACCTGGTGGATGTTGACGGGCTCCCGAGACGTCGGCGCCTGCTCTGAGAACGCCTCCATGCGATCCACCAGGCGTCTGATCCGGTCCGTCTCATCGACGATCAACTGCGCCAGGGGCTGGTCAACCGCGCTCGCGCCGGTCTTCAGCAACTGCGCGGCGCCGCGGATGCCGGCCAGCGGATTCTTGATCTCGTGTGCCAGCATCTTGCCAAGGCCCACCACCGAGCGAAGCCCCGCCGCGTCGGCGCTGCGGTCCACGCCAAGCACGCCCTTGACGTGCAGGGTCAGCAGCACTGAGCCATCGCCCAACGGAACCGCCGCGCCATCCGCCTCGAAGGGCGGTTGGCCAAAGAGATTGACCTCGACGCCGTGCTCCCGAACCGGAGCGCCTTCGAACACCGCTCGATCGAGCAGAGAGACCAGCACTGAACCGGGAGGAAGCGCCGCGCGGAATCGCCCGCGCGCCAGGAGCGACAGGCCATGGCCGAACAAGGCCTCTGCAGCTTCGTTTACTGCGACCAGGCCGCCGTCTTGGTCGACGACGAGAGCCGGCTCTGGGCTCAAATCGAACGCCGCAGCCTTCAGAGCCTCGGTCGCGAGACCGCCGAGAACGCGAGCACGGTCAGTCATGCGGCTTGTCTCCCGCCCACCAGCCAAAGGTCGCGCAACGCCCGTTCCACGGCGGCGGGATCTTCAAGTCTGCACAAGCTGGCCCGCGCCGCCCGGCGCGCTTCGGCAGTTTCCGGCCACGGCGCCGCCTCGATGTAGGACGCAAGATGCTTGCGGAACATCTTCAGTCCGAGACGCTCTCCGTAGAATGAGAGGCTGCGGCGAAAGTGGGTGACCGCGATCGCTAGCCGCTCCTCGGCGGCGGGCTCTTCGAAACCTCGCCCCTCCAGGGCCGCCTCGATCGCCCCTGCGATCCAGGGCCGACCATAAACGCCGCGACCGATCATCACCCCATCAGCGCCGGACTGCTCCAGCGCCTCCCGGGCGCTGTCACCGTCGACGATATCGCCATTGACCAAAACCGGGACGGAGACCGCGCGCTTAACGGCCGCAACGGCCGACCAGTCTGCGACGCCCTTGTAGAACTGATTGCGCGTCCGCCCATGCACCGTGACGGCCTTGGCCCCGGCGGCTTCGGCGCGCCGCGCAATATCTGGCGCATTGAGGCAGTCGATGTCCCAGCCCAGTCGCATCTTGACCGTCACCGGCACGTCGACAGCCTCGACGGCGGCGGCGACCAAGGCTTCCGCGAGATCCGGCTCTCGCATCAGAGCTGATCCACAAGCCGCGCCGGCGGCGACCTCCTTGGCCGGGCAGCCGAAATTCAAATCGATAATCTCAGCGCCGGCCTCTTGGGCCATCCGCGCGCCTTGCGCCATGAAGTCGACGTCGCGACCCACCAGCTGGATCACCGTCAGGGGAAGGCCCTCACCGACCGCCGCCCGCCGGACGACATCGGGACGCCCCTTCGCAAATTCGGCGCTGGCGACCATCTCGGTGGCCACATAGGGCGCGCCAAGCGCCGAGGCCGTTTCTCTGAAAGGCAGATCCGATACGCCCGTCATGGGTGCTATCCACACCCGGCCCGGAACCTCGACGCCACCGATATCGAGCGCTTTGCTCATTTTATAATCATCCCCGAAGCCGTCTTTTTAGGCATATTGTGCGCCGCAGTAAAGCCCGTATCGACTGGACAAGCGGCGGCGCGCGACTAAACAGCCCGCATGAGTTTTTCCGTCGTCATCGTGGCCGCTGGCTCAGGGACAAGAGCCGGGCCGGGCCAAGCTAAACAGTGGCGGCTTTTGGCCGGCAAACCCGTGTTGCGCTGGTCGGTTGAGGCCTTCCTCGCCGCAGGCGCGGCGGAGATCATCATTGTCACGACACGCGACGGCGAAAGCGCGGCTACAGACGTTCTGGCGGGCCTAAGCGGCTGGCGCACCACGCTCGGCGGCGCGACGCGGGCGCTCTCAGTCCAGGCAGGCCTTGCCGCGCTCTCCGAGCGCCCTGGCGACGAGTCTGTCTTGATCCACGACGCCGCGCGCCCCTTCGTCAACCGGAAGATCATTGACGGTCTTCTGCGTGCGCTGGCCAACGCCGATCTCGCCCTGCCCGCCTTGGCGGTTGCGGACACCCTCAAGCTAGCATCGCCCGACGCATCAGCCAGGACCGTTTCCCGAGAGCACCTGTGGCGCGCACAGACGCCTCAAGCGGCGCCGCGCGACAGGTTGCTGGCCGCCTACGCCCGATGGGCGGACGGCGAGCCGACAGATGACGCCCAGGTGGTCGAGGCCGCCGGCGGTCGCATCGCCATGATCCCTGGCGATCCGCTCCTGAACAAACTGACCTATCCCGAGGATTTCGCCATGGCCGAACGTCTTGCCGGCGCCGCGCGCGTCACCCGTGTCGGCCAAGGCTTCGATGCGCACCGTTGGGGGCCTGGCGAGGAAGTCTGGCTCTGCGGCGTCGCCATCAAGCATGACGAGACCTTGATTGGGCACTCAGACGCGGATGCGGGCCTGCACGCGCTGACCGACGCGATCCTTGGCGCTATCGGTGAAGGCGACATCGGCGACCACTTCCCCCCGACCGATCCGAAGTGGAAGGGCGCGGCGTCGGACCAGTTTCTCAAGCATGCGGTCGACCTTGTGGCGGCTAAGGGCGGGGCGCTGGTCAATGTCGACGTGACCCTGATCTGCGAGCGCCCCAAGATCAAGCCGCACCGCCAGGCGATGCGTGAGCGCCTGGCCGAGATCCTCTCCCTGCCTATTGATCGCGTGAGTGTGAAGGCGACCACGACCGAGAAGATGGGGTTCACCGGCCGCGGCGAGGGCTTGGCGGCGTCGGCGGTCGTCTCGGTCGAGACCCCGGCCTGATTGGGATAGTCTGCAAACTCGCGAGATCGGAGGTTCTGATGTTCCCGCTTGAAATCCAGACCCTGGCGCGCCTGCTGATCGACGAGGCCCGTGCGCGGTCCCTGCGCCTCGTCTCAGCCGAGAGCTGTACGGGCGGTCTTGTGGCTGGGGCGATCTGCTCGATCTCGGGCGCGTCAGACGTCTTCGAGCGCGGCTTTGTAACCTACACCAATCGCGCCAAGTCCGAGATGCTGGGCGTCCCGGGCGACCTGATCGCCGACCATGGCGCGGTCTCTGAGCCTGTCGCGCGGATGATGGCCGAGGGCGCGCTGCGCGAGAGCCACGGCCATGTCGCCGTCGCGATCACGGGCGTTGCGGGCCCCGGCGGCGGATCGCCGATGAAGCCCGTGGGAACGGTTCACTTCGCCGTCGCCCGCGCCAACCGCTCTGTCGTTCATCGCCTCGAGCGCTTCGACGGAGAGACCCGCGAGGCCGTGCAACTGGCGGCGGTGCGCACCGCGCTCGAGATGCTCCGGGAAGCGGTGGCCTGAGGCGCTAGGCCCGCGCGCCGTGCAGCTGACGCGCGCGCTCTTCGAAACAGGCGATGAGCTTGCCGGCCGCCTTGTCGACATTCGCCGCCAGCATGGCGTCCAGAAGCGCTGACTTGAAAGCGAAGTCGATCACGAACTCGACCCGCGTCGCATCGCCGTCAGGTACGAAGCGCCAGCCGTTGCTGAGACGCTTGAAGGGACCATAGAGCAGGCTGACGTCGATCGAGAGGGCGTCGCGATCGCGTCGAACGCGCGTGGCGAACTTTTCCCGAAGGAACGAGAAGCCGACCTGGGCTTCAGCGTCGACCGTGCTGACCGCCCCGTCGACGCGACCGTTCCAGGTCCGCATGCCGGTGATCCACGGGACAAACTTCGGATACGTCTCGACATCGCCGACCAGCTCGAACAGCTGCTCGGGCGTGTAAGGCAGCACCCTCGAAACGACGTGTCGATGCAAGGCTTACGCCGTGCGAGCGTCGAGGGCGCGCCGCGCCGCCTGCAGCTTGGCGAAGTCCTCGCCGGCATGGTGCGACGAGCGCGTCAGTGGGCTGGACGAGACCATCAGGAAACCCTTGGCCCGCGCGATCGCCTCATAGGCCTTGAACTCTTCGGGCGTCACGAAGCGGTCGATCGCCGCGTGCTTGCGGGTGGGCTGCAGGTACTGGCCGATGGTGATGAAGTCGACCCCGGCCGAGCGCATGTCGTCCATCACCTGCATGACCTCCTCCTTGGTTTCACCCAGGCCGACCATCAGGCCCGACTTGGTGAACTGGGAGGGATCGCGCTGCTTCACGCGGTCCAGCAGGCGCAGCGAGTTGTAGTAACGCGCCCCGGGACGGATCTTGAGATAGAGCCGCGGCACGGTTTCGAGATTGTGGTTGAAGACGTCCGGCTTGGAGTCGATGACCACGTTCTCGGCGCCCTCTTTGCGCAGGAAATCCGGGGTCAGAATCTCAATCGTCGTCCCCGGAGCGGCGGCCCGGATGGACGTGACGACCTCCGCGAAGTGGCGCGCGCCTCCGTCCAGAAGGTCATCGCGGTCCACCGACGTGATGACGACGTGCTTGAGGCCCATCTTGGCGACGGCCTCGGCGACTCGCCGCGGTTCATCGGGATCCAGCTGGGTGGGCAGGCCCGTCGTGACGTTGCAGAAAGCGCAGGCGCGGGTGCAGATCTCGCCCATGATCATCATGGTCGCGTGCTTCTGGCTCCAGCACTCGCCGATGTTCGGACAGGCCGCTTCCTCGCAGACCGTGTGAAGCTTGTGCTCCCGCACAATGCCTTTGGTCTCGTTGTACTGACCCGAGCCGGGCGCGCGCACGCGTAACCACTCCGGTTTGCGGAGCACCGGCGTATCCGGGCGGTTCTGCTTTTCGGGATGGCGCGCCGCCCGGTCTTCCGAGCCGCGAGCCTTCAGCGTGTCGATCACCGTGGCCATGGCGCCTAAATCGGTCTTCTTGCCCTTCGGATCAAGCGCTTGATCTTGCGTAAGGCCCCAAGGCGCGAAATGACTGAGGTGTATGCGTCATCGCCCCCTCACAGCCGCTCCGGCTATCGCGCTCTGCCTGGCCGTTTCCGCGTGCGGTGACGGAGCTTCGCGCGCGCCGTTCGCCGAGAGCCGCACGCCTCCTGCTGTGACGTCACGCTTCTATCCGCCGCAGGGTTGGGCGTGGGGATACGTGAAGAGTGGCGAGGCGACCGTACAGCGCTATGGGGTGGCCGCGCCCCCTGTCGCGCCCCGCGCCACGATCCTCGTGCTCCCCGGTTATGGCGAGAGCGCTGAAAAGTGGTTCGAGACGGTCACCGATCTCACCCGTCAGGGCTTTAGCGTCTGGGTCCTGGAGCGCCAGGGTCAAGGCGGGTCTGAGCGGTTGACGCCTTGGCGCGACCTTGGACATGTCGATAGCCTTGATCCGGACGTTGCGACGGTGAAGGCGTTCGTCCGAACCGTGATCCGCCCACGGGGCGACACGCCCTTGGTCGTATTGGGTCACGGCGAAGGTGGCTTGATCGCCCTGAGAGCCGCGCAGACCGGCCTCCCCATGGAAGCCTTGGTGCTCTCCGCGCCGACGTTCGGCCTGAAGAGCCTCCCCCGGCCTCGCGCGGACTTTGCGCGGTTCGCGCCGGCGCTCAGGGCGCTGCGGCTTGGCTGGGTTCGATCCCCGGACCAGCCGGGCTGGCGTCGGGACGCGCCTGACGGCGCGGTCCAAGGACTCACCCATGACGTCACGCGCGGCAAGGTGCAGGCCGCATGGATGCTTGCGAACCCGGACCTCCGGATGGGCGGTCGAAGCCTTGGCTGGTTCGCCGCCTTTTTCGATGCGTCAGAAGCTGCCGCGCAGGACGCCCGTAAGGTGGCTGTCCCGGTCCTGTTGCTCAGTGGGGAACAGGACGGCGTCGCCACGGCCGGTCCGCAAGCGCAGCTGTGTCACGAGATGAAGGCGTGCAAGCAGGTCCGCTACCCCAACGCAGGTCATGATCTGCATATGGAATCGGACAGCGTGCGCAACGCCTGGTTGGCGGAGGTTACGACGTTCGCCGCGCCTCGAAAGCCGACCCAAACCCCGCCCGGCAAGGATGATCGTCACGGATTGTGACTCTTTCTTGCAAAGCTGGACCTTCCCCGGCAGACTCGGCGTTTAACGAACGAGAGCGCCTTAGCTCATCGGGGAGGTTTCGCCGGGATGCCGGTAGCTTACGACGTGCGGAACGGCCAAAAGGCCATCTTCGACGCCCTCATCGACGCCCGCGACAAGTATGGCGCCAAGAAGCCGATCCTGGAGGACCAGGATCGCAATCCGTTGACCTACACCGATCTTATCCGGGCCAGCTTCGCGCTGGGCCGTAAGATCGCCGCCATGACCAAACCAGGCGAGCACGTCGGTGTGCTCCTGCCTTCCGGCGCGGGTTCGGTCGTCACCTTCTTCGCCCTGCACGCCTTCGGGCGCGTGCCGACGATGCTGAACTTCACGGCGGGGATCCGGAACATCAAGGCCGCCTGCAAGCTGGCCAAGATCAACCGCGTGCTCACAGCCCACAAGTTTATCGAACTGGGCAAGCTGCATGACATCGTCGATGCGATCGGCGAGCAGGCGCAGGTGACCTATCTGGAGGACGTGCGCGGCACGATCGGCCTACCGGACAAGCTGTTCGCCGCCGCAGCCGGCATGTTCCCGCGTCAGTTTCGTGCGCCGGCCAAGCCCTCGGATAAGGGCGTTGTTCTCTTCACGTCCGGCAGCTTCGGCGCCCCCCGCGGCGTGGTGCTGAGCCAGGAGAACCTGGTCCAGAACGCCATGCAGGTGGCCGCGCACATCGAGCTAGACCCGGATTGGGTGATGTTCAATCCCCTGCCCGTCTTCCACTGCTTCGGGCTAACCGGCGGCGTGATCCTGCCGATCCTGACCGGTATGAAGGCGTTCCAGTATCCTTCGCCGCTGCACACCAAGCAGATCCCGCCGCTGATCAAGGACGCCAAGGCCTCGATCCTGCTGGCGACGGACACCTTCGTGAACCAGTACGCCCGCGCGGCGGAGTCCGACGAACTGTCGGGCCTGGAGTTCGTGGTTTGCGGCGCCGAGAAGGTGCGCGATGAGACTCATACACTGATTAAGGAGCGCTTCGGCGGCGTGCCGCTGCTGGAAGGCTACGGCGCGACCGAGGCCTCGCCCGTCATCGCGGTGAACAAGCCCACCGACAACCGTCCCGGCACCGTGGGCGGTCTGCTCCCCGGTCAGGAAGTGCGTATCGAACCGGTCGAGGGCATTCCAGAAGGCGGCCGGCTCTTTGTGCGGGGTCCCAACATCATGGCGGGCTACCTGCGCGAAGACGGCGGCGTCGACGCCCCCGAGGGTGGTTGGCATGATACCGGCGATGTCGTGAGCATGACCGACGACCAGTGGATCACCATCAAGGGCCGCGTGAAGCGCTTCGCCAAGATCGGCGGCGAGATGGTCTCTCTGACCGCCGCCGAAGACCTCGCCTCTGCGGTCTGGCCGGACGGACGGCATGCGGTGATCTCGATGCCCGACAAAAAGAAGGGCGAAAAGCTCATTCTGGTCACCGATCGCCACGACGCAGATGTCGCGCCGCTTGTGGCGCACGCCCAGACGATCGGCGCCCCGGAACTGGCGGTGCCGCGCAAGATCCTCAAGGTCACGGAAGTCCCCGTGCTCGGCAGCGGCAAGACCGACTATGTCGCGATCCAGCGCATGGCGGAAACCGACACCCAAGCCGCCTGAGGCGTTACGCCGGCTAGAAGGACGCGCCGAGCGCTTCAAGCTCGGCGCGGAAACCCTGCTTGCGGGCGTGCGTCGCCCGGAGATCGGCGACGAAGCTCGCGTGGTCCGGATATTCGCCGAAGTCACCGACCATGACGGCGAGAGACTCGGCCTCCAGCAACTGACGCGCGGCGTCGCTGTAGCGTGTCGCCACGCCGTAGGTCAGCACATGCTGGATGGAGGCGCGCAACAGCAGCGTGGCCGCTAGCGGATAGCTCCCCTCGAGCCGCCGCGCCGCCTCGGTGATGAGGACGTCGTCCGCGCCGTTGATCTCGCCCGAACGGGACAGGACCAGACGCGAGGCCGCCGGGAAGTCCGGCCAAGACACGAAGAACGCCAGCGCGGTGTCAAAGCGCGGGAAGCGTCGCGCGACCGCCTTGGCCTGGTCCTCGGCCTCGACGTCGTCGAAGTCTGGAAGGCCCTTCAGGTAGGTTCTCAGAAGCGGAATGGAGAGCGTGCGCTCGAACTCCGCCCAGCGGCGCTGTTGGGCCTCCTGACGATGCCCGGTGGCCTCCAGCGCCTCCAGCATCACCTCTTCCCAGGCGGCGCGCTCCTCGACGGACGTGGGATGGCGTCCCCGCGCTTCGCCGGGCGCGCCGGCCTGTAGCGTGGCCAAGGCGTCTTCGCCACGGCCGGCCGCGAGCAAGCGCCGGGCGATCTCGGCCGAGACGAGCGGCGTGCGACGAAGCTCCGGCGCGAAGGTCGCCTCGAAGGCGTCGATATCGCCGCTAGCGTCCGCAAGGCGCCGCAAGGCGTCCTTGTAGACCGCCGCCATCGGGTCCGCGCCGCGCAGCCTCTTGGCGTTCATCGCCAGAACGGTCTCCAGCACCTGCCGCAGATGGGCCCGCCCCTGTGGCCCCATGGCGGAGGCCAGGGCGCTGGCGAGCGATCCCATCTGGGCGTGATAGTCGGTCGCCAAGATCTTGGCGGTCCGCTCCGCCAGAGCGATCGGCTCGGGCACGGCCTTCTCGGCGATGGCGCCGATGGAGTCGCGAGCCGTCAGGAAGACATCGCCGATCGGCCCATCGGGTTGGCTCAGGCGATCCAGGGTCGGAGACGCCAAGTCCAGCAGATCGAGCATCAGGCTGAGCGCGGCGGTCGCATCGTCCTGGGCCAGCCGCTCGATCATCCGGCGATGCAAATCGAGGTCCCGGGCGAAAGCCGGGCGCTTGCGCCAGTGGATGCGGGACGACGACTTGCCGATCGTCGCCAGGCGCTTGGAGATTTCCAACGCCAGGCCTTCGGCGCTGGCCTCGGCGAACAGTTCCAGCCGCAGCACGCGTTTGACGTGGCTGTCGCTGGCGAGGTCGAGCAGGATGGCGGCGAGCCGCTCGGCGCCGAGATCCGCCAGATTGGCCTCGGAAAGGGTCGTCTTGGACCCCTTCCGCACCTTCGGCTTTTCACCCGCTGTCGCGGCGGCCTTGCGCGCCATCCAGACTCCCTATGCTGCCCTAGATGTGCAGCACGCGTCCGTAGGCGTCCAGAGCCGCTTCGTGCATCGCTTCCGACATCGTCGGGTGGGCGTAGACGACGCCGTGCAGGTCTTCCTCGGTCGCTTCCAGGGTGATGGCGGTGACGAAGCCCTGGATCATCTCGGTCACTTCGTGGCCGATCATGTGCGCGCCGATCAGGGCGCCGGTCTTGGCGTCGAACACGGTCTTCACGAAGCCTTCGACCTCGCCCGCCGCCACGGCCTTGCCGTTGACGCGGAACGGGAAGCGGCCGGCCTTGACCTCGATGCCGGCGGCCTTGGCGCCGGCTTCGGTGTAGCCGACCGAGGCGACCTGCGGGTTGGCGTAGGTGCAGCCCGGGATCGGCGAGTGGACGTTGGGGGTCTTGTAGCCGGCGATCGCTTCCGCAGCGTGGACGCCTTCGTGGCTGGCCTTGTGGGCGAGCCAGGGCGCGCCGGCGATGTCGCCGATAGCGTAGAGGCCGGGCACATTGGTGCGGCAGTGCTTGTCGGTGACGACGTGGCCGCGATCCAGGCTGACGCCCAGGGCTTCCAGGCCATCGTTGTTCGGCGCGATGCCGACGGCCACGATGCACTTCTCGGCGGTCAGCTGCTCGATCTTGCCGCCGGCTTCCACGGTGACGGCCACGCCGTCCTTGGTCTTCTCGATCTTGCTGACCTTGGCGCCGACGCGGAACTTGATGCCGCGCTTCTCGAACGCCTTCTGGGCGGCCTTCGAGACCTCTTCGTCCTCCACCGGCATGATGCGGTCGATGGCTTCGACGACGGTCACTTCGGCGCCCAAGGCGCGATAGAAGCTCGCGAACTCGATGCCGATGGCGCCCGAGCCGATCACGACCAGGGACTTCGGCATCGACTTCGGCGCCAGGGCGTCGCGATAGGTCCAGATCTTGTCGCCGTCCGAAACTGCGCCGATGGCCGGAATTTCGCGGGCGCGGGCGCCGCTGGCCAGGATCACGTTCTTGGCCTGCACAGTGCGGCTGCCGCCGGCCTTCAGGGCGATGACGACCTTGGGCGCCGGGGCGCCCTTCTCGAGCTTGGCCTCGCCTTCGATCACCTCGATCTTGTGCTTCTTCATCAGGAAGGCGATGCCGCCCGACATGTTCTTGGCCACGCCGCGCGAACGCTCGATGATCTTGCCGAAGTCGAAAGAGGCCTTCTCGACCGACAGACCATAGCCGCCCAGGTGCGACAGCTGCTCGTAGACCTCGCCGGACTTCAGCAGCGCCTTGGTCGGGATACAGCCCCAGTTCAGGCAGATGCCGCCCAGGTTTTCACGCTCGACGATGGCCGTCTTCAGGCCCAGCTGGCTGGCGCGGATCGCGGCCACATAGCCGCCAGGACCGGCGCCGATGACGACGACATCGAATTCCGTGGACATGTTCTTCTAACCCTGACTTTGGCGACCGCACGAGGGAGCGCGCGACGCCGATCGACCAGTCTGCAAACCGGTCTGGGAGAAACTAGAGCAGCGCCTCGACCGCGACCTTCAGGTCTTCCGGCTTCACGGTCGGCGCGAACCGATCGACGACCTGGCCGTCCTTGCCGATCAGGAACTTGGTGAAGTTCCATTTGATCGCCTCGGTGCCCAGCACGCCCTTCTGTTCCTTCTTGAGGAACTTGTAGAGCGGATGGGCGTCGGCGCCGTTCACATCGATCTTGCTCATGACCGGGAAGCTCACGTCGTAGGTCAGCGAGCAGAAGTTCGCGATCTCGGCGGCGTCGCCCGGCTCCTGAGCGCCGAACTGGTTGCAGGGGAAGGCCAGCACCGTGAAGTCACGATCCTTGTACGCTTTGTAGAGCGCCTCCAGGCCTTCGTACTGAGGCGTGAACCCGCACTTGCTGGCGGTGTTCACGATCAGCAGAACCTGTCCGCGATAGTCGGCCAGGCTCACGTCCTGGCCGTCCAGCGTCTTGGCGGAATAGTCGTAGACCGACATGGCCATCCCCTCCCCGCGCCCTGATCAGACGATCAGGGTCAGCGGTTCTTCGATCAGCGGCTTGAACGCCGCCAGGAACTTGGCGCCGACCGAGCCGTCGACCACGCGGTGATCGCAGGTCAGGGTCACGGTCATGACCGTGGCCACGGCCAGCTGGCCGTTCTTGACGACCGGACGCTGCTCGCCCGCGCCGACGCTCATGATCGCGCCCTGCGGCTCGTTGATGATCGAGGCGAACGACTTGATGCCGAACATGCCGAGGTTGCTGATCGAGAAGGTGCCGCCTTGGAATTCCTCGGGCTTCAGCTTCTTGTCCTTGGCGCGCTGGGCCAGGTCTTTCATCTCGGCGGAGATCTGGGCCAGGCCCTTGGTCTCGGCCTTGCGGATGATCGGGGTGATCAGGCCGCCATCGACCGCCACGGCGACGGCGATGTCGGCGTGGTGGTGCATGGCGATGCCTTCCGGCGTGTAGCTGGCGTTGGCTTCCGGCACCTGCTTCAGAGCCACGGCGGCGGCCTTGATGACGATGTCGTTCACCGAGACCTTCACGCCCTGCTTCTCAAGCAGGCCATTGATCTTGGCGCGAGCGGCCAGCAGGGCGTCGATCTCGAGATCGATCGTCAGCGGGAAGTGCGGGACGTCGCGGAAGCTCTCCGTCATGCGACGGGCGATGGTCTTGCGCATGCCGTCCAGTGGAACGAGGTCGTAGGAGCCGGCGGGGATGCCCATCTGCTCCAGCGACTGGGCCTGACGCGGCGCGGCGGCGGCCGGAGCTGCAGCGGCGGGCGCCGAAGCCGGAGCGGCCTTGGCGGAGGGCGCGCCGGACTTAGCGGCTTCGACGTCCGACTTGATAACGCGACCATGCGGCCCCGTGCCCTTGATGGCCTTCAAGTCCAGGCCGGCGGCCGAAGCCAGGCGGCGAGCCAGCGGCGACGCGAACACGCGCGAACCGTCAGCAGCGACCGGAGCGGGAGCAGCCGGAGCAGCGGCAGGAGCCGCAGCAGCGGGAGCCGCCGCCGCAGCCGCGGCCTTCGGCGCCTCGGCCTTCGGCGCCGGCGCGGGGCTTTCGCCCTCGCCCGCCAGCTTGGCGATCAGCGCGTTGACCTTGACGTTCTCGGTCCCGGCCTCGACCAGGATCGCTTCCACGACGCCTTCATCGACGGCTTCGACTTCCATCGTCGCCTTGTCGGTCTCGATCTCGGCGATCACGTCGCCGGCCTTGACGGTGTCGCCGACCTTGACGTGCCACTTGGCGAGGGTCCCCTCCTCCATGGTGGGCGACAGGGCGGGCATCAGAATGTCGATCGACATTGAGCTTTTTCCTCAATCGTTCGGGACGTTGTGGAGCCCCTTTTTCGGAAAGGGCCGGCGTCCACGATACCCCGCTTTGACGCGGGATGAATGTCTTGGCCAAGAGCAGCGGCCCCCGCCCGGGGGCGAGGGCCGCGATCTCTTAGCGGTAGCAAACCGTCTTGGCCGCCTTCACGATCTTCTCGACCGAAGGCAGGCTGAGGGCTTCCAGGTTCGCCGCATAGGGCAGCGGCACGTCTTCCTGGCAGACCCGCAGCGGCGGGGCGTCCAGGTAGTCGAAGCCGAACTCGGTGATCCGGGCGACGATTTCGGCGCCGACGCCCATCGGGCCCCAACCTTCCTCGACCGTGACCAGGCGGTTGGTCTTCTTGACGCTTTCCAGGATGGTCGCGTGGTCCATTGGACGGATCGTGCGCAGGTCGACGACCTCGGCGGCGATGCCTTCCTTCTCCAGCTCCTCGGCCGCCTTCAGGGCGAAGCCGACCATGCGGCTGTAGGCGACCAGCGTGACGTCCGAACCTTGACGACGGACCTTGGCCTTGCCGATCGGCACGACCCAGTCCTCAACGTCCGGGATGTCGAACTCATGGCCGTACATCATCTCGTGCTCGAGGAAGACGACCGGGTTCGGATCGCGGATCGCGGCCTTCAGCAGGCCCTTGGCGTCAGCAGCGTCGTAGGGCGCAATGACCTTCAGGCCCGGAACATTGCCGTACCAGGCGGCGTAGTCCTGGCTGTGCTGGGCGCCGACGCGCGAAGCCGCGCCGTTCGGGCCACGGAACACGATCGACGACTTGATCTGGCCGCCCGACATGTAGAGCGTCTTGGCGGCCGAGTTGATGATGTGGTCGATCGCCTGCATGGCGAAGTTCCACGTCATGAACTCGACGATCGGCTTCAGGCCGGCCATGGCCGCGCCGACGCCCATACCGGCGAAGCCGTGCTCGGTGATCGGCGTGTCGATGACGCGACGGTCGCCGAACTCCTGCAGCAGCTCGCGGCTGACCTTGTAAGCGCCCTGGTACTGGGCGACTTCCTCGCCCATCAGGAACACGCGGTCGTCGCGGCGCATCTCTTCGGCCATGGCGTCGCGCAGGGCGTCCCGGACCGTGATCTTCTTCAGCGGCTTACCGTCGATCTCGGGATCGGCGAAGGTCGACACGGCGGAGATCGGACCGCCAGCAGCCGGAGCCGCCGCGACCGGGGCCGGCGCGACTTCTGCGGCGGGAGCGGCAGCGGCAGGAGCCGCAGCTTCACCTTCGCCCTTCAGGCGCGCGATCAGCGTATTGACCTTGACGTTCTCGCTACCGGCCGGAACCAGGATGGCTTCGATCACGCCCTCATCGACGGCTTCGACTTCCATCGTCGCCTTGTCGGTCTCGATCTCGGCGATGACGTCGCCGGCCTTGATGGTGTCGCCTTCCTTCACCAGCCACTTGGCCAGGGTGCCTTCCTCCATCGTGGGGGAAAGCGCGGGCATCAGGATGTCCGTCACTCGGCGGCCTCCAGGTAGACGTCGGTATACAGTTCCGAGGGATCGGGCTCGGGGCTTGTGCGGGCGAATTCGGCGGCCTCGGCGACGATGCGCTTCACTTCCGCGTCGACACCCTTCAGGTCGTCTTCAGTGACGCCGGCCTTGGCCAGACGTTCCTTGATGTGGTCGATGGGGTCACGGGTCGTCTTGACCTCGTCGACCTCTTCCTTGGTCCGGTACTTGGCCGGATCCGACATCGAGTGGCCGCGATAGCGATAGGTCTTCATCTCGAGGATGTAGGGACCTTGGCCGCTGCGGGCGTGCTCGGTGGCGCGGGCGCCGGCTTCGCGGACGGCGATGACGTCCATGCCGTCGACTTCCTCGCCCGGGATGCGGAACGAGACGCCGCGCTTGTGGAACGCGGTTTCCGAGGCGGCGCGCTCGACGGCCGTGCCCATGGCGTATTGGTTGTTCTCGATCACGTACACGACCGGCAGCTTCCACAGCTGAGCCATGTTGAAGCTTTCGTAGACCTGGCCTTGGTTGGCCGCGCCGTCGCCCATGTAGGCGTACGAGACGTTGCCGTTGTTCTTGTAGCTGTTGGCCAGAGCCAGGCCGGTGCCGAGCGCCACCTGAGCGCCGACGATGCCGTGACCGCCGTAGAAGCCGGTAGCGATGTCGAACATGTGCATCGACCCGCCCTTGCCCTTGGACGAACCGCCGGCCCGGCCGGTCAGTTCAGCCATGACTTCGCGGGGATCCATGCCCGCCGCCAGCATGTGGCCGTGGTCACGGTAGCCCGTGATGATCTGGTCGCCCTTCTGGGAGATCGACTGCATGCCGACCGCGATGGCTTCCTGACCGATGTACAGGTGGCAGAAGCCGCCGATCAGACCCATGCCGTAAAGCTGGCCGGCGCGCTCCTCAAAGCGGCGGATCAGCAGCATGTCCTGATAGAATTTCAGGAGCTCGTCCTTGCCGACGAAGGCGTTGACACCGGTTTCCGGCGCCTTTCCCTCGGAGGCGTCAGCCTTGCGCGTGCGCGCCATTCAAATCTCCCTGGCCAATCTTCATCGCGGCCTTCATCCGATGAGCGCTTCCGGCCGAAAATTCGTCGGTTCCGCGAAGGTCACGCCCTGGTGTCTACTCAAATCGAACGCGAATCTCGGCGATCCTCGTACGATCCGCCGTCATCCCCGAGTGTAATGACGGATCAGCGCGAACGCTTGACCCGGATCACATAGTCCCTCGGATCGGCGTATCCTAGGAGCGAGCGAGCGCGCTCTTCCAAAAGATCAGCCGACAGACTGCCGCTGCGTAATAGACGAGCGCGGGCCTCCAGGTCCATCCTCTCCGCGCGTATCTTCCTGAGTTCTCTCGTTTTTGCTGCGAGGTCCGCATTGCGCTGCGAAATGGAAAGCAGGCCTCGATCGCCCGTCAGAGCGTGAAAGGCGAAGTAAAAAATCAGGAAGAAGATCGCCGCGGTCGGCAGGAAGGGTTGCAGTCGGGCGAACATCTTGGCGTCCCAAAGAGGGATTCGCAGGATCGCCGACTGGCCTTAACGCCTTCTAAATCCGGGTGTTGAGCAGGGTTATCGACCGATCGCCAGACAGGCGAATGATGCTTTCATCTGAGATCGTTTCATCCGCATCTAGATACCGCGCCGCCGAAGCTATTTCGCGGTAGCGAAGGCGAGGAAATTGGTCTCGTTTGAAACGACCGAGCCGCTTTTAGAAAATTTGTGGGTAAACGATGTTCGACGAAGTCTGCTTCCCCCTCGCTAAGCCGATCCGAGCGGGAATCGCACACGTAAAGGGCGCGCCCGCTTTCGCAGGCGCGCCCCCTTCAGCTTAAACTTGAACCAGTCGTCCTAGCGACCCTTGAGCGCCGCCCGGCCGGCGTAGACGCCCTGGTCATCCAGCATTTCCTGGATACGCAGGAGCTGGTTGTACTTGGCCGTGCGGTCCGAGCGCGCCAGCGAGCCCGTCTTGATTTGACCGCAGTTCAGCGCGACCGCCAGATCGGCGATCGTGCTGTCTTCGGTCTCGCCCGAGCGGTGGCTCATGACGCTGGTGTAGCCATGACGGTGAGCGAGCTCGACGGCGTCGATCGTCTCCGACAGCGTGCCGATCTGGTTGACCTTGACCAGGATCGAGTTGGCCAAGCCCTTGTCGAGGCCGATCTGCAGGCGCTTGGGATTGGTGACGAAGAGATCGTCGCCGACCAGCTGCACCTTCTTGCCCAGCGTATCGGTCAGCAGCTTCCAGCCGTCGAAATCGTCTTCGGCCATACCGTCTTCGATCGTCAGGATCGGGAACTTGGCGACCAGGCCGGCCAGGTAGTCGACCATGGCGGCGGGATCCAGCGACTTGCCCTCGCCTTCCAGCTCATACTTGCCGTTCTTGAAGAACTCGGTCGAGGCGACGTCGAGGCCCAGGACGAAGTCGTCACCAGCCTTGTATCCGGCCTTCTCGCCAGCCTTGACGATGAAGTCGAGCGCAGCTTCAGCCGACGCCAGATTAGGGGCGAAGCCGCCTTCGTCGCCGACATTGGTGTTGTGACCGGCGTCCTTCAGGGCCTTCTTCAGGGCGTGGAAGATCTCCGCGCCCATCCGCAGGCCTTCGCGGAAGTCCTTGGCGCCGGTCGGCAGGATCATGAATTCCTGGATGTCGATCGGATTGTCGGCATGGGCGCCGCCGTTGATGATGTTCATCATCGGGGTCGGCAGGACACGGGCGTTGACGCCGCCGACGTACTTGTAGAGCGGCAGGCCGGCCGACTCGGCGGCGGCCTTCGCGGTGGCCAGCGACACGCCCAGGATGGCGTTGGCGCCCAGGCGCGCCTTGTTCGGCGTGCCGTCCAGCTCAATCAGCAAGTTGTCGACCCGGCGCTGGTCTTCGGCGTCGACGCCCGACAGCGCGTCGAAGATCTCGCCGTTGACGGCGTCGACAGCCTGCTGGACGCCCTTGCCCAGATAGCGCGCCTTGTCGCCATCGCGCTTTTCGTTGGCTTCGTGCGCGCCCGTCGAGGCGCCCGACGGCACGGCGGCGCGGCCAAAGGCGCCGTCCTCGAGAATGACATCGACTTCGACGGTCGGGTTGCCCCGGCTGTCGAGAATTTCACGGGCGATGATGTCGACGATCTCGGTCATGGACTTCTCCTCAAGGCCAAAGGCGCGGGAGCCTTAGCCCCCAAGCGTCCGGGGCGCAACTTGACTTCCCCATGGGAGGCCGCGTGATCGTCAATAATCCAAGGGAGGACCCCATGCTGCTGGTCGAACGACATGGATCCGTGGCGGTTGTCACGATGAACCGACCCGAAGCCATGAACGCCCTCTCCAAGGCCCTTCGGCTGGCGCTGCATGACGCCATGGTGCGACTGGACCAGGATCCCGACGTCAGCGTGGTCGTCCTGACGGGCGCCGGCGATCGAGCCTTCACTGCCGGACTGGATCTCAAGGAGCTGGGCGGCGATCCCACAGCGCTAGGTGCGGCGAACGATCAGGACGCCCGCTCTAATCCGGTGCGCGCGATCGAACGTTGCCGCAAGCCCGTCATCGGAGCGATCAACGGCGTCGCGATCACCGGTGGGTTCGAGGTGGCGTTGGCATGCGACGTCCTGCTGGCGTCAGAGAACGCGCGGTTCGCCGACACCCATGCACGCGTTGGGATCATGCCGGGCTGGGGGCTTTCCCAGAAGCTTTCCCGCCTCATCGGGCCCTACAGAGCCAAGGAGCTGTCCTTGACCGGGAACTTCCTGGACGCTCGCACCGCTGCGGACTGGGGGCTGGTCAATCGCGTCACGTCCGCGAGCGAATTGTTGCCGGCGGCGCTGCGCATGGCCGAGGCCATGTCCAGCATCCCCGTGGACACGCTCGCCTTCTACAAGTCCCTGATCGACGATGGATACGCCTTGGCCCTCGGCGAAGGCCTTTCGCTGGAGAACAGCAGGTCAAGTGATCGCAATCGCGCCGTGACGCCCGAGGCGGTCGAGCAGCAGCGACATCACGTTATGGAACGTGGTCGGGGGCAGTAGTACGGCCCGGTTCTACGCCTGTAGCACCGTGGGAAAACCGCCCTGCCCGAGCCGGAACAGGACTTTTCCAGCGCCGAAATCCAACTCGACCCTGGCGAACAGCCTCAGGAGGTCGACTCCGAACAGGGCCGCAGGTCGCTCGTTGAGACCCCAGTGGTTGAAGACGTGGAGATCCGCAAACGCCATCGGGGTATTGGTCAGCCGCAGGTCGCCCATCTTGATGTTTGGGATGATGCGGAATTCGCCCAACTGAATTTCGCCGCTCGCGGTAAGCAAACGGATCCGTTCGACCGGGTCGGGTGAGCGGCGGCGCTTCGCCGCGATCGCACGCGCCAAAGCCATATTGCCGATGCTGACCCCACCGCCGGAGTCGATGAAAGCCAAGGATCGGGCGCCGGCGATCCGCGAGTCCGCCAGCGTGAGCCGCCCGTAGCGCGAATCCGCGACGACCGACACCTCGCGCGAACTGACATAGGGCTCGAAGCTGGGCGAGCTTCGCCGGACCTCGAGCTGGTTCCGACGAAAGTCGATGACGACATTTCGTCCTTCGAGAGCATCGACCCCAAGCAGTCCATCGGCGCCAACGCGATCGTAGGGCAATACCGGCAGGATGCTGTTCGTCAGACCGGTTTCTCCGGCCCGCAATGTCTGGACCAGCGCTGTCTGGCAGGTGACTGCGGCGGTGGCGCCATGGACAAGGACATCGGGTCCTCGCGGCAGGTTGAGGCGCTCGGCCAAGCCAGGGGTCAGCACGGTCCTATCCGCGCCAGTATCGACGACAAAGCGGAAGCCGCTCACGCCATTGATCGTCGTCGCGACGGTCAGCCGGGAGTCGCTGTCGAGCGCCGCATCGAGAATCACGAGCGGCTCTTCGGCCAGCTTGGCGGCGCGCTCGTTCTTCCCGCCCTTAGGCGCAGTCTGGCCAACTCCGCCGGCGACAGCGGTTGTGCTCAATAAGCCAGGCCCGGCAAGGATTGATCCCAATCCTCCGGCCAGCGCGCGACGTGTGACCATCGGCTCGCTCCTCCCAACGGGAAGGGTAACACCGTTTTTCGGCGCGCACGACGAAAAGCGCCGCCGGTACCAGCCCGGCGGCGCTTTCAAATCGTCAGAGGCGAAAGGAGACTTAGTCTTCCTTCGGCGTCAGGATCTGCTTGCCGTTGTACATGCCGGTCTTCAGATCGACATGGTGCGGACGACGCAGTTCGCCCGTGTCCTTGTCCTCGATGAACGAGTTGGCGCCCAGGGCGTGGTGCGACCGGCGCATGTTCCGGCGAGAAGGCGAAGTTTTTCTTTTAGGAACGGCCATCGAAGTGACTCTGCTCGCTGAGCGTGAAAATCGAGAGCGGCGGCTTGGGAGCGCCCGAGCCGCCGCGTGAGGGCGGGCTTATGCCCGAATCTGTAGGAAGATGCAACCTCGTCATCAGACGAGGCGTCCATGCTCCTTCGCGGCCGCGATAAAGCTGGCGAAAAGCGGGTGCGGGGCGAACGGACGGCTCTTCAGTTCAGGGTGATACTGCACCCCGATGAACCACGGATGGTCGTCCCGCTCGACGATCTCGGGCAGCACGCCGTTGGGCGAGCGGCCGGTCAGTTTCAGGCCTGCATCCTCCATCAGGTGGACGTAGCCGATATTGACCTCGTAGCGGTGGCGGTGGCGTTCGCTGATCTCAGTCGCGCCATAGATCTCGGCGACCTTCGAACCGGCCGTCAGGACGGCGTCATAGGCGCCCAGGCGCATGGTCCCGCCCAAGTCGTCGCTGGCGCGGCGCTGGACGGTCTCGTTGCCCTTGATCCACTCGGTCATGATGCCGACCACAGGACGCTCCGTAGGGCCAAATTCGCTGGAGCTGGCGTCGGTGATCCCCGCGACGTTCCGCAGGGTCTCGATGACCGCCATCTGCATGCCGAAGCAGATGCCGAAGTACGGCACCTTGCGTTCGCGGGCGAATTGGGCCGCGCGGATCTTGCCTTCCGCGCCGCGTTCGCCGAAGCCGCCGGGCACCATGATGGCGTGGGCGTTCTCCAGGCGCGCTGCAGCCGCCCCCTCGTCGCCCTCGAAGGTCTCGCTCTCGACCCAGTCGAGGTTGACCTTGACCTTGTTGGCCAAGCCCCCGTGATGCAGGGCCTCGATCAGCGACTTGTAGGCGTCCTTGAGCACCGTGTACTTGCCGACCACGGCGATGGTGACCTCGCCATCGGGATGCTGGACGGTGTCGTCGATGGTTTTCCAGCGCGACAGGTCCGGCGCCGGCGCGTCGCGCATACCGAACACGTCCAGCACCTCGGCGTCCAGACCCTGCTCGTGATAGTCGATCGGCACGGCGTAGATGGACGATGAGTCCATCGCCTGGATCACCGCGCTGGGCCGCACGTTGCAGAACTGGGCGATCTTGCGCTTTTCCTCGGCCGGGATCTCCTGCTCGCAGCGGCACAGCAGGATGTCCGGCTGGATGCCGATCGAGCGCAGCTCCTTGACCGAGTGCTGGGTCGGCTTGGTCTTCATCTCGCCGGCCGTCTTGATGAACGGCAGCAGGGTCAGGTGCACGTAGCAGCTCTGGCCGCGCGGCAGGTCCTGGCGCAGCTGGCGGATGGCTTCGAAGAACGGCAGCCCCTCGATGTCGCCGACCGTGCCGCCGATCTCGACCAGCACGAAGTCAACGGCCTTCTCGCCCGTCTCGTCCATGGCCGGCGACAGGACGAAGTCCTTGATCTCGTTGGTCACGTGCGGGATCACCTGGACGGTCGCGCCCAGATAGTCGCCGCGGCGCTCCTTCTCGATGATCGTCTTGTAGATCTGGCCAGTGGTGATGTTGTCGGCCTTGGTCGCCGACACGCCGGTGAAGCGCTCGTAGTGGCCAAGGTCGAGGTCGGTTTCGGCCCCGTCGTCGGTCACGAAGACCTCGCCGTGCTGATACGGGCTCATCGTGCCCGGATCGACGTTGAGATAGGGGTCGAGCTTACGGAGGCGGACCTTGTAGCCGCGCGCTTGCAGCAGCGCGCCGAGCGCCGCCGAGGCCAGACCTTTGCCAAGCGAGGAAACCACGCCGCCGGTGATGAAGATGTACCGCGTCATGGGCGACCAGATTACCCGTGATTCGTGGACGCGGGGAGAAAGACCCGCGTTCATCAACAAGATTAAACCCCCGAGGTGGCCCTCGGGGGTCGGTGAAAGCGCCGTCGGGGACGGTTAGGGCTTGGGCTGGCTGGCCGGAGCCGGGGCCGGCTCGGCGGGAGCCAGGAGCGCGGGCTGCTGGGCGGCCGGCGCGGGCGTGTTGATCTGCGGCGCCGGCGCCTGGATCGCGCCCGGCTGGGCCGACGAGGGGAGCGAGTTCAGCGAGCCCGGAGCCGGCGTCGGGGCCGGCACGTTCTGCAGCGTCTTTGCGTCCAGGCCCTGGATGCTGTCGGCGACCGAGCCGCTCTTGTCCAGACGGCCGGTCAGGATGGTCAGCGTCAGGCTGATGATCAGGAAGATCGAGAACAGAATCCAGGTGATCCGCGTCAGCAGGTCGCCAGCGCCGCGTGCGGTCATCAAGCCGCCCGAGTTGCCGCCCATGCCCAGGGCGCCGCCCTCGGAACGCTGCAGCAGCACCACCCCGATCAAGGCGAGGCAAACGACGATGTTGATGGCCAGCAGAACGCCGATGAGCATGACGAATGTATTCTCGATCCGGGCGCAGGCCAAACCCGCGCGAAAAACGAAGCGGCCCCTCTACCACTAGAGGCGGCTACACGCCATAGCTGGGAAGCGTCGTCGCGAACGCAAGCCCTCAAGCCTCTTCCAAGGACCGCATGATCCTCGAGACCAAACGCCTCATCATCGCCCCCCTCACGGTGGACGACGCGCCGCTGGTCTATCCATTCTTCAGCGACGCCGAGGTGATGTCCGGTCTCGACCAGGAGCCGATCGAGGACCCGGATGAGGTGGCGAGTCGCGTTGCGGCTCAGGTCGAGGAGATGGCCGCTGGCGACGCCGCCTATTGGGCCATCCGCCGCGCCGACGATGGCGCGTTCATCGGCTTCTGCGAATTCTTTGATATCGATCGCCGACGCGACAGCGCCGAGATCCGCTTCGCCATCGCCCGCGCGGGGTGGGGCCAGGGTTTTGGCTTGGAGGCCCTGAGCGCCCTGCTCGCCCAGGTCGCCGCCGAGGACCTGAAGACCATCACAGCTCGCGTCCATGTCGGCGACGCGGCCGCCGAGCGCCTGTTGGCCAAGCTTGGCTTCCGCGCTGACGGCTACATGAAGGGCGCGGTGCACCGCGACGGCGAACGCCGCGACCGGCGGGTCTATGTGCTGAAGCTGTAAGCGCTCCAATCCTCCTGCGCCTGGCGAGGCCGGGGTCGCCTAGGCCACCCTTTCACGCCGCTACCCCTTCGCCAGCTTGGCCAGGACCGTCAGAATCTTCTCGGCCGCGTCGAGACGCTGGGCGGGTGTGTCCCATTCGCCCTTGATCACGACCTTCTGGTCGGGGCGCACCTTCCAGATCAGGCTGTTCTTGGCGACGTGCTGCATCAGCCCCAGCGGGTTCGCGTAGCTGTCGTTTCGGAAGCTGGCCACTGCGCCCTTTGGGCCGACGTCGATCTTGGCGACATTGGCCTCGCGGCACAGGCCCTTGATGGCCACGACCTTCAGCAAGCTGTCGGTTTCGGGCGGCAGCGGGCCGAAGCGGTCGATCATCTCGGCGGCCAGGGCTTCGCGGTCGGCGGCCTGCTCAGCCTCGGACAGGCGGCGATAGAGCGACAGACGCACATTGAGGTCCGGCACATAGTCGTCCGGGATCATCACGGCCGCGCCGGTGTTGATCTGCGGCGACCAGCCCCGGTCTTCCAGGAGAGCCTCCTGGCCTTGTCGCTGCTTCAACTCGGCGACGGCGTCCTCCAGCATCTGCTGATAGAGCTCGACGCCGATCTCCTTGATGTGGCCGCTCTGCTCGTCGCCCAGGAGGTTGCCGCCGCCGCGCTGGTCCAGGTCATGGCTGGCCAGCTGGAAGCCGGCGCCCAGGCTGTCCAGCGACTGCAGCACCTGCAGGCGCTTCTCGGCCGACAGGGTCAGGGACTTTTCGACCGGGGTCGTTAGATAGGCGTAGGCCCTGGCCTTGGAGCGGCCGACGCGGCCTCGGATCTGATAGAGCTGAGCCAGGCCGAACATGTCGGCGCGGTGGACGATCAGGGTGTTGGCCGACGGGATATCGAGGCCGCTTTCCACGATCGTCGTCGCAAGAAGCACGTCGTACTGGCCCTCGTAGAAGGCCGTCATCACGTCTTCCAGCTGGGTGGCCGCCATCTGGCCGTGGCCGACGACGTACTTCACCTCGGGCACCTGGGTGCGGAGGAACTTCTCGATGTCCTCCAGGTCCTTGATGCGCGGCACCACATAGTAGGACTGGCCGCCACGATACTTCTCGCGCAGCAAGGCCTCGCGCAGGGTCACCGGGTCAAACGGACTGATGTAGGTCCGCACCGCCAGGCGATCGACCGGCGGGGTGGCGATGATGGACATCTCGCGGATGCCGCTCAGCGCCATCTGCAGGGTGCGCGGGATCGGCGTGGCCGTAAGCGTCAGCATGTGCACATCGGCGCGAAGCTCTTTCAGCTTCTCCTTGTGCTTGACCCCGAAGTGCTGCTCCTCGTCGACGATGACGAGGCCCAGGTCCTTGAACGCCACCTGCTTGGACAGGACGGCGTGGGTGCCGACCACGATCTCGAACTGGCCATTGGCCAACCCCTCGCGGGTTTCGGCGGCTTCCTTGCCAGTGACCAGGCGCGACAGGCGCGTGACCTTGACCGGCCAGCCCTGGAAGCGGTCCTTGAAGGTCTTGTAGTGCTGGCGCGCCAGCAGGGTCGTCGGGCAGACGACCGCGACCTGCTTGCCGCTCATCGCCACCACGAAGGCCGCGCGCAAAGCGACTTCGGTCTTGCCGAAGCCGACGTCGCCGCAGATCAGGCGGTCCATCGGCTTGCCCGACGACAGGTCTTCCAGAACGTCGTGGATGGCGCTGAGCTGGTCGTCCGTCTCCTCGTAGGGGAAGCGGGCGCAGAACTCGTCGAACACGCCCGACGGCGGGTCGGTCTCCTCGACGGTCTTCAGCTGGCGGGCGGCGGCGATCTGGATCAGGCCCTCGGCCATGACCCGCAGGCGCTCCTTGGCTTTCGCCTTACGGCCTTGCCAGGCCGCCCCGCCCAGCTTGTCCAGCTGCACGTTGTCGGCGTCGGCGGCGCCGTAGCGGGTCAAGAGGTCGATGTTCTCGACCGGCAGATAGAGCTTGGCCTCGCCGCCATACAGCAGGTCCAGGCAGTCATGCGGCGCGCCCTGGACGTCGAGGGTCTTGAGGCCCTCATAGCGGCCGATGCCGTGGTCGATGTGGACGACGAGATCCCCCGGCGTCAGGGCGCTGGCCTCAGCCAGGAAGTTGGCGGCGCGGCGCTTCTTGCGCGGGCGCGCCAAGCGATCGCCCAGGATGTCGGTCTCGGAGATGACCGCCAGGCTGTCGGTCTCGAAGCCGTGGTCCAGCGGCAGCACGACGCGCTGAGGAACCTTGGGGTCATTGGCCTTGGCCGCCTGCCAATAGCCGGCATAGGGGATCTTCTTCAGGCCGTGATCGGCCAGCATGGTCCCCAGGCGTTCCGAAGAGCCCTCGGACCACGAGGCGAACAACACCCGCTTGCCCTCCGCAGCCAGTTTCTTGGCGTGGTCGGCGGTCGCTTCGAAGAGATTGACGCTGTCCTGCGCCCGCTCGGCGGCGAACACGCGGCCAAGCTTGGCGCCCAGGTCAACGACATCGAGTCCTTGCGGCTGGAACGGGGTGAAACGCCGATGGGGGCGGTCAGAGAGTTCGCGCTCCCACTCCTCGGCGGTCAGGTACAGCGCCTCGGGCGCCAGAGGACGATAGGCCGACTTGCGGTCGGCGCTCGCGCGGGCGTCATAGGCGTCCTGGATCATGGCCAGGCGCTCATCGCGCGCCTCGGCGGCCTGGTTGTCGACGCCGATCAGCGCCCCGGCGGGCAGATAGTCAAACAGCGTCGACATCCGCTCGTAGAACAGCGGCAGCCAGTGTTCGAGACCGGCCCGGCGACCGCCCTCGCTGACGGCCGCGTACAGCGGATCATCGCCTGGCGCGCCGAACTCGGCGACATAGCCCTTGCGGAAGCGCGAGATGCCGTCGGCGTCCAGCAGCGCCTCGCTGACCGGCAGGAGATCGATCTCCTTCAGTTGCTTGGTCGAACGCTGGGTTTCGGGATCGAAGGCGCGGATGCTTTCCAGCGTGTCGCCGAACAGATCAAGGCGCACCGGCTCCTCGGCGGCCGGCGGATAGACGTCGATCACCCCGCCGCGGATCGCGAACTCGCCACGCTCCGACACCGTGGAGGCGCGCGTGTAGCCGTTCACGGCGAAATAGCGCTCGAGGTCCTTGATATCGACGCTGTTGCCGACCTTGGCCGAGTACGAGGCGCGGAGCAGCACCTCTTTGGTCGGCACGCGCTGCAGGAGCGCCGGCGCGGCGATCACCAAGATCGCGGCCTTGCTGTCGCCAAGCCCGCGCGCCAGCCTAGACAGCGTCGCCATGCGGGTCGCCGAGACGCCCGAGGACGGACCGATCCGGTCGTAAGGCAGGCAGTCCCATGACGGAAACAGCACCGCCTCGATTTCGGGCGCGAAGAATTTCAGCGCGTCGACAAAGGCGCCGGCTCGGGCGGTGTCGCGGGCGACGAAGGCGGTCAGGCCGCCGCGCGCGCGGGCGATGTCGGCCATGACCAGGGCGTCAAAGCCCTCCGGCGCGCCGGCCAGGGTCAGGCCGCCGGCGGCCTTGGCGATCTGCTTGGCGTCGTAGCTCATGATGTCAGGCGCCATCTCCAGTCGGGCGCGAAGCATGCGCCTCGAACCTGAACGCGCGGATCTTCGCCATGACATCAGTTTCAAATTCCGCCGGCGTCGGCTCCTGTCCCACGATCCAGGCGTAGATCTCGCGATCCGACTGCTCGAGCAGGGTCTCGAGCGTGTCGAACTGCTCGGGCGTCAGGCTCGGCCCATGGGTGTCCGCGAACGGCCCCAGGATGAGGTCCGCTTCGCGAAAGCCGCGGTGCCAGGCGCGGAAACGAAGGCGGCGAAGGCGGGAGTCGTGGTCGATGGTCATGTGCGGGCGGATATAGAGCGGCGTCAGGGCTTGCGCCACTCCATGATCACGTACCATGGGGCACGTCGGTACCTGTCAGCACGCGACGGATCGCCGCCGGTGGGCGCAGGCTCGTCGAAGTGAGTGAGGACGAGGCCCTGCGCCAGGAACCACTGCATGTAGTCCTTCAAGGGGCGGTGCCAATTGATGATCCGGATGCCGCGCCAAGCCTCCCACTTGGCGCGAACCTCCAGATAGTGGTCGATCGCGAAATGCTTGGGGTGACCCAGTAGGTTCCTCTGCCAGCCGTCATTGGCGCGCGCGGTGGAGAAGCTCGTGAGGTTGGCGACCAGCAAAGTCCCTCCGGGCTTGAGCACCCGGGCCATCTCGGCGATGGCGCGATCGGCCGCCGCTATGTCGATCAGCGACAGACACGACACCACAAGATCGAAACTCGCGTCGGCGAACCCCAGCTCCTCGGCGCGACCGTCGACATAGGCGCCCTGGGGGTCACGCGCCCGCGCCGCTTCGAGCAACTCGGCGGTCGGGTCCAGCCCCGTAGGATCAAAGCCTTCGGCCCGAAGGATCCGACAGAACCGCCCTTCCCCGCAGCCGACATCCAGCGCCTTGCCACCTTCCAAGCGCCGCAGCCGCGCGATCATCGGCGCATCAAGAACAAACCGCCGACCGTAATCGCCCCGCTCGCCCATGTCGGCGATCCAGGCCTTGGCGGAGTTTTTCCACCCCCCGTCGTTCATCTTTCGAATACTCCGCTTCGCCCTTGCGACGATTGACTTTGCCGACTTTCGGCCTATTTATCCCCAGCTTCGGAGCAGGTCTGGCGAATCCGCGCCGCCCGCTCGCCCAAGCACGGGCGGCTCCGAGCAGACCAGCGTGTAAATGACCGAATTTTCCGACCTCGGGCTCTCGCCCACGACCCTGCAGGCGGTCGCCGACACCGGCTATACCACTGCCACGCCCATTCAGGCCCAGGCCATCCCGGTGGCCCTCGCCGGCCAGGACGTCCTCGGCATCGCCCAGACGGGCACCGGCAAGACCGCCGCCTTCACCCTTCCGCTGATCGACCGTCTGCAGTCGGGACGCGCCAAGGCCCGCATGCCGCGCGCCCTGGTCATCGCTCCGACCCGTGAACTGGCCGACCAGGTGGCCGCCAGCTTCGAAAAGTACGCCAAGGGCACCAAGCTCTCCTGGGCCCTGCTGATCGGCGGCGTGTCGTTCGGCGACCAGGAAAAGAAGCTGGACCGCGGCGTCGACGTCCTGATCGCCACGCCGGGCCGCCTGCTCGACCACTTCGAGCGCGGCAAGCTGCTGATGACCGGCGTGCAGTTCCTGGTCGTCGACGAAGCCGACCGCATGCTGGACATGGGCTTCATCCCGGACATCGAGCGCATCTTCAAGATGACGCCGCCGAAGAAGCAGACTCTGTTCTTCTCGGCGACGATGCCGCCGGAAATCACCCGCCTGACCAAGCAGTTCCTGCGCGATCCCGTTCGGATCGAGGTGGCGCGTCCGGCGACCACCAACGCCAACATCACTCAACTGCTGGTCAAGGTCCCAACCTCTGATCCCAAGGCAAAGCGCCTCGCGCTGCGCGCCTTGATCGAGAAGGCCGGCATTGAGACCGGCATCGTTTTCTGCAACCGCAAGACCGAGGTCGACATCGTCGCCAAGTCGTTGAAGGTGCACGGCTACGACGCCGCGCCGATCCACGGCGACCTCGACCAGACCCAGCGCATGAAGACCTTGGCCGACTTCCGGTCTGGCGCGCTGAAGATCTTGGTGGCCTCGGATGTCGCCGCGCGCGGCCTCGATATCCCCGCCGTCAGCCACGTCTTCAACTACGACGTCCCGCACCATGCCGACGACTATGTCCACCGCATCGGCCGCACCGGTCGCGCTGGACGGACGGGCATTACCTACATGCTGGTGACCCCGGCCGACGACAAGGGTTTCGACAAGGTCATCAAGCTGATCGGCTCGACGCCCGAGGAAGAAAAGCTCGATCTCGACTACTCCAACGCCGTGACGGTAAAGCGCGAAGGCGACCGCAAGCGCGGTGGTCGTGACCGTGACCGTGGCGAGCGCGGCGATCGTCCCGCACGCGGACGCGCTCGCGGCCGTGATCGCGCCGAAGAGACGGTCGAAGCGCCCGTCGAGTCCGTCGCCGAAGTCGCCGAGGCGCCCGCGATGGCCGAAGAGCGACCGGCGCGCGAACGCCGCCCGCGCCGCGAACGCGAACCCAAGGCCGCCGCGCCCGCCCCGACGGCGGTCGAAGCCGAGCGCCCGGCCCGCGCCGAGCGCCCTGAACGTCCAGAACGTCCAGAACGTCCAGAACGTCCGGTACGCGGCGTTCAGCCGGTCCGCGATCGCGATGATGATGATCGCCGCGTCGTCGGCTTCGGCTCGGATGTTCCGGCCTTCCTCGCCCGTCCCCCGCGCGGCGCGAAATAGTCTGCGAAGAACGGTCGAACTTTACGAAGGCGCCGGGCGATCGTCCGGCGCTTTTTCGTTTGACGTCCGGGGCGCCTAAAGCGCGGCTTCGACGAAACGGAGAAGGTCGGTCAGATCCGGCCTGAAAGCGAACTTGAAGCCTCGTCTCAGACGCGCCAGCAGCGGCGCTGCGTGCGCCGGACTGGGCGAGGCGCAGACATAGCCGCGCCACTCGACCCCGACCTGACGACAGGCCGCCCTCACCCACTGGCTGGTGAAGTTCGCGGGCTGGATCTCGATCACCCGCGCGCCGCGCGGGAGGAACACGGCGTTGGCCAGGGCGGCGCCGCTAGCGCCCACGACGATCTCAGCGTCGCGCATCAAAGCGACCTGCTCGCGCGCGCCGAGGGTTTCAGGACGCACGATCTTGAAGCCCCGCGCCTGCAGGGCCCGCTCGAAGGCCGCCTCGCCGACCATTACCCGCATCGACTGGCCGCGACGCGACAGATAGATTCGCCGCGCACCGGCGCCGGGAGGCGCGTTCGCGGCGACTCGCTCGGCCAAGGTCGCCAGAAGGCCGTTCGGGTGGTGCAGGAAATGATCCATGCTGGTGGCGAACGCCGCCCGTCCAAGCCGGACGATCGCCGCGTCGACCTCCTGCAACTGGAACCCGGGCGCGGCCATAGCGATCAGATCGCGCTGCCAGTCCGTCAGGCGCGGAGCCAGAAGCGGCGTATCCGTGAGAAGACCCGCCTGCTCGAGCGCCAGGATCGACGAAAGAGCGTCGATGACGAAGTGCCCGTAGTTGAATCCCGCCCCCCAAGGCAGGAAAACCGCGCCGCTTTCAAGGAACGGCGCGTCCTTGGGCGCTGACAGGCCAGCGCCGCTCGATATGACGCCCGGGAGTGCGGAAAGATCGGCCGAGCCGTGTCGCGCCTCGCCAACCGTGGCGTTGTAAAGCGCGCCATCGGTCCCGATCACCGCGCCGAAGCCCGGATACCACCAGCAAGGACCCACCGCGCACAAGGCCGGAACATTCACCGGCGGCGGCGCTGGTAGCGTGAACGGCCAAGCCAACGCTGCAGGGCCGCCTAGCACGCCGACTGGCGCGCCGTCCGAAGCGTCATGCTCGGGCGACCACGCCACGCCGGTTTCGCCCCGGGCGAAGCGCTCGCGCAGGGCGTCCGGCAGCATAGGCGGCAGGTCGCGCGCCTCCACAACGGGGCGCAGGGAAATCGGCGCGGTCATGGCCCGCTTGGAGCATGCCGCGCCGCGATTGGCTACTTCTTGATCTGCCCGGCGAGGTACTTGCGGATGCCCTCGCCATAGGGTGGCCGCAGGCCCAGCATAGGAGCGATGTCTTTCTTCAATTGTTGGAAAACGGCCTTGCGGTGGCTGAACTCTCGGAAGCCGTCGTAGCCGTGATAGGCGCCCATGCCCGCCGGACCGATACCGCCGAATGGCAGGTCCTCCTGCGCCACATGGAAGATGACGTCATTGACGGTGACCCCGCCGCTGGTCGTACGCTCCAGAACTCGGTCCTTCTCGGCCTCGTCGGTTCCGAACCAGTAGAGGGCCAATGGTCTGTCGTGCGCGTTCACATAGTCGACCGCTTCATCGACGGTCTTGTAGCCCTTCACCGGCAAGACGGGTCCGAAGATCTCTTCCTGCATGACCTTCATGTCGTCGGTGGGGTCAATGATCAGGGTCGGCGGGATCTTTCGGTGTTCCTGTTGCGAAAGATCCTCGCCCGCTGGATTGATCTCGACGACCCGGGCGCCCTTGGCGCGGGCGTCGTCGACATAGCCCTTCACCCGGTCATAATGGCGCTGGGCCACCACGGCGGTGTAGTCGGGATTGTCCTTGATCGTCGGGAAGTAGCGTCCGACGGCGGCCTGGGCTTCCTGAACGAAGCGCTCGACATCCTCCTGCGGGGCCAGAACGTAGTCGGGCGCCAGGCAGATCTGACCTGCGTTCAGCGTCTTGCCGTTCATGATCCGCGCGGCGGCCGTGCCCATGTCCGCGCCGCGCGAGAGGATCACGGGGCTCTTGCCGCCGAGCTCCAGGGTCACAGGCACCAGATTTTCCGCCGCTGCGCGCATCACGTGCTTGGCCACCGAGGTCGCGCCCGTGAAGACGAGATGGTCGAACGCAAGACCGGAGAAAGCCTGCCCGACCTCAGGGCCGCCCACGAACACCGCGACCTCTTCTTCGCTGAACGCCTTGGCGAACATGGCCTTAAGAAGGTCCGAGGTCGCTGGCGTGAACTCCGACGGCTTGATCATCGCCCGGTTACCGGCGGCGAATACGCCGGCCAGGGGCGCGAAGGTCAGGTTAACGGGGAAGTTCCAGGGGCTGATCACGCCGACCACCCCTTTGGGCTGCCATTGCACCGTGGCCTTGGCGCCGAATAGGCCCAGGATCGTCGGCGTCGTCTTGCGCTTCTCCGGTTTCATCCACTTGGTCAGATGATCGCGGGCGTGCTTCAGTGGCCCGATGGAGCCAGCGACGTCGGTCAATGAGGTCGCTTCGGGCGACCGCGAGCCAAAGTCGGCGTTCACCGCCTTGGCGATCTCAGCCTGGTGTCCGACCAGCAGGTCGATGCTCCGGTTCAGCCAATCGATTCGCGTCTCGGCGCTGGGCGGCCCTTCTCGGAGGTGTGCGGCCTTCTGGCGCTGTAACACGTCATTCATCGCCGCCTTGTGTGCGTCGAACGACAGATTCACCGGTGCGTTCATGGCTCGTCGCTCCTCCCAGGGGCCGGCCCAAAGGCGCGGCGCTCATCTTATCAATGATCACCATGCGGGAGGCGACGACGGGACGCAAGCGAACGTCGTTCGTTCTTAACGCCTCGTAAGAACTCTACGGCGTACTCTCCGGACCCAAGCGATCGACGTTGCCGCAAGGGCAGCGGCGATGAGGGAAGAAAACATGTCGGACGTCGAAACCACGCTGCGCGGTCCCGAGGCTTATAAGATCGCCTCGCGCGCCCTGGAGCTCATGGAGCGGCATCAGGTTTGGCCAACCGCGCTGAACTTTGAGCTTTGGACGCACTATGTGGCCGACCCGAACGGCGCCCTCGCGCGTGAATTGACGCGGCTCATCTCGCTCGGAGAGCCCATGACCGAGCTGGTCAGCGAGGAGCTGGCAGCGACCTTCTTGCCCAAGGCGCGCTTGAACGAACAGATCCGTGACGCCGGCGACATCCTGTCAAAGGAATTGGAGGCTGTCTCCAAGGCCATACAGAACGCCCAGAAGTCGAATGCTGCGTTTGGCAAGGAACTGGCCGGCGCGAGCAAGAGCTTGGATACACAGACCGACGTCGCCGCGATCAAGGCGGTCGTCGGGAGCATCGCCGAAGCCACGCGGCGCGTGCACAAGGAAAACCAGTCGCTGGAGGCGCGCCTCGCCGACTCGACCGCCGAGGTCGAGCGTTTGCGCGAGCATCTTGAACAGGTCCGCCGCGACGCCACGACCGACGGCTTGACCAACCTGGCTAACCGCAAAGCCTTCGACGAAGAGCTCGACCGCGCCTGCGCCGAGGCCGAGGAGAACGGCGCCTCGATTTGCCTGGCCGTCCTCGACATCGACCACTTCAAGGGCTTCAACGACACCTGGGGTCACCAGACCGGTGACCAGGTCATCCGTTACGTGGCTTCGGTCATCGGCCGTGTCGCCGCCCCGCCCCGCTTCGCCGCCCGCTACGGTGGCGAAGAGTTCGCCATGATCTTCCCGCGCGAAAGCGCTGCGATTGTCGCCACCACGCTGGAGGAAATCCGCGTTGAGGTGTCGTCGCGCATGCTCAAGCGCCGCTCGACCAACGAGGATCTCGGCGCCATCACGGTTTCCTCGGGTTTCGCCGAGCGCAAGGCGGGCGAGTCGGGCCACTCGGTCATGGAACGCGCGGACGCGGCGCTTTACGCCTCCAAGCGTGGCGGTCGCAACCGTGTGACGGCGGCGGAGTCGATGCCCGGGGCAGCCAACGCCGCCTGATCTTTTTTCAGCAGAAGACCTACCTTCACGCCGCCGGTCCCTGATCGGCGGCGTTTCTGTTTGCGAAGATTTCGCTAGCCTTCCCAAAGGGCAAAGGCGCCTAGAGTCTGGCCCAACGAACAAGGGAGGCTCCGCCGTGGACTATCAGAAGATCCGTGTCTCGACGCAGGACGGCGTCGCCACTGTCACCCTCGCCGATCCGGCCACGCTGAACGCCGCCAGCCCCGAGGTCGCGCGCGAACTGCATCACGCCTTCTCTTCGATCGCCGCCGGCAAGATCGAGGCTCGCGCGGTGATCCTGACCGGCGAAGGTCGTGGCTTCTGCTCGGGCGCCAACCTCTCAGGCGGCGGCGCGGCTGGCCGTGAGGCGGACGTCGACGGCAAGCCCGACGCCGGATCGGCGCTTGAAACCGTCTACAACCCGCTCATGACGCTGCTGCGCGACTTTCCGCTGCCGATCGTCACAGCGGTCAACGGCCCGGCCGCAGGGGTCGGCTGCTCGATCGCGCTGATGGGCGACCTGATCGTCGCCGCCGAGAGCGCCTACTTCCTGCAGGCGTTCCGCCGTATCGGTCTCGTGCCCGACGGCGGTTCGACCTACTTGCTGCCGCGCCTGATCGGCAAGGCGCGAGCCATGGAAATGATGCTGCTGGGCGACAAGGTTCCCGCCGCCACAGCTTTGCAGTGGGGCCTGGTGAACCGTTGCGTCCCGGACGCCGAGTTGATGGCGACGGCGCACGCCCTGGCGCTGGAGCTCGCCAAGGGACCGGCTGCCCTGGGCGTCATTCGCAAGCTTGTCTGGGACAGCCTGGACAGCGACTGGATCGGACAACTGCACGCAGAGCGCAAAGCCCAGAAGATCGCCGGCAAGACCGAAGACTTCATCGAGGGCGTCACCGCCTTCCTCCAGAAGCGCGCTGCGGCGTTCAAGGGACGCTAGCGGACGCCTGCAGGTCCAGAAGGATGCGCATCGCTCCTTCCGCCTGCTGCGCGGGGACAAAAACATGGTCGTGGCGCAGCGCCGCGACCATGTTGCAGGCGATCCCCGCAGCGGCGAGTGCGCCGGACACGGCTGCGGTGAGACCCACGCCGCCCAGCGCCGAATAGACGTTCAACGTGATCAGAGCCATGGGCGCTTCAGTCGCAAACCCCGCCGCCTCCGCAGTGCGGCGCTCGAGGATCACGCTGACGCCTTCGACCTCGCGAAACATCGCCAGCGGCTGCAGAGACGCCCAGTCCTGATCGCCGGCGGCGCAGAAGACATAGTGTCCCGGCTTCAACTCCGGCGTCATACCGGCGATCATTTCGCGAGTTTCGCGAACGACCTCCGTCATTTATCCGAAGCGTCGAGGTAGGGCTTGTAGCTCTTTTCCTCGACGATCTCAGACCCGGCCGCTTCGTTGATGGCGCGCTTGATCGCGGCGCGCCGGTCGTTGTCGATATAGACTCGGCGCGCCAGGGCCACGAAGTCAGGACCAAAGTCCTGGCGGCGCTCGCAGTCGCGCTTGCCGTCCTCGATGTCCCAGAGGGCTGCGTTGACGGCGGTCAGCGCTTCGGTCAGCTGGGCGATCTCAGCGTTTTCCGGCAGGTGCTCGCGGGCCGTCGCCTCCAGCAGCGCGAGCTCCTTGCGGACATTGGCCTCCTTGGCCGGATCGCCGATGCGCTGGGCCTTCACGCGCAGGATGGTGATCTTGTCGACCAGTTCGCCCGCCGAGATCGGCGCGAGGATGGACATTCAGGACGCTCCGGAAACCAGCTTCTCGAGCGCCTCCCAAGCCGCGTCGACCGGCAGTGCGCCCATGCCGCTTCCGTAGTCCTCCGCGACCAGCATCTCAAGCTGCTGGGCGGCGGGGCGGAACTTCACAGCCTTGCGACGGTCCTGCTGCAGCGAGAGCAAGGGCGCGCCACCGGCGGCCAGCATGTGGCCGGGCCCCGCATCATTGGCGACCCCGGCGGCCATGCGACCGGCCAGAGCGATGACCAGCAGCGGCCCCTTCACGGACAGACCGTCTGTGCGGTTGCGCTCGGGCTGCAGCGCCTGCGGAACCTCACGCGCGGCGATCGCCGCATCGTCGGCTTCATCAGGACCGAACAGAAAGACCGGCGTCCAGCCCTTGGTCTGCACGCGCCGCGCCAGCTCGAGATAGTTCTCGAGCGGCCAGCGCTTGTCCTGTCCGCCAGCGCCGGGGGCCAGGCCGACATAGGTCGGGCCGGCCGGTAACAGAAGCTCTGCGGCTTTCAGCGCGTCGGGATGGGCCAGGGTCAGGGGCCTCGGCGCGCCCTGCCCGTCCGTCGCCAGGGCCAGTAGTCGCGCCAGACGGTCGGTCACCGCGACCGGCCAGTCCTGGTTACGCGCCTGATGCGCGGCCGAAACGAAGCGGCCGGCGGCGGCGCGACGGGCGACGGCGCTGCGGCGGAGGTTCTCCTGGGTGTCGATGACGAGGTCGAACCTTCGGCCGCTAAACGGCCTCGACCACGGCAGACTGTCCAGCGCGGCCGCGCCGTTACGCCCCTCCAGGATCACCTCGTCGACATAGCCGGCCACGACGGCCTTCAGCGGCCCCGTATAGACGGTCTCGCCCTTGGCGGCGCACCAGCTGATCCGCGCGTCGGGAAACGCCGCGCGTAGGCCGGCGATGAAGGGCAGCTTGATCAGGCCGTCGCCGATCACCTCGCCCATCGAATACACAAGAACCGTCTGGACCATGGCCGTGTGTCGCCGCCTCCTCGATCACGGTCAATCACGGAAATGTAAGTGAGCACTCACTTGCAATTCCTCGCCCGCCTGCAATGCTCGTTTCATGAGCGCGAAACCCCGCATCGAGCGCGGGGCGCTGGAGGCCTTCGTCACCGAAGGCGTCGACGCCACGACCACCAAGACCATCGCCGCCCGAGCCGGCGTGTCCGAAGGCGCGATCTATCGCCACTGGAAGAGCAAGGACGCCCTGGCGCTGGGCCTCTTCATGGGTTGCCACAGACGGCTCTCGACACTGATCGCTGAGGAGGCCGCCGCCGCCAGCGGGATCAAGGCCAAGGCCGCGGCGCTGGTGAAAGCCTATTGCGCGGTCGCCGACGAGGACTGGCTGCTGTTCTCGTTCCACCTGCTGCAGTTACACCACTTCCTGCCCTACTATCAGGAAGACGGCCGCGATCCGGTCACCCTGGTCGAGGACCTGATCAAGCGAGCGATGATCAACGCCGAGCTGCCGCCGGGCGACCCGCGCGTGCTGGCCGCCATGGCCATCGGCGTGATCACCCAGACCGCCCAGAACAAGGCCTATGGCCGCCTGGGCGACGACGCCCTCTCCGCCCACGCCCCCCTGATGACCGCGGCCGTCCAGGCCGTGCTGTTCGCGCGATAAAGGACACCCTTCAATGCGCAGCGTTTTGTTCAACGCCTACTATTGGGTTCTGTCGATCTTCTACGGCCTGTCGGCGGCCTTCGCCGCCCTGGCGCCAGGCCGCGAGGCCGTCACCTTCACCCTGCGGCTCTACAGCCGTCGTATGCTGTGGGCGCTGGACGCTCTGGCGGGCGTCAAGGTGCAGGTGAAGGGCCAGGAGCACCTGCCCTCGGGTCCCTGCATCATCGCCGCCAAGCACCACAGCTGGGGCGATGGCTTTGTAATGTTCGCCCATGTCGACAACCTCAGCTTCGTCACCGGCGATCACCTGGAGAAGTTCCCGCTGGTCGGCGCGATCCTGAAAAAGTTCGGCGCCATCGTCGTCGACAGCTGCGGCGGTCCCGAAGCGCGCGAGGCGCTGTCCAAAAGCGCCGCCCAGATCGCGGCGGAAGGCCGGCGCATCCTGATCTATCCCGAAGGCCACCTCGCCGCGCCGGGCGAGCATTTCCGCTACCGCACGGGCGTCTACTACATGAGCAAGGACTTCGGCCTGCCGGTGGTGCCTGTCGCCACAAACCTCGGCTGCTTCTGGAAGCAGCAGGAGAAGGCGAAGACGCCGGGCGTCGCGACGATCGAGTTCCTGCCCGCCCTGCCCCAGGGCCTGGAGAAGGACGACTTCATGGCGCTGATGCAGACGACGATCGAGGGGCGTACCAATACGCTGATCGCGCAAGCGCGCGGCGAGCCGGTGAGGCCCTCCGTGCTGGTCGAGTGGGATGGCAAGAAGAACGTGCCCTCGACGCCTCGAGCGGCGGAGGCGTCGGCCTAGACCTCGACCGGACACTCGGCCGGGATCGCCACAAAGGTCCCTTCGGCGCGCCGCTTGGCGAAATGGGTCTGGGCGCAGGCCGAGGAGCACAGCAAGCCCGTGTCCGACCAGTAGAGCGGCGCGTCGTCCTCATGCTTGAAGCGCGGAGCCCCCCAAGCCAGGCCGCATTCCACGCAGGATGGGGTCTTGGCCAGCATCAGTCCTGTACCTCCGCCGCCGGCTGGATCGTGACGCTCTCGCCGCAGCCGCAGGCGTCGGTCTCGTTGGGATTATGGAACACGAACTTTGAGGACAGCTTGGTGACCTCGTAGTCGATCTCGGTCCCGACCAGGAACAGCACGGCCTTGGGCTCGATCAGGATGGTAACGCCCTTGTCCTCGACGACCTCGTCGATCGGGCCTTTCTCCTTGGCGTATTCGAACACGTACTCCTGGCCCGCGCAGCCGCCATTCTTCACCCCGACCCGCAAGCCCGCATAGGGCTGGTCGGCCTTGTCCATGATCTCCTTCACGCGCGCGGCCGCGGCGTCAGTAAGGGTGACGACCTTGGGGCGCGGACGGCGGGGACGCGTTGTGATGGTCGGTTCCATAAGGCTCAAACACTCCCTAACCCGACATCCCCGGCGAACGCCGGGGTCCAGATCCATCCGGAACGGCTCCGGGCTTCACCTGGGTCCCGGCATTCGCCGGGAAGATCGGAGGAAAGACACTAGAACATGTTCAGTTGCAGCTTGGCCTCGTCGCTCATGCGCGAGGCGTCCCACGGCGGGTCGAAGGTCAGCTCGACCGTGCAGGACTTCAGGCCCGGGATCTCCATCACCGCGTCCTTGACCCAGCCCGGCATCTCGCCGGCCACCGGGCAGCCCGGCGCGGTCAGGGTCATGTCGATGGCGACGTCCTTGGAGTCGCTGACATCGACCTTGTAGATCAGGCCCAGCTCATAGATGTCGACCGGGATTTCCGGGTCATAGACGGTCTTCAGCTTTTCGATCAGCTGATCCGTCAGCCGATTCAGCTCGTCCTGGGTCAGAGCCGTAACGGTTTCCTGGGAGGCGGCGTCGGTCATCGGGAGCTCAACTGAAGAAACTGCGGGCCTTGGCCAGCGCGTCGACGAACGCGTCGGCCTCGGCCTCGGTGTTATATAGGGCGAAGGAGGCGCGCGCGCTCGACGTGACGCCGAAACGGCGCATCAAGGGCTCGGCGCAGTGGGTCCCGGCGCGCACGGCCACGCCGTAGCGGTCCAGCACCTGGGCGATGTCGTGGGCGTGGGCGCCCTCGACCGTAAAGGACAAAACCGCGCCCTTGCCGGGCGCCTCGCCTAGGATCCGCACGCCGTTGACGCCGCGCAGCCGCTCGGCGACCCGCTCGTAGAGGGCGTGCTCGTGAGCGAAGATGGCGTCGCGATCCAGGCCGTTCAGCCACTCGATCGCCGCGCCCAAGCCCACGGCCTCCAGGATCGCTGGGGTGCCGGCTTCGAAGCGATGCGGCGGGTCGGCGTAGGTGATCTTGTCCAGCGCCACCGAAGCGATCATCTCGCCACCGCCCTGGTAAGGTGGCAAGGCCGCCAGGCGCTCGGCCTTGCCGTAGAGCACGCCGATGCCGGTCGGGCCGTACAGCTTGTGGCCGGAGAACACGTAGAAGTCGACGTCCAGGGCCTTCACATCGACCCTAGTGTGAACCACGCCCTGGCAGCCGTCCAGCAGCACCGGCGCGCCGGCCGCATGGGCCAGGCGGACGATCTCGGCCACGTCATTGACCGTGCCCAGCACGTTGGACATGTGGGTGACGGCGACCATCCTGGTCTTCTCGGACAGCAGGCCCTTATAGGCCTGCATGTCCAGGCGCCCGTCATCCAGCACCGGGATGAACTTCAACACCACGCCCTTGCGCTCGCGCAGGAAGTGCCACGGGACGATGTTGGCATGGTGCTCCATCTCGGAGAGCACGATCTCGTCGCCGGCGTTCAGCGACAGGCCAAACGAGCTGGCGACCAGGTTCACCGCCTCGGTCGCGCTCTTGGTCCAGACGACCTCGTCGCGATCGGCGTTGATGAAGCGCGCGACGGTTTCCCGCGCTTTTTCATAGGCTTCAGTCGTTTCGTTGGCCAGCGTGTGCAGGCCGCGATGGACATTGGCGTAGGAGGTCCGCGCCAGGCCCATCATGGCGTCCAGCACCGCGTCGGGCTTCTGGGCGCTGGCGGCGCTGTCGAGATAAATCAACGGCTTGCCGTGGACTTCTCGCGCCAAGATGGGGAACTGTGCGCGGATCGCGGCGACATCGTAGGGCGCGTCAAAAGCCATCAGGCCTCGCTCCCCAGCTTGCGGGCCACCCAGGCGGCGGCGAGCTCGCGCGCGCCGTCATGGACGATACGCTCGATCACTTCACCGACGAAGGCTTGCGTCAGCATGGCCTTGGCGTCCGCTTCTGGGATACCGCGCTGCTTGGCGTAGAACAGCACCTCGTCGTCCAGCGCGCCGATCGTGTTGCCGTGAGCGCAGGAGACGTCGTCCGCGAAGATCAGCAGTTCCGGCTTGGCGTCGATCTCGGCCTTGTCCGACAGGATCAGGGCGTGGTGGCCCATCCGGGCGTCGGTCTGGTCGGCGCCCTTCTCGACCACGATCCGGCCTTGAAAGACACCGCGGGCCTGGTCGGTGACCATGCCCTTGGTCAGCTGGCTGGTGACGCCGTCGAGGCCACCGTGGGTCACGACGCTGGTCAGGTCGGCGTGCCGCTGGGCGTCCAGAAGATAGGCGCCGTCGAGGCGAACCTCGGCATGGGCGCCGGGATGACGGACGCGGGTCTCGATCCGCTGGCGACGGGCGCCGGAGGTCAGAACGGTCTGGGCGAACTTGGCGCCGGGGGCCAGGGCGACCTCGGCGGTGACGACGTTGACCGCTTCGGCCTCGTCATCGACCAGCACGATCCGCTCCAGCGAGGCGCCCTCGCCCACGGCGATGTCGAGCGCGACGTCGGAGACAGAAGCCCCAGCGCGGCCTTCATGGCTTTCCAACAGCACCAAGCTTTCGCCTGGCTTGACGACCAAGGCGTGGCTGGCGCCCTGCGCGGTCTTGTCGGCCAGCGCGACGAAGCGCAGGGCGACGACGCCTGAGGCGACGTCCGACGCGACAGTGCGGCGGCCGTTGACGAACACGGTCTCGGCGTCGGCCAAGCCTGCGAACGGGCCGGCCGGAACCTCGCCGTCATGCGCCGGCGCGGCCGGCGGCAGGGTCTTCAGCAGGCCCCGCAGGTCGGTCCAGCGCCAGTCCTCGTCACGCCGCGACGGCAGCGCCGAGAGGTCGCCGGTCTTGAGGGCGGTCGAAAGGGTCAAGCCGCCGCCCCCACGATGCGGTCATAGCCTTCGGCTTCCAGCTGCAGGGCCAGTTCCGGACCGCCCGAGGCGACGATGCGGCCGGCGGCCAGCACGTGGACCTTGTCGGGTTTGATGTGGTCCAGCAGGCGCTGGTAGTGGGTGATGACCAGCATGCCGCGCTCGGGCGAGCGCAGGGCGTTAACGCCTTCCGACACGATCTTCAGGGCATCAATGTCGAGTCCGCTGTCCGTCTCGTCGAGGATCAGGAATTTCGGCGAAAGCATCGCCATTTGAAGGATTTCCATCCGCTTCTTCTCGCCGCCCGAGAAGCCGACGTTGAGGCCGCGCTTGAGCATCTCGAAGTCGATCTTCAGCGCCGCGGCCTTTTCCTTGGCCAGCTTCAGGAAAGCCGGCGCGGCGATCTCGTCCTCGCCCCGCGCGCGGCGCTGGGCGTTGAGGGCGGTGCGGATGAAGGTCAGGGCCGGAACGCCCGGAATTTCAAGCGGATATTGAAACGACAGGAACAGGCCCTTGGCCGCCCGTTCGTTGGGTTCCAGGGCCAACAGGTCCTCGCCGTTCAGGCTGGCCGAGCCCTCGGTGACCTCATAGCCGTCGCGGCCGGTCAGCACGTAGGACAGGGTCGACTTGCCGGCGCCGTTCGGCCCCATGATCGCGTGGACCTCGCCGGCCGGCACGTCCAGCGTGACGCCCTTCAGGATCGGCTTGTCCTCGACGCGGGCGTGAAGGTTCTGGATCTTAAGCATGGGTCTCGTTGAGTTTTCTGTACTCGGCGTCGTGCCCCGCGAAGGTTCCGGCGACGGCGATTTGGCCTTGGATGGCGGCGTTTAGCAGCGAAAGATCCTCAGACGGGATCCAGTATTCCTCGTGCCCGGGCGTGCCGGAGACCTTGTTCTCATAGGCGTCGAGGAACGTCTTCGACACGGCGAACTGAACGACGTATCCGCGGCGATAGGTCGAGTGCGCCGCGTTCCAGTCCCGCGCCAGCTGGGCCGCGAAGGCTTCGTTGGTGACCGGCCGAAAGATCGGCTGCTCGATGTCATGCGGCGGAAAGGCTCTCCAGTCCGACGCCTTGATCGCTTGCAGCTCCTCCAGGCCGACAGGCTGGTAGAGGGTGACGTTGGTCATCCCACGCTGCCCTCCAGGCTGATCGCCACGAGCTTCTGAGCCTCGACGGCGAATTCCATGGGCAGTTGCTGCAGCACGTCCTTGACGAAGCCGTTGACCAGCAGGGCCACCGACTCCTCTTCCGACAGGCCGCGCTGCTGGCAGTAGAATAGCTGGTCGTCCGACAGCCGCGTGGTGGTGGCCTCGTGCTCGAACACCGACTGGCCGTTACGAGCCTCGATATAGGGCACGGTGTGGGCCGCGCAGTCCTTGCCGATCAACAGGCTGTCGCACTGGGTGAAGTTGCGCGCGCCCTTGGCCTTGGGGTGGGCCGAAACCAAGCCGCGATAGGTCGAGGTCGACTTGCCGGCGCTGATGCCCTTGGCGACAATCCGCGAGCGGGTGTTGGCGCCCAGGTGAATCATCTTGGTGCCTGTGTCGGCCTGCTGATGACCGTTCGTCACGGCGATCGAATAGAACTCGCCCGAAGAGCCCTCGCCGCGCAGCACGCAGGACGGATACTTCCAGGTGATGGCCGAGCCGGTCTCGACTTGGGTCCAGGACACCTTGCTGCGGTCGCCGCGGCAGTCGGCGCGCTTGGTCACGAAGTTGTAGATGCCGCCCTTGCCGGTCTCGGGATCGCCCGGGTACCAGTTCTGGACGGTCGAGTACTTGATCTCGGCGTCGTCCAGCAGAACGAGCTCGACCACGGCCGCGTGCAGCTGGTTCTCGTCGCGCATTGGGGCCGTGCAGCCTTCCAGATACGAAACGTACGCGCCCTTGTCGGCGATGATCAGGGTGCGCTCGAACTGGCCAGAATCCTTGGCGTTGATCCGGAAATAGGTCGACAGCTCCATCGGGCAGCGCACGCCCGGCGGGACGTAGACGAAACTGCCGTCCGAGAAGACCGCGCTGTTGAGGCAGGCGAAATAGTTGTCGGAGGTCGGCACCACGCTGCCCAAGTACTGGCGCACCAGCTCCGGATGCTCGCGGACCGCCTCGCTCATCGAGCAGAAGATGACGCCGGCCTGGGCCAGTTCCTTCTTGAAGGTGGTCACCACGCTGACGCTGTCGAACACGGCGTCGACGGCGTAGCGCGGCGCGCCTTCAACGCCGGCCAGAACCGCCTGTTCCTTCAGAGGGATGCCGAGCTTTTCGTAGACGGCCAGCAGCTCCGGATCGACTTCGTCCAGGCTCTTGGGGCCTTCCTTGGTTTTCGGGGCGGCGTAGTAGTAGGTGTCCTGGTAGTCGATCGGCGGATAGCTGACCTTGGCCCAGTCGGGCTCGTCCATCGCCAGCCAGCGGCGATAGGCTTCAAGCCGCCATTCCAGCATCCATTCCGGCTCTTCCTTCTTGGCCGAGATGAAGCGCACGATGTCCTCGGAGAGGCCCTTGGGGGCGAACTCCTGATCGATGTCGGTGGTAAAGCCGTGCTCGTACTTCTCGAGCGCGGCGACGGTTTCGACAGTCTCTTTGACCGCGGCCATTAAGCCACCTCCCGGCGCCGTGCGCCGATACGCTTCCACGCGGCGAGCCAGGCGTCGCCGCACTTGATCCAGTCCCGCTCCGTGCTCGCCCAGCCGCCGCTGATACGCAGGGCGAATGGGGCGAGATCAGCGCGGCCCATGGCTTCCACCACGCGGCTCGCCTTGACCTTGCCCGAAGAGCAAGCGCTGCCGGCGCTGACCATGATCCCGGCCAGATCCATGTTCATCACCTGGACTTCGGACCCGAAGCCCTCGCCCGCGAAGCACAGGGTCTGCGGCAGCCGGTCCACGCCTTCGCCCAACACGACCGCGCCTTCCGCCTTGAGCCGATCGGCCAGGGCGTCGCGCCATTGGGCCTGTTCGGCCATCGAGGCAAGACCCTCATGGGCGGCCTTGGCGGCGGCGCCAAACGCCGCAATCCCGGCAACGTTCTCGGTGCCGGCCCGACGGCCGCGCTCCTGACCGCCGCCATGCAGGCGACGGGAGACGCTCGCGCGAGTCCCGGCGACCAGCGCGCCGACGCCCTGCGGCCCGCCCAGCTTATGGGCAGACAGCGCCATGGTGTCGGCGCCCAGACCGGAAAAGTCGATCGCGATCTTGCCGGCGGCTTGGACGGCGTCGACATGCAGCCAGCCTTCGTGGGCGCGGACGAGAGGCGAGGCCTTATCCACAGGCTGGATGACGCCCGTCTCGTTGTTGGCCAGCATCAGGCAGACCAAGGCCTTGCCAGGCTTGGCAAGCGCTTGCGCCAGCCAGTCGAGATCGGCGACTCCGCTGCTATCCACAGGCAGGACTTCGACCGGCAGACCCGAGACCTTGGCCGTCTCGGTCACCGCGTCGTGCTCAATCGCGGAGATGATGATGCGCTCGACGCCCGCGACCTTGGCGCTCTCGATGGCCAAGGCGTTGGCCTCGGTGCCGCCGCTGACAAAGGTCACCGAACCGGCCGGCACCCCGACCAAGGCCCCGACTTCGGCGCGGGCGCGCTCGACCAGGTCGCGGGCGGCGCGGCCGGCGGCATGAACAGACGAGGGATTGGCCGGACTCTCCAAGGCGTCCAGCAGCGCCTTAAGCACCTCGGGCCTCAGGGGGGCCGTGGCGTTGTAGTCGAGATAGACCGAGGGTCGGGAAGCGTTCACTCGGCCGCGATCTCCATCGGGCGCGCCGGGCGCAGTTCACCCGCCAGCACGTCGGCGACCGAGACCGAAGCCAGATAGCCGTGGATCTGGCGGCCCATCTCTTCCCAGAGGTTATGCGTCATGCAGCGCTCGCCGCCGGCCATGCAGCCCTTGGCCTGACCCTTGGTGAAGTTGCAGCGGGTGGCGCGCAGCGGCTCGTCGACCGCCAGCACGATGTCGGCGATGAAGGTCTCATCTGAGGCCTTGGCTAGGCGATAGCCGCCGCCGGGCCCCCGGGCGCTAATCACCAGACCCTTGCGACGCAGGCGCGCGAAGAGCTGCTCCAGATAGGAAAGCGAGATCTGCTGGCGCGCAGCGATCTCGGCCAGCGCCACGGCGCGGCCATCGCTCTCGTCCTGACGCTTGGCCAGGTCGGTCATCGCCATCACGGCGTATCGGCCTTTGGTGCTCAGGCGCATCAGCCTTACCCCTTGCAGATTCCGCGCGCATCGGCTTTTGCGTGTGCTACAAGCCGCGACTTCGCGCGCGGACGGTGTGTCCGCATTGCGGCTGCGATTTAGGAAGACCAAGCGCGGCGGTCAAGTATTCTGGCCCTCAAAAAGGCCAGGATCCGCCGTGGCCAGCTAAAGGGGACGATATGCCTGATGTGATTTTGACCGGCGCGTCCGGCCGGATCGAAGGTCGCTATTCTCCGGGCAAGACCGAAACGGCGCCGATCGCGCTGATCCTGCACCCGCACCCCAAAGCCGGCGGTCATATGAACCACCCGGTCTCGGTGCAACTGTATCACCTGTTCATGAAGCGCGGTTTCGCGACCTTGCGGTTCAATTTCCGCGGCGTGGGTCGCAGCCAGGGCGAGTTTGACGCCGGCATCGGCGAGCTGGCCGATGCGGCTACCGCGCTGGACTGGCTGCAGACTAGCAACCCGACCGCCAGCCAGACCTGGGTCGCGGGTTTCGACTTCGGCGCCTATATCGGCATGCAACTCCTGATGCGCCGTCCCGAGACGGACGGTTTCATCTCGGTCTCGCCGCCGACCAACATGTACGACTTCAGCTTCCTGGCGCCCTGCCCCGCCTCGGGCCTTTTCCTGACCGGTTCGGCCGACACCATCACCCCGCCGGTCGAGGTGGAGCGCGTGGTGACCAAGCTGCGCACCCAGAAGGGCATCACGATCGACTACGAAGTCATCGACAAGGCCACCCACTTCTGGGCCGAGCACCTGCCCAGCGTCGAGAAGAGCGTCAGCGACTATCTCGACAAGCGCCTGGCGGAAAACCCGATCTAGCGACGTTCAGAAGGCCTCCCTCGCGGAGGCCTTCTTTATTTCAGGGTTCGACTATCCGCCCGCCGGTCATGGGCGCCGTCACACCCGTGGTGCCGGGGAAGCTGATCGGCAGGCCCTGGGCCGTTCTAGCCGCCAGATAGGCGAAGGCTTCGGCCTCGATGCTGTCGCCGCGCCAGCCATAGGCCTCAGCGGTATGGACCGGCACGGGCGCGCGCCTGGCCAGGGTCTGCATGATCGCCGGATTGTGTCGCCCGCCACCGCAGACGATCAGGGCGCTCGGCGCCTCGCCGGTCTGGGCGAAGGCCTTGAACACGGCCTCGGCGGTGAAGGCCACCAGGGTCGCCGCCGCATCCTCCGCCGACAGATGCTCGATCGGCGCCAGCGAGAAATCGTAGCGATCCAGCGACTTGGGCGCCGGCGCGTCGAAGTAGGCGCTGTCGAGCAGGGCCGCCAAGGCGGCCTCATCGATGCGGCCGGCCCGGGCCAGCCGGCCGTCCTCGTCGAAGCGGCCCAGGCCCCGCTCCTGCAGCATCAGGTCGATCATGCCGTTGCCGGGTCCCGTGTCGAAAGCCAACAACTCTCCGCCCGCGCCGATCAGGGTGATGTTGGCGACCCCGCCAACATTAAGCGCCGCGACCGGCGCGGAGAGGCCCGAGGCCCGGGCGCGCGCGGCGTGATAGATTGGGGCCAGAGGCGCGCCCTCCCCGCCCGCGGCGACATCGGCGGTGCGGAAATCGAAAGCCACCGGCCGGCCGCAGGCCTTGGCCAGGCGCTCAGCGTCCAGCAGCTGCACTGTGCGACCTAGCCGCTCGGCCGTTGGGCGCTCGTGAAGGACAGTCTGGCCGTGCACGCCCAGCAGGTCGAACTCTCTCCACGACAGGCCGTGCTCGTCCAGGAAGCTTTCCGCGGCCTGAAAATGCTCGTCCGCCACCGCGCGGCGGGCCTCCTCGAAGATTACCGGCTCGGGCGCGCCACGCGGCCAGGCGCGAGCGACGTCGGTGGTCTTGAGCAGCAGGTCACGGGTCGCCTCCCGCAGCTTGCGCTCCCCCGCCGGTCCGAAAGCGTGAATGTCGACGCCGTCCGTTTCAAGCACCGCCATGTCGACCGCGTCCAGCGAGGTGCCGGTCATGAATCCCAGGATCTTCATGGGAACGTTGACTGCCATGCCCGTTAAACGGTAGCTAGGCCCCATGATCGACGCTTTCGTCCTGGCCCGCTTCTATTACCGCCCGCTGCCATAGCGGGAGGCCGACCAGACACGTCGCTTAGCCCCCGCCTCGCCGGGGTCGCTTCAACGCAGTCGATCATGCGCTCCGGCATCCTCCCGGAGTCCAAAATGAACCCCTCACACACAGTCCAAGCCGTGCTAGACGGCCCGCCAAGCCAATCAGAGAGTCAATCCATGTCCGCCGCCTCGTCCTTCAAGTCAGAGTTCCTGCGAACCCTGGAGGCGCGCGGCTACATCCACCAGATCACCCATCCGGAGGAACTTGACACAGCGGCGCAAGGCGGCCCGATTGTCGCCTACATCGGCTTCGACGCCACCGCGCCCAGCCTGCACGTCGGGTCGCTGATCCAGATCATGCTGCTGCGCCGCCTGCAGCAGGCCGGCCACAAGCCGATCGTCCTGATGGGCGGCGGCACGACCAAGGTCGGCGATCCCACGGGCAAGGACGAGAGCCGCAAGCTGCTGAGCGACGCCGACATCCAGGCCAATATCGCGGGCATCAAGACGGTGTTCTCGAAGTTCCTGACCTTCGGCGACGGTCCGACCGACGCGATCATGGTCGACAACGACGTGTGGTTGTCGAAGTTCGGTTACGTCCAGTTCCTGCGCGAGTACGGCGTTCACTTCACGGTCAACCGGATGCTGGCCTTCGACTCGGTCAAGCTGCGCCTTGAGCGCGAGCAGCCGATGACGTTCCTCGAGTTCAACTACATGCTGATGCAGGCGGTCGACTTCCTGGAGCTCAATCGGGCCCACGGCTGCGTGCTGCAGATGGGCGGCTCGGACCAATGGGGCAACATCCTGAACGGCGTCGAGCTGACCCGCCGTGTCGACCAGAAGAGCGCCTTCGGCCTGACGACGCCGCTCTTGGCTACGGCCTCCGGCGCCAAGATGGGCAAGACGGCGGCGGGCGCGGTGTGGCTGAACGCCGAGCAGCTGAGCCCCTACGACTACTGGCAGTTCTGGCGCAACACCGAGGACGCCGACGTCGGCCGCTTCCTGAAGCTGTTCACGGATCTGCCGCTAGACAAGATCGCTGAACTGGAAGCGCTCCAAGGCGCCCAGATCAACGAGGCCAAGAAGGTGCTGGCCGACGAGGCCACCCGCATGGCCCACGGCGAGGAAGAAGCCCGCAAGGCCCGCGACGCCGCCGAAAAGGCGTTCGAGCAAGGCGCGCTTTCGGCCGACCTGCCGACCTTCGAGATCCCCTCGGCCGATCTGGAGGCTGGCGTCGTGCTGGCGGCCCTGTTTGCTGACGCGGGTCTGGCCGGCTCGCGCGGCGAAGCACGCCGCCTGGCCCAAGGCGGCGGCCTCAAGGTCAACGACAAGGCCGAGGCCGACGCCAACCGCTTGATCACCGCCGCCGACCTCGTCGAAGGCGTGGTCAAGCTGGCGGCCGGCAAGAAGAAGATCGTGTTGGTGAAGCCTGTTTAGTTATGAGTTGATTGTCATCCCGCCCCTGGCGTAGCGAAGGCGGGACTCGGCCAGACTCACGGCCATTGGCGGTTCCGGCTCAGCGTGTTCAGCGCTGGGCCGGGACGACAAACTTCAAGGAAGCGTTCGATGCTGCAGCCCGGCGACAAGGCTCCCGATTTCGACCTGCCGACCGACACCGGTCGCGTCAGCCTGTCGGCCCTGAAAGGCAAGAACGTCGTCCTCTATTTCTATCCGAAGGACGACACCGCCGGCTGCACCTCAGAGGCGCTGCAATTCTCGTCGGAAGTCGAGGAGTTCCAGAAGCTGGGCGCAGTGATCATTGGCGTGTCGAAAGACAGCGCCGCTTCGCACGCCAAGTTCCGCGCCAAGCACGACCTGACAATCGAGCTGGCCGCCGACACGCTGGGCGATGTCGTCGAGGCCTATGGCGCGTGGGTCGAAAAAAGCATGTACGGCCGCAAGTACATGGGTATTGATCGTTCGACGTTCCTGATCGACCGCGAGGGCGTTGTCCGCGAGATCTGGCGCAAGGTGAAGGTCCCAGGCCACATCAAGGCGGTGATGAACGCCGCTAAAGCAATCAAATAGCGCCGTTGGCTCGCGCGGGAGACGCGCCCGGGTGTTGCAACAACGCATCGGCTTGTGACGTTTCGGCGCGGAACCAGGGTTCTGCCGTGGCCGTTCTGGTCAGAGATCGTTAAGCATTGAGGCGCAAAGTTCAATTTTGCGACTCGCGCTCTCTTCGGGCGCGAAGACCCTTGCGCGCTTCCGTTTTATCATTGCATATCGCCGGGACCTGAAACGGGGGGTTTCCTGGGCCGATGGCGATCAAACGCTTCAAGCGACTGCGGCAATCTCTGGAAGCCCTTTTTCCCGAACGGCACATCTACATCCGCTCCGGCGGCGAGATGCGCGGCTATGTCTTCTCAACCAACAAGCAGTTGCTGGGCGCCGCCGGCGTCGCCGTGGGCGCCCTTTGGATGGGCGTCTGCACTGCGGCGATGATGGTCAACGCCCTGGCAGTCAGCTCGACCGATCAGCAGGTCATCAAGCAGAAGGCCTACTATGAACGTCTGAACGCTGATCGTCAGGCCCGCCTGAACAGCGCGGTCGCGCAACTCTCGGCCACCAACGGCTCGCTGGAAGAGCTCGCCGCCTCGGTCGAGAAGCGACACGCCGCTCTCGCCCTTCTGGTCTCCGATTTCAAGGGCGTTCCCGGCGCCGCCGAAGCCCTGACCGTGGCCAAACCGCGCTTGCTCGCCGCCAGCCCGGTGCAGCGGGTCCAGGCCACTCGAATGGACCAGGAGCGCCTGATTGACGCCGCCGAAAGCTTCGCCAAGAGCCGCGCCGAGCGCCTGCGCCTGGCCATGCGGATGGCCGGTCTGGACGCGGGGAACTACACCGGTCGCGGCGTGTCGCTGGGCGGTCCGCTGATCGAAGCCAAGGATCCCCGCGCCCTCGCCGCCGTCCTGGACGTCGACGAAGACTTCGCCACCCGTATCCAGCGCGCCGCCAACGACATGTCGGACATGCGCTCGCTCGGGGCGGCCGCCAAGAAACTTCCGTTCTATCGGCCCACCAGCAACCCGGCCCTGTCCTCCAGCTACGGCGTCCGGTTCGATCCGTTCACCCGCCGTCCGGCGTTCCATTCGGGCCTCGACTTCCCGGGCGGCTATCATACGCCAATCATGGCCACCGCCCCTGGCGTCGTGTCGTTCACGGGCGTCCGATCGGGCTACGGCAAGACTGTCGAAGTCGACCATGGCGGCGGCTTCAAAACCCGCTACGCCCACCTCGCCGCGATCAGCGTCCGCGTCGGTGAGCGTGTGGCCATCGGCTCGCGGGTCGGCGGCATGGGCTCGACCGGCCGCTCAACCGGGCCGCACCTGCACTATGAAGTCTGGGTCAACGGCAAGGCTCAGAACCCCAACCGCTTCTTGAAGGCTGGTGAGTATGTTCAGCAAGCAAGCTAAGTCGAACAACAAGACCCCCGCGCGCATCGAGCCGCTGCCGACTCCGATGGCCGCCGCGCCGACCGAACCCACGCGGCGTGCGCCGCCGAAGGTCGCCTCGCTTCTGTCGGCCGACCTGACCATCGAGGGTGGTGTCACTGGTGAAGGCGAACTGCAGATCGACGGCGTGGTGAAGGGCGATGTTCGCGTCGGCCGCCTCACGGTTGGCGAAACGGGTCATGTCGAAGGTTCGGTCTACGCCGAGGCGGTCGAAGTGCGCGGCCGCGTTGTCGGCGCAATCACCTCCAAACAGGTTCGCCTATACGGCACCTCGTACGTCGACGGCGACATCACCCACGAGCAACTGGCCATGGAAACCGGCGCCTTCTTCCAGGGGCGCAGCCTGAAGTTCCAGCGCCCCGCCCCCGCCCCGTCGCAACCGGCGCCGCATCCTGAACACCTGGCGATCGCCAAGACCGCCGGTTGATCGCCCGTCATCGGAAACGCAAAAACGCCCCGGATCGCTCCGGGGCGTTTTCTTTTGGTCGTCCGGCGCGGACTAGGACGCTTCGCCGCCGTCGCGGGTGTGACCCACGCGCTGAGCCAGCGACGCCGCCATGAAGGCGTCTAGATCGCCGTCGAGGACCCCTTGCGTGTCGGAGGTCTCGACGTTGGTCCGCAGGTCCTTGACCATCTGGTAGGGCTGCAAGACGTAGCTACGGATCTGGTGGCCCCAGCCAATGTCGGTCTTGGTGTCCTCCAGCGCCTGTTGCGCGGCCTCGCGCTTCTGGAGTTCAGCCTCATAGAGGCGCGCGCGCAGCATCTTCCAGGCCTCTTCGCGGTTCTGGTGCTGCGAACGGCCGGCTTGGCAGGCCACTGCGATCCCGGTCGGAATGTGCGTCAGGCGCACCGCCGAGTCGGTCTTGTTGATGTGCTGACCGCCGGCGCCCGAGGCGCGGTAGGTGTCAGTCCGCACGTCAGACGGATTGATCTCGATCTCGATATTGTCGTCGACCACCGGATAGACCCAGGCCGAAGCGAACGAGGTGTGACGGCGCGCGCTGCTGTCATACGGGCTGATCCGCACGAGGCGGTGGACGCCCGCCTCGGTCTTGAGCCAGCCATAGGCGTTGGGGCCCTTGACCAGCAGGGTGGCGGACTTGATCCCCGCCTGGTCGCCGTCGGTCTCTTCGATCAGCTCGGTCGTCATGCCGTGGGCGTTGGCCCAACGGGTGTACATGCGCAGCAGAATGCCGGCCCAGTCGCAGGACTCGGTGCCGCCGGCCCCGGAGTTGATTTCGACATAGCAGTCGTTGCCGTCGGCCTCGCCCGACAGCAGCGCCTCCAGTTCGGCGCGACCTGCGCGTTCCTTCAGCGACTTCAACTGGGTGCGGGCGTCGTTCAGCGAGTCCTCGTCGGACTCCATCTCGGCCAGTTCCGCGTATTCGAGGGCGTCCTTGAGGTCGCGCTCGATCGACTGCACGGCCTCGACCTTGGCGGCCAGGTTCGCGCGCTCGCGGGATACGGCCTGGGCCTCGGACGGACGGTCCCACAGGGTCGGATCCTCGACCCGGGCGTTCAGCTCATCGAGCTTGCGGAGAGCGACGTCCCAGTCAAAGACGCCTCCTGAGCAGTCCCACGGACTGCTCGATGTCGGCCGCAGCGGCCTCGACATCCGGTCGCATCACGTAACTCCGTGACAGTGTTGAAGGGCGCGGGACATAACTTGCGTCGCTGTCCCGCGCAATGGACGTCAGTAGAGCCCGCTCAACGGGTCTGGCTTTTGGGTGGGCTTACCAGGCTGCGTCGCCGGCGGGGAGACGGGCGGCAGACTAGGCGGCAAATCCTGATACGGGATCGGACCCTCGGTCGGGGCGACCTCGACCTTAGGCTCGGTGCCAGGCCGGAAGGCCTCGCGCACGCCGCGAACTAGGGCGAACTTGGCGTTCTTCGGAGGCTTGAAGTCGACCACCGGCTGGCCTTCCAGCGCCACTTTCATGAAATCCATGAACATCGGCACGGGACCGGTCGCGCCGGTTTCACCCTCGCCCAGCGAGCGGTTGTCGTCGAAGCCGATGAAGACGCCGACGATCAGATTGGGCGAATAGCCGACGAACCAGGCGCTGCGATACTCGTTCGTGGTGCCGGTCTTGCCCGCCAGGGGCCGCCCCAGCGAACTGACGGCGGCGGCGGTGCCGCGCTGGACCACGCCCTGCAGCATCGAGGTGACCTGATAGGCGGTGACCGGGTCCATGACCTGCTCGCCTGGCGCGGCGAACCTAGGGCTCTCGTCGCCGTTGAACCCGGCGTCGCAGCGCTCGCAGTCGCGCTTGTCGGCGCGGAAGATTACCTTGCCCTCGCGGTCCTGGACCAGCTCGATCAGGTGGGGTTCGACGCGGCGGCCGCCGTTGACGAACGGCGCGTAGGCCGCGGTCAGCTTAAAGGGCGTCGTCTCCCCGGCCCCCAAGGCCATGGCGAGAACCGGATCCATGTCGCGAACCACGCCGGTGCGCTTGGCGAAGTCGACGATCTTCTTCATGCCCACGCCTTGGGCCAGGCGCACGGTCATGGCGTTGATCGATTGCTCCAGGCCCTTGCGCAGCGGCTGTGCGCCGTAGAACTCCTTGTGATAGTTCTCGGGGCTCCACTCCTCGCCATTCGCGCCCTTGAAGGTGATGGCGCTGTCGACGATCACGCTAGCGGGGGTGTAACCGTTCTCCAGAGCGGCGGCGTAGACGAACGGCTTGAACGACGAGCCGGGCTGGCGCATTGCCTGGGTGGCTCGATTGAAGTTTGAGAGCGAGTAGCTGTAGCCGCCGACCAGCGCCACGACGCGCCCCGTATAGGGCTCCATCGCCACCAAGGCGCCGTTGACGGCGGGGATCTGACGCAGCCGGTAGCCGCCCTGAGCGGTCCTTTCCACGAAGACAAGATCGCCGGCCTTCAAGCCCTTGCCAGCCTTGGCCCACGTCATGTCCTCGGCGACGATCTGCCCCTCGCCCTCCTTCTTGACCAACCGGACCCGGCCATCGTTGGACGTGACCAGCGCCGCGCGCCATTGACGACGTTCGGAAGGCGCTGCCTTGGTCAGGGCCGTCTTCTCCCAGTTCAGGTCGCTGGGTTGAACGTGACCCCACGCTCCGCGCCAGCCATGGCGGCGGTCGTACTTCTCCAGGCCGTCCATCAAGGCTATCCGCGCCGCGCTCTGCAATCGCGGGTCCAGTGTGGTGCGCATGTAATAGCCGCCTTCGTTCAGGCGGGGACCCAGGGTGGCCATGCCGCGCTGGCGGACTTCCTCGACGAAGTAGTCGGCGTCGCGATAGGCGGCGCGCTTGGGCGCGGCCTGGACGGACAGCGGCTCGGCCATAGCTTTCTGGGCGTCGGCCTTAGAGACCCATCCCTGCTCAGCCATCTGACCCAGAACCCAGTTGCGACGGGTGATCGCCTTGGCTCGGTTTCTGATGGGGTGATAGTTATCCGGTCCCTTAGGCAGCGAGGCCAGATAGGCGCACTCGGCCAGGGTCAGGTCCGGCAAGGCCTTGCCGAAATAGTTGTAGGCCGCCGCACCAACGCCGAACGAGCGATAACCCAGCCAGATTTCGTTGAGATAGAGTTCCAGGATCTGCTGCTTGGTCAGCGACTGCTCCAGGCGATGCGCCAGGATGGCTTCCTTGAACTTGCGACCCACCGTGGCGTCGGACGTCAGCAGGACGTTCTTGGCCACCTGCTGGGTGATCGTCGACCCCCCCTCAAGACGCCGCCCGCGAACGGCATTGCCGACGTTCTTGATCATCGCGCGCGACAGGCCGCCCACGTCGACACCGCCGTGCTGGAAAAAGTTGCGGTCCTCGGCGGCCAGGAACGCCTGCGCCAGTTGCGGTGGGATCTGGTCGTACGGGATGAAGATCCGGCGCTCCTTGGAGTACTCGCCGATCAGGGTGCCGTCCCAGGCGTAAACGCGCGTCGCGGTAGGCGGACGATAGTCCTGCAGCTCACCGGCGTCGGGCATGTCATGGAACAGCCAGGCAGCATAGATCGCGATCGCGAACCCCGCGACGGCGATCGCCGACAGCACCGCCACGCCCGCGATGGCCATCCATCGTTCGGTGGGTTTCAGATCCACGCGACCTCCGTCGAACGGGCCCCCTCGCCCGCTGCACACTCTTCACTAGATCGCTTGTCGCGGAACCGTAAGCGGTTTCGCGGTCGCACCTCGCCGGCGACGACGCGATCGATCATGCCTGTGATTAGAGCGCGACAGTCGAAAGGGGAAGCGTGGTCGCCTAAGACTTGCGAACGCCGGAGGAAAAATAGGCCTCGATCGAGTCGCCAACAGCGTCGACGAGACGCGCACGACTGGCCTTGGAGCTCAGGAAGGCTTCATCATCTGGATTGGTGATGAAGCCCATTTCGAGCAATACGGCCGGAACATCCGGCGCGAGCAGCACAATGAAGCCCGCGTCGCGGTGGCTGCGGCGCAGCAGAGCAGTTTCTTCACCCACATTGGCCAGGAGCAACTGCGCAAAGGCCGCCGAACGGTTCTTGGTCGCCCGTTGCGACAGGTCGAGCAGGATCTGGCTCACCGCGCGGTCACGGCCCGGCATGTTGGCCTTCATAAGCCAATCATCCTTCTCGAGGACCCTGCCGACACGGTCGGCGCCTTTCTCGGACAAGGTGTAGACCGAAGCCCCACGCGTCGTCGCGTCGGGTCCAGAATCAGCGTGAAGCGAGATGAAAAGATCCGCGTCGGCGCGGCGCGCGATCTGCACGCGCGATTCGAGGGGGACGAAGGTGTCTGTCTCGCGCGTCAGCACGACCTGGAAACGGCCCGTCCGCTCGAGGCGCTCTTTGAGCGCCTTGGCCGCCGCCAGGGTCACTTCTTTCTCAAAGATGTTGGCGCCGACAGCGCCAGAGTCTTTACCGCCGTGTCCGGCATCGATCACGACCACCTTCTTCAGGCGAAGGGGCGGCGCCTTGACCGGCGCTGAGACAAGTGTCGGCTGCGGCGCCTGTGGCGCGACGGCGCCGTCCACGGCCTTGAGGTCGATCACGTAGCGATAAGCGGTCGCGCCATCACCCGGCGGCAACAGGAAGCGCCGACGGACTTCGACCTTGCTCGCCAGATCCAGCCGCAACCGCGCGCCGCCGGCGACCTCGTCTATCAACCAGCGCTTCACAAGGCCCTGGCCGGCGCCCTGCAGATCGCCGGAAACCATGACGTTCGGGAGAGCGATGACGAGGCGCTGGTCGGCCGCGCCATCCGCGAGCAGCTTTCCGGCCGCCGCGCGGTCTAGATCAATGACGACCCGCGTTTCGACCCGATCCCCGCCAAAGCGAACCTTCTGCACACCCGCAGGGGCCGCAGGACCTTTAGCGGTGGCCACGGCCACGCCGGCGAGCGTCATCCCGCCAACGATCAGCATGGCTCTGACCCAGCCCATCCGAGCGAAACTGATGAGACGTCTACGCATTTCCGCCCGCGATACCCGGAACTGGTGAACTGGAGCTCAATATCGATCACCCTGGGTAGCGAAAGAGTTAAGTCGCGTTCGCCCTGGGAAACCTTTTCTTTTGCGCGCCAATGTGGCTACAGTCCCGCCGCACGCGAAATCCGTGATCGTCACGACTCCGCGTGAGCCGCTCAGGCGTCGAATTTGGTCTTGAACCCCTTTCGACACTGGGGCGGCAGATTAGATTGTGTTCGAGACGTGGTCGACCTGGCGGGCAAGACGCCTGCAGAGACGCCGCGCCACGGGGCCCGCGTCGGGCTCAAACGCCGTCCCGGCGACGACGCGCCATCCAATCCCGCGCCAGACGCGGTAGGGACAAACGAACCTCAATGGGCTGCGCCGCACCCGACCGCCTTTGGCACCTGACCCTTCGCAACCGCGCTGACGGTGCGACGGTCGGCGACGCGCGCGCCCTTCATTCATATCGGCGACCGGGCCCAGCGCCCGCAGCGCGCCGCGGAGACTTCCTTTATGTCGAAGAAGATGCTGATCGACGCAGCACACGCCGAAGAGACGCGTGTGGTCGTCGTGGACGGTACCCGGGTTGAAGAGTTCGATTTCGAGAGCCAGACCCGCAAACAGCTTCGTGGAAACATCTATCTCGCCAAGGTGACGCGCGTCGAACCCAGCCTGCAGGCTGCGTTCATCGAGTACGGCGGCAACCGTCACGGTTTCCTGGCGTTCAACGAGATCCACCCCGACTACTACCAGATCCCGGTCGCCGACCGTGAAGCGCTGATGCGCGACGACTCCGGCGATGACGAGGATGACACGCCGATCTCGCGTCGCGCCTCGGGCGGTGACGACGAGGACGACGTCAATGGCGGCGATCGCGCGGTCGACGACGACGAGGACGACGTCGAAGAAGAGCTGGCGCGCCGCAAGCGCCGCCTGATGCGCAAGTATAAGATCCAGGAAGTAATCCGCCGCCGGCAGATCATGCTGGTTCAGGTCGTCAAGGAAGAGCGCGGCAACAAGGGCGCGGCCCTGACCACCTACCTGTCGCTCGCCGGCCGCTACGGCGTCCTGATGCCCAACACCGCCCGTGGCGGCGGCATCAGCCGCAAGATCACGGCCGTCACCGACCGCAAGCGTCTGAAGAGCGTCGTCCAGAGCCTGGACGTGCCGCAGGGCATGGGCCTGATTGTCCGTACGGCCGGCGCCAAGCGGACCAAGGCCGAGATCAAGCGCGACTACGAGTATCTGCTGCGTCTGTGGGAGAATATCCGCGAGAACACGCTCCACTCGATCGCGCCGGCGCTGATCTACGAGGAAGAAGACCTCGTCAAACGCGCCATCCGCGACATGTATGACAAGGACCTGGACGGCATCTGGGTCGAAGGCGACGCCGGCTATAAGGAAGCGCGCGACTTCATGCGCATGCTGATGCCGAGCCAGGCCAAGAAGGTCTTCAACTACCGCGATCCGACGCCGCTGTTCGTCAAGCACAAGATCGAGGACCATCTGGCCCAAATCTACTCGCCGGTCGTGCCGCTGCGCTCCGGCGGTTATCTGGTGATAAACCAGACCGAGGCCCTGGTCGCCATCGACGTCAACTCGGGCAAGGCTACGCGCGAGCGCAACATCGAGGCGACGGCCCTCAAGACCAACTGCGAAGCGGCCGAGGAAGCCGCCCGCCAGCTGCGTCTGCGCGACCTGGCTGGCCTGATCGTCATCGACTTCATCGACATGGATGAAGCCAAGAACAATCGTACGGTCGAGAAGGTGCTGAAGGACGCGCTGAAGGACGACCGCGCGCGGATCCAGATGGGCAAGATCTCGGGCTTTGGCCTGATGGAGATCAGCCGCCAGCGTCGCCGCACCGGCGTGCTGGAAGGCACCACCCATGTCTGCGAGCACTGCGAAGGCACGGGACGTGTCCGTTCGGTGGAATCGAGCGCCCTGGCCGCCCTCCGCGCGGTCGAAGCCGAGGCCCTGAAGGGCTCGGGCAGCGTGATCTTGAAGGTCTCGCGCTCGGTCGGTCTCTACATCCTCAACGAAAAGCGTGACTACCTGCAGCGCCTCCTGGCCACGCACGGCCTGTTCGTGTCGGTCGTGGTCGATGACAGCCTGCACGCCGGGGACCAGGAGATAGAGCGCACCGAGCTCGGTGAGCGCATCGCCGTGGCGCCGCCGCCGTTTGTCGAGGAAGACGACGACTTCGATCCGAACGCCTACGAGGACGAGGAAGAAGAAGACGAGGTCATCCTCGAGGACGAGGACGATATCGACCGCGAGAATACCGACGACGACGACGCGTCGGCGCGCAAGTCGGCCCGTGATGACGATCGTGGTGACCGGAAGGGCCGCCGTGGGCGTCGTGATCGCGGCCGCGGCCGTGGTCGCCGTGATGATCGCGAGAGCGATGGTGAGGCTGAGGGCGAAGACGAGGACGTCGCCGCCGACGCCGCGGATGACGATCGCGCCGAATTCGGCGATGACGATGAGGGCGGCCGCCGTCGCCGCCGTCGGGGTCGTCGGGGTGGTCGCCGTGGCGGTCGCGAGGACGGTGATCGTCCGACTGACGCTTTTGTGTGGATCCGTCCGCGGGTGCCCTTCGGCGAGAACGTCTTCACCTGGCATGATCCGGCCGCACTGGTCGGCGGCGGCGAGTCGCGTCGTCCGGCGCCTGAGCCCCGCTCTGAGGCGTCGAGCGAGGCCGCGCCGCGTCCTGAACGGGCCGAGCGCGAGGAGCGCCCGGGCCGAGAGCGCGGGCGTCGCGGTCGCGACCGCGGCCGTCGCCAGCGTGATGAGGCCCCGATCGCCGAGGTGTCTGCCGTCGAAAGCGTGACCGCCGAACCGGCCGAGCCCTTCGAAGCGCCGATCCTGGCTCCGCCCGTGATCGCCGCGCCGCCTGCGGACGTTTGGGTCGAACTGCCGGAAGTCGAGGAAGCGCCCAAGAAGCCCAAGCGCTCGCGTTCGCGCGGCAAGAAGGCCGCTGAAGCTGCTGTGGAGACGGTGGAAGCCGTCACCGAGGCGACGACAGAGTCTCTTGTGGCCGACGCTGCAGAGCCCGAGGCCGTCGAGGTGGCTCCGCCCGCCCCGGCTGTCGAGGCTGCGCCAAAGCCCGCTCCGGTGGTCGCGGCCGTCGAAGAGGCCAAACCCGCCGAGCCCGATCCCAATGAGATCACTGCGCCGCCGGAGAAGCCCCGTCGGGGCTGGTGGCGCCGGTAGGCTCTAGTGATAGCGACCCGCGCGTCTTCCCGGCGCGCGGGTCGAATTCTTTCGCATGACGAGGAAGAACCCTTGTTCCCTCGCCTTCGCGATCCAAGTTAGACTGGTCAGGGTTCGCGGGGGCGCGATCTGGAGATCACTTGATGACCTCGCGCAGCGGGCGGGCCAGTAAGAGACTAGGTGGGGCTGTCTGCGCCCTCGCCGTGCTCGCCTCCACCCTGTCAACGCCCCAATCGGTCAAGGCCCAGAGCGACGGCCCCTCTCTGATCCGTGACACGGAAATCGAAGAGATCCTGCATCGCGACTCTGATCCGATCTTCGCGGCGGCGGGACTGGATCCGAAGAACGTCCGGATCCTGATCGTGGGCGACAAGTCACTGAACGCCTTCGCGACTCAAGGCCTGCAGATGGGCCTGAATACGGGCCTGATCCTTCAGACCGAGAACCCCAATCAACTGCGCGGCGTCATCGCCCACGAGACCGGCCACCTTGCTGGCGGCCACCCCATCCGTTCCGACGAGATGATGCGCGCTGGCCTCAAGCCGATGATTCTGACCATGGGCCTTGGCGTGCTGGCTGCGCTCGCGGGCGCGCCGGACGCGGGCGCCATGCTGATCGGTAACGCGCAATACGCCGGCGCACTGGGCGCACTGGGCTACAGCCGCGAGCAGGAGTCGCGCGCCGACCAGGCCGGCGCCGGGTTCCTGGAGGCCACCGGCCAATCGGGACGCGGACTCGTCGAGTTTTTCGACAACTTCCGCTACCAGGAGGTCTTCGATCAGGCCCGGCGATACGCCTACTTCCGGAGCCACCCGCTTTCCTCGGAACGGATTGAGGTGCTGCGCAGCCGCGTCGAGCGCCAGTCGCACTACCACACTGTCGACACGCCCGAGGATCTGGCCCGCCACGAGGTGATGAAGGCCAAGCTTGAAGGGTTCCTCAACCCCCAGGTCGCGCTGATGAAGTACAAGGAGACCGACACAGGGTTTCCGGCCCGCTACGCGCGCTCTATCGCCTATTATCAGATGAAGGAGCCGGATCGGGCTTTGAAGCTGCTCGATGGCCTGATCGCCGACCATCCCGACAACCCCTACCTCTGGGAGCTAAAGGGCCAGGTGCTCTTCGAGTTCAACCGCGTCGAGCAGGCCGAGGAGCCGCAGCGCCGCTCGGTGGCGCTGAAGCCGGACGCGGCCCTGCTGCGCATCAATCTGGGCCAGACGCTGATCAACCTGAATGATCCCAAGAAGGTCGAGGAAGGCGTTCAGGAGCTCAAGCGCAGCCTTCTGAACGAGCCCGACAACCCGGTGACCTGGCGCTTGCTGGCCCAAGCCTACGACAAACAGAAGAAGGATGGTGAGGCGCGTCTGGCGACGGCCGAGCAGTACTTCTCGCTCGGCGCTGTTCGCGAGGCCAAGGTGTTCGCCATGCGCGCTCGGGAACTGCTGACCAAAAACACGCCCGACTGGCGTCGTGCGACCGATATCGTTCTGGCCTCGCGCCCCTCGAACCAGGAACTGAAGGACCTGGCGAAGGAAAGCGCCATGCCCTCCTCCGCCGGTCACTGACCGCCCCGCCTCCAGAGACCTCCATGATCCTGCTTCGTCGCGCCGCGACCTTCGTTCTTCCCCTGACCATCGCCGGACTGGCCCTTTCGGGCTGCGATCAATCCAAGCCGGACAAGGCGTTTGGCGAGAAGGTTCGCGCCTACCTGCTGGAACACCCCGAAGTTCTGATGGAGGCCAGCCAGAAGTTGCAGGAGAAGCAGGCCGCGCAGCAGGCGGTGTCGTCGCAAAAGGCCATTGGCGAATACCGGCAGGCGATCGAACGCGACCCGCGCGACATCGTCATCAATCCGGCCGGCACGATCACGGTGACCGAGTTCTTCGACTATCGCTGCGGCTTCTGCAGACAGGCCACGCCGGCGGTGCTTGAGCTCGTCCAGAAGAACCCGGACATCCGGCTGGTGCTGAAGGACTTCGTGATCTTCGGCAACGACAGCGAAGCGGCCGCGCGCATCGCCCTGGGCGCCAAGGACCAGGGCAAGAGCCTGGAGCTGCACAAGGCGCTGATGGCCGAGAACGCCCTCGACGCGATGGGCGCCCTGCGCATCGCCAAGGGCCTCGGCATCGACATGGACAAGGCCAAGGCGGTCGGCGAAAGCCAGGCCATCACCCAGCATCTGGCCGACACCGAGGCTCTGGCGCGGGCCCTGAACCTATCGGGCACGCCCGCCTTCATCGTCGGCGACACCCTGGTGCCCGGCGCGGACATCAACGCCCTGAAGCTGGCGATTGAGCAGACGCGGGCGGCGCGAGCCAAGGCGGGTTGAGCCGCCGCCCTCGCCCTTCGACAGGCTCAGGGTGAGGGCTAATTCAAACCGCGTACAACTAGAAACCTCACCCTGAGCCTGTCGAAGGGCGAGGTTTCGATCTCTCCAAACTAGATCAGTCCTGCTAGCGGCGAGCTGGGATCGGCGTAGAGCCGCTTTTGCATCCGGCCAGCCAGATAGGCCTCGCGGCCGGCGATGACGGCGTGCTTCATCGCCTTGGCCATACGGATCGGGTCCTTGGCCTCGGCGATGGCGGTGTTCATCAGGATGGCGTCGCAGCCCAGCTCCATGCCGATCGCCGCGTCGGACGCCGTGCCAACGCCGGCGTCGACCAGGACCGGCACCTTGGCGTTCTCGATGATGATGCGCAGGTTGACGCGGTTCTGGATGCCGAGCCCTGAGCCGATCGGCGCGCCCAGCGGCATGATAGCCACCGCGCCCGCCTCTTCCAGCTTGCGGGCGTAGACCGGGTCGTCCGAGCAGTAGACCATCACCTGGAAGCCGTCGGCGACCAGCAGCTTCAGCGAGCGCAGGGTCTCTTCCATGTCGGGGAACAGCGTCTTGGGGTCGCTGAGGACCTCCAGCTTGACGAGGTCCCAGCCGCCCGCTTCGCGAGCCAGACGCAGGGTGCGCACCGCGTCCTCGCCGGTGAAGCAGCCGGCGGTGTTGGGCAGATAGGTGAATTCGGTTGGCTTGACGTAGTCGACCAGCAGCGGCTGGCTGGGATCGGTCAGGTTCACGCGCCGCACGGCCACCGTGACGATCTCGGCCCCGGCCGCGCGGGCGGCGGCGGCGTTGGTCGCATAGTCCTTGTACTTGCCCGTGCCCACGATGAGGCGCGAGCGAAAGGTGCGGCCGGCGACGGTCCAGGTCTCGTCGCTGTCAGCGGTGACGGAGTCGGGGGAAACATGCGCGTTCATGCGGCTGGTTTACGCCCCCGTCCTTTCCCTGTCATCCCGGGCGAAGACCCGGGAGCGCAACAAACTCGGCGCATCCCGAGGTACCGGATCGGCGTGCTTCGCACTTAGCCGGGATGACAGCCTTTAAGGTCAACCGCCGCCGATAAAAGTGACGATCTCGATGCGGTCGCCATCGGCCAGCGCCGTATCGGCGTAGCTAGAGCGCGGCGCGATCTCGAGGTTGCGCTCGACCGCCACCTTGCGGGCGTCCAGGCCCAGGCTGCTCACCAGATCAGCGATCGTGACCACCCCGGCCACATCCCGCTCTTCCCCGTTCAGTAAAAGCCTCATCTCTCCTCCGAAGCGAGCCGTGCTTGTGACCCGGAGGAAGCGGCTATACAAGACCCTCGGAATCGACGGCGGAGCCGCATGGTAAAACCGATCCACGTGCTGAGCGGGCCCAACCTTAACCTGTTGGGGAAACGCGAGCCCGAGATTTACGGCAAGGACACCCTCGATGATGTCCGGACGCGCTGTGAGGCGCGGGCGGCTTCGCGTGGCGTTTCGGTGGTCTTCCGCCAGTCCAACCATGAGGGCGTGCTGATCGATTGGGTGCACGAGGCGCGTGAGTCGGCCTCGGCGCTGGTCATCAATCCGGCCGGCTATGGCCACACCTCGATCGCGCTTCTGGATGCGCTCAAGACCTTGAGCATTCCCGTGATCGAGTGTCACTTGTCCAACCCGGCGGCGAGGGAGGAATTCCGCCGCCACACCTACGTTTCGCTGGCGGCCACGGGGATCGTCTCCGGCTTCGGCGCGGCGAGTTACGAACTGGCGATCGAGGCCGCCTTCGGCCTGATCCGCGAATAGCAACGATAACGTCCGGCGCCTTCCGCCGCCCGGCGCATCAGAAGAACAAGGTAAGCTTCCATGTCGAACCCCAAGGCCCCCGCCGATCCGGTCGAAGCTCCCGCGATCGACGCCCGTCTGGTCCGCAAGATCGCGGACATCCTGAAGGACACGGGCCTGTCCGAGATCGAAGTCGAGCACGCCGGCCTGAAGATCCGCGTCGCGCGCGAGCTGACCGCCGCGCCGGTCAACTACGTCCAGGCTTCCGCGCCGGCCTATGCTCCGGCGCCCGTCGCGGCTGCGGCTGCCGCTGCGCCCGCTCCAGTCGCTGAAGCCGCCCCGGCGCCCGCCGCTGCGCGTGGAGACGCCGTCAAGTCGCCGATGGTCGGCACGGCCTATCTGTCGCCGCAACCGGGCGCTGACGCCTTCGTGAAGGTCGGCGACACCGTTTCGGCGGGCCAGACCCTTCTGATCGTCGAAGCCATGAAGACCATGAACCCGATCGCCGCTCCGAAGGCCGGCAAGATCGTCGAGATCCTGGTCGCCGACGCCCAGCCCGTCGAGTTCGGCGAGCCGCTCGTCGTCATCGAGTAACGCTCATGTTCGACAAGATCCTCATCGCGAACCGGGGCGAGATCGCGCTCCGGGTTCACCGCGCCTGTAAGGAAATGGGCATCGCCACCGTGGCGGTTCACTCCGAGGCGGACCGCAACTCCATGTGGGTGCGTCTGGCCGACGAAAGCGTCTGCATCGGCCCCGCGCCCGCCGCCAAGAGCTATCTGAACATCCCGTCGATCATCGCGGCCGCCGAGATCACCGGCGCCCAGGCGATCCACCCGGGCTATGGCTTCCTGTCGGAGAACGCCCGCTTCGCCGAGATCGTGGGCGCGCACGGCTTCACCTTCATCGGTCCTAAGCCCGAGCACATCCGGATGATGGGCGACAAGATCACCGCCAAGCAGGCCGTGAAGGACGCCGGCATCCCGGTCGTCCCCGGCTCGGACGGCGGCGTCTCGACCGAGGAAGAGGCCTTCGAGGCCGCCGAGAAGATCGGCTTCCCGGTGCTGATCAAGGCCGCCGCTGGCGGCGGCGGGCGGGGGATGAAGGTCGCCCAGACGCGTGAAGACCTTGCCGAAGCGGTGTCGACGGCACGCGCCGAGGCCCGCGCCGCCTTCGGCGACGACACGGTCTATATGGAGCGCTACCTCCAGAAGCCGCGTCACATCGAGCTGCAGGTCATCGCCGACAGCCACGGCAACGTGGTGCACTTGGGCGAGCGCGACTGCTCGCTGCAGCGCCGTCACCAGAAGGTGCTGGAAGAAGCCCCCTCGCCGGCCCTGTCGGCCGAAGGTCGCGCCAAGATCGGCAAGATCGTCGTCGATGCGGTCAAGGCCATCGGCTATCTGGGCGTGGGGACCATCGAGTTCCTGTGGGAGAACGACGAGTTCTTCTTCATCGAGATGAACACCCGCCTGCAGGTCGAACACCCGGTCACCGAAGCCATCACCGGCATCGACCTGGTGCGCGAGCAGATCCGCATCGCCGCCGGCCTGCCGCTGTCGTTCACCCAGGAGGACGTCGTCTTCGAAGGCCACGCCATCGAATGCCGGATCAACGCCGAGAATGCGCGGACCTTCACGCCCTCGCCGGGCGTGATCACCGACTTCCACGCCCCGGGCGGCCTGGGCGTTCGCCTGGATTCGGCGATCTACACCGGCTACGCGATCCCGCCGTACTACGACAGCCTGATCGGCAAGCTGATCGTGCACGGCCGTGACCGCGCCGAGTGCATCGCACGCCTCAAGCGTTGCCTGGGCGAGATGGTGGTGGGGGGCGTCGAAACCACGATCCCGCTGTTCCAGGACCTGCTGGTCCAGCCCGACATCCTAGCCGGCGACTACAACATCCACTGGCTGGAACGCTGGATCAAAGCCCAAGAAGCTTGAGGTCCGGTTTGCGATGGACGACGCCTTCACGGTCGACGATCTGATCGCCTGCTATGCGCGCGGCGTCTTTCCGATGGCCGACGCAAGAGAGGACGAGAGCCTCTTTCTGATCGATCCCGAGCGGCGCGGCGTGCTGCCGCTCGGGACTTTCCACATTCCCAAGCGCCTAGCCCGCACGGTTCGCAATGGATCGTACGAGGTTCGCGTCGACACCGCATTCGACGCGGTGATCGAGAACTGCGCCGCCTCGCGGCCCGGAAGGCTCGACACCTGGATCAATCATCCGATCCAGCGGCTCTATGGTCAGCTCTACGCCCGAGGCCTCGCCCACAGCGTCGAGACGTGGCTGGACGATGAGCTTGTCGGCGGACTCTATGGCGTGTCGTTGGGCGGGGCGTTCTTCGGCGAGAGCATGTTCTCGACCGCGCGAGACGCCAGCAAGGTGGCGCTGGTCCACCTCGTCGCGCGCTTGACTGCGGGCGGGTACGAACTGCTGGACACCCAGTTTCTCACCGAGCATCTGGCCCAGTTCGGCGTCACGGAGATCAGTCGAGCGGACTATCGCCGCCGGCTATCCAAGGCCCTGACGATCCAGGGCGACTTCTACGGCTTGGCGGCCGGCGCGACCGGGATCGACTGTTTGCAGGCGATCAGCCAGGCGTCATAGACCGGGTGCTGCAGCGGGTTCAGGCCCGGCGAGCTGGCGTACATCCAGCCCTTGTAGATCTGGCGCCCTGGCGGGGCGGCGCGACCGGCCTGAGCCTTGGGTTGGGTGTCGACCACCACATAGGCGGCCGATTCCGGCGCGACCTCGTCGGCGGCGGCGGTTTCGCAGGCCCGTACGGTGAAGATCAGGGTCTTGTACCGGATCGGCTGACCGATCGGGACCTCGAACCGCATGGTCTCGGTGGTGACCTTATCTAGCGCCTGCAGGATGGCCACCGAGTAACGCGCGCGTTTGGCAGGCTCGGCAGGCTTGGTCGTCGAGGTGGGCGGCTTAGCCTGGGTTGCGACGCCCGGCGCGGGCGACGCTGGCGGGTTCGGGTTGGCCGTGGCGGGCGCGACCTGGACGGGCTGGGCGGGCCTCAACTCAGCGGCCGGCGTCGTCGGCGCCGGTCTCGGGGTGGGCGCTACTGGCGCTGGCGCAGCAGCGGGCGCGGTAGCTGGCGCCTGGGCTTGAGGCGTTCCCGCTTGGCGCGCGACAGCGATACCCGCCACGGCCAAGCCGGAGAGGACGCTAACCGTCGCGATCAGGCACGCCCGGCGGGCCATGTCCCTATTCCGGAGACCAGGCTTGATAGTCGCTTGTGGCGGCTTGACGCTCACCGCCACGGGTCAGCGAGCCCTTGGGACGCCAGGCGTGCACGGTGCCGGTCAGGTTCGGGAGCGTGTCCTTTTCCCACTCGCGGCGCTTCAGAGGCTCGCGGGTCGGCGGCTCGTCCAGCGTATAGTGCAGCCAGCCGCTCCATTCAGCCGGGACCTTCGAGGCCTCGGCATAGCCGTTATAGATCACCCAGCGGCGCTTACGCTGATCGTAGCTATCGCTGTTGTCGCGCGCTTCGAAGTATCGATTGCCGTAGTCGTCCTGACCCACGAAGACACCGCGGCGGCCGATGTGGAAACGCTGCCCGAGGGTCGCGCCGTTCCACCACGTGAAGATCGCTTTCAGCACTACGTTCGCACCTGAATCTGCAAGGCTTTGCGAGGCCGCGACGAGCGCGGCGAAGCGGCCGGACCATAGCGCCCCGCGCCGTCACCGTCCAGCCGCGCGCCCGCCGCGGCGAACTTCAACATCTTGTGGATTAGCACCTCATAACCCGCAACATCTATTGAGGGTCACGAACCAAGGTTCTAACTTGTGGTGCGACCTTACGCCCATCCCGGCCGCGTGGAATCACGCGTTAGGGATTTGGTAAGCACTTAAGCTGGCACCCGGACCAGGAAACGCCCATGCGCACCGCCGCCAAAGCCGCAGGTCTTGCTCCCGCGATGGAATGGCGTGACCTGGAGCGGGCGGACAGCGTTGTTGTCGTGTCCGCGCCGTCGTCCTGGTCGGACGCGCGCGTCGAAGCCTGGCTGGACTGGGGTGGCGAGGTCGAGCCCAAGGCGCCGCTGGGCGGCGGTCCGGCGCGATACGCCGCCCGCGTCGCGCAACTGGGCCTCTCGCGCGGTCTTTTCGGCGACAAGGCCGACGCCGACGCGTTCCGCGAGGCCCTGCTGACGACCATGCTGGCGGGGGTCGCGACACCGACCTCGGGTCAAACCGGCCTGCGACAGCTGCCGGATATCACCGACTTTGAGTTCCAGAGTCAGGCGCGAGACATCTTGAGCCAACGCCGGGCGCGCGTCCTGGCGTCACAAGCCGCCGCGCGGTTGAACGCCGCGCTCGATCAGGTCGCCGATGCGGTGCGTCGCTGCCAGGGCGACAGCCGCGCTTGCAGCGATGTGCGCAAGAACCCCGCCTTGGCCCGCGCGGCGCGGAAAGCGCGCGAGCTGGGCGCTGACGATCAGACCATCATCGACGCCATCGCCCTGGCTGACCAGCCTCGGGCGCCGCTGATCGCGCCCCCAGAGAACGACGAGCGCCCCCTGGTCGCCGCCGCGACTCGCCAAGCGGTTTCCGCCGGCGACGAGGACGCCACCCTCGCCGCCCAGGTCGGTTGGGAAACCAGCGCCCTGACCCTGGCGCTGTCGCCGACCGACGCCGAAGCCCTGTCTCGCGGCGCGGCGATCGGCGCGGCGATCGACGCCAGCGTCTTTCTGGACGCCGAAGGGTTCGACATCGAGCGCTTCACCTTTGTCTGCCATCTGTGGGCCACGGCCCTGGAGCTGGATCGCGGCGATCGCCCGGCCCGCTTGTCGCTGGCGGGCGTGGGCGACTGCCTGCTGAGCCAAGGCTACAGCCAGACGAGCATCGAAGGCAAAGACGGCGCGGCCGCGCTCTGGGCTCTCGCCGTCGGCGCCGCCCTGTCGGCCAGCGCCGAGGCCGCCGCCGTACTGGGTCAGGATCCCGCGTTCGATCATGACCGCCAAGGCGTCCTCAAGACCATAGCCGAACGCCGGGTTCGCGCCGCCGCCCTGCGCTCGGCGCTGGCGACGGAAGCGGCGGCCTCACTGGCGACTGCGCACGCCCTGGCCCGCAAGCACGGCCTCCGCTCGGCCGGACTGGTCGGTCCGTTCGTCGACGCCGAGGCGACGCTACGCCTTGGCGGCGCGCCCGTGGGCCCGGCGGGTGCGATGGCGCCGGTGTCAGTGGCCCAGACGGCCGATGGCTTCTTGATGCCGACGTTCAGCGCCGCTGCGTTCGAGGCGCTGTCCTCCGAGGGCGTCGACCTCGACGCCGCCCGTCGCCACGCGCTGGGCCATGGCTCTCTGGCCGAGAGCCCGGCGATCGACCACGCCATGCTGCAGGCGCGTGGCTTTACCGCTCACGAGATTGAAAAGGCCGAGAGCGCCCTGCGCGAGCATCACGGCATCCGCGCCGCCTTCGCCCCGTCCGTGGTTGGGGCCGGATTCCTACGCGACGTGCTCGGCGCCTCGGCCGAGGATGTCGCCCGCCGCGATTTCGACACCCTGGCCTTCGCCGACTTCTCGGTCGCGGAGATCGCAGCAGCTGAACGCCACGCCCTGGGCGCAGGTACGCTGGGCGACTGCGAGGCGCTCAATCCCGACCTTCGCGAGGCGTTCCGCTCCGTCGAAAACGCCACGTTCCCAGAACGCCTGGCCATGCTGGCGGCCGTGGAAAGCTTCGCCTGTCTGCCGACGGCCGTGACAGTGCTGATCCCGCACGATGCGCGTCCGGCTGACGCAGTGCGCGCGCAGGCCGCAGCGGCCAGGGCCGGGGTACGCGCCCTGCGCCTGCAGCGTGCGCCCACGCCGCACGACTTCAAGCTGGATCTGCCCGAGGAACCGGCGGCCGAAGCGCCTCGCCCTCCTCCGCCGCGCGAGCCGATAGTGACCGAGCGCGTGGTCGAGCGGATCGTCGAACGCGACCGCTCACGCCGCCGCCTGCCCGACCGTCGCAAGGGCTACATCCAGAAGGCCGCTGTCGGGGGGCACAAGGTCTACCTGCATACGGGCGAGTACGAGGACGGCGAGCTCGGCGAGCTGTTCATCGACATGCACAAGGAGGGCGCGGCCTTCCGGAGCCTGATGAACAACTTCGCCATCGCCGTCTCGCTGGGCCTGCAGCACGGCGTGCCTCTGGACGAGTTCGTCGATGCGTTTGTCTACACCAAGTTCGAGCCGGCAGGCCCAGTCACGGGCAATGACTCGATCAAGTCCGCGACCTCCATCCTCGACTACATCTTCCGCGAGCTCGGCGTGTCGTACCTCGGCCGCGACGACCTCGCCAACGGCGATCCCGGTGAGTTCAACGCTGACGGACTCGGCGCCGGCAAACGTCTCGCCGAGGATGACCTGCTGGACGACGACATCGATCCGGTTCCCGCCAGCCGCTTCATTTCCAAAGGTTTTTCGCGCGGCGCCACGCCTGACAACCTGGTCTTTGCCAGCTTCGGCCGGCGTAGGGTCGAGGGCGCCGACCGCCCGGGGGCCGATGGCGAGATGTGCCCGGCCTGTGGCGACCTTTCGCTGGTGCGCCGCGGCGGCATGACCGTCTGTGACACTTGCGGGGCGCAGTCCGAACGTCCCGGCCCGATGGCGTCGTCGTAAAGGCCGTTTGGCTGGCGTTAAGCTTGCTGGGTCAGGGTGCGGACAAGCCTTTCCGCTCAGGACCTGCGCCAGAATGAAACCGATCGCCCTGCCCGCAGCCGCCGTCCTCGGCATGGCGCTCGCCGCCGCGCCCCCGGTCAACGCCCAGAACGCCGGCCAGATCGCGGCCGTGCGCAACGGCGCCAATTGCCCCCGTTGCAACCTCTTCCAGGCCGATCTCTCCAACCTGACCTTGAAGGGAAAGAACCTCGCCGGCGCGCGGTTGAGGCAGGCGGACCTCTCAACAGCCGTCATGAACCGGACCAGTTTTGCGGGCGGCGACCTCCGAGACGTCAACGCCTATGGCGCGGTGCTGACAGGGGCCAGCTTTGTTCGGTCCGACCTCACCAACGCCAGCTTCGTCGGCGCCTATCTGCAGGGCGCGAATTTCGCCGGCGCAAGGCTTTCTGGGGTCAACCTCTCAGGCGCTGAAATGGACCGAGCCACGGGCTTGAAACAGAGTCAGTTGAGTCAGGCTTGTGGCGACGACTCCACGTTGTTACCGCGCGGGTTATCCGTTCCCCGCTGCCGTTAAATCCCCGTCATTACCGCAATTTAAGTGGTCTCTAGGCCTCCGACGGTCCAAACCGTAACTCACACAGTCGCGTATGGACTGCACGGAGAAGTCTATGTCCCGCTTGGGCGCTTCCATCGCCGCCTTGACGCTGAGCCTGCTGGCCATGACCAGCTCGGCCCACGCGTCGGTTGAAGACAAGGATGTCGCCAAGCTGACCTCCTTTGGCGGTATGTGCGCCAATTGTGATCTGGCCGGGCGCAAGCTGATGAACGCGAAGTTCACCGGCGCGAACTTCGCCAAGGCCGTCATGATCGGGGCCGACCTCCGCGGCGCGGCGTTCTACGGCTCGGACTTCGGTTGGGCTGATCTGAGCCGGACCGACCTGCGTGGCGCCGAGATGCGCGGCGCCAACTTCACCCGCGCCAACTTCACTGACGCCCGGATGTCCGGCATCGAGAGCAGCGGCGCCAATTTCACCCAGGCCACCCTGGTCCGCGTTGACTTGTCTTCCTCGGAGCTCCACGCCGCCAACATGGTCGGCGCCAATCTGCAGAAGGCGCGCTTTTCCAATGCGGAACTGACCGCTGCGAACCTGTCCGGCGCCAACGCCCGCGACGCCGACTTCTCGAACGCCGACATCAATCACGCCAACTTCCAGGGCGCGCGTTTCGACGGGGCACGGTTCCACAACGCCGATCTGACAGGCTCGAGCCTTCGCGGCGCCATCTTCAACGGCGCTGATTTCCGCAACGCAGACCTGACCATGGTCAATCTCACCGGCGCGGACCTATCTAGCGCCCGAGGTCTAGATCAGGACCAATTGGACGAGGCCTGCGGCGACAGCAGCACGCGCCTGCCGTCGGGCCTGAGCGTCCGCCCCTGCAACGGCCTTCGTGGTGGCCAGCACTTCATGTTGTTGCGCGCTGTGCCAAAGGCTCCGCCGGCGCCCCCGGCCCCGCCAAAGCCCCCCAAGCCGCCCAAGAACTGACCCTCTGCGTCAGAAGCAAAAAAGCCCTCCGGTCACTGGACCGGAGGGCTTTTTCATAGGCGCCTCGAAGGGGCCTTACACCTTGATCGGCGGCGCGGTGCGGATGTGCAGCTCCTTCAGCTGCTTGTCGAGCACGTTGGCCGGCGCGTTCATCAGCAGGTCCTGACCCTGCTGGTTCAGCGGGAAGGCGATGACTTCACGGATGGCGACTTGGTCGGCCAGCAGCATGACAATGCGGTCGATGCCAGGCGCCAGGCCGCCGTGCGGCGGCGCGCCGTAGCGGAAGGCGTTCAGCATGCCGCCAAACTGCTCTTCGACCACCTCTGGGCCGTAGCCTGCGGTGGCGAAGGCTTTGAGCATGATCTCGGGCTTATGGTTCCGGATCGCGCCCGAGCAGAGCTCGTACCCGTTGCAGACGATGTCGTACTGATAGGCGCGAATAGTCAGCGGGTCCTGCGTCTCCAGGGCCTCCAGACCGCCCTGCGGCATCGAGAACGGATTGTGGGAGAAGTCGACCTTCTTCTCGTCCTCGTTCCACTCGAACATCGGGAAATCCACGATCCAGCAGAACTTGAACTGGTTCTCGTCGACCAGCTTCAGCTCCGTGCCGACGCGCGTGCGGGCCAGGCCCGCGAACTTGGCGAACACGGCGGGATCGCCGGCCACGAAGAAGGCGGCGTCGCCGGCGCCGAGGCCCAGCGACTCCATCAGAGCTTGCGTCGGCTCGCCCAGGTTCTTGGCGATCGGGCCGCCCCAGCCGCCCTGGTCTTCCGACCAGAACACGTAGCCCAAGCCCGGCTGGCCTTCGCCTTGAGCCCAGCTGTTCATGCGGTCGCAGAAGGCGCGGCTGCCGCCCGTCGGAGCCGGGATCGCCCATACCTGGTTCTTAGCGTCAGCGCCCAGGATCTTGGCGAACAGACCAAAGCCGCCGTCACGGAAGTGTTCCGAGACGTTCTGCATCTTGATCGGGTTACGCAGGTCCGGCTTGTCGCTGCCGTACCAAGCCATCGACTGCGCGTAGGTCAGTCGTTCGAACCCCTTGTGCTCGAACGATTGGCCAAAGTCGTTGGTGAAAGTGTGGACGCCGTCGATCGGCGACACCGGCTTGCCGTTCGAGAACTCCTCGAACACGCCGTGCATCACCGGCTCGATCGCTGCGAAGACGTCTTCCTGGGTGACGAAGCTCATCTCGACGTCGAGCTGGTAGAACTCGAGGCTGCGGTCAGCGCGCAGGTCTTCGTCGCGGAAGCAGGGGGCGATCTGGAAGTAGCGGTCAAAGCCCGAGACCATCAGCAGCTGCTTGAACTGCTGGGGCGCCTGCGGCAGCGCGTAGAACTTTTCGGGGTGCAGACGCGAGGGCACCAGGAAGTCGCGCGCGCCTTCTGGCGAGCTGGCGGTCAGGATCGGCGTCTGGAACTCGTTGAAGCCCTGCGCAAACATGCGGTTGCGGATCGACTGGATCACGCGCGAGCGCAGAACGATGTTCTTGTGCAGCGTCTCGCGACGCAGGTCGAGATAACGGTGCTTGAGGCGGATCTCTTCGGGATAATCCGGCTCGCCGAAGACCGGCAGCGGCAGCTCGGCGGCCTCAGACAGCACCTCGACGGCCGACACGCGGATCTCGATCTCGCCGGTCGGCAGGTTCGGGTTCACGACGCTGGCGTCACGCGCGATGACTTCGCCGTCCACGCGGATCACGCTCTCGGCGCGGAGCCGCTCGACCACGCTGAAGCCCGGGGTTTCAGGGTGCAGGACCAACTGCGTCAGACCGTAGTGGTCGCGCAGGTCGATGAAAACCAACCCGCCGTGGTCGCGCTTGCGGTGGATCCAGCCGGACAGACGCACGGCCGCGCCGGTGTCGGAAGCGCGCAGGGCGCCGCAGTTGTGGGTGCGATAGGCGTGCATGGTGGTCATGAAAGTCTTGAATACGCGCTGATTTGCAAGGCGCGGTAAGGCGCACGTGGGCGCCGCGATGTCAAGGATTCTGGGGCGGACCGTGCGCTCGCTCGGCCCGCCTTTGGAATGATCTTGGAGTCTAGACGGCGCGGATGATGGCCAGGAAGTCGACGGCCTTGAGGGATGCGCCGCCCACCAAGGCGCCGCCCACCTCGGCTGCGGCCAGAATCTCGCCCGCGTTTTCGGGCTTCACCGAACCGCCGTAGAGAATGGGAACCGCCTTGCCCTGCTCTCCGAAAATCGCGGCTAGCTCCGCCCGGATCGCCGCGTGCATCTCGATGATGTTGTCGACCGACGCCGTGCGACCGGTGCCGATCGCCCAGAGAGGCTCGTAGGCCACGCAGAATGCCTTGCCGGCCACCGACGGCGGAAGCGACTCGCGCACCTGGGCGACAACAAACGCCACGGCGTCGCCGGCCTCTCGCGTCTCCAGGGTCTCGCCGACACAAACGATCGGCTCCAGGCCCGCCGCGATCGCCGCTTCGGCCTTGCGGGCCACTTGTTCAGAGGACTCGCCGTGGTCGGTGCGTCGCTCCGAGTGACCGCATATCACAAGCGATCCCCCGGCGTCGGCGATCATCCCGGCGGAGATGTCGCCCGTGTGCGCGCCATTCGGCTTGCCGTGGCAGTCTTGCGCGCCCGTTAAGACAGCGGAGCCTCCCACGGCCTCGCTCAATCTCGACAGCAGGGTGGCGGGCGGGAAGATCGCCACGCGCGCGGCGGCCGGCTGTATCTCAAGGTCGGCGACAACAGCGCGCGCCTCGTCAAGAGCGGCTGCAAGGCCGTTCATCTTCCAGTTTCCGGCGATCAGAGGCCGGGGCTTTGTGCTCGAAAGGGTCATGAGCGCCTTCTTGAGGTCACGCTCCCTTGGGAAGTCAAGCCCACGCCGCTTGCCCCCTCGCCTTCGGCTCTACTATACCCGCTGCTCTCGACCGTTGCGTCCATATGCGCAGCGGTCCGTCTGGAAGGTTTTCGCGCTCATGCTCGCCGGTTTCCGCAAGTTCGCCAAATCGCCCTTCGCGGTGGTGCTGTTTGGCTTGCTGATTGTCAGCTTCGCCATCTTCGGCATCAGCGACGTGTTCAAGGGGCCGCAAGGTTCCGGCGTGATCAGCGCCGGCTCGCGGACCATGTCGGCGGCGGACTTCAAGCAGCGCTTCGACAACTACCGCAAGGCGATGGAGCAGCGAAATGGCGCGACGCTCACGCCTGATCAGGCTGTCGAGCAAGGCGTCGATCGCCAGATCGTACAGGAACTGGTGCTGCAAGAATCACTGGCCGCCGCCCTGCACAAGATGGGCGTCGCGCCGTCCGACAAACTGGTCGCCGACACCGTTCGCGAGCAGATGAGCCAATTGCCGCCAACGACGCGCCCATTCGACCCGATCACCGGCAAGTTCGACGCTCAGGCCTATGCGGTGCTGATGCAGCAAAATGGCATGACGCCGGAGGGCTACGAGGCTTCGCTGCGCGACGAAATCGCCCAGACCCACTTCTTTTCGGCGATCGCCGACGGCCTGAAGGCCCCTCGCATCTATGCAGCACTCCAGGGCGCCTACATGCTGGAGGCCCGGGAAATCTCGGCCTTTGTCGTCAATCCTGCTTCCGTTCAGCGCCCCAACCCGCCGACCGACGCTCAGCTGACGGCGTTCATGAAGGAGAACGCGGACCGCCTGACGCGCCCTGAGACGCGCGTGCTGTCGATAATGCGCGTGAGCGCTGCGGCGCTGGAGCCCTCGGTGACGATCAATCCGGCGGATGTCCAGAAGGCCTTCGACTTCCGGAAGGACAGCCTGGCGAAGCCGGAAACCCGGACGATCATTCAAATCGCCGCGCCGGACGCCAAGTCGGCTGCGGTGATCTCGCAGCGGCTCGCCAAGGGCGAAGATCCGGCCGCCGTCGCCAAGGCCTACGGCAAGACGCCGCTGGTCCTTACCGACAAGCCCAAGACCGCGGTGCCTGACCGCAAGGTGGCGGCAGCCGCCTTCGCTCTCCAGGCTGGCCAGGTCAGCGGCCCGATCACAGGCGACCTGGGTGTCGCCGTGGTCAAGGTGACCAAGATCACGCCCGGCGCCGTCGCCTCGCTGGACAGCGTCCGCCCGCAGATCGAAGCCGAGGTTCGCGCCCAGACAGCGCAGGCCAAGGCCTATGAGCAGACCCAAACCTATCAGGACGCACGCGACGCGGGCGCTGACTTGCTCTCGGCGGCCAGCAAGGCCGGCGCGCTGGTGATCACGACGGCGCCGGTGACGGCGCAGGGCGCTGACCAAACGGGCCAACCTGTCGCCGGCCTCACAGCCGACATCGTCAAGACCGCCTTCGACCTCTCGCAAGGCGGCGAGAGCGAACTCGTCGAGGCAGGCAAGGGCGATTACTACGCCGTGAAGGTCGAGCGGATCATCCCTGCCGCCTTGCCGCCACTGGCCGAGATCAAACCGCAACTGACCGCCGTTTGGTTCGGGCAGGAAATGGCTAAGCGGATGAAGGCCAAGGCCGACGAACTCGCCGCTCGCGCCAAGAAGGGCGAGACCCTGGAAGCGGTCGCAACCGCGGCGCAGTCGAAGGTCCAGAAGATCCCCGGCGGCCTGACGCGCCAGAACGCCCAGCAGAACATGGCATTGGGCCAGGAGTTCCTAGGGGCGGCTTTCGCGGCCAAACCGGGCGCTGTCTTCACGGCGCGCGCCGGTCAACAGGGCGAGGCCTATCTCGTCGCCAAGCTCGACGCGGTCCGCGCCGCGCCGACCGCAAGCGTCGCGCAGATCACTGTCCTGGCCGCCGGCCAGGCCGCCAATGGGCTGATGCGCGATCTGGCTGAGGCAACCCGTGTCGTCGCCCGTACACAGATGAAGGCCAAGAGCAACCTGACCCTTGCCCGTCAGGCCATCGGCGTTGACACCGACGCCCTGGCCAAGGCCGAAGCCGCCAAGGCCGGAAAGAAAGCCGAGTAATGAGTTTGGAGCCCGCGTTCGACGCCTTCTCGGAAGCCTATGACTCCGGACGGCAGCAGGTCGTTTGGACCCGCCTGATCGACGATCTGGAAACCCCGGTTTCGGCCTATCTGAAGATCGCCCAGGCGCGTCCCTACAGCTTCCTGTTCGAGAGCGTCGAGGGCGGCGCCTGGCGCGGTCGTTATTCGATCGTGACGATGAACCCCGATCTCGTCTGGCGCTGTCGCGGCGACCAGGCCGAGATCGCCGAAGGCGACGACATCGTGGCCGGCCGGTTCACACCCCAACCAGGCGGCGCGCTCGACAGCCTGCGCGATCTGGTGGCGCGGTCGCGCATGGACCTGCCCAAGGGCCTGCCGCCGATGGCTGCGGGCGTGTTCGGCGCTCTTGGATATGACCTAGTGCGCCTGGTCGAGCGTCTGCCCGACGTCAATCCGGACGCCCTGAACCTGCCCGACGGGATCATGACTCGTCCCTCGATCGTCGCCGTGTTCGACGCGATCGCTCAGGAGATCATCCTGACCACGACCGTACGTCCGCAAGCGGGCGTTTCGGCCAAGGCGGCGCATGACGCGGCGCGGGCGCGGATCGAGGCCGTGATCGCCGATCTGCACCGTCCTCTCGCCCACGACGCGCCGCGTGCGCCGCGTGGACCTATGGACTTCACCACGCCGGTCAACCGCGCCGACTACGCTGAGGTGGTCGCCAAGGCCAAGGACTACATCGCCGCCGGCGATATCTTCCAGGTCGTAGCCAGTCACCGGTTCCGTGCGCCGTTCGACCTGCCGCCGTTCGCTCTGTATCGCTCGCTGCGCCGGACCAATCCGTCGCCGTTCCTGTTCTTCCTGAACCTGGACGGTTTCAATCTCGTCGGCTCCAGCCCCGAGATCCTGGTGCGCCTGCGCGATGGCAAGATCACCATCCGGCCAATCGCTGGCACCCGCCCGCGCGGCGCGACGCCGGAGGAAGACGCCGCGCTCGAGGCCGAACTGCTGGCCGATCCCAAGGAGCGCGCCGAGCACCTGATGCTGCTCGATCTTGGCCGCAACGATGTGGGCCGCGTGGCGATGCTGAACCAGCACGGACGCAACACACCGCCCGACCAGGCGCGCCCTAAGGGTCCGAACGTGCGGGTGACGGAGAGCTTCACGATTGAACGATATAGCCACGTGATGCACATCGTCTCGAACGTCGAGGGAACAGCGCCCGAGGGCGTCGATCCGGTCGACGTCCTGATGGCCGCCCTCCCCGCAGGTACGCTCTCGGGCGCCCCCAAGGTGCGCGCCATGGAGATCATCGACGAACTCGAGGTCGAGAAACGCGGCATCAGCTACGCGGGCGCGGTCGGCTATTTCGGCGCCGATGGCGCGGTCGACACCTGCATCGTGTTGCGCACGGCCCTGGTGAAGGACGGTATGATGTACGTCCAGGCCGGCGGCGGCATCGTCGCCGACAGCGATCCGGACGCCGAGTACGACGAGACCCTGCACAAGTCCCGCGCCCTAAAGCGCGCGGCCGAAGAAGCCTGGCGATTCAGCTGAGCCTTAGGGCTGTTTTCTTCCGCTAGGGACCGCCCAGCCGATCGCTGGGAATGTGCTGCGTCACCGCCGGCGGCGCCAGCACCATGACGGTGGCGAAGCTGAGCGCGCAGAACGCGGCGAAGGCCGCAGCGGCCAGCACCGGCCCCATCTTCTGGACACGTTGCTTGGGCCGCAGCAGTGCGCGCACATAGGCGACAGCGACAGGGTCCAAGGCGGAATCACGCGGGTCCATGCGCCCATGATGCTCAAGTCCGCGACCGCTGTAACCGTTACTGAAAGCCGCAGGCGAAAATGGCGCTACACATGCGCCCGCCTCGCGGTAGAGCCTGGCGCGTCAAAACGGTACCCTTTTGACGCGATAACGAGGCTCTAAATCAAATGCTTAGAGCGTGACTCGCGCCGAAACCGGTTCCCACTTTCGGCGTCACGCTCTAGAACCGAGCTCCGAAAGGCGGCGTCATGATCCTCGTCATCGATAACTACGACAGCTTCACGTACAACCTCGTCCACTACCTGAACGAGCTGGGGGCCGACACGGCTGTCTATCGCAACGACGCGCTCAGCGTCACCGAGGCGCTGGGCCTCAAGCCGGCCGCCGTGCTGCTATCCCCAGGGCCTAAGGCGCCAGATCAGGCCGGCATCTGCCTGCCGCTGTTGGAAGCCGCGCCGGCCGACCTGCCAATCCTGGGCGTCTGCCTGGGCCACCAGGCCATCGGGCAGGCCTTTGGTGGTGAGGTGATCCGCGCCAAGGCGGTCATGCACGGCAAGGTCAGCAAGGTCCGTCACAACGACAAGGGCATCTTCAAGGGTCTGCCCAACCCCTTCACCGCGACGCGCTATCACAGCCTGGCCGTCCGTCGCGAAGACCTTCCCGCCGACCTGGAAGTCACCGCCTGGACCGACGATGGCGAGATCATGGGCGTGCAGCATAAGACGCGCCCGATCTTCGGCGTGCAGTTCCACCCTGAGTCGATCGCCACTGAGGGCGGCCATCAGATGCTGGCCAATTTCATGGATCTGGCCGGCGTCAAGCGCGACGCGACGGTCTGGGTCTAGGCGTTTCAGATGTCCGACGCCTTCAAGCCGCTCTTGGCGAAACTCGCCGACGGTCAAACCCTCGACGAAAACGATGCTGAGCTGTTCTTCGCCGCCTGCCTGCGCGGCGAGCCGACGCCCGCGCAAGTCGCGGCCGCCGTTACGGCCATCCGCCTGCGCGGTGAAACCGTCGGCGAGATCGCAGCCTGCGCGCGCGCTATGCGCCGCGCCGCCATACCGCTGGAGCATCCGTACGACGTCATCGACGTCTGCGGCACTGGCGGAGACGGCCTGCACACGCTGAACATTTCCACGGCGGTTGGCTTCGTCGCTGCGGGGGGCGGTCTCAAGGTCGCCAAGCACGGCAATCGCGCCATCACGTCGAAGTCCGGCACAGCTGACGTTCTGACAGCCTTGGGCGTCAATATCGACGCCACGCGCGAGCAGCAGCGCAAGGCGCTGGATGAGGCCGGTATCTGCTTCCTGTTCGCTCAGGCCCACCACGGCGCGATGAAGCATGTCTCGCCGATCCGTCAGCAGCTGGGCTTCCGCACCATTTTCAACCTGCTGGGCCCGCTGACCAATCCGGCCGGAGCCAAGCGGCAGGTCGTCGGCGTCTCGGCGCCGCGCTTCGTCGAGCCGATCGCCAAGGCCCTGGGCGTCCTTGGAGCCGAGCGCGCTTGGTCAGTGCATGGCTCGGGCATGGACGAGCTGACGACCACCGGCGAGACGGAGGTCGCCGAATGGCGCGATGGCGTTATCCGCCTGTTCAAGATCACCCCCGAGGCCGTCGGCTTGCCGCGCGCCGCGTTGTCGGATCTGACCGGTGGTGATCCCGCGTTCAACGCGGCCGCGCTGACGCGTCTGTTCGATGGCGAGAAGGGCCCCTATCGCGACATCGTCCTGCTCAACGCCGCCGCCGCCTTCCTCGTCGCCGACAAGGTCGAGACCCTGGCGGAGGGCGTGGCCCTGGCGGGCGAAGTGATTGATAGCGGGCGCGCCAAGACCGCCCTCGCCGGCCTGGTGGCCGCCACCCATACGGAAGCTCTCGCGTGACCGACATCCTGGCCAAGATCGCCGCCTACAAGCGCGAGGACGTCGCAGGCCGCAAAGCTGCGCGCGCCCAAGCCGATATCGACGCTGCCGCCAAGACCGCTTCGGCCCCGCGCGGGTTCAAGGCCGCTTTGGAAGCGCATCATTCTCCTGGCAAGCTCTCCCTGATTGCGGAGATCAAGAAGGCCTCGCCATCCAAGGGCCTGATCCGCGAGGACTTCGATCCGCCGGTTCTGGCCAAGGCCTATGAGGCGGGTGGCGCGGCCTGTTTGTCGGTGCTGACCGATGGACCTAGCTTCCAGGGAGCCGACGACTATCTGGTCGCGGCGCGCGCCGCCGTCGCCCTGCCCTGCATTCGCAAGGATTTCCTGGTTGACCCCTGGCAGGTGGCCGAAAGCCGCGCCTTGGGCGCCGACGCGATTCTCGTGATCCTGGCGATGATCGACGACGTCCTAGCGGCGGAGTTGATGTCCGAGGCCAAGCGTCTGGGCATGGACGCCCTCGTCGAGGTTCACGACGAGGCAGAGATGGCGCGCGCCGGCGCGCTGGGCGCAGAGCTCGTCGGGATCAACAACCGCGATCTGAAGAGCTTCGTCGTCGATCTGGCGGTGACCGAGCGCCTCTCCGCCCAGGCGCCCGAAAGGGCCCTTCTGGTCACCGAGAGCGGTATCTTCACCCACGACGATGTCGTCCGCATGGAAGCCACCGGCGCCAAGGCCATGCTGGTCGGCGAAAGCCTCATGCGTCACGCGGACGTGACCAGCGCCACGCGCGCCCTGATCGGTTAAACCCAAAACGAGCTTCCGAAACGCTGGCGCCTGAGGGCGAAGCAGTCCCATCCTCCGAACGTCGCCGCGCCGAGAACGCGGCTGAGGAAACGTGCATGAACTGGCTCGCGCGGGTCGTGAAATGGGCCCTGGCTACGAATTTCAAGCTGCAGGGCTGGAAGATCGAGGGTGCACCGCCCGAAACGCGGAAGTTCGTCGTGATCGCCGCGCCCCACACCAGCAACTGGGACTTCGTCTATTTCGTCGGCGCCGCCGACGCCCTGAACCTTGATCTCAGCTTCATCGGCAAGGCCTCGCTGTTCAAGGCGCCGTTCGACCAGATGATGCGTGATCTGGGCGGTATCCCCTTGGACCGCGAACGCTCCAAGGACATGGTCAAGGCGATGGTCGAGGAATTCGGCCGCCGCGACACCTTCATGCTGACGATCGCCCCGGAAGGCACGCGCGGCAAGGCGCGCCAATGGAAGACGGGTTTCTACCACATCGCCACGGGGGCGAAGGTCCCGATGGTGCTGGGCATGATGGACTACAAGCGCAAAGTCGTGACGCTCGGTCCCGCGATCTATCCGACCGGCGACTACGCCGCCGACATGCGCCGGATCGCCAGCTTCTACCAGAGCTGCACGCCAAAATTCCCCGAGATGGCCACCCGGTTCGACGATCTCGACGCAGCGCCGCACGCGTGACGCACGGGGCTGGTCTATAAGGCATGCGCCGTTCCAACGGGGAGAATCGGATGCGCGCCTTGCTGACCGCCTTGAAGCGCCTCGCACAGCGTCCGATCAGGTCTGTCCGCGGTCGACTCAGCTCAACACCGCCCGCCACGGCCGTCACCGCGCCGGCCGAAGCGCTCCAGGCCCCCAAGGAACTCTGGCACCTGGTCGGGGCCGCCGACGCCGACTTCGTGCGGGTCGGGCAACAGTTCAAGGCGCTGTTCCTCGACGCCGGCCTGCAACCTCACCACGCCATCCTCGACGTCGGCTGCGGGATCGGACGCGCAGCCGCCCCCCTCGTTGACTATCTCGATGCGAGCGGCCGATACGCGGGCTTCGACGTCATGGCCGAGGCGATCGACTGGTGCCGCGCCAACATCGCGGTTGGTGACTCGAGGTTTGAGTTCCTCCACGCCGACATGCACAGCGACCGCTACAACCCGGGTGGAACCCAGCCGGCCAGCGCCTATGTCTTTCCCTACCCCGACGCCAGCTTCGACTATGTCTGGCTGGGTTCGGTGTTCACCCATCTGCTCGCGGCCGACCAGGCGCAGTTCGCGCGCGAGATCGGCCGGGTCCTGCGGCCCGGCGGCATCAGCATCGTCTCCTGGTATCTGATCGACGACGAGGCTCGGGCCAAGACCGGTTCTGGCCAGATCGCCTTCGACTTCACCCACCCGCTGGACGGCTGCTGGACCGCCACGCCTGATCTGCCTGAGGCCGTGATCGGCTACGACTTGGCGCAGGTTCAAGCGCAATACGACGAACTGGGGCTTGAGATCCTGAACCAGGCGCTGGGGGTCTGGCGGCGCGAACCCCTGCAAGACCAGGACATTATCGTGGCGCGCAAGCGCCCCTGAAAGATTTCATTAAGCTTCTGATTCTGCGGCGATTTTGGCCCATCGCAAACCTAACTCGCTGAAATCTCGAAGCTTTCCCCTGTTAACGAAGCTCGGCTTGACTTTGGCGCGGAACACCACGAGAACATTCGCAAGGTTTGCGGTTTGTTCCGCGCTCCAGCCGAGGCCGACATGCTCACGCGCAAGCAGCACGAACTGCTGATGTTCATCCATGAACGGATCAAGGAGACCGGAGTCTCGCCCTCGTTCGACGAGATGAAGGAAGCCCTCGACCTGGCCTCCAAGTCCGGGATCCATCGCTTGATCACGGCTCTCGAGGAGCGCGGCTTCATTCGTCGCCTAGCGCACCGAGCGCGCGCGCTGGAAGTGGTGAAACTGCCGCAGCAGGCCACGACCGCCGCGCCGCCCAAGGGGCGCGGCGCATTCCGCCCGCAGGTCTTTGAAGGCGGCGGGGCGCCGCCCCCGTCCAGCAGCACGGCCGTTCCGGCCAATGACAGCCGAGATCTGCCGATCCTAGGCAAGATCGCTGCGGGTACCCCGATCGACGCGATACAACACGAACGCGATCGTCTGCCGGTGCCGGAGGCGATGCTTGGCGGCGGCGAGCACTATGTTCTTGAGGTCCAGGGGGACTCGATGATCGAGGCCGGGATCCTCGATGGGGACTATGTGATCATCAAGAAGGGCGACACCGCCACCTCAGGCGAGATCGTCGTTGCTTTAGTGGGCGAGGAAGCCACACTGAAACGCTTGCGCAAGAAGGGCGGCTCGATCGCTCTGGAAGCGGCCAACCCCAAATACGAGACCCGCATCTTCGGTCCCGATCAGGTCGAGGTGCAGGGCAAGTTGGTGGGTCTGATACGGCGCTACCACTAGACTCAGACAAGCAGCGCGTCGGCGATGTCAGGCCCTGATCCAGCACGGATCAGGGCCTTTCTCGTACTCAGGACTGTGGCGTAAGACGCCCGGCTTCAGCCAGCCGCTTCGCGGCGGCGTCGAAGCCGGCCCAGGCCGCCGCCGCGAGCGCGCCGCCGGTGCTGACACGGCGCACGCCAAGCTCCGCAAGGCTCTCTACGGACATGTCGTCCCCCCAGAGCAGAATATTCACGGGTTTGGGCGCGACCGCCTCGACGATCGCCCGAATCTCCGCCGGATCCGCAACAGCGGGCGCGTAAAGGCAATCGGCGCCGGCCTCAGCATAGGCTTTCAGCCGCTCGAGCGTCGACCCAAGGTCGCGGCGGCCGCGCAGGTATCCTTCCGTGCGCCCGACAAGCATCACGTCGCGTCCGCTGGCGTCGATCGCTGCACGCGCCGCCTTGAGCCGCTCTACGGCGGCCGGAGGGTCATAGAGCGCCACTCCTGTCCAGTCCTCGATCGAGAGCCCCGCAACGCCGGCCTCGATCGCTAGACACACGCTCTCAGCGACCTCGGCGGGCGTATTGCCGAAGCCGTTCTCGAAGTCCGCATTAACCGGTAGATCAGTAGCGGCGCAGAGCATTTTCAGGTGGGCGATGACCTCATCGCGCGTCACCGCTCCATCGCTCTTCCCCAGCGCCCAAGCCATGCCTGCGCTCGTCGAGGCCAGAGCCTTGAAACCCGCCCGTTCCAGTCGCTTGGCGCCGCCGGCGTCCCATGGGTTAGGCAGCACAAAGCAACCTTCACCATGCAGCGCTCGAAACACGGCGCGGCGGTGGGCGTAAGGATCTGACATGGCTAGGCCTCTCCTGATGTGAACGCGACTCGTCGGTCGTTCTCTAGCCCTCTTCGCGTCACGGACTGTCAGTAGCCGCTCCAGGGCCGGACGCCGCGCAACGGCTGCGCCCAGACAATCCGCCAGCCGTCCGGCTGTCGATAGAGCTCGGCCGCGCCATAGCGTGCAAATTCATCGCCAGTCAGCAGCACCGTCTCGGCGCACAGCGGCGGGATGCGCGGCGGCGGCGGCCCGCGCACCACCACGACCTCGCTCAGAACGCAAAGACCGCTCAGGGTTTCAGCGTCCGGACCCTTGCGAGACCAAGCCAAAGACAGGCGCACAGGCGCGCCCAGGGCTGGCGCGCAGATCCATCGGTCGCAGCTGTAGAGGCTCCACGTAGTGGGCTGAAGCCCCCTGCGTCGCGCCCACAGCTCGGCTCCGAACCGTTTTGCATCGGTCCGCAGCAGAACAGCGGCGTCACCCGAACGCACGGCAGCCGTCGCGCCGTCGGCGGCGATCCAGGCATCTGGCGGCTGCGGCCTTGGCCACACGGCGACGGCCAGCGCTAAAGGCGCGCCGATCCAGCGGAGGCGACCCTTCCAGAGGCAGAGGACCATCAGGCCCAGGAAAGCCAGCAGCAGAACCTCGGGCGGCGCGCTGGCGACGACGTGCTGCGCGCCGTGCGCTTGGGCGAAGAGGTTCGCCACCCCGAGCATGGCGTCGACGCCCCAGCCGGCGATAGCCAAGAACGGCGCGCTCAGCCCCAAAGGCTCCAGAAGAGCGCCGATCGCCAGAAACGGCATGATGACGAACGAGGACAATGGCGCCACGAGCAGGTTCGCCGGCAGCCCCCACACCGCGACACGGTTGAAATGCTGCATAGCGAACGGCGCGGTGGCCAAGCCCGCCACAAAGCTGGCAGCGACGCTGGCGGCGAGCCAGGCGACGGCAGCCTGCGGCCCCTGAATCCACCAAGGTGTCGACAGCTCGCGCACCGGCCTCGGCCAGGCTTCGGCTAGAGCTACGAGCGCGGCCGTCGCCGCAAAGGACATCTGAAAGCCCGGCTCGCCCGCCGTTTCGGGCTTGAGCAGAAGGATCAGAAGCGCGGCCAGCGCCAGGCCGTGCAGCGTGATGGCGCGTCGATCGAAGAGGATCGCCAGGAAAGCGACGCTGGCCGTAATGGCGGCGCGCTCGGCAGGCGGCGGCGCGCCGGAGATGACCAGATAGCCCAGGACCGCGACCAGCCCGCCTACGGCGGCGATCTTCTTTCCCGGCGCACGAAGCGCCAGCCAAGGCCAGGCGGCGACCCCAAGGCGGAAAACCACAAAGACAAACCCACCCACGATCGCCATATGCAAGCCGGAGATCGACAGGATGTGCGCCAAGCCCGAAGCTCGCATCGCGTCGGTCTGCACCTCCGAGATCCAGGCCTCATGGCCCGTCACCATGGCGGCCCCGACGCCGCCGCTCGTCGACCCCATCCGCGCGAGGAGCCGCTCAGCCAGGTCCCACCGGAGGGCGTTCACCGCCATGGCAAGTCGCAGCCGCGCTGGCGGAGGGTCCAGCCGAGCGCTCTCCATGTCGCCGATAGAGAAACCGACGCCGCCGATCGAGTCGAACCAGGCGTCGCGGGCGAAATCGTAGGCGCCGGGCGCGGCAGGCGGTGGAGGCGGTCCAAGCATCGCACGAAGCTGAATCGCGCTTCCTGGTTGAGGGACTGGACCTTCACCGATGGTCACACGGATCCGACGCGGGGTTTCTTCTGACGACAATCCAGCGATCCTGACCGGAGCAATCAGGAGACGTTGCCCCCCGGCGCCGGGGCTGACGACGTCCACGACGAACCCTTCGACGCGCCGCACCACCCGCTCGCCGCTCATGACGGGCGCGGCGACGCGCTCGCTGCGAACCTTGGCGGCGAAGGCGCCCGCCGCGCCGAACGCCACCAGCCCCAACAAGACCGCGATGATCGGCGGCGCGTGCCAGCGGCGGGTAGCCCAAGCTGCAACACAAAGGCTCGCCGCCATGAGCCCCAAGACCCAGAGCGCCGGTTCCACCCTCGTTTCCAGATAGGCCGCCGCGCCTAAGCCGAACGCGACGGGCGCCCACAGAAATCGGCGGTCGAGGTTATTGCTGACCTCGTCCGCCACAGCGCGGCCCAGCCGCGTCCAACGTGTCGCGCCGAACGCGGCCCCTCGCTCACTTGGCAAGAGCCCGACGCCTAACACGCGGAAACAGCTATATTTTTTCCGGCGAGGCACCGCATTTCGCGCTGCGGAAAACCGCTAGGCCCGGCCATAAGCAGCGTGCTAAGACGCCTCGCCCGCACCGTATCGCGGCGAAAGTCTCCCAGCGCCGCCGTGGCGCATTGTCCTGCAGCCTTGAAGTCCATGTCGAACCCCACCTCCACCGGCGTTGTCACGCGCTTCGCCCCCTCGCCCACCGGTTTCCTGCATATCGGCGGCGCTCGCACGGCGCTGTTCAACTGGTTATATGCACGCCATACGGGAGGGAAGTTCCTAATTCGCGTCGAGGACACCGATCGCGAGCGCTCGACCGAGGCGGCCGTGGCCGCGATCTTCGAGGGCCTGGACTGGTTGGGCCTGAAGTCCGACGACGAGGTGGTCTTCCAGCACACCCGCGCGCCGCGTCACGTGGAGGTGGTGCATGAGCTGCTGGCCAAGGGCCGCGCCTATCGCTGCTGGATGAGCGTCGAGGAACTGGAAGTCGCCCGCGAAAAGGCCCGCGCCGAAGGCCGCGCGATCCGCTCGCCGTGGCGCGAAGCCCCGGAAGGCGACCTCTCCGCGCCGCACGTGATCCGCTTCAAGGGGCCGCTGGACGGCGAGACCGTGGTCAACGACCTGGTCAAGGGCCCCGTCACCTTCAAGAACATCGAGTTGGACGACCTTGTCTTGCTCCGCGCAGACGGCGCGCCGACCTACAACCTGGCAGTCGTGGTGGATGACCACGACATGGGCGTGACCCATGTGATCCGGGGCGACGACCATCTGAACAACGCCGCCCGTCAGACCCTGATCTATCAGGCCATGGACTGGGCCGTGCCGGCCTTCGCGCACATCCCGCTGATCCACGGGCCGGACGGCGCCAAGCTGTCCAAGCGTCACGGCGCCCAGGCCGTCGGCGAGTTCGCCGACCTTGGCTATATCCCCGAAGGCATGCGCAACTATCTGGCCCGCCTGGGCTGGGGTCATGGGGACGACGAGGTCTTCACCGACGAGCAGGCGATCAGCTGGTTCGACGTGGCGGATGTCGTCAAAGCCCCCGCGCGCCTGGACTGGGCCAAGCTGAACCACACCAACGCCCAGCACCTGCGCAAGGCCGACGACGCGCGCCTGACGGCGCTCGCCCTAGCGGCGGCGGAAAAGCGCGGCGAACCCCTGCCCGCCGATGCGGCCGAGCGCATCGCGCGCACGGTTCCAGAGGTCAAGGAAGGCGCCAAGACGATCCTTGAACTGGTCGATCACTGCGCATTCGCGCTGAAGACCCGTCCATTGGCGCTGGAAGAGAAAACTCAAAAGCAGCTTACAGAAGAGACGGTCGAACGCCTGAAGCGTCTGCGCGACCAGCTGGCCGCCGCGCCGGCCTTCGACGCCTCAACCCTGGAAACCGTGTTGAAATCATTCGCGGAATCCGAAGGCGTCGGTTTTGGCAAGTTCGGCCCGGCCCTCCGCGGGATCCTCACCGGCGGCGCGCCCGCCCCTGACCTGAACAAGACCATGGCGGCCCTCTCCCGCGATGAGGCGATTGGCCGTCTTGACGACGCGCTGGCGCCTCGCGCATGAGGCGCTATAACGCACCCGCGAAAAGCGAAAGTTGGACTGCCCGTCCCAATAATGAAGGGGTCTACGGATGACCGATAAAGCCACGCTGACGATCGGCGACAAGAGCTATGAGCTGCCGATCCTCAAGGGCAGCACGGGTCCGGACGTCATCGACGTCCGCAAGATTTACGGTGAGAGCGATCACTTCACGTTCGATCCGGGCTTCACCTCGACGGCCTCGTGCGAGAGCAAGATCACCTATATCGACGGCGACGCGGGCATTCTGCTGCACCGCGGCTATCCGATCGACCAGCTGGCCGAGAAGTCCTCGTTCCTTGAGGTCTGCTACCTGCTGCTGAACGGCGAACTGCCCAAGGCCGACGAGTTCGCCAAATTCGAGCACAACATCACCTACCACACGATGTTGCACGCCCAGTTCGACCGCTTCTTCGAGGGCTTCCGCCGCGACGCCCACCCGATGGCGGTGATGACCGGCGCCGTCGGCGCCCTGTCAGCGTTCTATTCGGACAGCATCAATGTCGATGACGCGCGTGAGCGCGAGATCAGCGCCCATCGCCTGATCGCCAAGATGCCGACGATCGCCGCCCGCGCCTACAAGTACACGGTTGGCCAGCCGTTCGTGTCGCCGCGCAATGACCTGTCGTACTCGGAAAACTTCCTGCGCATGTGCTTCGCCGTGCCGGCCGAGGACTGGAAGCCGAACCCGGTGCTAACCCGCGCCATGGACCGGATCTTCATCCTGCACGCCGACCACGAGCAGAACGCTTCGACCTCGACCGTCCGTCTGGCCGGTTCGTCTGGCGCGCACCCGTTCGCTTGTATCGCCGCCGGCATCGCCTGCCTGTGGGGCCCGTCGCACGGCGGCGCCAACCAGGAAGCGCTCGAGATGCTGGAGACCATCGGTTCGGTCGATAACATCAAGGACTACGTCCAGGGCGTGAAGGACCGGAAGTACAAGCTGATGGGCTTCGGCCACCGCGTGTACAAGAACTTCGACCCGCGCGCGAAGGTCATGCAGAAGACGGCGCACGAGGTTCTGGCCGAACTGGGCCACAACAACGATCCGCTGCTGCAGGTCGCCCAAGAACTGGAAAAGGTCGCCCTGAACGATCCGTACTTCGTCGACCGCAAGCTGTACCCGAACATCGACTTCTATTCGGGCATCACCCTGCGCGCGATGGGCTTCCCGACCAACATGTTCACCGTGCTGTTCGCCCTGGCCCGCACCGTGGGCTGGATCAGCCAGTGGAAGGAAATGTTCGAGGACCCGACCCGCAAGATCGGTCGTCCGCGTCAGCTCTACACGGGCGCCACGCAGCGCGACTACGTCACGCTCGACAAGCGCTAGGCGCCAGCGACGCGTATTCACGGATCAGGCCCCGCTTAGGCGGGGCCTTTTTCGTTTCAGCGCTTGAGTAGGAAGCTCAACACCTCTGCGACGGCGCGATAGAGCGCTTCGGGAATCTCTTCGTCGATCTCGATCGTGGACAAGGCCTGAGCTAGCGCCGGGTCTTCCTCGATCGGAACGCCGTGCTCCTTGGCGGTCTCGATGATCTTCTCACCGATCCAGCCCTGGCCAGAGGCGACGACTTTGGGCGCGTTTGGCTGTTCATAGAGAAGCGCCACGGCGATGCGCGGTCTGGGTGACGGCCCGGAGATCCCGCTCACGAGGCTTGATCCACGAAGTGCCCCAACGGCCCGCTTCCGGGCGTCGGCGGCGCGCCTGAGTGCACCATAACGTCCGGCGTCAGCTCGACCTGGCGCAGGGCCGCGCCCAAAGCCTCTTCGCCCGCTCGGAGTCTCGCAATCGTCTCTGACCGTTCCGCCCACAGCGAAACGCGGGCTCGCGCGCCAGCGAGCACGACCTGCGCATGCACCGGTCCAAGCGGCTCAATATCGATCGAGAAGCGCGCGCGGTAGGTCTGTTCCAAAGTCGCTGCGCCGCCGCCTCCTGCGCCGCCGCCGTCGCGGCTGATCTCGAACTGTGCGACGGCGACGCCTTGCGGGGTGACGAACGGCAGGTCGAAATTCAGCTTTGTCGCGACCGGTCTAGCTTCTGCCGCCTCTTGTTCGTGGATGAAACTCTCGGGCAACGAAGCGATCTGCATCAGGTCCTGCCGGGCCAGGGCCGATTGCGTCCCTTTCAACAGGCGCCGCGCCACCGCTTCTGGCGCGCCCGTTAGCGGCGTTCCTGGCTCCAGGGGCCTCTGCCCGGTCGTGGGGCCACTGGCATAAGGTGGGGCCGGCGTCCGGGGGCGGTCTTCGGCCACGCCGGCATAGCCGCGTGTGACGAGCGATCGAGGTTCCGCCAACGACGTGCGCTGCGACGCGCCGTCGCCGTCCTCCGGCGCGACCTGCAACAGCGTCGGCAGGCTCGATCCGGTGGTAGAGGCCTTGCTCGGCGCACGCTCAGCAGCGTTTCCCGGGATCGCGACAAACGCCCCAAACCGTGCGGCGAGCTCCGGGTCGGCGTCCTGGCCGTCAGTAAGAACGGCTGTCGCCACCGCCGGACGGGCCGGCGCTGCGCTGTCCGCATCGTCGGGCACCCGAGGCGCCGGCGTCTGCGTCGTGGCTGGTAAGGGCGCTTCGGAGACGGCGGCGGTCGGGCGGCTCTGTCTGGCCGGCGTGGCGGTCACCGGGCCCGAGCTAGTGTTCGGATCGCCCGCCGAGCTTTCCCGCGCCAAGGGCCTTGGCGATCCTGGCGATTCGGCGGTCTCGTCCTCGCTCGCCAAGGCGGCGGGAGGCGCGCCGGCGTCGCTGGGTGGCTCGACCTTGGCCAGCCAGGCGGACAGAGCGCTACGAAACACCCATAGCGCCGCCTTGATGTCGCCTTCGAGGACTAGGGGGCGTGGGGCGCTGGCGCTCTGCGGCGAGGCAGACGCTCTGGCCAAGTGTGCTTCAAGCAGAACCCCGGACCGTTCGACCGCCTGACGAAGGCCCCGGCCCGTCGTGATATCCTGGATCGTCGGGGTGGTGGACAGTAAAGCCCGCCCGGCGTCTCGAACCGCTGGCGGCGTGTCTGGCTCTTCAACGATGGCTCGGACATCCGCCATAAGTGGCGCAAGGCCGGCTTGACGCGGGACGGCTTCAGCTGTCGCCGATCGGACGGCCCGTGTTGCCCGTGTGTCCAAGGTTGGCCTGGATTGGATAGCTCCTGAGGCGCCCTGCACGGGGTTGGATCGGGCGTCCCGCGTTGATGCGGAGTGACCAGCATCCTTCGCCGCCGTCTGTGAAGCCGACATCGCCAGTTTCGGAACCGATGCAGCTTTGTCCGCAGCTTGGCCAGCAATCTCGGCGAGTTGCATGGTGGAGGCAGCCACGGCCTGACGGGCCAGCGCCTGAGCGATCACGCTGGATTCCACAGCGGTTCCAGCCGGAACGGTTGGAATGATCGGAGAGACGGGCGCGGTCGGGTCTACAGCCACGACAACGACTCCACAGCGAGCGCTTTTCCGAGGCTAGAGCCGCGACCGTAAATCAGCGGTTAACTTTCGATATCGCGCTTGGCGCTGGGCTATGCAGGGACTTTTGTGGGTAGGCGCAAGAAGCTCAACAACGCCTCGGCGGCGGCTTCAGATGGGTCGGGCATGCCCCGTCCCATCTTGTCGAGCGCCAGGTACTGTTCAGCCACCTGTTTATCGCGGAGAGCGGGATCATCCAGCCTTATGGCGATTTCACGGGCGAGACGCTCGCCTTCGCAATCCTGTTGAATGAACTCCGGCGCCACTGCTCTACCGGCTGCGATGTTGAACAGCGTGATCCATCGCGGCTTCATCAGTCGCTTGATGATGGCGTAGGTGATCGCACCGGTCTTGTAACCGACCACCATCGGACGCCCAGCCAGGGCGAGTTCGGTGGTCACGGTGCCGCTGCAGGCCAAGGCGACATCTCCCGCAAGGAAAGCATCGTCCTTGAGGCCCTCGTCCTCGATCACGTGCGCGCGGAACGGCCACCCGGCGACCCGGGCTTTCACCGCCTCGGCGACAGTGTAGGCGGTCGGAACCACAACCTGGAGCGCCGGCCGTTGCCCTTTCAGCCGTCGAACCGCGTCCTCAAAGGCCGGCATCACGCGCTCTATCTCGGACGGGCGGCTGCCCGGCAGGACCAGAAGAATCGGCTCGGAGGCTGAAGCGCCGATGGACGCACGCAGGCGAGCGGGATCCGCGTGATCGAAACGCTTGGCGAGGGCTGAGTTGCCGACAAAGACGTTACGAAGGCCTGCGGCGTCGAAGTACGGCCTATCCATGGGCTGGATGGACAGCAACAGATCGACGGCCTTGGCGAGCGCATGAGCCCGGCCTTCGCGGTATGCCCAGACTTGGGGCGCGACATACTTCACGAGCGGGAGGTTTGGATCCAGTTTGCGCAGCGCGTGCGCCAAGCGGATGTTGAACCCCCAGCTGTCGATCAGAACGGCTACGTCCGGCTTCTCCCGCGCAGCCAGCGCGACGGTGTCTTTCAACCGCGCCATCGCCCTTGGATAAGCCTTGAGGCTCTCAAAGATGCCCAGGATCGACAGTTGGGCGATATCGAAGGGGCTCTCCACGCCCTGCTCGGCCATCTTGGCTCCGCCGATACCGACAAAAGTCACAGCATCCCCAAGGCGGGCGCGCAGCGCCCTGGCCAGGCCCGCACCAAGCGCGTCGCCGGACGCCTCGGCGGCGACAAGCATGACCTTGAGAGGCTTCTCACCGTTAGTCGTCACGGCCGCTCCTGCGGGTCGACTCCCAGGATGAACAGACCCACATCGTCGGCGGCCGCGATGACGGCCTCTCGATCGACCACGAGCAACCGCCCGGTCTCGCCGACGATACCCGCCAACCCCGCCCGTGCGGCGCGGTGAATCGTTGCGACGCCGATGGTGGGCAGATCCACGCGCGTCTCCTGGATCGGCTTGGGCGCTTTGGCCAGAACACCAAGCCGGCGCTCGGCCCGGCCGCGGATCGCCTCGGGCAGGTCGGCCACGCGGCGGAGCATTGCGTCCGTTCCCTCCTGCGCCTCGACAGCAAGGACAAGGCCGTCGCAGACGACTGCGCCCTGCCCGATATCAAGTCGCCCGATCTCGCGCGCGACATGCAGCGCCTTGTCGATATCGGCCATATGCTCTTGGGCCGGCGAGACCTTGCCTAGGCGGCCGCGCGGCAGGGTCATTTCGCCCATCACCTCATGGGCGCCCTCGATCTCGAAGCCTTCCTTCTCGAACTCGTCGAGCACGCGGCGGAGCAGCGCATCGTCGCCCTTTCGCGCAGCGACGATCAGACCTGGCAGAACCTTTAGTCCCCGCGCATCCGGCATCAGCGCCGAGAAATCGGGACGGCTGACGTTGCCCGCAAAGCAGACGACCTGGCACCCCTCGTCTCGCAGAGACTTGAAGATCTTGCCGAACTCGCCAAGTCCCACCTCGGCGCCCGGGTGGCGCGCCAACGCGGCGTCCGCGAACGTGCGCAAACGCATAACGGCGAAGGCTCGTCCAGCGGCCTCGCAGTGGGACGCCAACTCGACGGGGAGCGAGCCGCCGCCAGCGATCAGGCCCAACTTTCGCATCGCGAAACCCTAGACCTCCCGCTCCGGCAAACAGAGCGGGCGATTGGCGTCGGCGCGGATGAAATCGACGATCTCCATCACCTCGGCGTTGCCGGCGTGGATCTCGACAACGTCGTCGAGGCGCTCCTGGAAGGTGCCCTCGTCCGCGAACATGAGGCGGTAGGCCGCCCGTAGCGCATTGATGGTCTCGCGCGGGAAACCACGACGCTTGAGGCCCACGAGGTTCAGGCCCTCGAGGTGCGCGTGATTGCCCCACACCGAACCATACGGAATGACATCCTTGGTCACTGCGGCGAGACCGCCGATGAAGCTGTAGCGGCCAATGCGGGAGAATTGGTGCGCGGCGGCCAAGCCGCCCATGAACACGTAGTCTCCGATGGTGACGTGCCCCCCCAGCGTCGCCCCTTTCGCCAGCACGACGAAGTCACCGACCGCGCAGTCGTGGGCGACGTGGGAGCCGACCATGTAGAGGCCATCGGATCCGATCGTGGTCATGCCCCTACCGGAGGCTGTGCCGGTGTGCATGGTCACGTGTTCGCGGATGATATTGCGCGGACCGATGATCAGTTCGGTGCGCTCACCCTTGTGGCCCAGGTGCTGCGGGGGACCGCCGAGGTTAGCGAACGGATGAACGACGCACCCTTCGCCGATCGTCGTCGCGCCCTCAACCACCACGTGGGAGAGCAGGCGCACACCAGCCGCCAGCGTCACATCCCGACCCACGATGCTGTAGGGCCCGACCTCGACGTCCGGCGCGAGCTTGGCTTCGGGTGCGATGATGGCGGTGGGGTGAATGGTCATGCCTTGGGCCCCGTCTCGACGACCATGGCGGCGAATTCAGCCTCGGCGGCGACCTTGTCGCCGACCTTGGCCACGCCCTTGAACTTGAAGATCGAGGACCGCGCGCGCACCACCTCGACTTCCATGCGGATCACGTCGCCGGGGCGCACGGGATTGCGGAAGCGGGCGTTGTCGACCGACATGAAGAAGATCGTCTTGCCCTCGGTGTCGACCTCCAGCGACTTGCTCATCAGCACCGCGCCGGTTTGGGCGAGGGCCTCAATGATCAGCACGCCCGGCATGACCGGGTTGCCCGGGAAGTGGCCCTGGAAGAACGGCTCGTTGATCGTCACGCACTTGATGCCGACGATCGACTGGTGGGGCGTGTAGGCTTCGGCCCGGTCGACGAGCAGGAAAGGATAGCGGTGCGGGATACGCGCCAGGATCTCCGCGATGTCGATATCGGTCTGCACCGCTTGCTCGGCGTTGTCGCTCATGGTCTGCCCCTCGTGCCTCGACCGCCCGCCATGCGCGACAGCCACGCGGTCTCCCTGAGCCACCGCTTCAGCGGCCGCGCGGGGAATCCCGTCCAAGTTTCACCGTCCGGCACGTCCTTGAACACCGAGGCGGCGGCCCCGATGCTCGCGCCCGAGCCAATGTTCAAATGATCGGCCACCCCGGCCTTGCCGCCGAAGGCGACGCCGTCGCCGACGACGGTGCTGCCCGAAATGCCGGTGTAGGCCGCCAGTACGCAATTGCGCCCGATACGGACGTTGTGCGCGACATGGACCAGATTGTCGATCTTGGTGTTCTCGCCGATGATCGTATCTTCAAAGGCGCCGCGATCGACGCAGCTATTGGCCCCCAGCGTCACGTTGTCCTGAATGACGACGCGTCCGAGCTGCGGAAGATCCACCATGCCCCGTGGGCCAAGCGCAGCGCCAAAGCCCGCTTCGCCAACGACAGCGCCAGCAGAGATCGATACGCCGTCGCCTAGCAGCGCGAACCCAATGACCGCGTTGGCGCCGATGCGGCAATCGCGGCCGATCAGAACGCCGGGCCCGATCACCGCGCCAGGGCCGATCCGCGTGCCTCGCCCGATCCGGACATCCTGCCCGATCGTCACATTCGGCGATAGCTCTACGCCGGTCTCAAGCATCGCATCGGGATGAAGAGCCGCCGCCCCAGCCTGGTGACGGCGCGGCGCGTGCAGGCGGTTAGCGGCGGCGGCCCAGGCGGCCTGTGGCCGCGCGGTGACCAACACGGCGCATGTCGCGGGCAGGAGATCCTTGTGCTCGGCCCGCACGAAGCACGCGCCGGCCCGGGTCGCTGAAGCGGCATCTTTCCGCTTGATGTCGGAGAAGAAGGTGACCGCCTGCCCGTCCGCAGTATCGAGTGGGGCGACATAGGCGATACGTCTGTCGGCCAGGGAAACATCCGCCAGTTCGGCGGCGCTCGCCTGGGCCAACTCGGAAAGCAAAGCCGGACCCAGGCTATCAAAGAAACGCGGGTCCGGCATGGTTCCTCACGACGAAAAGGTCCCCCTACGTAACCACGCGGGGGACGATTCGCTTACCTGTTCGTCGGTTGCAGCGCCGCGGCGCCCGGGACTTGCTGGTCCAGACGCTCACGATCGAAGGTCAGCGTCTTGATGCGCGCGTCCAGGGCGGCCACGACCGCGTCGGTGATGTCCATGGCCGGGTTGGCCAGCATCACGGACTCGCGGTCCAGCAGGATGCTGCACTTCTGGGCCTGGTAGACCTGCTGGATCGGCGTGTTCAGCTCAGAATAGACGCGCGACAGGGCCTTCTGTTCGGTGGCTTCGACTTCCTTCTGACGAAGCTGACCCTTGCGCTGCCAGGCGTTCGCCTTGGCTTGCAGGGTCGCGGCTTGCTGCTCAAGAGCGTCTTGCGCGATGGTCGCCTTCTTGGCGTCCAGGGCCTTGGCTTCATTGTCCAGCGCGGTGCGCTCGCCGGTCAGTTCGGCGTTCACCTGTTGGATGATGGTCTTCAGGCGCGCATCGACGGCCTTGCCGACCTGCGAGCTGCCCACGGCGCGGGGGCTTGAGAAGATACAGACGCCCGGCAGCGCAGGGCCATGCGTCACGGCGGGGGCGGCCGGCGGGGCGGCCGGAGCCGTCTGGGCCGAGGCGCTGGTCGCGATGGCGAGCGCGACAACGCTGGAGGCGGCCGCGGACAGGAACTTGGACATGTTTATTGGAACCTTGTGGAGGTGGAGAACCGGAACGTTTCGGTTCGGTCGTAGCTTTCCTTGGACAGAATGCGGCTGAAGTCGAAGCGAATGGGGCCCATGGGGGATTTCCAGTCGATCGAGATACCCGCCGAGGCACGCAGGCCAAGGTTATCCCGGATGTTCGGATCGAAGACGCCAGGCGACTTCTGACGATCCACGTCATCCAACAGACCAGCCGTACCCACATCGCTGAACAGGGCGGCCTTGATGCCATACTGCTCAGGAAGGAAGGTTGGCACGGTCAGCTCGAAGGTGCTGATGGCGTAGAGCTTCGCGCCCATCGAATTGTAGGAACTCGAGATATCGCGCGGACCGATACCGGCGATCTCGAAACCGCGGAACGAGGTGCCGCCGCGATAGAAGCGGTCGTTGATGCGAACATTGTCGCCGCCCCAGCCCTCGATGTAACCGAACGAGCCGGTCGCGCTGAACACCAGATCCTTGGTGAAGCCCCAGTACCAGCCCGCATCGGCCTCGGTCTTGAGGTACTTCACGTCGCCGCCGACGCCGGCGAGGTCCTGGTTCAGATCGGCGAACCAGCCGCGGGTCGGGTTGATCGGATCGTTCCGCTTGTCGATGCGCAGACCATAGCCGATCAGCGAGGTGATGTAGGCGCCCCGCTGCAAGCAGAGGATCTGCGAGACCGAGCCGCTGGTGCAGAGGCTGTCGGCGACGCTCACCTCGTCCTGACGCACCGTGTAGCGCAGGCTCATCGAGGCGTCGTTGGTCAGCGGGAAGCCGAACCGAACGTCGCCGCCGATCGACTTGGTGTCGTAGGCCGCGTACTCCGAAAGATCGTAGCGGAAGGTGTAGAGGTTCACGCCGGCGACCAGATTGCGGCCGAGGAAGCGCGGCTCGCTGAAACCGAAGTCGATCTGCTGGCGCAACGAACCCACCGACGCCCGGGCGCGCAGATTCTGGCCGCGGCCGCGGAAGTTGCGCTCGGTGATGCCGACGTCGAGCACCAGTTTGTCGATCGAGCTGTAGCCCGCGCTGAACGAGAGTTCGCCGGTGGGCTGCTCCTCGACCTTGACGCGGAGGCTGGTGCGATCGGGCGCGGAACCGGGCGCGTCCTCGATCTCGACTTCCTTGAAGAAGCCGAGGCGACGCATGTTGTTCTTGGATCGGTCGACCAGGACACGATTGTACGCGTCGCCCTCGGCGACCTCCAACTCGCGGCGAAGAACATAGTCGAGCGTACGGGTGTTCCCGACGATGTCGATGCGATCGACATAGACGCGCGGCCCTTCACGAACCTGGAACACGACGTCGACCGTCTTGGTCTCGCGGTTGGGAACATAGCGCGGGCGCACGTCCACGAAGGCGAAACCGGCCGCGCCGGCGGCGAACGTCAGCGCGTCCGTGGCCTGCTCGATCCGCTCATCCTCATAGAGCTGACCGGTGCGAACGGGCAGGATCTGGGCCAGCAGATTGCCGTCCAGCTTCTTCAGCTCGGTTTCGACGGTGATCTTGCCGAACTTGTACTTGGGCCCTTCCTCGAGCGTGTAGGTGACCGCAAAGCCGTTCTTGTCCGGCGCGAGCTCGGCGACGGACGAAACCACGCGGAAATCAAAATAGCCGCGATTGCGATAGTGCTTGCGCAGTTGCTCGCGGTCGTACTCGATCCGGTCGGGGTCGTAGTTATCGTTGCTGGTCAGGATCTTGTACCAGCGGCTCTCCTTGGTGACGATCACGTCCCGGAGGTCGTTGTCGGAGAACTCGGCGTTACCCAGGAAATTGATGCCGAGCACGCCGCTCTTGGCGCCTTCGCTGATCTCGAACACGAGGTCGACGCGCTTCTGCGGCAGCTCGACCACCTTGGGCGTCACCGTCGCCGAAATGCGGCCGGAACGGCGATAGAGCTCAATGATACGCTGGACGTCAGCCTGGACCTTGGCGCGCGTGAAGATGCCGCGCGGACGAATCTGCACCTCGTCCTTCAGCTTGTCTTCCTTCAGGGACGAATTCCCCTCGAAGACGACCTGATTGATGATCGGGTTCTCGACGACCTTTACGACAAGATCGCCACCCACCATGTCGATCTTCACGTCCGCGAAAAGGTCGGTTCGGGCCAGTGTCTTCAGCGCCAGATCGAGCCGCTGGGAATCGACCGTATCGCCCGGTTGGATCGGCAGATAGGACAACACCGTGCCTTGCTCGATCCGCTCGTTGCCCTGCACCAGAATGCGCTGGACCACGCTCGTCTGGGCCGCTTGGGCGAAAGCCTGCTGCGGCGCCACCAGGGCCGTCGAGCCGAGGAGCAGCGCCATACCCGTGGCGAACGCGGCGCTTTGGGCGCGAAGTTTGTTCATTTGACCAATCATGGACGGAGGACGGGCGTTCACGTGAAAAGCCCGCCGATGAATTTGAACACGTCGTAGCGGTTGAGGTCGTTCCATGCCGCGAACAGCATGAAACCCAGGATCAAGGCAAGCCCCGCGCGGAAGCCAGCGGCTTGGAACTCCGCCCGCAGCGGCCGTTTCGCAACGGCCTCATAGGCGTACATCACAAGGTGGCCGCCATCGAGAACAGGTATCGGCAACAGGTTCATGAAGCCGATGCTGACCGACAGGCTCGCGATCAACCAGAACTGCGAATACAGCAGCCCAATTGCGAGGGCCTTCCCGTTCGGCGCCTGCTCGACCACCCCGTTAGTGACAGCGCCCGCCGTATGGCCAATGCCGATGATCCCGCTGATCTGGTCTGCAGGGAGTTGTCCCATCAGGAGCCGACCGAGATAGAAGGCGATGGTCTTGATCATGTCCCAGACCTCGACCGTCGCGTCCGGGATGGCGCTGAGCAACGACGAGCGCTCAAAACGACCGCCGGTTGCGCTTCGCAGGCCCAGTTCGCCGACCTTCACGCGGCCGCTGATTTCATTCTGGCGCTCCACGAGACGCGGCGTGGCGGTGAGATGCACAGTGCGCCCCTCACGCTCGACCGCGAAGTCGATCGGCAAGTTGGCCCGCAAAGCCACATAGCCCTGAATGTCCTGGAACGATCGAATCTTGCGGTTATCCGCCTGTAGGATCACATCGCCTGGCTTGAAACCCGCGACAGCGGCCGGCGTGCCGGCGACGACTTCTCCAACGGTTGTCGAGGTCTTCTGGGCCCCGAAAGACACCAGGATCACGGCGAAGACCAGGATCGCCAGGATGAAGTTCGCCATGGGGCCAGCCACGGCGATGAAGGCGCGTTGCCAGACCGGTTTGAAATGGAAGTAGCGATTGACCGCCTCGTCGCCTTCGCGCCGGCGGATTTCGTTCCGCATCGCATCGAGGTCGTTCTGATCGGGCACGCTAGCGGCGTTCTCGTCGCCTGCGAAGCGGACGTAGCCACCGAGCGGTATCGACGCCACACACCATTCGACGCCCTGCTTGTCGCGCCACGAGATCAGCGGCGCGCCAAAGCCGATAGAAAAGCGCTCGATAGCCACGCCGCAAGCGCGCGCAGCCCAATAGTGTCCGAGCTCGTGCACCGTCACCACGACGGACAACACGAACACCAGCGACACAAGCATGATCAGAAAGCCGATCATCGCGCGAAAATACTCTCCCCGGTCAGGCCCGCAGACGCTTCTGCGCGACAACCTCGGCCGCAATGCGGCGAGCGCTGCCATCGATCAACATAGCGCTCTCGACAGCGTCGCCCTCAGAGACGGAGAGATCACCCAAGCTGTTCATGCGCTCGAGGGTCCCCGCCACCGCGCCGGCAATATCGAGAAACCCGATACGGCGGTCAAGGAAAGCAGCCACAGCGACTTCATTGGCGGCGTTCATCGCCGCCGGTGCGGCCCCGCCCAGACGTAGCGCTTCACGCGCGATCCCAATCGAGGGGAACCGATCCAAGTCGGGCGATTCGAAAGTCAGTTGGCCGTAGGCGGCAAGATCAAGGCGCGGCGCGGGCCATGGCAGCCGATCGGGCCACGAGAAAGCGCAAGCGATCGGAGCGCGCATATCCGGCGGGCCCAGTTGAGCCAACGTGGAGCCGTCGACGTACTCCACTAGGCTATGGATCACCGACTGCGGATGAATCACGACGTCGACCCGGTCTTCCGGCGTTGAGAACAGATACGACGCCTCGATCATCTCGAGGCCCTTGTTCATCATGGTCGCGGAATCGACCGAAATCTTGGCGCCCATCGACCAGTTGGGATGAGCGATCGCCTGTTCGGGCGTGGCGCGCGCCATCGCCGCCCGATCCCACGTCCGGAACGGCCCGCCGGAGGCCGTCAGGATTAGCCGTGACACGCGGTGAGCGCAGTCAGGCTGCAGCACCTGGAAGATCGCGGAGTGCTCGGAATCGACGGGGATGACCGCGCCGCCCGCCGCCTTGGCGATCGCGAGCAACGCCGGCCCGGCGCAAACAAGGCTTTCCTTGTTGGCCAGTGCGACAACGGCTCCGGTGCGCGCCGCTGCGACTGTGGGCGCAAGGCCCGCCGCGCCGACGATCGCCGACATGACCCAATCTGCGCCCATGGCGGCGGCTTCGCTCACCGCCGCAGAGCCGGCGGCCGCCTTAACGCCTGTTCCAGCCAGCCCGGACCTCAACTGGTCAAGAAGGCTCTCGTCTTCGATCACCGCCAGGGTGGGCTTCCAACGCCTCGCCTGTTCGATCAAGCGCTGCACGTTTCGACCGGCGGCCAGCGCCAGGATCTGCACTGGCGCCCCGGACTCTTCGAAGAGGCTCAGGGTCGAAAGGCCGATCGATCCGGTCGAGCCCAGCACCGCCACCGTTCGGGGCGAGATCACTGCGGCCATCCGATGTGATCAACCAGGCGCACAGCGGCGATCACGATGGCGGCGAACATCAGCCCGTCCACGCGATCCAGCAGTCCCCCGTGCCCCGGGATCAGGTCTCCGCTGTCCTTGACGCCAAAACGACGCTTGAGCATCGACTCCCATAGATCGCCGGCCATTGTCGCCAGACCGCCCAACAGGCCTATAAGCGCCGCGACAGGCCAAATCAGATTGAGCTTGGCCAATGACGCGACAACGACGGCGCCGATCGTGGAGGCTGCAAGGCCACCAACAAACCCCGCCCAGGTTTTGTTCGGCGAGATCCGAGGCCAAAGCTTCGGACCTTTGAAGATGCTGCCTGCGACATAAGCGAAAATGTCAGCGAACCAGGTCACCACGAAGAGCAGCAAGGTCCACCAGAGCCCGTCCTCCAGCGAACGCACCCAGACCAGAGCGATTACTGCGGGCGCGATATAGACGACGCCATAGGCGGCGTCGGCGCGCCGCTCGACCGCACCGCGCGCGATGAGCCCCGCCAGGAACGAGCCCGCCAGAACAACCGCCCAGGCGATAAGGAACTGCTGAAAGAACGCCGCGATCACCGCGATGCCGCAGAAGACACCGACAACGGCGCCGACCGCGTTCGGCGCCTTTGGCGCGCTGATCTTGCCCCACTCGCGGGCGAGCAGCCCAACGCAGACCAGGGCTAGAGCCATGAACCAATAGCCGCCAAGCCAGACTGCGGCCACGACGGTGGGAACGAGCACGGTCGCCGAGACCACGCGCGTTCTAAGATTGCTCCAGTTGAAGCGCTTAGCCGGCGACGGCGACGTCATCGGCAGCGACCCCTCCATAACGGCGGTCACGGCCGCGATACTCGGCGATGGCCGCCGCAAGCGCTTCGGGTCCATAGTCGGGCCAGAGAACGTCCTGGAAGACGAGCTCGGCGTAGGCGCAGTCCCACAACAAGAAGTTTGAGATCCGACGCTCGCCGCTCGTGCGGACGATCAAGTCGGGCGGCGGCGCCGAGGCTGTCGACAAGAGTTGTTCGAAAGTCTTTTCAGTGAGGTCGGAGGCCTTGGCCTCGCCGCGCTCCACCTGCTCGGCGAACGCACGCGCCGCATCGGTGATATCGGCCTGCCCGCCGTAGTTGAAGGCGACCTGAAGCACGAACTCAGAGTTTTGCGCCGTGCGCCGCTCAGCGCGTTCGATCACCTCGGCGATGTCAGCAGACAGGCCCGTGCGTCGTCCGATGATGCGAACGCGCACCCCGGCCTTGGCCAGACGTTCCAGGTCCGATTCGACATAGGCCTTCAGCAGGCTCATGAGCTCGGAAACCTCCTGAGCGGGACGCCGCCAGTTCTCAGTCGAGAACCCGAACACCGTCAGAACGCCGACATTCTGGTTCTGAGCGCCCTCGACGGTGCGCTTGAGAGCGTTGACCCCCGCGCGATGCCCCAGCACGCGCGGCATGCCTCGCTGCTTCGCCCAGCGGCCGTTGCCATCCATGATAATGGCCACGTGCAGGCGGTCCGTGGACGGCTGCCCCCCGGCGCGCCCCGAAACATCCTGCGGACCGGTGGTCGCCGGCATTCGCTTCAACCTTCCCTCTTCGCTCCCCATCAAAACTCGCGAGGCGGGCGATTAAACCTGCATGATCTCATGTTCCTTGGTTTTCAAGGCCTCGTCGATCCGCTTGATGGCCTCGTCGGTCATCTTCTGGACCTCGGTTTCCATCTTCTTGCGCTCGTCCTCAGCGATGGCCCCGTCCTTCTCGGCCTTCTTGAGGTCGTCATTGGCGTCGCGACGGACGTTACGTACGGCGATCTTCTGCTGCTCGGCGTATTTGCCGGCGATCTTCTGCAGGTCCCGGCGGCGCTCTTCGGTCAGCGGCGGGATCGGGATGCGCAGGTTCTGGCCTTCGACCACAGGGTTCAGCCCCAGGCCCGAGGCGCGGATGGCCTTCTCGACCGAGACCACGACACCGCGATCCCAGACGCTGACGTTGATCTGGCGCGGCTCGGGCACACTGACCGAAGCCACCGCGTTCAGCGGCGTCGTGGAGCCATAGGCCTCAACCATGACCTGGTCGAGCAGGCTGGCCGAGGCGCGACCGGTGCGCAGGCTGCCGAACTCTTCCTTCAGGGCGGAAACGGCCTTGTCCATGCGGTCGCGATAGCGCGACAGGACGGGTTTTTCGGCGGCGGCCATGTGGCTCTCCTCGCTAGACTTGATTTCAGGCGGCGCGGTCTTCGGCGACCACGGTGTGGGTCCCCTCACCTCGCAGGACCGTCAGCAAATTGCCGCGCCCTTTGATCGAGAAGACCACGATCGGAATACTGCTGTCGCGCATCAGCGCCACAGCCGAAGCGTCCATGACGCGGAGATCCTTGGCCAGGACATCCATATAGCTCAGGCGATCATAGCGCTGAGCGGTCGGATCCTTCTTGGGATCGGCGGTGTAGACGCCATCGACGCTCGTGCCCTTGAACAGAGCGTCGCACTGCATCTCTGCGGCGCGGAGGGCGGCGGCGGTGTCGGTCGTGAAGAACGGGTTGCCCGTCCCAGCGGCGAAGATGACCACGCGTCCCTTCTCAAGGTGGCGTTGGGCGCGGCGACGAATATAGGGCTCGCAGACCGTGGCCATCGGGATCGCCGACTGCACGCGGGTTTGCACGCCAATGCGCTCAAGCGCATCCTGCATGGCCAGCGCGTTCATCACCGTGGCCAACATGCCCATGTAGTCAGCGCTCGAGCGTTCCATGCCCTTGGCGGCCCCGGCCATGCCGCGGAAGATGTTGCCACCGCCGATGACCAGGCAAAGCTCGACGCCCGACTTGACGATTTCGGCGACGTCTTCAGCGACAGATTGCACCGTGTTGGTGTCGATCCCGTAGGGCGTGTCGCCCATCAGGACCTCGCCGGACACTTTCAGCAGGATGCGGCGATATTTCTGGGGCGCGCTGGTATCGGACATGGGACCGCTATTCCTGAGTCGTCGGCACGCACATTACGTGCGTTCTACAGAAGTGGGATGGGTTTTGCCAACCAAGGTGCGTACGCCGGATGGCAGGCGTGAAAAGGGCGCGGCGCGCGTCAAACGCGCCGCGCCCAATTTCTCGATCCGACGCCATCGGGCGCCGGGATCAGGCCTTAGGCCTGACCGGTCATCGAGGCGACTTCAGCCGCGAAGTCGTCTTGCTTCTTCTCGACGCCTTCGCCGAGAGCCAAGCGCGTGAAGCCCTTCACGGCAACGGGAGCGCCAAGGGTCTTGGCGGTTTCGGCGACCAGTTGCTCGACGGTCTGGTCCGGGTTCATGACGAAGGCTTGCTTCAGCAGCACGACTTCTTCCAGGAACTTGCGGATACGGCCTTCGATCATCTTCTCGACGACGGCGGCGGGCTTGCCCGACTCCAGCGCCTGCTCGGTGAACACGGCCTTTTCACGCTCGATGGCGGCCGGGTCCAGATCGTCCGGCGACAGCGACAGCGGCGAGGTCGCGGCGACGTGCATCGCGATCTTGCGACCCAGCTCGCGCAGGGCGGTCTTGTCGCCGGTCGACTCGACGGCCACCAGCACGCCGATACGGCCGAGGTCCGGCGCGGTGGCGTTGTGGATGTACGAGGCGACGACGCCGTTCTCGACCGACCACTTGGCGGCGCGACGCACCATCATGTTCTCGCCGATCGTGGCGATCAGGTTTGTCAGGTGGTCCTGTACGGTCTCACCGCCGGCCAGCTTGGCGGCGGTAATCGCGTCGACCGAACCGTCGGTGCCGAGCGCAGCGCCGGCGATCTGACGGGCGGCGCCCTGGAACAGGTCGTTGCGCGACACAAAGTCGGTTTCGGCGTTCACTTCGACGGCCGTGGCGGTCTCGCCCGCGCCTTGCTCGGCGGTGGCGATCGCGACGAGGCCTTCGGCGGCGGCGCGGTCAGCCTTCTTGGCGGCCTTGGACAGGCCCTTGGCGCGCAGCCAGTCGATGGACGCTTCGATGTCGCCGTTGTTTTCAGCCAGCGCCTTCTTGCAGTCCATCATGCCGACGCCGGACTTTTCGCGCAGTTCCTTGACGAGGGCGGCGGTGATCTCAGCCATCGAAAATCTCCAGATTCAAACGGTTGGCGACCGAGCTTGTTAGCTCGCCAAATCGATAAAGAGTTGGGACCGGGCTATTTAGCCCGGTCCCATGTCAGGGTCGCGACGGTCCCCGCGCGGAGCGAGGACACGTTGGAAATCAGCCTTCGGCCGATTCCGGAGCCGCTTCGGCGGCCGGAGCTTCCGGAGCCATTTCGCGGGCCAGGGCCGGCTCGACCGGAGCAACCGAAGCGCCCAGGTCAACGCCGGCGGCGGCTTGGCCAGCGGCCAGACCGTCCAGGACAGCGTCGGCGATCAAGTCGCAGTACAACTGCAGGGCGCGGGCGGCGTCGTCGTTGCCCGGGATCGGGTAGGTGATGCCGTCCGGATCGCAGTTGGTGTCGAGGATGGCGACGACCGGGATATTCAGCTTGCGGGCTTCTAGGATCGCGATCGCTTCCTTGTTGGTGTCGATCACGAACATGATGTCGGGGATGCCGCCCATGTCCTTGATGCCGCCCAGCGACAGTTCCAGCTTGTCCCGCTCGCGGGTCAGCTGCAGCAGTTCCTTCTTGGAACGGCCTTGAGCTTCGCCGGCCAGGACGCCTTCCAGTTCGCGCAGACGAGCGATCGAGCCCGAGACGGTGCGCCAGTTAGTCAGGGTGCCGCCGAGCCAGCGGTGATTCACGTAGTACTGGGCGCAGCGCTTGGCGGCGGTGGCGACCGGGTCACTGGCCTGACGCTTGGTGCCGACGAACAGCACGCGACCGCCGGCGGCGGCGACTTCACGGACCTTCACCAGGGCTTGGTGCAGCAGCGGGATCGACTGCGACAGGTCAATGATGTGGATGTTCGAGCGCGAACCGAAGATGTAGCGGTCCATCTTCGGGTTCCAGCGGTGAGTCTGGTGGCCGAAGTGAGCGCCGGCTTCCAGGAGCTGACGCATGGAGAATTCGGGAAGAGCCATCGGGCCTTTGTCCTTTTTCCGGTTGAACCTCCGTGGACACCCCCGACCCAGACCATTCTGGAGCGGGACCGGAACGGCGTCACCGGGATGTCTCCCCGTTGCTGCCGAACGTCCACGTGTGGAATGGCCGCGCAGATAGTCGCTGTTGGACGAAAAGGCAAGCCCGCTCTTGGGTCGTAAGCCGCAACATCATCCTTCCTTGGGGCGATCCGCCGCGCCAACCTGACCGCGTTCGTCCACAGAAAGCGCCGACGATGTCGCAAATCCTCCACGGGACCATGGCTGTATGCTGACGCTTATAGCGCAGCGGAGATGGGTATGCTCGCGGTGTTCGACATGGACGGCACGCTGCTCGACGGCGACTCGACCGCCACCTGGTTGTGGGAGCGGGCAAAGCAATCACCGCTTCGCCTCTTGGCCGCGCTGGCGGTTCTGCCTTTCGCGCTCCCGATGGTAGCCCTGCCCAGCACCCGCCGAACCGGAGCGTCGATGCTGCTCTGGATCTCCACGGTCGGCCTTACCGAGCGCCAACTTGTCACGTCGTGCGAACGCTTCGCGCGGTCTTTCAAAGACGGAACCAACAGCCTGGGCTGGAAGTCGCAAGCTCTGCGCGTTCTGGAGGATCATGCCCGAGCTGGCGATCGTATCGTGGTCGTCACGGCGGCGCCGACCTGCCTGGCTAGGGCCCTGCTCGACACGCTCGACCGTCCTGTTGAACTGCTCGGAACATCGCTTAAGCCGGTCATGGGAGGCTGGGTCGCGGATATACACTGTCGTCATCAGCGAAAATGCCAGGCCCTCGCGCAAGCGGGCCATGGCGCGCACTGGGCGTACGCCTATACCGACAGCCTGGATGATCTGCCGCTGTTGCGCGCCGCCGAGCGGCCGGTGATCGTCAAGGGCGGCAAGGCGGCGGAGCGAAAACTGCTCCGCGCCGGTTTGCGGAACGCCCGGGCGGCGGCTTGGTAGGGCCCCCATCCCTGTCACGACAAACAGTCAGCGCCTCACGGATCCCGGGATCGAGGCGCCGGGGGCTTTAAGGCCCGAGGACATCCCAAGGCGCCGTGGCCCTCGCTCCAACGCCCGCCCTGACGGCCCCCTGGCGTCGACGCCGAGAAGCGACGGCGCGGGATCGCGAAGCGCTTTTGCTAGAAGGACTTTCCGTCCACAGGCTGCGGCTTAAGCGCAAACACATCAACGCCGTCCAGGCACCGCAGGTTCACGGCGATGACGTCCTGGCCGTTCGGCGCGGTTCCCCGTCCGAACGATTGAATACCGCAGGTGCGACAGAAGAGGTGGGCCACCTTGTGGGTATTGAACCGAAACTCCGTCAGCGAGTCCTCGCCTCGCTCCAGCGCAAAGGACGCTGAGTCTGCGAAGGCCAGCACCGAGCCCAGCTTGCCGCACCGCGAGCAGTTGCACTGAATGGCGTTATCAAGCTCGAGCTCGACTGCGAACCGAACCTGACCGCATTGGCATCCGCCCTGATGTCGCGACAACCCTTCCTCCCTCCCCGCACCCTTGAGCGCAGCCTATCAGCGAAAACAGAGATCTAGGAAAATATTCCTAGACGTCCTCCAGCAGCGCCACACCGGGCGCGGTCTTCAACGCGCCACGCAGAGCCGCATCCAGGGTGTAACGCCCAGGCAGCCGCAGCTCGATCTCCCGGCCGCCGCCAATCGCCGCGACGAAGGTGACCTCGCCGCCCTTCTGGGCCTGGGCGGGTTCAAGGCGACGCTTCAAGGCGTCAATCTCTGCGGCGGACGGCGACAGGTGGACCCGCAGCCCCGCCACGACATTCTCCACCGCCTTCTCGATCGGTTCGGCGTCGTCGCCAAAGAAGCGCACCTCGCCGTCACGCGCCTTGGCGCGAACCTTGATCGTCACGGCCTTGCCAGGCTCAAGGACATCCCGGCATTTACGCAAGGATTCCGGCGGATACAGCACCTCGTACTCGCCGGTGGGATCAGACAGCGAGACGAAGGCGAATTTCTCGCCGCTTTGCGAGGCCCGCTCCTGGCGACGGCGCACGACACCGCACATCCGGAAGGCTTCCGCCCCAGCTTCGGCCTGGGCCATGGCCTCGGCGAGCATGACGGTGCGGCGGCGTCGCAGCATGCCGACCATGTCTTCCAGCGGGTGACCGGTCAGATAGAAACCGACGGCCGACAGTTCCTCATCCAGAAGATCGACCTGGTTCCAGTTCTCGGTCTTGGACAGACGCGGGCGACCGGCGCCGGGGTCGGAGCCGAACAGGCCGCCCTGCCCGCCCTGGCGATCGGCGTGGCAGCGCTGGGCATGGGCGATCAGGACGTCGGCCGAGGCGACGATCTGGGCGCGGTTCTTGTGGATCGAGTCGAAAGCGCCGGCCCGCGCCAAGTTTTCGATCGCCCGCTTGTTGACCTGCTTGGGGTCGATGCGCTCGACAAAGTCGAAGATGTCGCGGAACGGCCCGCCCTCCTCGCGCACCGCCACCAAATGCTTCATCGCCTCAAGGCCGACATTGCGGATGGCGCCCAGCGCGTAGAGCACCTCGCCGTTCTCGACCTCGAAGTCAGCGCCGGACCGATTCACATCCGGCGCGCGCACCGTGATCCCAAACCGCCGCGCGTCTTGGTGGAAAACCGCCAGCTTGTCGGTGTTCGACAAGTCGAGGCTCATCGACGCGGCGAAGAACTCTACGGGCGTGTTCGCCTTCAGCCAGGCGGTCTGGTACGAAATGAAGGCGTAGGCGGCGGCGTGCGACTTGTTGAAGCCGTAGCCAGCGAACTTGGCGACCAGTTCGAAGATCGAGCCGGACTGCTCCTCGGGGACGCCCTTCTCCTTGGCGCCGGAGACGAAACGGATCTTCTGGAGATCCATCTCCTCCTTCTTCTTCTTGCCCATGGCGCGGCGGAGCAGGTCGGCCTCGCCCAGGCTGTAACCCGCCAGGATCTGGGCGATCTGCATCACCTGTTCCTGATAGACGATGACGCCGTAGGTCTCCTTCAGCACCGTCTCGAGCGAGGGGTGCAGGGTGTCGACAGGCTTCCGACCGAACTTGCAGTCGACGAAGGTGTCGATGTTGTCCATCGGTCCCGGACGATAAAGCGAGATCAGCGCGGTGATCTCCTCGATCGAGCCGCAGCGCATCTTGCGCAGCGTGTCGCGCATGCCCTGGCTTTCCAGCTGGAACACGCCGACCGTCTGGCCAGAGGCGAGCAACTCGTAGGTCTTCGAGTCGTCGAAGGGCAGCTTGCCAAGATCGATCTCGAAACCGCGCTTCTTGAGATGCTTTACGGCGCGGTCCAGCACCGTCAGCGTCTTCAGGCCCAGAAAGTCGAACTTCACCAAGCCCGCGCTCTCGACCCACTTCATGTTGAACTGGGTGGCAGGCAGATCCGAGCGCGGATCCTTGTAGAGCGGGGTCAACTGCGTCAGCGGCCGATCGCCGATCACCACGCCGGCGGCGTGGGTCGAGGCGTTACGGAAGAGGCCCTCCAACTGCAGCGCCACATCCAGGCACGCCGAGACGTTGGCGTCTTCCTTCTTGGCCTGCTTGAGCCGCGGCTCCAGATCGATCGCCTGGGCCAGGGTCACCGGCGCGGCGGGGTTGTTGGGCACCATCTTGCAGAGCCGGTCGACGAGACCCAGCGGCAGTTGCATCACGCGCCCGACGTCGCGCAGTACGGCGCGCGCCTGCAGCGAGCCGAAGGTGATGATCTGAGCCACGCGATCGCGGCCGTACTTCTCCTGCACATAGGAGATCACCTCTTCGCGCCGCTCCTGACAGAAGTCGACGTCGAAGTCGGGCATCGAAACCCGTTCGGGATTGAGGAAGCGCTCGAACAGCAAGCCGAACCGCAGCGGATCAAGGTCGGTGATGGTCAGCACCCACGCCACCAGCGAGCCCGCCCCCGAGCCCCGCCCCGGACCGACCGGGATGCCGTGCGCCTTACCCCACTTGATGAAGTCCGAAACGATCAGGAAGTAGCCCGGGAAGCCCATCTTCTTGATGATGCCGAGCTCAAAATCGAGCCGCTTCCAATACTCTTCCTCGGGCGCCGACAGGGTCAGTCCCTCAAGGCGCATCTTCAGGCCTTCGCGCGCCTGATGCTCGAGTTCCTCGGCCTCGTTGCGGCCGTCGCCCGTCGGGAAACTGGGCAGGATCGGGTCGCGCTTGTGCACCATGAAGGCGCAGCGCCGGGCGATATCGAGGGTGTTGTCGCAGGCCTCAGGCAGATCGGCGAACAGCTTGCGCATCTCGTCCGCCGGCTTGAACCAATGCTCAGGCGTGACGCGCCGACGCTCGTCCTGACCAACAAACGCGCCGTCGGAGATACACAGCAGCGCGTCGTGGGCGTCGTAGAACCCCGGCTTGGCGAAATAGACGTCGTTGGTCGCCACCAGCGGCACGTCCTGGTCATACGCCCAGTTGACGAGACCGGGCTCCGCCGCCGCCTGGCGCGGAAGTCCGTGGCGCTGCAGTTCGACATAGAAGCGGTCGCCGAACACGCGATGCATCTCGGCCAGGGCCGCCGAGGCCTCGGCGGTCTTGCCGGCGGCGAATAGCGCATCGACCGGCCCGTCCGTGCCGCCCGACAGCAGGATCAGCCCCTCGCTGTACTCAGCCACCTTCGCCCAAGGAACGACAGGCTCCGGCAACTCGGCGCTGTCGAGATAGGCGATCGAAGACAGTTCGGAGAGGTTGAGATAGCCCCGCTCGTTCTGGGCCAGCAACATGATGGTCGGCGCTCGAGCCCAGCGCTCGGTGGGGCCGCCGCCGATGCCGACCACTGGAATGGCGCAGCCGATGATGGGCTGCACGCCCGCATCCTTGGCGTAGGAGGAGTATTCAAGCGCCCCGAACAGGTTGGCGCGGTCAGCAAGGCCGGCGGCCGGCATCTTGGCCTCGGCGGCCAGCTTGCCGATCTGGTCTGCCTTGATGGCGCCTTCCAGCAGCGAATAGGCCGAGCGGACCCGCAGGTGGACGAAACCTTGCCCCTCCCCGTCCGACATGAGCGCCCTCCGCTAGATCATCGCCAACCGGCGACTCAGGCCACGAGATTGGCCACCGTGCACATCATCCAGACGAAGCCGACGACGGAAACAAGGGCCAAAGACTCACGCGCTACACGGATCATCGGAACCTCCACAGATTTCTTGTTTTGTTCCGTATTCCGGTTTTGTTCTGTTCACAAGATGTTCCATCGCGCTCTGTTGCATTTTCTTCGCGCAAACCACGGTCAGGCCCCAGCGGGCCTTGAAACAAGTGGCCAAGCCCCGCGGAGTCGGCCAGATCAGCGCCATGCGTCTGATTATCGACACCGACACGGCGGGAGACGATGTGTTCTCCCTGATGCTCGCCCTCACCCGTCCGGGGGTGCAGCTCGAGGCCATCACCATCGCGCACGGCAATGTGGGCTTCGAGCAGCACGCCGAGAACGCGCTGGTCACGCTGGAGCGCTGCGGGCGGGCCGGCGAGGTTCCGGTCTATCCGGGGGCCCAGTTCCCTCTGATGCGCGCGCCCCTGGACGCCGCCTATGTGTTCGGTCGCGATGGCATGAGCGACAACGGCTTTGCGAAGACGGCGCAGCGTCCCGCAGACGGCCACGCGGTCGACGAGCTGGTTCGGCGGATCATGGCCGCCCCCGGCGAGATCACCCTCATCGCCCAGGCGCCTCTGACCAACATCGCCGTCGCCTATCAGCGCGAGCCGCGCATCGCCAAGGCGCTGAAACACCTGTGGGTCATGGGTGGCACCGACAATGGCGTCGGCAACGTGACGCCGGCGGCGGAGTACAATTTCTACGCCGATCCCGAGGCGGCCAAGATCATCGTCAACGCCGGTTTCAACCTCTCCATCGCCACCTGGACCCTGACCTTGAAGGACGGGCTGTGGACGACGCAGCAACTGGACGCGCTTCACGCTCTAGGCACCGACAAGGCGCGTTTCTTCACCGATGTGAACCGCGCATCGCTCGCCTTCGCCCGCGAGACCGAGGGCCTGGATGGCAGCCTGCATCCCGATGCGCTGACCTGCGCGATCGCTCTTGACGAGAGCCTGATCCTGGACGCCGAGCACTGCGCCGTCGATGTCGAGACCATCGGCGAGCTCACCCGAGGCTATCTGAGCGTCTCACATTCGATCCTGCCGGACATTGAGATCGCCGACCCGGCGCTGAAGCGCCGTCCGCCAAACGCCCGCGTCATCAAGTCGATCGATCGCGCGGGATTTTTCGCGGCGATGAGAGCCGCCCTGCTCTAGCCGCGCTGGACTTCCAGATGGCCGTCCTTGAGGGCGACCACGCGATCCATGTACCGCGCCAGCTCCATGTTGTGGGTCGCGATCACGGCCGCGACGCCTTGTTCGCGGCAGACTTGATAGAGCGACTGGAACACAGCGCTGGAGGTGGCCGGATCCAGGTTTCCCGTCGGCTCGTCGGCCAGCAGGAGCTTCGGACGATTGGCCAGAGCCCGGGCGATGGCCACACGCTGCTGCTCGCCGCCCGACATCTGGGCCGGCTGGTGGTTCAGACGGTGCCCAAGGCCAAGCCCCTCCAGAAGCTCTTTAGCCCGTGCCTCGGCCTCACGGCGGCTCTTGCCTGCGATGGTCAGCGGCATGGCGACGTTCTCCAGTGCGGAGAACTCCGGCAGAAGGTGATGAAACTGATAGACGAAGCCGACGGTGGCAAGGCGAATACGCGTGCGCGCCCGCTCCGAGAGCTTAGAGCAGTCACGCCCCTCAAGAGCCACAAGGCCCGCATCCGGCCGCTCCAGCAAGCCCGCTGAATGCAGCAGTGACGACTTGCCCGAGCCAGACGGACCGATCAGGCCGACGACCTCGCCGGGATAGACGTCCAGATCGACCCCTCGCAGGACGGGGAGATCGCCGGCTTCGGTCTTGTAGACGCGTTCCAGGCCGCGCAGGGCGAGAACAGGATCACTCATAGCGGAGCGCCTCCACCGGATCGAGGCGCGAGGCGCGCAGGGCGGGCGGCAAGGTGGCCAGGATGCTCATGGCCGCTGAGGCGAGAACAATGCCGCCCACCTCGCGCCAGTCGATCTTCGCCGGGATGTGCGAGAGCATGTAGACGTCAGCGTTGAACACGGACGTCCCTGTGGCCCATTCCACGAAGTTCTGGATCGGGGTGATGTAGGCGCAGAACAGAACGCCCAGCGCCAGACCGCACAGGGTGCCGGCAACGCCGATCGAGGCCCCGGCCATCAGGAAGATCCGCAGCACCGCGCCTTGGCTGGCGCCCATGGTGCGCAGGATGGCGATATCCTTGCCCTTGTTCTTCACCAGCATGACGAGACTGGAGATGATGTTCAGGGTCGCGATCGCTACGATGCAGAACAGGATCAGCCGCATCACCTTGCGCTCGACCTGCAGCGCGGTGAAGTAGCTGTGATTTTTGTCCATCCAATCGTTCACCAGAGCGCCCGGGCCGGACGCGACCTCGACCGCCGGCTTGAGCGCCTTGGCCTTGTCAGGGTCGTCGACCTTGATCTCCACATAGTCGACCGTGGTGTCGCGGCCGAAGAACAGCTGGGCCTGCTCTAGAGGCATATAGATGAACGCCTCGTCGAACTGGCTCATGCCAACGCTGAAGACCCCGCCGACAATATAATTCTTCTCACGCGTCGAACTGCCGAACGCGGTAGCCGGTCCGGAAGGCGAGATCACGGTGATCGGATCGCCAGGCTGGACGCCCAGGGTCTGCGCCATGCGATCGCCGATCAGCACGATGTCGCCGCCGTACTCGCCCTGGCCAAAGCCTTCCAGCGAGCCCTTCTTGATGTTGCCCGAGATCAGCGACATGTGCCGCAGGTCGCTGGTCGCCACCCCGCGCACGATCGCGCCGGTCACCTGGGTGGGACCGATCACCATCGCCTGGGCCTCGACCATCGGCGCGGCCTGGATGACTCCGGGCGCGGCCTTGATCCGACGGATGATGGTGTCGCGATCCGGCCCGTTGATCAGCGGCGACTGGGCGTAGAGGTGCCCGTTGAAGCCGAGGATGCGCCCGAGTAGCTCGGCCCGGAAGCCGTTCATCACGCTCATCACGGTGATGAGCGCGAAGACCGCCAGCATCACCGCGCTGAACGAAATGATCGAGATCAGCGCCACGCCGCCGTTCTTGCGCTTGGCGAACAGGTACCGGCGAGCGACAGAGCGCTCCCAGCGGCTGAAGGGACCGGCGGCGCGGGCGTCTTTCATCAAGCAGTCTTGCTCTTAGTCAGGCCGTCGAGAACGGACTCCAGCGAGGCGGTATGCCGCTCACCGGTCTTGCGGTTCTTGATCTCGACCACGCCCTCGGCGATGCCCTTCGGGCCCACGATCAACTGCCAGGGCAGGCCGATCAGGTCCATGGTCGCGAACTTGGCGCCGCCGCGGGCGTCGGTGTCGTCATAGAGCACGTCGCGGCCGGCGGCCTTGAGCGCGTTGTAGGCGGTCTCGCAGGCGGCGTCGCAAGCGGCGTCGCCCTGGCGCATGTTGACGATGCCGACGTCGAACGGGGCGACGCTTTCCGGCCAGATGATGCCGCCCTCGTCGTGGCTGGCCTCGATGATCGCGCCCAGCAGGCGCGAGACGCCGACCCCGTAGCTGCCCATCTGCACCGGGACCTGCTGGCCATCGGGGCCTTGAACGGTGGCCTTCATAGGCTCGGAGTACTTCGTGCCGAACGAGAAGATGTGACCGACCTCGATGCCCCGCGCCGACAGGCGGTCGGCTTCCGGCAGGGCGTTGAAGGCCGCCTCGTCGTGCATTTCCTCGGTCGCGGCGTAGAGCGCGGTGCGCTGGTTCACGATCGGCTGCAGGTCGCCGTTGATCCAGTCGAGGTCCGGCCCCGGCGCCGGCATCTCGACAAGGTCCTTGTGGCAGAAGACGGCGCTTTCGCCGGTCTCGGCCAGGACGATGAACTCGTGGGAAAGGTCGCCCCCGATCGGACCGGTGTCGGCCCGCATCGGTACGGCCTTCAGGCCCATCCGCGCGAACAGGTTCAGATAGGCCACGAACATCCGGTTGTACGACTTGCGCGCGCCGTCGGCGTCGAGGTCGAAGCTGTAGGCGTCCTTCATGAAGAACTCACGGCCGCGCATCACGCCAAAGCGCGGGCGGCGCTCGTCCCGAAACTTCCACTGGATGTTGTAGAGGTTCTTGGGGAGGTCCTTGTAGCTCTTGATCGAGGCGCGGAAGATGTCAGTGACGACTTCCTCTGCGGTGGGGCCAAACAGCAGTTCGCGTTTGTGGCGGTCGGTGATGCGCAGCATCTCGTCGCCGTAGTCGTCGTAGCGGCCGCTTTCGCGCCACAGCTCGGCCAGCTGGATGGTCGGCATCAGGAGCTCGATGGCGCCAGCGCGATCCATTTCCTCGCGGACGATCTGCTCGATCTTGTTCAGGACCCGCAGGCCCAGCGGCAGCCAGGCGTAGATGCCCGCCGCTTCCTGGCGGATCATGCCGGCGCGGAGCATCAGCTGATGCGAAACGATCTGGGCGTCGGACGGCGCTTCCTTCAGCACCGGCAGGAAATAGCGCGACAAGCGCATCAGCTTGGAAACTCCGGGAATTCAAGAAGGGCCTGAGATAGCCCCTCGCCCGACAGCTTGGCAACGCGGTAGAGCCTTCCCGGTTCAGATCTTTGATCTCAACCGCATCAGCAGACTCGTCCATCCAAGCTTGTAAGCGCGACTATCGCAGAAACCACTGCCACTTCTGCGGTCGCGCTTCGGGCTAAACTATGGCCCCGGCCGCGAAAAAGAGAGGCCGCGCGGATCGCCGCGCGGCCTGTCAGTCATCGTCGGGGAAGACGCCACAGAGCGAGACCGGCAAGGCCGATCTCCTGAACACACCCTACTGACCGAACAGGTGGTGGGGCACGCCCATCCGCCGGAAGCGCTAACAATGAGATCGTTCGCCCAAGCCTTGAGCGTTTGGAGGCAAATCGGTCGCGCCCCGCTCAAGGCTTGTGCATTCACACGTCACACGGCCGCCGGCAGGTCCGGAAGCGTGATGAGCTTGAAGTGCACAATCAGGAAGAACAGCGCGAACACCACGGCGGACAGCCAGGTGGTGGTGATGAACTTGCGCTTGAGGTTCGGGTTCATCGGCGCGCCGGGCTCGACGCCCGGCGGCGGCTTGATCCCGGCTTCAAAGAAGCTGCGCGATCCCAGCGGCAGGACCGCGAACAGCACGGTCCACCAGATGGTCATGTAGATCGCGAACCAGGTGATCGGGCTCATCAGTGATGCGCGTCCTTTGGCGTTTCCATGAGTTCGACAAGCATGCCACCCATGTCCTTAGGGTGGACGAAGATGATCAACGTGCCGTGCGCTCCAATGCGGGGCTCGCCCAGCACCGTCGCGCCCTTCGCCACGAGCGCGTCACGCGCTTCGTAGATGTTCTCTACCTCGAAGCAGATGTGGTGCTGGCCGCCCTTGGGATTCTTGGCCAGGAAGCCGTGGATAGGAGAGTTCTCGCCATAGGGCTCGATCAATTCGATCTGGCTGTTGGGCAGATTGACGAAGCAGACCCAGACCCCCTGCTCAGGCATCGCCCACTTGTCGGTGATCGACGTGGCGCCGAGCAGGTCCCGATACATCTTCACCGACTCGTCGATGGACGGCGTGGCGACGCCAACGTGATTGAGCTTGCCGATCATCTGGAGGAACTCCCGCTGCTTTTCTGGTTGTTGGCTGTTGGCCTAGCACCAGTGCTGCAACGCGGAAAGATGGGGCGTCCACGGACCCGCCGCAGACGCCCAACAGGTCAGAGCCGAAGGACCGTCGTCTCGACGACAGGCTTACGTTCCCAGATACGGAATGCGGCCTTCTTCACGGCGCGGGAGATCGCGCCTTCGATCGTTTCGTCGATCTCGCGGGCGTCGCCGTCCAGCTTCTTGAAGGCGGTCTCGGCCTCCTCGCAGAGGTCGTCCAGCGCATCTTCCAGGCTGTATTCATCGTCTCCCGTCAGGCCGATGCCGCGGATCTGTGGACCGGAGACGATCTTGTTGCGGCCATCGAGCACGATCGACACCGCCAGCACGCCGTTGAACGCCGCGTGGCGACGCTCACGCAGCGCCTCGCCGTTCTCGGGCGTGACCACGCCGCCGTCGACATAGAGGCGGCCCGCGGGGACCTCATCGATGATCCCGGGTTGCCCCGGCGCCAATAGCACCATGTCGCCGTTACGCGGGCTGACGGCGTGAGGCACCTGGAGGTCCTTGGCCAAGGCCGCGTGCTCGATCAGGTGGCGGCGCTCTCCGTGGGTCGGTACGGCGATGTGCGGACGAACCCAGGCATACATCTGGCGCAGCTCATCGCGGCACGGGTGGCCCGACACGTGAATGCCCGGCGTATCGCGCTCGGTGTGCAGGCGCACCCCCCGGTCGGCCAGCTTGTTCTGCAGGTTACGGATCGGGATCTCGTTGCCCGGGATCACCCGCGAGCTGAAGATCACGTGATCACCCGAACCCATCTTCACATGCGGATGACTGCCATCGGCGATTCGCGACAATGCCGCGCGCGCCTCGCCCTGGCTGCCCGTGCAGAGATAGAGGACCTCGTTCTCGGGCAGATGCTTGGCCTGATCGTCGTTGATGAACGGCTCCAGGCCTTCCAACAGCCCGACGGACCGCGCCGCAGCCGCCATGCGATGCATAGAGCGACCAGCGAGGCTGACCTTGCGCCCACAAGCCTGAGCCGCGCGGATCACCGTGTCCATCCGCGCCACGTTCGACGCGAAACAGGCAACGGCGATCTTGCCGCTGAGGCTCTTGATCAATGCTCCAAGCGCCTCTCGGACATCGGCTTCGGAACCGGCCGAGCCTTCCTGGAAGACGTTGGTGCTGTCGCAGACCATGGCCAGCACGCCTTCATCGCCAAGACGGCGGATGGCGGCCTCGTCGGTCGGCGCGCCCAGCTGCGGCTCGGGATCAATCTTCCAGTCGCCGGTATGGAGCACGGTGCCCAAGGGCGTCTTGATCGCCAGGCCGTTCGGCTCCGGGATCGAGTGGGTCAGGGTGATCAGCTCGAGCTCGAACGGCCCCAGCTTGAAGCTGCCGCCCAGCGGGACCTCGGTGATCTGCACCTCGCCCAACAGATCGGCGTCCCGCAGCTTCTCACGCAGCAGGAAGGCCGTGAACGGCGTGGCGAACACGGGCGCCTTCAGGCGCGGCCAGAGCCAGTGCACGGCTCCGAGGTGATCCTCGTGGGCGTGCGTGAGCACGATCCCAAGAATATCGTCGGCATAGGGCTCGATATAGGTCGGGTCCGGCAGGATGATCTCGACGCCTGGTGTCGTTTGGTCGCCAAACGTCACACCCAGGTCGACAACGATCCACTTGCGATCGTGCGCCGGCCCGAAGCCGTAAAGATTGAAATTCATGCCGATCTCGTTCGACCCGCCCAAAGGCAGGAAGACGAACTCGTCGTTCTTGGACTTTTTCATCACGTCTCGGAGATGGTGTTTCGGCGGTAGATTTCGAGGAGACCCCGGATCGTGAGATCGGAGTCGAAGTGGTCGATGCTGTCGGTGGCGCCTTCGAACAGCGAGGCGACGCCGCCTGTGGCGATGACGGTCATGGGCTCGCCGCGCTCGGCCTTGATCCGCGAGACGAGACCCTCAATCAGGGAGATATACCCCCAGAAGACGCCAGATTGCATCGCGGACACCGTGTCAGTTCCCACGATCTTGTTACCCGCAGGCCGCTGAATAGCGATGCGCGGCAGCTTCGCCGCCGCCTCGTGCAGCGCCTGCATCGACAGGTTGATGCCGGGCGCGATGATGCCGCCTTCGAAAGCCCCGTCGGCCGCCACGATGTCGAACGTGGTGGCGGTGCCGCTGTCGATCACCACCAGCGGCCCAGGATAGATCATCGCCGCGCCAATTGCGTTGACGAGGCGGTCGGCGCCGGCCTCGGAGGGCTTTTCGATCCGGACATCGATCCCCAGCTTGGCGTTCTCGCCGATCACCAGCGGTTCGACGTTGAAGTAGCGCCGGCTCAGATTTCGCAGGTTGAAGATCGATTGCGGCACGACGCTGGAGATGATCACCGCATCGATCGCCCGGAAACCCAACCCCTGCATCGACAGCAGTTGCGAGAGCCAGACGACATATTCGTCGGCGGTGCGCGTGCTCTCGGTCGCCGAGCGCCATTGCGCCACCCACGACGCGCCGTCGTGGATGGCGAACATGGTGTTGGTGTTGCCTTGCTCAATGGCCAGCAGCATCAAGCGCCTCCAAAAAACACGTCGCCGGCGGTGATCCGGCGAAGACTTCCATCGGCCAGGCGCAGACGGAGCGCGCCATCGGCGTCGAGGGCTTCAGCGATCCCTTCGACGGTCTCATGCCCAAGACGAGCGACGCAAGGCTCGCCCAGCCCATGGGCGCGCGCGGTCCAGGCGTCGGCGATGGCGGGAAAACCTAGGACGTCCCAGGTGCGGAGCCAGCGTTCAAAGGCTTCTGCCAGAACCTCGGCGGCCTCTTGCGGCGATGGCGGCGTCTCCAGATAGGTGGCGATCGCGGTCGCTGGACGCTCGGCGTCGATCGGCTTGCGTTTAAGATTCACCCCGACCCCCACCGCCAGCCAAAGGCCGCCCAACGGCGAAGCGCCAGACTCAACCAAAATGCCGCTGACCTTCAATCCGGCCAGCAGCGGGTCGTTCGGCCACTTCAGGCTGATGAGGTGGCTTGGAACGTAGCGGGCGAGCAAATCGGCGACCGCAAGCGCAGCGACAAACGATACTTGCGCCGCTTCGGCGGGCGGCCTGTCGGTTCGGAATAGGAGCGTTGCGGCGAGATTGCCCTCGCCGGTCTCCCAGGCGCGTCCCCGACGACCGCGGCCGGCGGTTTGCCGAAGACCGACAAGCCACATAGTGCCCGCCTCGCCGGCATCGGCCCGGCGCCGGGCTTCTGCGTTGGTCGAGTCGATCTCGTCTAGAACGACAATGGGGGGGACAGTGACGGGCGAAACGCCCGTCACGTCACGCGTGACCAAAGGCGGCGGCGGCGGCCTTGGCGGCCGGTTCGAGCCAGACCAGGGCCAAGAGCACGATCGGGAACGAGAAGATCGCGGCGGCGAAACCCACGGCCCGGGCCGACGGCGACGGCGCGTCCACGCCGCCCGCAGCGTCGTCGAACCACATCGCCTTGATCAGGCGAAGGTAATAGAACGCCGCAACCACCGAACCCACCAGACCCAGTACGGCGGCCCACTGCATTACGACGTCGCCCGTACCCATGGCGGCCTTGAAAACGAAGTACTTCGCCCAGAAGCCGGAGAACGGCGGCAGACCCAGCGCCGACAGCGAGAACGCGGTCATCGCCAGGGCGACGCCGGGCCGCTGCTTCACGAGACCGGCCATGTCCTGGATCGTCTCCATCGGTTTGCCGTCGCGGTTCAACGCCTGCAGGCAGGCGAAGAAGCCGGTCACGTCCACCATATAAAGCGTCATGAAGATCAGCATCGACTGGAGGCCGACCTCGCCGCCGGCGGCGACGCCTAGCAGGGCGTAACCGACATTCGCGATCGAGGAGTAGGCCCACAGGCGCTTCAGGTTGCTCTGCGCCAGACCGGCGAAGGCGCCCACGAAGACCGACAGCAGGGCCGCAATCACCAGCACCTGGCGCCACTGCGTCTCGGCCGCCGGGAAGGCGTCGCCCAGAACGCGGGCGAACATCATCATGGCGGCCAGCTTCGGGGCGGCGGCGAAGAAGCCGACGACCGGCGTCGGCGCGCCTTCATAGACGTCCGGCGTCCACATGTGGAACGGCGCGGCGGAGACCTTAAAGGCCAGACCGCAGATCACGAAGACCAGGCCAAACAGCAGGCCAACGCCATGCGAGCCGCCGTGCGCAGCAGCCAGGGCGATCTGGCTGAAGTGCGTCGAGCCGGTAAAACCGTAGATCAGCGAGCTGCCGTACAGCAGCAGACCCGACGACAGCGCGCCCAGCACAAAGTACTTCAGGCCCGCTTCCGAGGACTTGGCGTCGTCGCGGCGCATGGCGGCCAGAACGTACAGCGCCAGCGATTGCAGTTCGACGCCGACATACAGGCTGATCAGGTCACCGGCCGAAGCGGTGACACCCATGCCCAGCGCGGCCAGGATCACCAGGACCGCGTACTCAAACTTCTGGTCGCCCCGCTGAGCCAGCCATCGGTCGCCGAGGACGACGGCCACAGCGCTCGAAAGATAGATAGCCACCTTGGCGTAGGTCGCGGCCGCGTCGGCGACGTAGACCCCGCCGAACGCGGCGCCCTTGGGCCCCAGCACCGCCGTGGCGGCGGCGGCGATCAGGGAGGCGACGGCCGCCAGCGTGAAGATGGCCCCGACCTTGCCTCGAAAGGCGCCGGCGACCAGTAGAACCAGCGCCGCGATCGCGAGAACGACCTCAGGCAGCACGAGCGAGAAGTTGGCGGAAAACGTCATTGGCTCCTCACCCACCCACGGCGGCGCGCCAGGCGCCGACGAGCGCGTCGACAGACGTCGCGGTCAGGTTGAAAACGAGATTGGGATAAACACCCAGCACCAGCGTCGACACGATCAGCGGGGCGAAGATCAGGATCTCGCGCTTGTCCAGATCAGTGATCGTGGTCAGCTGCGGATTGGTGATCTCGCCGAACATCACGCGGCGATAGAGGGTCAGGGCGTACATGGCCGACAGGATGACCCCAGTCGCCGAGACGATCGCCGTCCAGGTCGAGGCCTTGTAGACGCCGGTCATGGTCAGGATTTCACCGACGAAGCCCGAGGTGCCCGGCAGGCCGACATTGCCCATGGTGAACAGCAGGAACACCGCCGCGTACATCGGCATGCGGCTGGTGAGGCCGCCATAAAAGGCGATTTCGCGGGTGTGCATGCGGTCATAGACCACGCCGACGCACAGGAAGAGCGCGCCCGAGATGATCCCGTGGCTCAGCATCTGGAAGAGAGCGCCCTGCTCGCCCGCCGCATTGCCCGAGAAGATGCCCATGGTCACGAAGCCCATGTGGGCGACCGACGAATAGGCGATCAGCTTCTTGATGTCGGTCTGACGGAAGGCGACCAGCGAGGTGTAGACGATGGCGATCGCCGACATCGCGAAAACCAGCGGCTGGAACATCTCCGAAGCATGCGGGAACATCGGCAGGCTGAAGCGCATGAAGCCGTAGCCGCCCATCTTCAGCAGGATGCCCGCCAGGATGACCGAACCGGCCGTCGGCGCCTCGACGTGGGCGTCGGGCAGCCAGGTGTGGACGGGCCACATCGGCATCTTTACCGCGAACGAGGCGAAGAAGGCCAGCCACAGCCAAGTCTGCAGCCAAGGAGCGAACTTGAACGTCATCAGCTCGGGGATCGAGGCCGTGCCGGAGATCCCGATCATCGCCAGGATCGCGGCCAGCATCAGCACCGAACCGAGCAGCGTGTAGAGGAAGAACTTGTAGGCCGCGTAGATCCGGCGCTTGCCGCCCCAGATGCCGATGATCAGGAACATCGGAACCAGGCCGCCCTCGAAGAAGAGGTAGAACAGCACGAGATCCAGCGCGCAGAAGACGCCGATCACCAGGGTCTCGAGCACGAGGAAGGCGATCAGGTACTCGACGACGCGCTTCTCGACCGACTTCCAGCTGGCCACGATACAGATCGGCAGCAGGAACGCGGTCAGCAGGACGAACAGCACTGAAATGCCGTCCACACCCATGCGATAATGCAGGCCGGCGAACCAGGCGACGTCTTCCACGAATTGGAAGCCCGGGTTCTTCGGGTCGAACTGGGCGGTGAGAACGATCGACAGGCCGAACGTGACCAGGGTGGTCACGAGCGCGATCCACTTGGCCAGGGTGTCGGTCTTTTCTCCGGCGCCATGCAGGGCGCGTGCGGCGAGGATCACCGCGACGCCGGCCAGGGGCGCGAAGGTCGTAAGGCTGAGAAGGCCGCTCATGAGCTCCGTCCCCCTCAACGGAATGCGTACAGGGCGAAGGTCAGCAGGCCGGCGACGCCGAGCAGCATGACAAACGCGTAGTGGTAGAGATAGCCGGTCTGCAGCTTGCCGGTGCGCTTGCCGACCTCATACGAGACCGCGCTCACGCCATCGGGGCCAAGGCCGTCGATGATCTTCTGGTCGCCGCCCTTCCAGAACAGGTCCCCCAGGAACTTGGCGAAGCGCACGAAGGTGGCCTCGTAGAGCTCGTCGAAGAACCACTTGTTGTAGAAGAAGACGTACAGCGGACCCTTGCGCTCGGCCAGCTTCAGGCCCAGGCGCTCATTGCCCTTGATCAGGTAGACATAGACCGCGATCAGCAGGCCGATCAGCGAAGCGATGAGCGGGCTCCACTTCACCCAGGTCGCCACCTCGTGCGCTTCGTGCAGCACGTGGTTGGTCGGGGCGGTGTAGATGGCGCCGCGCCAGAACTCTTCCTGGTGGTGGCCGACGAAGTAGCCGGTGAAGACGAAGCCGGCGGCGACCGCGCCGATCGACAGCACGACCAGCGGGAACAGCATCACCCAAGGGCTTTCGTGCGGCTTGTGGTCGTGACCATGACCGTGATCGTCATGGGCATGATCGTCGTGACCGTGGGCATGGTTGTCGTGACCGTGCGCCGCATGCGCGTGATCATCGTGGCCGTGGGCGTCATGGCCCCAGCGCGCCGTGCCGTTGAAGGTGAAGAAGGCCAAGCGCCAAGAGTAGAACGAGGTCAGGCCCGCGACGAGCACGCCGATCACCCAGGCGAACATGGCCAAGGCGTTATGGCCGCCAGCGGCGAACGCCGCCTCAATGATGGTGTCCTTCGAGTAGAAGCCGGCGAAGCCCAAGTGCAGAGGCGGGAAGCCAAGGCCCGTGATGGCGATCGTACCGATCGTCATGGCGATGAAGGTCACCGGCAGCAGCTTGGCCAGGGCGCCGTAACGACGCATGTCCTGCTCGTGGTGCATGCCGTGGATCACCGAACCGGCGCCCAGGAACAGCAGCGCCTTGAAGAAGGCGTGCGTGAACAGGTGGAACATCGCCGCCTGATAGGCGCCGACGCCGGCCGCGAAGAACATGTAGCCCAGCTGCGAGCAGGTCGAGTAGGCGATCACGCGCTTGATGTCGTTCTGGGTCAGGCCGACCGTGGCGGCGAACAGGGCCGTCACCGCGCCGATGACCGTGACGATGTTCTTAGCCACGGGGGCGTATTCGAACATCGGCGACAGCAGGCACAGCATGTAGACGCCAGCGGTCACCATGGTGGCCGCGTGGATCAGGGCCGACACCGGGGTCGGGCCTTCCATGGCGTCGGGCAGCCAGGTGTGCAGGAAGAACTGCGCCGACTTGCCCATCGCGCCGATGAACAGCAGGAAGCAGGCGATATCCATCAGCGGCCACAGGTGACCGGCGAATTCCCAGGTCTTGCCGGCGTTGGCCTGGATCAGCGGGAACAGCTCGGCGAACTGGATCGTGCCGAACGCCCAGTAGGTGGTCATGATGCCGAGCGCGAAACCGAAGTCGCCGACGCGGTTGACGACGAAGGCCTTGATGGCGGCGGCGCTAGCCGAGGGCTTCTTGAACCAGAAGCCGATCAGCAGGTACGAGGCCAGACCCACGCCTTCCCAGCCGAAGAACAGCTGCATGAAGTCGGCGGCGGTGACCAGCGACAGCATGGCGAAGGTGAAGAGCGACAGGTACGCGAAGAAGCGCGGCTTGCTGTCGTCCTCGGCCATGTAGCCCCAGGAATAGATGTGCACGAGGGCCGAGACCGTCGTGACCACGATCAGCATGGTCGCCGACAGGGCGTCGATGCGGATCGCCCAGTTGGCCTGGAAGTCGCCGATGTGGATGAATGGCAACAGGTTGACCGTAAAGGCCTCCATGTGCCCCCAGGTCCACTGGCTGAACGTGTACCAGGACAGCGCGCACGACAGGATCAGCGCGCCGGTCGTGACCGACTGCGATGCGACATTGCCGATGCGACGGCCGAACAGGCCGGCGATCGCCGCGGCGATGATCGGCGCGAAAACGAGAATGGTGACAAGCGTCTGCATGACGTCGCTTAGCCCTTCATCATGCTGGCGTCGTCAACCGCGATATCGCCGCGGTTGCGGAAGAAGGTGACGAGGATCGCCAGACCCACGGCCGCCTCGGCGGCGGCGACGGTCAGGACGAACATCGCGAAGATCTGGCCCGCCACGTCGTGCAGATAGGCCGAGAACGCCACGAGGTTGATGTTCACCGCCAGAAGGATCAGTTCGATCGACATCAGGATGACGATGACGTTCTTGCGGTTCACGAAGATGCCGAAGACGCCGATCGTGAACAGGATCGCGGCGACGACGAGATAGTGCGGCAGGCCGATCATTCGGAGATCCCCTCACCCGGCTTGATCTGAACCAGCTCCATGCCGGTCTTGGGCGTGCGGGCGACCTGCTTGCCGATGTCCTGGCGCTTGACGCCCGGCTTGTGGCGCAAGGTCAGGACGATGGCGCCGATCATGGCGACCAGCAGCACCAGGCCCGCCAGTTGGAAGAAGAAGACATAGTCGGTGTAGAGCACCCGACCGATCGCTTCGGTGTTGGGAACTCCGCCCGGCGAAGCGTTCGGCAGAGCGTTCTTCGCGGCGGCTCCGTTCGTAGCCACAGCCGCGACGACCATCACCATCTCCGTGGCGATGACCAAGGCGATCACGCCGCCGAAGGGCAGGTACTGCACGAAGCCTTGGCGAAGCTCGGCGAAGTCCACATCCAGCATCATGACGACGAAGAGGAAGAGCACCGCGACCGCGCCGACATAAACGACGACCAGCAGCATCGCCAGGAACTCCGCGCCAAGCAGGACGAAGAGACCAGCGGCCGAGAAGAAGGCGGTGATCAGGAAGAGCACCGAGTGCACCGGGTTACGCGCCGACACGACGAGGAGACCCGCCGCTATGGTCACGAAAGCCAGTAGATAAAATGCGATCGCCTGCACGGGCATTGGCCCTGGGCTCCCCTGAAATCTTAAGTCCAACAACGGCGCGCCGTGTGACGCGCCGCCTACCCCGGATTCGGCCCCGTCTTTAGCGGTACGGCGCGTCCAACTCCAGATTCTTCGCGATCAGGCGTTCCCAACGGTCGCCGTTATCGAGAAGGCGTTCCTTGTCGTAGTAGAGCTCTTCGCGGGTCTCGGTCGCGAACTCGGTGTTCGGGCCCTCGACGATCGCGTCCACCGGGCATGCCTCCTGGCACAGGCCGCAGTAGATGCATTTGACCATGTCGATGTCGTAGCGGGTCGTCCGGCGGCTGCCGTCCTCGCGCGGTTCGGCCTCGATGGTGATCGCTTGCGCTGGGCAGATGGCTTCGCAGAGCTTGCAGGCGATGCAACGCTCTTCACCCGACGGATAGCGGCGCAGGGCGTGCTCACCGCGGAAACGGGGCGACTGCGGATTGCGCTCGTTCGGATAGATCACGGTCTTCTTCGGCGCGACCATATACTTCATGGCCAGGCCGAACGCGCCCGCGAAGTCCAGAAGGGCCGCGCCCTTGACCGCCTGAGTGATGCGCTGGAACACCAGAGCTCTCCTAACACTTTTCCTTAGGGAGGGGACGGACGTCCCTACCCTGCTCTTTTTGCTGCCGCCGCAACGTCTGCTCGAGGACGCACTTTCGAGTCTTGTCGTCAGCCTTGCGGCGCGCCTCGACCTTGTCCTCAAGCGTCCGCTCCGGCGGCCGCGGAATGCTTTCGCTCCAGGTCGAGCACCCGGCCAGAAAGCCGACAGCTGCAATCCCCAGAGCAGCCCGCCTCATTTCCCGGTCCGGGGAATGACGCAGGTGTAGTTCGATAGCTGGGCGGGGTCTCCCCCGTCCTGCTTGGCCCGGATGGTTCCACCCGAAGCCTTGCACTTGTCGCCCTCGCGTCGGAGATCGTCATAGCTGACGACGCCGTCACCGAGGGAATACGATCGATCCGGAGCCGAGACCGCCTGGCAGGCCGCCAGGGCGGCGCCCACTAGGGTCAAGGCCAGGATCGTGGTCTGGCGCATCAGGCCGCCGGACCGAACACACGCCAGGCGGCGACCGCAGCAACCAGCACCAGCGACGTCGGCAGGAAAACCTTCCAGCCCAGACGCATCAGTTGGTCGTAGCGGTAGCGAGGCACGATGGCCTTCGCCATAGCGAACATGAAGAACCAGAAGCAGATCTTTGCGTAGAACACCAAGGCCAGGAAGAAGTTGGCCGCGAACGGATGCCAGCTGTTCAGGAAATCGGTCGGGAACCCGGGGTTCCAGCCGCCAAAGAACAGGACGCTGATCATCGCGCACATCAGGACGATGTTCGAATACTCGGCGACCATGAACAGCAGGTACGGCGTCGAGCTGTACTCGACCTGATAGCCGGCCACGAGTTCCGACTCGGCTTCTGGCAGGTCGAAAGGCGGGCGGTTCGTCTCGGCCAGGGCCGAGATGTAGAACATGCCCATGGCCACGACCATGACCGGCAGCAGGATCAGGTTATTCAGCCCGGCGCCGCCAAAGACGTTCCAGTTCCAGATCCAGCCCGACTGCTTTTCGACGATGGTCGACAGGTTCATCGAGCCGGCCAGCAGAATCACCGTGATGATGATCAGGCCGATCGAGACTTCATAGGAAACCATCTGAGCCGCGGAGCGCAAAGCGCCCAGGAACGGATACTTCGAGTTCGAAGCCCAGCCGCCCATGATGATGCCGTAGACGCCCAGCGAGCTCATCGCCAGCAGGTAGAGAATGCCGACGTTGAGGTTCGAGACGACCCAGCCCGGCGCGAACGGCACCACGGCCCAGCCCACGAAGGCCAGGATCAGGCTGATCAGCGGCGCCAGGATGAAGACGACCTTGTCGGCGCCGGCGGGGATCACGATCTCCTTCAGCACGAACTTGAAGAAGTCGGCGAAGGACTGCAGGAGGCCGAACGGGCCCACGACGTTCGGGCCTTTGCGCATCTGGACGCCGGCCCAGATCTTGCGGTCGGCCAGCAGCAGGAACGCCAGGCTCAGCAGCACCCAGATCACGACCAGCAGGATCCCGCCGGTGGTCAGCAGGGTCCAGGAGACGGCGGGGTTGGCGAAGAACGCTTGCATCGGCCTACTCCGCCGCGATCTTGGCGGCGCCCGAGGCCACGGCCGCGCACTCGGCCATGGTCACGCTGGCGCGCGCGATGGGGTTGGTCAGGTGGAAGGCCTTGATCGGGCTTTCGAACGGCGCGTCCGAGACCTCACCATCAGCGCCCAGAGCGCCGACGTCGAACGAAGTGGCCACCGAGCCCGGCGCGTAGTCGATCTGACCGAAGGTCGGGTGATCGGCAAAGAGCTTGGCGCGCAGTTGGTCCAGGCTGTCGTAAGGCAGCTTGTGACCCAGCACCTCGGACAGCGCCCGCAGGATCGACCAGTCTTCCTTGGCCTCGCCCTTCGGGAACACGGCGCGGCGGCCCATCTGGACGCGCCCTTCCATGTTCACATAGAGGCCGTTCTTTTCAGTATAGGCCGCCCCCGGCAGGATCACGTCCGCCTTGTGGGCCCCGTTGTCGCCATGGGTGCCGAGATAGATCTTGAAGGCGTCCGACGCGGCGGTTTCGCACTCGTCGGCGCCCAGCAGGAACAGCACGTCCAGCGCGCCGGGCTTGAGCATGTCGGGGGTCGCAAGGCCACCCTCGGCCGGGACGAAGCCCATGTCGAGGCCGGCCACGCGGGCGGCGGCGGTGTGCAGCACGTTCCAGCCGTTCCAGCCTTCGCGGACAACCTTCATGGTCTTGGCGAGGCCCGCAGCGGCCTTCAGAACCGCCGCGCCGTCGGCGCGCGCCAGCGCGCCCTGGCCGATGATGATCGCCGGGCGTTCGGCGGCCTTCAGGGCGGCGACGAAGTCGTTCTTGCTCTTGGCCAGGCCCGACAGCGTCTTGGCGCCGGCGCCGAGATAGTCGTAGCCGAAAGTCAGATCGGCCTGTTCCCCGATCACGCCGAAGCGGGTCTTGCCGGCCAGCCATTGCTTGCGGAAGCGGGCGTTGAGCACCGGCGCCTCAAGACGCGGGTTGGCGCCGACGAACAGCACCACATCGGCGTTTTCGATGCCGGCGATGGTCGAGTTGAACAGCCAGCCCTCGCGCGGACCCGCGCCCAGGGTCGAACCATCCTGACGGCTGTCGAGGTTCTTCACGCCCAGGGCGGTGAAGAGGTCCTTGGTCGCCTTCAGGCTTTCGGCGTCCTGCAGGTCGCCGGCGATCACGCCAATGCGTTCCGGAGCCGTCGCCCCGATCTTGGCGGCGATGGCTGCAAAGGCTTCGGCCCAGGTCGCCGACTTCAGCTTGCCGCCGACGCGGACATACGGACGGTCAAGACGCTGACGGCCCAGGCCGTCGACCGCATAACGGGTCTTGTCCGAGATCCATTCCTCGTTGACCTCGTCATTGATGCGCGGAAGCACGCGCAGCACAGCCGCGCCACGCGCGTCGACGCGGATCGAGGAGCCCAGGGCGTCCATGACGTCGACGCTTTCGGTCTTCTTCAGCTCCCACGGACGGGCTTCGAAGGCGTAGGGCTTGGAGGTCAGGGCGCCGACCGGGCACAGGTCGATGACGTTGGCGCTCAGCTCCGAGGTCACCGCCGCGCCTAGATAGGTCGTGATTTCAACGTCTTCGCCGCGCGAGATCAGGCCGATCTCGGGCGAGCCGGCGACCTCGGTGATGAAGCGGACGCAGCGCGTGCACTGGATGCAGCGCGTCATCACGGTCTTGATGAGAGGGCCCATCGATTTTTCTTCGACGGCGCGCTTGTTCTCTTCGTAGCGGCTGTCGTCACGGCCGTAGCCAACCGCCTGGTCCTGCAGGTCGCACTCGCCGCCCTGGTCACAGATCGGGCAGTCCAGCGGGTGGTTGATGAGCAGGAACTCCATCACCCCTTCCCGGGCCTTCTTGACCATCGGAGTCTTGGTGAAGATCTCCTGACCCTCGGCTGCCGGCAGGGCGCACGAGGCCTGCGGCTTCGGCGGGCCGGGCTTCACTTCAACCAGACACATCCGGCAGTTGCCGGCGATGGACAGGCGTTCGTGATAGCAGAAGCGCGGGATCTCTTCCCCGGCCAGCTCCGCCACCTGCAGAACCGTCATGCCGGGTTCGAACTCGACCTCGACGCCATTGACCTTGGCGATTGCCATTCTTGTTACTCCGCCGCGATCAGCTTGGCGCCCTGCACGTGCAGGCGACCGCTACGATAGGAAGCGATCCGCTCCTCCACCTCATGGCGGAAGTGACGGAACAGGCCCTGGATCGGCCAGGCGGCCGCATCGCCCAGGGCGCAGATGGTGTGACCTTCGACCTGGGTCGTGACGTCCAGCAGGGTGTCGATCTCTTTCGGATCGGCCTCGCCGGTGACCATGCGTTCCATGACGCGCCACATCCAGCCGGTGCCTTCACGGCAAGGCGTGCACTGGCCACAGCTCTCGTGCTTGTAGAAGTACGACAGACGAGCGATGGCGCGGACAAGGTCAGTGTCCTTGTCCATCACGATGACAGCGGCGGTGCCCAGGCCCGACTTCAGATTTCGCAAGGCGTCGAAGTCCATCGGCAGGTCTTCGCACTGCTCAGCGGGGATCATCGGCACCGAAGAGCCGCCCGGGATGACGGCCTTCAGGTTACCCCAGCCGCCGCGAATGCCGCCGCAGTGGTCCTCGACCAGTTGGCGGAACGGGATGCTCATCGCTTCTTCGACGTTGCAGGGCAGGTTCACGTGCCCCGAGACGCAGAACAGCTTGGTGCCGGCGTTGTTCGGACGACCAAAGCCCGCGAACCAAGCGGCGCCGCGACGCAGGATCGTGCCCGCGACAGCGATCGACTCGACGTTGTTCACAGTGGTCGGCATGCCGTAGAGGCCTGCGCCGGCCGGGAACGGCGGCTTCAGGCGCGGCTGGCCCTTCTTGCCTTCGAGGCTTTCCAGCAGGGCCGTCTCTTCGCCGCAGATATAGGCGCCAGCGCCGTGGTGGACGTAGAGGTCGAAGTCCCAGCCATGGACATTGTTCTTGCCGATCAGCTTGGCCTCATAGGCCTGCTTGATCGCCGCTTCCAGGCGCTCGCGCTCGAAGACGTACTCGCCGCGGATGTAGATGTAGCAGGCGTGGGCCAGCATCGCGCGCGAGGCGATCAGGCAGCCCTCGATCAGGAGGTGCGGGTCATGCCGCATGATCTCCCGGTCCTTGCAGGTGCCCGGCTCGGATTCGTCGGCGTTGACCACCAGGTAGTGAGGACGACCTTCCTTCACTTCCTTGGGCATGAACGACCACTTCAGGCCCGTCGAGAAACCGGCGCCGCCCCGACCGCGCAGGCCGGAGTTCTTCATGTTCTCGATGATCCAGTCGCGCCCGGCGTCCAGGATGTCCTTGGTGCCATTCCAGCAGCCGCGCTTCTTCGCGCCCTCAAGGCCCCAGTCGTGGAGACCGTAGAGGTTCGTGAAGATGCGGTCCTTGTCTTCGAGGATACCGACCATGACTCAGCTTTGCGGATCGAATGGATGGGCGCGCACATAGCGCGTCCGACGAATGATGACATAGGCGAAAAGCGACCAACCCACGCCAATAATGGCGAGACCGGCCACGACCGCCCACAACGGCGCGCCTTCGACGACACGACCCCAGACCAGCAGGATCGCGCCGATCAGGCAGGCGACGAAGCCGACGCTGCGCTCGCGACGATGCAGACCCCGGAGGGTGTCGACATAGGCCGCCTTGCGGATGTTGAGGTCGCTGTCGTCGATCATGACGAGGCGCCCTCCCCCTTGGTCGCGCGCATCCAGCCCAGGATGAACCAGATGTGCGAACCCAGACCCGCAACGATGGCGCCGAGGAAGACCAGCCGCAGCCAGTCAATCCGCAGCGAGACCGCGCCGTAGATAGCCACGCCGGCCAGCACGAAGCACACCGCGTTGATGACGAGCATCGCGGTGAGGCGCTTCTTCTGGAGGGCGGCGTCGGCGGTCATGTTAGGCGGCGGGCTCCGACTTCGGGGCCTTCTTCGGCTTCTCGGGCAGGTTCGGGATCTTGATCTTTTGGGCGTACGAACCGTCGTACAGCTTGGGATCGGTCAGGGTGTGGATCGCACCCTTCGGCTCCGAAGCGCCACGGCCCTCATAGCTGCCCGGCTTCGGCGCCTTGCCGGCGGCGAAGTCGTCGAGAATCTGCGCCAGGCTCTCCGGGGTCAGATCCTCGTAGTAGTAGTCATTGATCGCGGCCATCGGCGCGTTGCAGCAGGCGCCGAGACACTCGACCTCTTCCCAGCTGAACTTGCCATCGTTCGAGACGTGGTGGGCCGGACCGATCTTGTCTTCCAGCACCTTGCGCAGATCGAGCGCGCCACGCAGTTGGCACGGTGTGGTGCCGCACAGCTGCACGAAGGCGACCTTGCCGACCGGCTGCAGCTGGAACATCACGTAGAAGGTGGCCACTTCGAGCACGCGGATCACCGGCATCTCGAGCTGCTTGGCGATCTCCTGGATCGCGGGCTCGGAGATCCAGCCTTCCTGCTTCTGGGCCAGCCACAGCATCGGAATCACCGCCGACTGCTTGCGCTCGGCGGGATACTTGGCCTTCCACCAGTCGGCCTTGGCTTGGCTTTCCTTCGAGAAGGCGAAGCTGGCGGGCTGTTCTTTAGCGAGACGACGAACGCTCATCGGGCGAAATCCACGCGGGCGATCTTGTCGCCCTTGAAGGTGTAGATGGCGGCGACCTGGAACGGCGCATCGCCGTTGCCGCGGTCGACATGCTCGTGGTCGATCACATTGGACCCGACCACGATGCGGTTCAGCAGCTTCGCCTGGTTCTTGGGGAACTCGGCGAAGGTCTTGGCGTAAAAGGCGCGATAGGCCTCGATGCCCGTGCGCGCGACGTCACCGTTCAACCCCGCGACGACCACGTCGTCGGTGAAGTGGGCGCAGTGGGCGTCCAGATCCTGGGCGTTGTAGGCGTCGAGCTGCGCCTGGGCTATATCGGCCAGGCTCACCGGTCGATCTCCCCGAAGACGATGTCCAGCGAGCCCAGAATGGCCGAGACGTCGGCCAGCTGGTGGCCGCGGTTCAACCAGTCCATCGCCGCCAGGTGCGGGAAGCCCGGCGCGCGGATCTTGCAGCGATACGGCTTGTTGGTGCCGTCCGAGACGACGAACACGCCGAACTCGCCCTTCGGCGCCTCGACGCAGGCGTAGACTTCGCCGGCCGGCGTCTTGAAGCCTTCAGTGTAAAGCTTGAAGTGGTGGATCAGCGCTTCCATCGAGCGCTTCATCTCGGCGCGACGCGGCGGCGAGACCTTGTTGTCTTCCGACAGCACCGGGCCGTGCGTCTTGCGCAGCATCTCGCAGGCCTGGCGGATGATCTTGGTCGACTCGCGCATCTCCTGCATGCGGCACAGGTAGCGATCATAGCAGTCGCCGTTCTTGCCCAGCGGGATGTCGAACTCGAAGTCGTTGTAGTTCTCGTAGGGCTGGCTACGGCGCAGATCCCAGGCGATGCCCGAACCGCGGACCATCACGCCCGAGAAACCCCAGCTGATCGCGTCTTCCTTGCTGACCACGCCGATGTCGACGTTGCGCTGCTTGAAGATGCGGTTGTCGGTGATCAGGCCTTCGATGTCGTCGCAGATCTTCGGGAAGGCCTTGGCCCAGGCGTCGATGTCCTCGACCAGCTCCGGCGGCAGGTCCTGGTGGACGCCGCCCGGACGGAAGTAGTTGGAGTGCAAACGAGCGCCGCAGGCGCGCTCGTAGAACACCATCAGCTTCTCGCGCTCCTCGAAGCCCCAGAGCGGCGGCGTCAGCGCGCCGACGTCCATCGCCTGGGTCGTCACGTTGAGCAGGTGATTCAGGATACGGCCGATTTCCGAGTACAGGACGCGGATGATCTGGCCGCGGATCGGCACCTCGACGCCGAGCAGCTTTTCGATCGCCAGGCAGAACGCGTGTTCCTGGTTCATCGGCGCCACATAGTCGAGGCGGTCGAAGTACGGGACGTTCTGCAGATAGGTCCGCGCCTCCATCAGCTTCTCGGTGCCACGGTGCAGCAGGCCGATATGCGGGTCGACGCGTTCGACGATTTCGCCGTCCAGCTCCAGCACCAGGCGCAAAACGCCGTGCGCGGCTGGGTGCTGCGGGCCGAAGTTGATGTTGAACTTCCGAACGGGCGTTTCCGGGATCGCCGGAACCGTGGTGTCGTCACGGAAGAAGTCGGTCGCCGCGGCGGGCGAGTTCGTGCCGGTCATGGCTACGGACCTTCGTTACGCTGTTCGATGCTGAGCGACACGATCAGTCCCGCGATCAGCAAGACGACGCCCAGCAAGGTGATGATGGTGGTCGCGACGTCCCAGCTTTGAGAGATCGCGGCCTGAGACAAAGGCAAGGCCAGCAAGACCGAGGCGGCTCCCAGCAGCGCGCTGCGCAGCTCGGCCACTTCCATCCGCCGGATGCTGGCCCCGATCGCCAGCGTGATCACCGAGATCATGATCGCGACGCCCAGCGACTTGTTCTGATCCGCCGAGATCGTCGGCGCCTTCGTGAACCACCCCGTCAGCCGCATCCCGATGGTCATCAGAAACGCGGTCGAAAAGGCGACCAAGAAGAACGCTGTGGCGGAACGGAACGAAGGCCGTCGCAAACCCATGAGTCGGCATCCCCTTGCTCGCTATTGCGCCTTCTCGTCACCGGGGAGAGCGTACTTGGCGCCTTCCCAGGGCGAGAGGAAATCGAACGCACGGAACTCGGTAATCTTCACAGGTTCATAGACGACACGCTTGAGCTCGTCGTCGTAGCGCACTTCCACATAGCCCGTCATCGGGAAGTCTTTCCGAAGCGGGTGGCCGTGGAAGCCGTAGTCGGTCAGGATTCGACGCAGGTCAGGATGACCGTCGAAGAAGATCCCGTACATGTCGAACGCCTCGCGCTCGAACCAGTCAGCCACCGGGAACACCGGCGTCACGCTGGGAACGGGGGTGTCCTCATCGGTAGAGACCTTGAGGCGGATCCGATGGTTCTTCACCAGCGACAGCAGGTGATAGACCACATCGAAGCGCGCGGCGCGCTCCGGGTAGTCGACACCGGTCAGGTCGATCAGCTGGTGAAAACGGCAGGCTGCGTCGTCGCGCAGAAACGTCAGCGTGTCGATCACCGACGCCGAACGGGCGACGATGGTCAGTTCGCCGAATGCGACAGAATGTCCCAGCACGCCCGGAGCACGGGCGACGATGTCCTGACCAAGCAGTTCCAGGGCTTCGCTCATCGCTCGATCGTCCCCGTCCGGCGAATCTTCTTTTGCAGTTGCAGCACGCCATAGACGAGCGCCTCGGCGGTCGGCGGGCAGCCCGGCACGTAGATGTCGACCGGCACGACGCGGTCGCAGCCGCGCACGACGCTGTAGCTGTAATAGTAATAGCCGCCGCCATTGGCGCAGCTGCCCATCGAGATGACGTAGCGCGGCTCTGGCATCTGGTCGTAGACCTTGCGCAGAGCCGGAGCCATCTTGTTGGTCAGCGTGCCGGCGACGATCATGACGTCCGACTGACGCGGGCTGGCGCGCGGGGCGAAGCCGTAACGCTCGAGATCGTAGCGCGGCATCGAGGCCTGCATCATCTCGACGGCGCAGCAGGCCAGACCGAACGTCATCCACATCAGCGAGCCGGTGCGGGCCCAGGTGATGAGATCGTCGGCGGCGGCGGTGATGAAGCCCTTGTCGGCCAGCTGTTGCGAGACGCCGTCGAAGAACGGGTCGTGCAGCTTCGGGTCATAGCCCTCGACCGTCGAGCGCCCGGCGGACAGCGCCGGAACCGACGACGAATTGGCGGGAACGATCACTCCCATTCGAGGGCGCCCTTCTTCCATTCATAGATGAAGCCGACGGTCAGGACGCCCAGGAAGGTCATCATCGACCAGAAGGCGAACTGCGCCACGTCCTGCGGCAACTTCATCAGCGTGACCGCCCAGGGGAACAGGAACGCCACTTCCAGGTCGAAGATGATGAAAAGGATCGACACCAGATAGAACCGGACGTCGAACTTCATGCGCGCATCGTCGAAAGCGTTGAAGCCGCACTCGTAGGCGGACAGCTTTTCCGGGTCCGGCGCCTTGGGCGCGAGCACCGCGGCGGCGAGGAGGAAGACGATACCGATGGCCGCCGCGATCCCGAGAAAGATCACGATCGGCAGGTATTGGAGAAGGAAGGCGGTCATGACAGCCCTTGGCTTGAATCGAGCGGGTTGTAGCCCACTGTCGCCAGCGCTTCAAACACCCCGCGCACATTGAGAAACGTTCGCAAAGAAAGGCGATTTGTCGGTTCTTCGAGATGGCCGTTGACACGAGTCTTCGCCCGACATATCAGACGCGCCTCGCCGATTGGCGGGTCGCACTTTCGCTTCGGCGAAGGGGTATGCGGATGTAGCTCAGTTGGTTAGAGCGCCGGCCTGTCACGCCGGAGGTCGCGGGTTCGAGCCCCGTCATTCGCGCCACCCTTTCGGAGGTGTTAGACTTCCCTCATTCGGTTACGGACAACCGTCGCGCCCTGGCGCACGACGCGGATGTAGCTCAGTTGGTTAGAGCGCCGGCCTGTCACGCCGGAGGTCGCGGGTTCGAGCCCCGTCATTCGCGCCACCGTCCATCTTCCTAAATGACTTGAAGTTCTGCGGCCAAGGCTTGTGTCGCGCAGCGTTTGCGCCATCTAGCGGATATGACTCGCGCCGCTTCTCCGCCAATCTCGGTTCTCGACCTCGCGCCCGTTCCTCAGGGCTCCAGTGTTGGTCAGGCCCTGAAGAACAGCATCGATCTGGCGCGCCACGCCGAAGCGCTCGGCTTCCATCGCTACTGGCTGGCCGAACATCATAACATGCCTGGAATCGCCAGCGCGGCGACGGCCGTCGTCATCGGCCAGGTGGCGGCTGCAACGACAACGATTCGCGTCGGCTCCGGCGGCGTCATGCTGCCAAACCATGCACCGCTGATGGTGGCCGAGCAGTTTGGGACCCTGAACGCGCTTTACCCTGGTCGCATCGATTTGGGTTTGGGGCGCGCCCCAGGGACGGATCAGTCCACGATGCGCGCTCTGCGGCGGTACGCCGGGGCGGTCGATTCGTTCGCCCAGGACGTGGTCGAACTTCAGCATTGGTTTCAACCGGCGAGCGCGGAGCAAAGCGTCCGCGCCGTGCCGGGCGAAGGACAGGACGTACCGATCTGGATCCTCGGCTCCTCGACCTGGGGCGCGCAGTTGGCGGCGGCGCTCGGCCTGCCCTACGCCTTCGCCGCGCACTTCGCCCCGGACGCCCTGCTGGAAGCCCTGGCGCTGTATCGCCGCCACTTCAAACCGTCGGCTGCGCTGGAGCGCCCGTACGCCATGGTCTGTATTGGCGTCTGCGCCGCAGATTCTGACGAGGAAGCCAGGCGGCTCGCCACGTCCACCCAACAACAGTTCCTGGCCTTGCGCCGAGGACGTCCAGGCCTGCTGCCGCCGCCGGTGGACGATATCCGCGAGCACGCATCGCTGGCCGAGTTGGCTGGGTTGGAGCACACGCTCCAATACGCCGCCATTGGCTCGGCCGAGACGGTCAAACGCAAGATCGATCAGATCCTCGAGATGACCGGCGCTGACGAATTGATGGCCGCGGCGCAAATCCACGACCACGCCGCGCGTAAACGCAGCTACGAGATCCTGGCCGCGATCCGCGGCTAATGCGCGGCTTGCGCGGCGGGGGCTTCAAACGCTGCCCGGCCGGTCAGTCGGCCATAGATGGCGCAGAGCTCGACAAAAACCGCGTCCCAGCCATGACGCTCTAGCGCTCGGCGACGCGCGGCCTCTCCGACGAGGCGCGTATCACGCTCAAACAGGGCCTCGATCGCTTCAGCGAAGGCGGCGGACTCCGAGGCGTAGGCCAGCTGTCCCACGGCCGCGTCCACCGACTCAGCCACCCCGCCCGCCGCGACGCCCACAACCGGCAGGCCGCAGGCCATCGCCTCCAGGACGATCAACCCGAACGGCTCGTTGTCGTTGGCGTGAACGAAGGCGTCGCAACTGGCGAGGATGGAGGCCAACTCCAAGGGATCGCGCACATAGTCAATGCAAAGCGCGCGGTCGCTGACGGGAGCCCCGCCCCCCGCGCCGACAAACAGCAGCTTGTAGGGATGGCCCAGACGCTCAATGGCGGCGACCAGAACATCGAGCTTCTTTTCCTTCGCGGGCCGACCGGCGAACACCAAAAGTCGCTCGTTTTCCGCGACCCCCAACCGCCGCCTCAGGCCGTCGCGGTCGGCGCGATCCGGTCGGAAAACCGCCGTGTCCACCCCAAGTGGAAGGCCGATCGCATCGCGAACGCCAGCATCGATCAAACGCCCCGCGATGAAACGACTGGGCGCGACCGCCTGATCGAATTGGCGATAGATCGCGGCCCAGCGTTTCTGCACGGGCTTTTCCGCCCAATCGCCGATGTGAAGCGCAGCCAGTTTTCCAAGGTCGGTGTGGCAAAACCCGACCACAGGCACGCCTAGGGCGTCGCCCGCCCTAAGCGCGGCCAGGCCAGGCGTGTACGGATCGCCCGCCTCTATGATGTCAGGCTGCTGACGGATCAGGCGCTCCATCCATGCCTGCTTGACGACCGGCCAGCGATAGCCAGCCCCGAACGGCAATGGCGCCGCGTAGATCGAAACCCGCCCCTGGCCGTCGTGAGAGTCCCGGGCGCCCGGAACAACGAGCGTATGTCTGACCTCGGGACGATTGCCGGCAAGCCATGACCGCTTGGAGGAAAGGTAGCGACGCACACCTCCGCTCCGGGGAGCGTAGAGCATGGTGGTGTCGACTAGACGGACTGCACTCTCGGCGGGCGGCCGCCCCCCGATCTCAAGACCCCTCTGGCCAAGATTCTGGTCGGGTCTCAGGTCAGTCACGCCGAATCCTCATCGCTACTCGTGATCACCTATTCGGCGCCGGAACGATAAAGCTTTTGCGACAGCTACGGTTCCTCTGCGCTCCCGGAAGACCTTGGGTTGACACCCCGTCGCTTCAAGGCCTCCCGCAGCAAGACTTCGACCTGAGCATTTACGCTTCTGAGTTCGGCTTCCGCCAGGCGTTCAACAGCGCTGAGCACGTCGGGGCTGACGCGCATGAGAAATGCGCGCCGCCCTCCCCTGACCTCTTTCGGATCTCCCGCCACGTCAGCCGTACAGTGTGCCGGTGTTGACGACGGGTTGAGCCTCCCGATCCGCACACAAGACGACGAGCAGGTTGGAGACCATGGCCGCGCGGCGCTCATCATCGAGCGTCACCACGCCACGCTCGCTGAGCGCGCTCAAAGCGTTCTCGACCATGTCGACCGCACCCGCCACGATCGTGCGACGGGCGGCCAGCACCGCCTCGGCCTGCTGCCGCTTGAGCATGGAGCCCGCAATCTCCGGCGCATAGGCGAGATGCATGAGATGCGCCTCATCGATGGCGACGCCCGCGACGGCGGTTCGCGCTTGCAGGTCATTGCGCAGACGATCCCCCACCTCCTCTGCATCAGCCCGCAAGGTGGGTTCGCCTTCCTCCGCATGATCGTAAGAGTAATGGGACGCGACCTCGCGCAGGCCCGTCTCGATCTGGATGTTCACGAAGGTCGCATAGTCATCCACATCAAACAGAGCTTGGGCGGAATCCTGAACGCGCCAGACGATGTTGGCGGCGATCTCGATAGGATTGCCCCGCTTATCGTTCACCTTCAGCGTCTCGCTGGTGACGTTGCGAACACGCAGGCTAATCTTCTTGCGACCGTACCAAGGCAGCACCCAGCGAAGACCCGTAGACCGGTCCGTGCCGACGTATGAGCCGAAGAGCGTAATGACGACGGCTTCGTTCGGCTGCAGCGCGTAGAAGCCTGCGCTGATCAGACCCCCGGCAACTAACAGAAGGACCCCCGCGACAACGAGCAGCGGTCCGCCGCCGCCGCCGCCCTGCTTCACCAGCCAAATTCCTGCCATGATCATCACAGGCGCAAGCAGCAGAGGCAGGCCTCCGCCCACACCCCCACGAACGCGTTCATTGGTGCGGTTGATTGTGCGAACGTCCGACATGCACGCCTCCAAAGTTGCGATCAAAGTGATATCACTTTGATTGCATTTCTCAAGAGACGAACCTCCACTGCTGGCGCGGGGCCATCGGAGCGCTGACGCTAGACGATCTCAAGGAAGGAATGGTGGGCAGTGAGGGGATCGAACCCCCGACCCTCTCGGTGTAAACGAGACGCTCTACCGCTGAGCTAACTGCCCTCTTGGGTGGGCGCTTCTAGCCGTCTCCAGAGCCTGCGCAAAGCCCAAAACGAAAAGGCGGCGCGTCATCGCCTGACGCCCCGCCCTTTTGAGAACACTGCAACGTCACCTAACCGTTCAAAGACGACTTCAGTCCTTCCCCGACCTGGAACCGGGCGGTCTTCGACGCCGGGCGGTTGACGGTCTCGCCAGTGCGCGGATTGCGGGCGGTGCCGGCGGCGCGCGTCACGGCCTTGAAGGTGCCAAAGCCCACCAGACGCACATCCTGGCCAGACTTCAGAGAGTCGGTGACCGCGTCGATGAAGGCCTCCAAAGCGTCCTTGGCTTGCCCCTTGTTGATACCTGCCTTTTCGGCGATCGCCGTAACGAGCTCGGCTTTTGTGGTCATGTTTCTCTCCCAGCCTGAGCGACCACGCGTTTGTCGCTGACGGCGTTGCGCTCAAAACGATTATGGCGGCTGGGAAAGCCTCGTCAAACGCGAGCGGCGCGGGAAACTCCCGCGCCGCCTAAGTTATCGTCGTTAAGTTAAACCTAGTGGGTTAACATGGCGTCGGCGTCGCCATCGTCTTTCTTCGCAGACGCCGCAATCGGCTCCTCGGCCTCGTTCCACTCCACGGGAGTCAACGGACCGATCAGGGCGTGCTTGAGGACTTCGTCCACCGTCGAGACCGGGATGATCTCCAGCCCGTCCTTCACGGTTTGGGGCACGTCGGCAAGGTCCTTCTCGTTCTCCTGCGGGATCAGAACCGTCTTCACACCAGAGCGGAGCGCCGCGAGCAGCTTCTCCTTCAGGCCGCCGATCGCGGTGACGCGACCACGCAAGGTGATCTCGCCGGTCATGGCGATATCCTTGCGGATCGGAATGCCGGTCAGGACCGAGACCATGGCCAGGGCCATGGCGATACCGGCCGATGGCCCGTCCTTAGGCGTGGCGCCATCGGGAACGTGGATGTGCACGTCGGTCTTCTCGAAGACCGGCGGCTTGATGCCGAACTGCAGCGCGCGCGAGCGGACATAGCTGTTCGCGGCCGCGATCGACTCCTTCATCACGTCCTTGAGGTTGCCGGTGATCTGCATCCGGCCCTTGCCCGGCATCTTCACCGCTTCGATGGTGAGGATGTCGCCGCCGAACTCGGTCCAGGCCAGACCCGTGACGATGCCGACCTGGTCGACCTCGTCAGTCTCACCATACCGGTACTTCTTGACCCCGGCGTACTTGGCCAGACGCTCATCATCGATGGTGATCGAAGCCAGCTTCTCGCGCGCCAGGTCCCGCACCGTCTTGCGCGCCAAAGCGCCCAGTTCCCGCTCCAGGGACCGCACGCCAGCTTCCCGGGTGTAGTACCGGATGAGGTCGCGGATCGCCTTGTCCGGCACGACGAACTCGGCCGGCTTCAAGCCGTGATCCTTGGCCAGCTTGGGCAGGATGTGCCGCTTGGCGATCTCCAGCTTTTCATCCTCGGTGTAGCCGGGGATGCGGATGATCTCCATGCGGTCCAGCAAGGGCTGGGGCATGTTCAGGCTGTTGGCCGTGGTGACGAACATCACCTGCGACAGGTCGTAATCGACCTCCAGATAGTGGTCGCCGAAGGTCGAGTTCTGCGACGGGTCCAACACCTCGAGCAGCGCCGAAGCGGGATCTCCGCGATAGTCGCTGCCCATCTTGTCGATCTCGTCCAGCAGGACGAAGGCGTTGGTCGTCTTGGCCTTTTTCATCGACTGGACGACCTTGCCGGGCATCGAGCCGATGTAGGTGCGGCGGTGACCGCGGATCTCGGCCTCGTCACGCACGCCGCCCAGGCTCATGCGCACGAACTCTCGGCCCGTCGCCTTGGCGATCGACTTGCCGAGCGAGGTCTTGCCCACGCCCGGAGGGCCGACGAGGCACAGGATCGGCCCCTTCAGCGAGTTGGTGCGGGCTTGCACGGCCAGATACTCGAGAATCCGCTCCTTGACCTTCTCCAGGCCGTAGTGATCGGCGTCGAGAATGTCTTCGGCCTCGGAAAGGTCGATCTTCTTGGTCTTGGCCTTGCCCCACGGGATCGACAGCAGCCAGTCCAGATAGTTCCGGACCACAGTGCTCTCGGCCGACATCGGGCTCATATTGCGAAGCTTCTTCAGCTCGCTCTCGGCCTTGGCGCGGGCTTCCTTGGAAAGCTTGGTCTTCTTGATCCGCTTTTCGAGATCGATCAGCTCGTCGCGTGCATCGTCGGGATCGCCCAGCTCGCGCTGGATCGCCTTCATCTGCTCGTTGAGGTAATACTCGCGCTGGGTCTTCTCCATCTGGCGCTTCACGCGCGAGCGGATCTTCTTCTCGACCTGCAGCACCGAGATCTCGCCCTCCATCAGGGCGAAGACCTTCTCCAGCCGCTTCACGACGTCGAAGATTTCCAGCAGATGCTGCTTGTCGCCGATCTTCACCGACAGATGCGCGGCGATGCTGTCGGCCAGCTTGCCCGGCTCGGCGATCTGCGGGATCGACGCCAGGGCCTCCGGCGGGACCTTCTTGTTCAGTTTGACGTAGTTCTCAAACTGTTCGACGACCGCCCGCGACAGCGCCTCGGCCTCGGGCCCGGCCCCTTCGTCCTCGGAAACCTCCCCGATCTGGGCCTCATAGTAGGACTCCTGATCGGTGAAGCTGACGACGGCGGCGCGCGCCTTGCCCTCGACCAGCACCTTGACCGTGCCGTCGGGCAGCTTCAGCAGTTGCAGCACGGTGGCCAGCACGCCCACGTCGAAGATGTCGCCCGGCGCCGGATCATCGTCGGCCGAGTTCTTCTGGGTGACGAGCAGGATCTGTTTGTCGCCGCGCATCACCTCTTCGAGCGCACGCACGGATTTATCGCGGCCCACGAAAAGCGGCACCACCATGTGCGGGAACACCACGATGTCCCGCAGCGGCAAAACAGGAAGCGTACGTAGTTCGGACATGTTCTCAATACTCCCGGCCGAAGCCTCGAAAGGCGCCTGGCCACGCGGGCCGCCGTAACACCAGACGATGCGCCTGAGTCGATCGGCCCGTCCGCCCGGGACTGGGCGAATGGTCATTATTTATGTGGACGTTTTACAACACGGTTCAAGCGCGCTCGCCCACCAGCGGCGACTGGTCGCGCGGCCTCGGTCAAGTTGAGTGATCCATGCCACGCAAACGGCCAAATCAGAAAGAATAGACCCCGCACACGCGCATCAGAGGCGCATCAACATCGCTACCCTCTCACCAGGACGGGACGACAGGATGCTCAGCGCGCTCACTCGCGCAGTGTTATCCACGAAAAAAGGCGCGCCCTCGGACGAAGGCGCGCCTGATTCAGCACGAAGGATTCGGTTAGGCCGAGGCCGCCCCGCCCTTCTTTTCGGCGTAGATCAGCAGCGGTTGCGCACGGCCTTCGACGACCTCGGCGTTGACCACCACCTCTTCGACACCTTCGTAGGTCGGCAGTTCGAACATGGTCTCCAACAGGATGCCTTCCATGATCGAACGCAGGCCGCGCGCGCCGGTCTTGCGAGCGATGGCCTTCTTGGCGACCTGATGAAGGGCGTCGTCGGTGAAGGTCAGACCGATGTTCTCCATCTCGAACAAGCGCTGGTACTGCTTGACGAAGGCGTTCTTCGGCTCGGTCAGGATCTTGACCAGGGCGGCTTCGTCGAGGTCCTCCAGGGTTGCGACCACCGGCAGACGGCCGATGAATTCCGGGATCAGGCCAAAACGCTGCAGATCGTCGGGCTCGACGTTCCGCAGGATCTCGCCCGTACGGCGCTCTTCGGGATCGGTGACCTTAGCGCCGAAGCCGATCGACTTGGCCGCGCCGCGCGCGGAGATGATCTTCTCAAGACCAGCAAAGGCGCCGCCGCAGATGAACAGGATGTTCGTCGTGTCGACCTGCAGGAACTCCTGCTGAGGGTGCTTGCGTCCGCCTTGCGGCGGCACAGACGCGACAGTGCCTTCCATGATCTTCAGCAGGGCCTGCTGCACGCCTTCGCCCGACACGTCGCGGGTGATCGACGGGTTGTCGGACTTGCGGCTGATCTTGTCGATTTCGTCGATGTAGACGATGCCGCGTTGGGCGCGCTCAACGTTGTAGTCGGCGGCTTGCAGCAGCTTAAGCACGATGTTTTCGACGTCCTCGCCGACATAACCGGCTTCGGTCAGCGTCGTGGCGTCGGCCATCGTGAACGGAACGTCGATGATTCGCGCCAGGGTCTGGGCCAGCAGGGTCTTACCCGTGCCGGTCGGACCGACCAGCAGGATGTTCGACTTGGCCAGTTCGACGTCGTTGTTCTTCGACGCGTGGTTCAGGCGCTTGTAGTGGTTGTGAACCGCGACCGCGAGGACCTTCTTGGCGTGACCTTGTCCGATCACGTAATCGTCCAAGACTTCGCAGATCTCGCGAGGCGTCGGAACGCCATCCTTGGATTTCACGAAGGCGATCTTGTGCTCTTCGCGGATGATGTCCATGCAGAGCTCGACGCATTCATCACAAATGAACACCGTCGGTCCCGCGATGAGCTTGCGCACCTCGTGTTGGCTCTTTCCGCAGAAAGAACAGTACAGGGTGCTCTTGGTGTCGCCGCTCGCGGCTTTCGTCATGATCGCTTCTCACACTATGGCGACGACGGCTTACGCCGAGACGCCCCTTCCGAGCGCGTACGCCGCCACCGAAGCAAGCAGAATACACGCCGGGAGTTGTCTAATCCTTGACATTCCCCGATCCGCGCTCGGTTCACAAGCCTCGCCAGGCCCTTTCGCCCCTTGAAACGCATGAACCCGCCCGATCGTGTCGTAGGCTGTACAACTAAATTGGGCGATTGGCGTCCTAGCGCAAGCGTCGAGCGCCTAGACCCTTACAGCGCCGCCGGTAACGCCGTATTACAAAGCCAGGATTCGTCAGGGTGGCGGAGCGCCGATCGCGCTCGCATGAAGGTTGAATGGCTAAGCGTTCTTGGATGGCCAAAGGATTGAGCGCGTCGCGCCCGATGACCGGCGAGATGGGGCATGAGCCATTGCTCGTAGCCTTCGATTTCGACGGCACCTTGACCGTGAAGGATAGCTTCAACGCGTTCCTGAAATGGCGCGCCGGAGGCCGCTGGCCGCTGGGCGTCCTGCGCCTGACGCCGGCGCTGCTCACCTATGTGTTTGACCGCAATCGGGGCAAGCTAAAGGCCGCCGCGGTGCGCCAGTTCCTGAAGGGTGCGACGATCACCCAGATCGAGAACGACGCCCGCGCCTTCGCCGAAGCTTTTGCGCCCTCGCTACTGAGACCAGACGCCGTGGCGGTGTGGCGCAGCTGGCGCGCCAAGGGCGCCAAGATGGTGATCGTAACCGCCTCCCCCGACCTGATCGTGGCGCCGTTCGCCCGCGGCCTCGGCGCGGACATGCTGATCGGCACGCGCCTGAGGTGCTCTGAAGACGGCCGCATCCTTGGCGGCCTCGACGGAAACAATTGCCGGGCCAAGGAGAAGGTTTTGCGCCTGCGTGAGGTCTTCGGGCCGGACGTGCGGCTCACAGCGGCCTACGGCGACACCTCCGGGGACACGGAGATGCTCGCGATCGCCGACGAGAAAGGCTACCGCGTGTTCCGGGGCAAGCCAGCCTAACCCTGGCGAGCCCAGGATCATCAAAACAAAAAAGCCGCCGACCCGAAAGTCGGCGGCTTCTTCGTTTGCCGGGACGGCTTACTCGGCGCCGGCCTCGGCGGCGTCACGCGAGTCGTAGACGTGATCGACTAGGCCCCAGGCCTTGGCCTCATCAGCGCTCATGAAGTGGTCGCGATCCAGCGTGCGCTCGACCTCTTCATAGGTGCGGCCGCAGTGCTTGACGTAGATTTCGTTCAGGCGGCGCTTGGTCTTGATGATGTCTTCGGCGTGGCGCTCGATATCCGAGGCCTGGCCACGGAAGCCGCCCGACGGCTGGTGCACCATGATGCGGGCGTTTGGCAGCGAGATGCGCTGGCCTGCGGCGCCGGCCGCCAGCAGCAGCGAGCCCATCGAGGCGGCCATGCCCATGCACACCGTCGAGACCGGGCTCTTGATGTACTGCATGGTGTCGTAGATCGCGAGGCCAGCCGTCACCACGCCGCCCGGCGAGTTGATGTACATGGCGATTTCCTTCTTCGGGTTCTCGGACTCGAGGAAGAGCAGCTGAGCGCAGATCAGGCTGGCCATGCCATCCTCGACCGGACCGGTCAGGAAGATGATCCGTTCCTTCAGCAGGCGAGAGAAGATGTCGAACGCGCGCTCGCCCCGGCTGGTCTGCTCGACCACCATCGGCACCAGGTTCATCGCCGTCGAAACCGGATCGTACATCATGGGGATCACCCTTTTCGTGTGTGCTGGCGGCGCGAAAACGAATCAGCCCCCGCGCGGCGTCGCTCACGCATATCGCGTTCCCCTTAACAGGTTGCAAGGAGCGCGCGGCGTGGACCCAAATGAAAAAGGCGCGGCCCTCGCGAGCCGCGCCTTTCACAATTTCGGTTTCAGCGAGCCTTAGCCGCCGTAGCCTTCCGGAAGGTCGTCTTCTTCCAGGAGCTCGTCCTTGGAGACTTCCTTTTCCTCGATCTTGGCCTTGCCGAAGATCAGGTCGACGACCTTGTCTTCGTAGATCGGGGCGCGCAGGGCGGCCTGCAGGTCGGCGCGCTGACGATACATGTCGAACACTTGCTGAGCCTGGGCGCCGTACTGGCGGGCTTCGCGCATGATCGCGTCGGTCAGCTCCTGGTCGGTGACGACCACGTCGTTCTTGCGGCCGATCTCGGCGAGCACGAGACCCAAGCGCACGCGGCGCTCGGCGATCTTCTTGTACTCGTCCTTCAGCTGCTCTTCCGACTTCTCGGCGTCTTCCGGCGGCAGGCCGCCACGGGCCTTGTCGGCCTCGACCTGTTGCCAGATGCCAGCGAACTCAGCGTCCACCATGCGCGGCGGCAGCGGGAAGTCGTGCTTGGTGTCCAGCACGTCCAGCAGCGCACGCTTCAGCTTGAAGCGCGAGGAATTGTCGTAGCGGCTCGACAAGTTCGACTTCAGCAGCTCGGTGAGAGCGGCCAGGTCCGACAGACCCAGGCGCTTGGCCAGCTCGTCGTCGGCCTTGCGGTCGACCGGCGCACGAACTTCCTGAACCTTGGTGGCGAACTCGGCGTCCTTACCGGCCAGATCCTTGGCCTGGTAGTCTTCCGGGAACTTCACCTTCACCACCACGTCGTCGCCCGGCTTGGCGCCGACCAGTTGGTCTTCGAAGCCGGGGATGAACTGACCCGAGCCCAGGACAAGCTCGGCGCCTTCAGCCTTGCCGCCGGCGAACTCAACGCCGTCAATGGTGCCGACGAAGTCGATCAACAGCTGGTCGCCGTCCTTGGCCTTCTGGCTCTTGCCGGTGCGCGGCTCATAGGTGCGGGCCTGCTTGGCGAGTTCTTCCAGGGCCTCTTGGACTTCCTCGTCCGCGATCTTGTAGACCGGCTTCACCAGCTCGATCGACGTCGGGTCGATCGGCTCGAACTCTGGCATCACTTCGACGGCGAGGTCGAACGCCAGGTCTTCGCCGCCGGCGATGACCTTTTCCATGTCCGACGAGGGGTTCAGTTCGGGCTGGCCAGCCGGGCGCAGCTTGTTCTCTTCGAGGACCTTGGTGGTCGTCTCGTTCAGGGCCTGCTCGATGACTTCGCCCATCAGGGCCTTGCCGTACAGGCGACGAACGTGGGCCTTCGGCACCTTGCCCGGACGGAAACCCTTGACGTTCATTTGCGGGGCGACTTCGGCGATCCGCGCTTCAAGACGCGTGGCCAGTTCACTCGCGGGCACCGTGACGCCAAAAACGCGGCTGAGGCCTTCGCCCGACTTTTCAACGATCTGCATCGACATTCTTAATTCTCGGGTCGGGGCGCCGGGCGCCCGAGCTCCGCCCTGGGGTCCAAAAGATCGACGCCGCCCGCGACGTGCCGGGCGGCGAAAGAGCGCCCTTATGTCACGACGTGCGCGAGCATCCAAGAGCGGCGGCGATAAAACTCGCACGCCCTAAAAGGGCTTTGCGAGAGGTATGGTGCGGATGAGAGGACTCGAACCTCCACGCCTCGCGGCGCTGGAACCTAAATCCAGTGCGTCTACCAGTTTCGCCACATCCGCGTGCGCCCGGCATTACGGGTTGCAAGCGCGCCGCGCAAGTCCGCTCAGGCGCCTTGATGGAGTCGAGCGAGGATCTTCGGCGCCAGACCTGGCAGATCTTCGGCGATCAGGCCGACCCCATGAAGAGCGCCACACGCCGCGTGGATCCACGCGCCGGCGCAGGCCGCCTCGAAGCTTTCCATCCCTTGCGCCAGCAAACCGCCGATAAACCCGGCCAGGACGTCACCCGAGCCGGCGGTGGCCAGCCAGGGCGTTCCGTTGAGGCTGACCGCCGCGCGCCCATCCGGCGCGGCGACAACCGTATCGGCGCCCTTGAGCAGCACGACGGCGCCCGCAAGGCGCGCCGCCTCGCGGGCCGCGCTGATCCGTTCCGGCGCCCGCGTCAGCAGGCCCGGGAAGATCCGCTCGAATTCCCCAGGGTGCGGCGTCAGCACGTCATCACGGTCCAGGCAGGCGAACAGTTCGGAGGGATCGTTTTGGAAGCTCGTCAGAGCGTCCGCGTCGGCCACCAGGGCCGCGCCGGTTTGCGCTAGAGCGCGCAGATTGCGCGCCGTCGCCTCTCCCACCCCGGCGGCGGGGCCGATGATGACCGCATCCGCCCTCTGCGCCTTGGTGGCTAGGTCGCCGTCAGTCTCGAAGGGCGCCAGCATGACAGCTTCAAGGTGGCTAGCGTTCACGGCGAGGGCGGCCGGCGGCGAAAGCAAGGTCACCGCACCAGCGCCGATCCTCAATCCGGCCCGCGCCGCGAGGCGGGCGGCCCCTGTGTTCCAGGCGTCACCGCTGACAACGCTCAGACGCCCGCGGCTGTGCTTGTGGGCGTCAATCGCCGGCCAGGGATAGCGCTCCAGCCAAAGATCCGGCGCATTCTCGAAGAGCGATGCAGCGCCCATCGAGGCAAGGCCGATATCGGCGACCACGATATCGCCGGAGGCTTTGCGCCCCTCGATCAGGACATGGGCGGGCTTGCGACGATGAAAAGTGACGGTGAGTTCGGCCGCTAACGCGACACCGTCCAAGGAGCGGCCCGTATCGCCGTGAACGCCCGACGGGGTATCGACCGCGACGATCGTCAACGGCTGTCGCGCGGCGTCACGCGCCAAGCCGGCGACCTCACCTTCCAGAGGCCGGGACAGGCCCGCGCCGAAGATCGCGTCTATATAGAGCGTGTCATCGGACAGTGTCGCAGACAACGTCCTGACCTCGCCACGCCAGCGCGACGCCGCCCAGCGACAGGCGTCCGTGGCTGGGGGATAGGCCGCTTCGACAACGACTGGCCAGCCGTGTCGCCGCAGGTGACGGGCCGCAACGTATCCGTCCCCGCCGTTATCGCCGGGTCCGCACCATACGACCACGGGGCGGCGCTGATAGCGGGCGCGCACCGCCCGCCCCACAGCTTCGCCGGCGCGCTCCATCAGAACCGGCGTGGGCGTTCCCGCCAGCACAGCCGCCCGGTCGGCCGCAGTCATCTCGGCGACGGTCAGGATCTCTCGGGCCACACGGCCTCCCTCAAAGCACCTGACTTTGAGCTTCTCGCCCTTTCGCGATCAGGATCAAGCGGTCGCCGTCGATTTCGAACACCGTACGGGAGCAGTGGTCCGGCCGAAACGCCATCACCTCCGGTCGCCCGGTCGCGACCGACACCGCGCCATTCAAGGCCACGAAATGACTGAACACCGCCGCGCCGCCGTGCTCGCTCAAAGCCGCCGCAACGCTCCTGGTCCACGTCGTGTAGTCGAGATCGCCCTTGATCTCATCCCAGCGACCGCCAAAGGCCGTGCGGAGCCAGGCAGGGCGCTCTTCCGCAGAAAGCGCCGCCGGCGTCGGGATCTCGCCCACGCGCGGATCGATAACGATCTCCACACCCAGGGCATCCGCCAAAGGCGCAGCTGTTTCCCGGCATCGCCGCAACGGCGAGGATACGACGGCTCGGGGCCGTTCGCCTTCCGGCAACCCCAGGATCTCATCCGCAACCGCCTTCGCCTGCGAGAGCCCGGCGTCATCCAGACCCGGATCCCCGTCCGCGCCGCCCCAGGTCGAGGCTGGCCGCCCATGGCGGATCACATGCACGATTTTCATGGCGCTCAATCCGGCACGAATAGATTGCGGACCCCGTCTGGATGAGGCCCGACGGTCCCCGACCGCCCGACACCCTCGCGGCTTTCCAGGTCGCGCAGCACAGCCGGATCATCCGGCGTCTGGGCCACGAACCGACGGCCCTCGCTATCGCGCCCGATGACGATCCCCATCCGCACGCCCTCGCGGCCATGAACGACGGTGTAGGTTTCGATGACCGCCCTGCCCTCCGGCTTTTCGACGATCTCAGGATGCGGCAACGCATCGATCTTGGCCTGGATGACCGAGGGCGGCTCGCGTTCCCATTCTCCTTCGATCGGACGCGTCGAATAGATGCCCACGGACTGCTTGGTCAGGAACCAGCCGTTGGCCGTCGAGAGCCCGTAGGCGCCAGGCTGGGCCCTCAGCCTGGCGACCATCTCGGCGATGGCGTGGAGCGCATAGTTGTTTCCGGGGCCGCCGAAGTAAGGCAGGCCGCCGGTGAGGGTGAGCCCGCGCGGATCGTCGAGCGCCAGGCCGATCTCCTCGGCGCCGATCCGCACGGCGGACGGGAAGCACGAGTAAAGGTCGATCAGATCGAGGTCCTCGACACCGATCCCGGCCATCTCCAGAGCCCGCTCTCCAGTAAGGCGCATGGCCGGACTGGAGTGATAGTCCTGCCGCTCGAGCGGGTACCAAAGGTCCGAAGCATCCGCGCAGCCGTGGAGGAAGACCCACCGGTCCTCGGGCACGCCCAGTTCGCGCGCCTTCCTGACGCTGGCGATCAAGACGGCCGCAGACTGATCGACCTCCATGATCGCATTGAGATACTTCGGATAGGGATAGCCCACCATGCGATTGCGCTCGGTGACCGTCACCAGCTCTTCGGCGGTGCGCTCGATCGGGAACCAGGCGTGAGGATTGGCCGCGGCGACCTTGGTGAAAGGCGCGAAGAAGGCTCCAAGCTGCTTTTGATGCTCTTCCAATGAGACCCCGTCGCGCGCTCGCAGAGCGTTCTCGAACAGCGGATAGGTGTTGACCGGATAGCCCAGACCGTGAGCGGCCTCCTGCGGGGTGACGCCCGGACGCGGATCACCGATGCGGTCTGGCGCGCTCTCGATGTCGTCGCCCCATCCGTCGAAGCCCGAGCCCCCCTTCAGCCGCTTCATCAGTGAGCCCAGGAACTCAGCGCCAGTGACGAGGGCGAGATCGTTCTGACCTTGGGCGATCCGTTCGCACACGACATTGACCGCTTGCTGCGGGCTATTGCCGCCGGTTTCCGTGTAAACGCTCCAACGCGGCGCCGCTGACAGCGCGCGCGCTAAAGACGCCGGCGGGTTCTTCAGCCGGGGTAGCGGGAGCTTCGATAACCCGCCTGGCGCGTCAATGCTGAACGCGACAACCGCCATTGCGTCGAGTTCGGCAAAAACCGCCCCCTCCAGCCCCGCGTCTTGCACGGCACGTTCCGCCGCAACTTTCAGCAGTTCCAGCGGCGACGGCGAATTTGCCGCGTCTCCTCGATAGGTGAATTGGCCCGCCCCGATCAAAACCGGCGTGTCATCGCGCATATCCGCCCCCATTCAAACGTTCGTTGGGCGTGATCGTAGGCGTCAAATGAAGCGCCGCAAGGCCATTTGGGCGCGGTTTTGGATTTGCCCAAACAACGGGCGCTAGGTGCCCAATTTCCAATCACATGCTCGTAAGTCAATCGTTCGGTCAGATTTGTCGCGAGGGCTCGCTTGCGGCTCGCGGGGCGGCGTGATGGTTGCGCCTCAGAGAAGGCGGTTCGCCGCCGACGGGCCCGAAAGTGGAACCGATGAAGAAGATCGAAGCCGTCATCAAGCCGTTCAAGCTGGATGAGGTGAAGGAGGCCCTGCAAGACATGGGCGTCCAGGGCATGACCGTGCTTGAGGCCAAGGGCTACGGCCGTCAGAAAGGCCACACCGAGCTGTATCGCGGCGCCGAGTACGTCGTGGACTTCCTTCCCAAGATCAAGGTGGAGGTCGTGGTAGAGGACAGCCAGCTCGAGCCCGCGCTGGAGGCCATCACCCGCGCCGCCCGCACGGGCCGCATCGGCGACGGCAAGATTTTCGTCTCGGAGATCGCGGAAGTGATCCGCATCCGAACCGGAGAAAACGGCCCGGCCGCCGTCTAGGCCGGTTCGTCAGCAACTAAAGAGTTCTACAAGGGGATACGGAATGAGCACCGCCAAGGACATCCTGAACCTGATCAAGGAAAAGGACGTGAAGTACGTCGACGTCCGCTTCACGGACGTGCGCGGCAAGATGCAGCACGTGACCTTCGACATTGATCTGGTCGACGACGACTTCCTGAACGACGGCACCATGTTCGACGGCTCGTCGATCGCCGGCTGGAAGGCCATCAACGAGTCGGACATGAAGCTGCGCCCCGACCTGTCGAGCGCGATCATCGACCCGTTCTACCAGCAGACCACGCTGGCGCTGTTCTGCGACGTCGTGAACCCCGACACCGGCACCCCCTACAACCGCGACCCGCGATCGATCGCCAAGGCCGCGCTGAACTATCTGAAGACGGCGGGCGTGGGCGACACCGTCTACTTCGGCCCGGAAGCCGAGTTCTTCATCTTCGACGACGTGCGCTGGTCGACCGCCCCGCACGACACCAGCTATTCGTTCGACTCGACCGAACTGCCGGTTAACTCGAACAAGCAATATGCTGAAGGCAACATGGGCCATCGCCCGGGGCCGAAGGGCGGCTACTTCCCGGTCAACCCGGTCGACAGCTGCCAGGACCTGCGCGGCGAAATGCTGGCCGTCATGGGCGAGCTGGGCATGAAGCCGGAGAAGCACCACCACGAGGTGGCCCCCGCCCAGCACGAGCTTGGCCTGAAGTTCGACACCATGGTCACCATGGCCGACCGGATGCAGCTTTATAAGTATGTCATCCACAACGTCGCGGCCGCCTACGGCAAGACCGCCACCTTCATGGCCAAGCCGATGTTCGCCGACAACGGCTCGGGCATGCACGTGCACCAGTCGATCTGGCAGGACGGCAAGCCGCTGTTCGCCGGCGACAAGTATGCTGGCCTGTCGCAGGAATGCCTGTGGTACATCGGCGGCATCATCAAGCACGCGAAGGCCATCAACGCGTTCTCGAACTCCACGACCAACTCGTACAAGCGTCTGGTGCCCGGCTACGAAGCGCCGGTGAAGCTGGCCTACAGCTCGCGCAACCGCTCGGCCTCGATCCGCATCCCGCACGTCGACAGCCCGAAGGCCAAGCGCCTGGAAGCCCGCTTCCCCGACCCGATGGGCAACCCGTACCTGACCTTCGTCGCTCTGCTGATGGCCGGCCTGGACGGCATCATCAACAAGATCGATCCGGGCGCTCCGGCCGACAAGAACCTGTACGACCTGCCGCCGCGCGAACAGAAGAAGATCCCGGAAGTCTGCGGCTCGCTGCGCGAAGCCCTGGAAAACCTCGACAAGGACCGCGCCTTCCTGAAGGCCGGCGGCGTCATGGATGACGACTTCATCGACAGCTACATCGAGCTGAAGATGGAAGAGGTGATGCGCCTGCAACTGCACCCGCACCCGGTCGAGTTCGACATGTACTACAAGTGCTAAGCGCTTAAGGCTTAGGACGAACGGCAAGGGGCCGGAGAGCGATCTCCGGCCCCTTTTCGTTGCGCCGCAAACGCTCGCAGCTCGAAAGGTAGAACAACTTATTACTTAAGAGGCGCCCACTGAACAAAATTGTCGCAAGTTCGCAACATTGGCGACGCAATCGCCCCCAAGTTCCTGAAAAGTCGTGATGCGCGATATCCCCAGGGCGGAGACTTGGCCTATCGCAGCGCAAACAGAATCGCCGCCAACGCCTGGATCACAACTTGGCGACGCGGCGTCTCGACAGGACATCTCATGCACAGCCTCAATAGCTCCCTTCGTCGCGCCCTGACGCTCTCGTGCGGCGCCGCCGCGCTGGTCACGGCGATGGCCGCCGCGCCGGCGGCGTTCGCCCAGGACACCAAGGTGGGCGAAGTCATCATCACCGCCCAGAAGCGCAGCGAAAACCTGCAAGACGTTCCGGTCTCGGTGGCCGCCATCAGCGGCGAGCGCCTGCAATCGACCTTCGCCGCCGGCGACGACATCCTGGCCCTGTCGGCCAAGGCGCCCGGCCTGTACGCGGAATCCTCGAACGGCCGCGTCGCGCCGCGCTTCTACATCCGTGGCCTCGGCAATGCAGACTTCGATCTGGCCGCCTCGCAGCCGGTGTCGATCATCCAGGACGAAGTCGTCCTCGAAAACGTCGTGCTGAAGAGCTCGCCGCTGTATGACCTGGACCGCGTGGAAGTGCTGCGCGGCCCGCAAGGCACCCTGTTCGGCCGCAACACCACGGCCGGCATCGTCAAGTTCGACACGATCAAGCCGTCGGAAGAAATGAAGGGCCGCGCCTCGGCGACCTACGGCAGCTTCAACACCTTCACCTTCGACGGCGGTGTCGGCGGCGCCCTGGTGGAAGGCAAGGTCGCGGCGCGGGCTTCGGTCCTGTTCCAGCACCGTGACGACTGGATCGACAATGGCTTCACGAAGAAGAAGAACGTCATGGGCGGCTTCAACGAGCGCGCCGGCCGTCTGCAGCTGCTGTTCACCCCGAACGAGAAGCTCGATGCGCTGTTCAACGTCCACGGCCGCGACCTGGACGGCACCGCCGCCGTCTTCCGCGCCAACGTCCTGACCAAGGGCTCCAACAAGCTCAACGCGAACTACGACCGCGACACCGTCTATTTCGACGCCGGCGCCAATAACCCGCAGAGCTACAAGGGCTACGGCGCCTCGGCGAACATCGGCTACGACTTTGGCGTCGCCAAGCTGACCTCGATCACCGCCTATGAGAACACCCACGGCTATAGCCGGGGCGACATCGACGGCGGCAACCTGACCGGTCCGGGGTTCATTCCGTTCCCGTCGGACACCCAGGACGGCATCAAGGAACTGGATCAGTGGACCCAGGAAATCCGTCTGGCCAGCAACACCGACGGTGCGCTGAGCTGGCAGGTCGGCGGCTTCTACTTCGACACGAAGTACGCCATCCAGACCAACCCGTTCTTCGCCCCGGCCACCACGCTTCAGCAGAAGAACACCGCCTGGGCCATCTTCGGTCAGGCGTCGTACAAGGTCAGCGATCAGCTCTCGCTGACCGGCGGCCTTCGCTACACCGATGACGACAAGGACATGAAGGTGCTCTCGGGCCCGAACATGGCCGCGCCCGTTTCGGTGTCGGACTCGCAAGTGAGCTGGGACCTGTCGGCGTTCTACAACGTCAACGAGGACGTCAGCGTCTACGCCAAGGTCGCGTCGGGCTTCCGCGGTCCGTCGATCCAGGGCCGCGACATCGCCTTCTTCTCGCCGGCCTCCGCCGCGAAGTCCGAGACGATCATGTCGTACGAGCTGGGTCTGAAGAGCGAGCTCTTTGACCGTCGCGTTCGCCTGAACGGCGCGGTGTTCGCCTACACCATCGACGATCCGCAGTTCAGCGCGGTCGGCGGCGGCAGCAACTCCAACCGCCTGATCAACGCCAAGAAGGGCGAGGCCTACGGCCTGGAGCTGGACAGCGAATTCGTGGTCACGCCGAACTTCGTCGTCACCGCTGGCTACAGCTACGCTCACACCGAGATCAAGGACAGCACCCTGGCCGTGGCCGCCTGCGCCGCCTGCACGGTGACCGACCCGACGACCGCCACGGGCGCCGCGCTGGTGAACGGCAATCCCTTCCCGAACGCGCCGAAGTACACCTTCGACTTTACCGCGCGCTACGCCTACCCCGTGGCCAGCGGCGAACTGTTCGCCTTCACCGACTGGAAGGTGCAGGGCTACACGAACCTGTTCCTCTACGAATCGAAGGAGTTCTACTCGAAGGGTGACTTCGAAGGCGGTCTGAAGCTGGGCTACGCCAACAAGGAAGCTGGCTGGGAGGTCGCGGCCTTTGCTCGCAACATCACCAACGAGAGCAACATCAAGGGCGCGATCGACTTCAACAACCTGACCGCGTTCGTCAACGAGCCGCGGGTGATCGGCGTCTCGATCGACGCGCGCTTCTAAGCCGTAAGATCTGGGTAGATGGGGGAAGGCCGCGGAGCGATCCGCGGCCTTTTCTTTTGTTTGACGCTAGGCCTTCAAGCCGTGGCCGCCGACGGGCGTGGTTTCAAAGCGTTGCGGGAAACCCGCGATGATGGGCCTTGCCTTCGCGATCGCGGCTTGGACAGCCGGCAAGGTCAACGACGCCGCGTGCGCGGCCTTGTCGGTCCAGACCTCGGTGATCCAGATCGCCTCCGGATTGCCAGGGTCGGTCGCAAGCACATAGCTCAGGCAACCGGGCATTTCGGCCGTTCCCTCCCTGAGGATAGCCAACAGGTCGTCACGCTTGCCGGGCGCGGCCAGCATCTGGCCGATCAGTCCATACATGGCCTTGGGTCTCTCCACAGTCTGCGAAGCGATCGGAAGCGCGGCGCCCGCCAGGCCGCCCGCGACGACGCGCCGTCGCCCAATGTGCGTATCGCTCATTTCCGCTCCTATGGCGGCGCTCGCTTCGCCTCCGACAAGCGAGCGCGGTTCGAGGCGCCGCGCAAAGTTTTTTCAGTTCGGCGACCTAATGTGCGCCGTTCGACTTGATAACGCGGTTCGTTTCGTCTGTCCTTCCGCCCTCTTCGAGAGTCGGGGTTTTTCATGATCAGATGGCGTTCCGTGGCGATGGCCACCAGCCTGCTCGCGCTGGGCCTCTCGGCCTGCGCGACGACCGGGACCGGCGGTCCCGCCAAAGCGTCCGCGCCCGCCAAGCCGGCGGAGAAGACTGAGGTCAAGCCGCTGCCCAAGGGCCTGGACGGACAGGCCTCCACAGGTTTCCCGTCCACCTACAAGCCGCTGCCGTCCCGCGCGACCGCGTTCGTCGGCGCCACGGTGCTGACGGCGACCGGCCAGCAGATCGAGAACGGCGTGGTGTTTGTCTCCGAAGGCAAGATCACGTCCGTCGGCGGACCGGAAACGCCGATCCCGGCGGACATCGCGGTCATCGACGCCAAGGGCAAGTGGATTACGCCCGGCATCATCGACGCGCACAGCCACCTTGGCGTCTATCCGTCGCCGGGCGTATCGGCGCGCTCGGACGGCAACGAAGCCACGGACCCCAACACCGCTCAGGTCTGGTCCGAGCACTCGGTTTGGCCGCAGGATCCTGGCTTCAACCGCGCCCGCGCCGGCGGCGTGACGACCCTGATGATCCTCCCGGGGTCGGCGAACCTGTTCGGCGGCCGGTCGGTGACCTTGAAGAACGTCCCGTCGCTGACGATGCAGGGCATGAAGTTCCCCGGCGCGCCCTACGGCCTGAAGATGGCCTGCGGCGAGAACCCCAAGCGCGTCTATGGCGGCAAGGGTCGCAATCCCTCGACTGCGATGGGCAACGCCTTTGGCTTCCGTCGGGCCTGGATCGATGCGGCCGACTACGCCCGCAAGTGGGACGATTTCCGCGCCAAGCAGCAGAAGGGCGAAAAGGCCGACGCGCCCAAGCGCGACCTGCAGCTGGAAACCCTGGCCGGCGTGCTGAAGGGCGAGATCCTGGTGCAGAACCACTGCTACCGCGCCGACGAAATGGCCGTGATGATCGATATCGCCAAGGAGTTTGGCTACAAGATCACGATGTTCCACCATGCGATCGAGAGCTACAAGCTCGCGCCCGTGCTGGCCAAGGAAGAGATCTGCTCGGCCACCTGGGCCTCGTGGACCGGCTTCAAGATGGAAAGCCTGGACGGTATCGACGCCAACGCGGCGATCCTGGCCAAGAACGGCGCCTGCGTGGTGATCCACTCCGACGACGCGATCATGACCCAGCGCCTGAACCAGGAGGCTGCGATCGGCATGGCCGCCGGCGCCAAGCTCGGGATCAACATTCCGCGAGCCGAGGCGATCAAGTGGATCACGGCCAACCCGGCCAAGGCCATGGGCATCGGCGACAAGACCGGCTCGATCGAGCCCGGCAAGGCCGCAGACCTGGTGGTCTGGAGCCGCGATCCGTTCAGCGTCTACGCCCAGGCCGAGCAGGTCTATATCGACGGCGCGCTGACCTACGACCGCAAGGATCCGCGCTTCCAGCCCAAGTCCGATTTCGAGCTCGGCCAACCCGGCCAAGGAGCGTTCAACTGATGATCCGGTCCCTGCTTCTCGCCAGCGCCGCCTGCGCCCTGGCCTTCCCTGCGGCGGCCGAAACGGTCGCCATCGTCAACGCCCGCATCGAGCCGGTTTCCAGCGCCGCCATCCCGAGCGGGACCCTGGTGATCAAGGACGGCAAGATCGCCGCCCTCGGCGCCAGCGTCCAGGTTCCGACCGGGGCCCGCGTTATCGACGCCAAGGGCGGGGTCGTCACCCCTGGCCTGATCGCACCCTCCTCGAACCTCGGCGCGTCCGAGATCAGCGGCGTGCGCGAGACCCGCGATGACGGCACCGGCAGCGCGCTCTCCGCCGCTTTCGACATCAGCTACGCCATCAACCCGGCCTCGACCTTCCTGGGCCTGGCCCGTGACGGCGGGATCACCAGCTCGGCGGTCACCCCCGTGCTGTCCGGAACCGGCGGCGGCGCTCACGAGCACGCCGACGACGGCGTGGTCGAGGAAATGACCGCCGGCGCCCACGGCGACGGCGACCCGCCGCTGTTCGGCGGCCAGGCGGCGTTCATCCGCCTGAAGGCCGGCAGCCCGGACATCGTCGAGGCCTCCAAGCTGGCCGTCACCGTCTCGCTGGGCGAAAGCGGCGCGCGGTCGGCCGGCGGCTCGCGGGGCGCCAACCTGATCTTGATCCGCTCGGCCCTGGAGGACGCCCGGGCGTTCGCCAACCGCCGCGCGGCGTTCGAGCAGGGCGCCACCCGCGACTTTGGCCTCTCGCGTCTGGACCTCGCGGCCCTGATCCCGGTCGTCCAGGGCAAGACCCCGCTGTTGATCCGCGTCTCCCGCGCCGCCGACATCCGCCAGGCGCTGAAGCTGGCGGCCGAGGAGAAGGTCAAGATCGTCCTCGAAGGCGTCGAGGAAGGCTGGATGGTCGCGAGCGACATCGCCAAGGCCGGCGTGCCGGTGATCCTGGATCCGCAGGCTGACTTGCCCGACAGCTTCGAGACCCTGGGCTCGCGCCTAGACAACGCCGCAAGGCTGCACGCCGCCGGCGTTTCGGTGGCGATCAACGGCTCGCGGGACTTCAACAACCTGCGGCAGGAGCGCCTGAACGCCGGCTTGGCGGTCGCCAACGGCCTGCCCTATCCGGCCGCTCTGGCCGCCGTGACCCTGGTCCCGGCCAAGATCTGGGGCCAAGCCGACAAGGTCGGGTCGCTCGAGGTCGGCAAGGTCGCCGACGTGGTCGTCTGGAACGGCGACCCGCTGGAGACCACCAGCTGGCCGACGGCCGTGCTGGTCGGCGGTGTCGAGCAGCCCAAGGACGGCCGCCACCAGCAGCTGAAGGCCCGCTACGCGGCCAGCGACCAGAGCGGCTACCCGCCGGCCTATCGCTAGGCGGGAAAGCGCCCCCTCCGGCCCTGCGGGCCACCTCCCCCGTTTTACGGGGGAGGAAGCTCTCCTCCTCCCTTGCGAAGCGGGGGAGGTGGCGCGAGGCGAAGCCTCGTGACGGAGGGGGCGTCCCCAACTTTCTCTTTTCAGGGGATCCCGGGCCCGCCATACGAGGCCCCCGCGTTCGAATCGCCTAGACTTCCCCTGATGTCCTCCTCCGATAAGACCCCTTCCCTGTTTGGTGACGACGACGCCCTGGCGCCCGTCCCCGCCGCGCCGTTCAAGGCCAGCGTGGAGCCGCACGTCGAGCCGACGCCGCGCCCGATCCCGCCGCCCCCGCCGTCGAAGGCCGCGCCCGCCGGCAAGCCCGGCGAATACTCGGCCGCCGACATCGAGGTGCTGGAAGGCTTGGAGCCGGTCCGCAAGCGGCCGGGCATGTACATCGGCGGCACCGACGAACGGGCCCTGCACCACCTGTTCGCCGAAGTGCTCGATAACTCGATGGACGAGGCCGTGGCCGGCTTCGCCAAGACCATCGAGGTCAAGCTCGACGCCGACGGCTTCCTGTCGGTCAAGGACGACGGTCGCGGCATGCCCGTCGACCCGCACCCCAAGTACCCCGGCAAGTCGGCGCTGGAGGTCATCATGACCGTCCTGCACGCCGGCGGTAAGTTCACGGGCAAGGCCTACGAGACCTCCGGCGGCCTGCACGGCGTCGGCGCCAGCGTCGTCAACGCCCTGTCCGAGCGCGTCGAGGTCACCGTCTGGCGCGACGGCTTCGAGCACCTCCAGGTCTTCGCCCGCGGCAAGCCGCTGGGTCCGATCCAGCAGGTCGCGCCGTCGAAGAAGAAGGGCACCATGGTGCGCTTCAAGCCCGACGACGAGATCTTCGGCGAGGGGACCAATTTCAAGCCCGCGCGCCTCTACCGCATGGCCCGTTCGAAGGCCTATCTGTTCCGCGGCGTCCAGATCAAATGGTCCTGCGATCCCTCGCGGATCCATGACCAGACCCCGCCCGAGGCCACGTTCCACTTCCCCAACGGCCTGGCCGACTTCCTGGCCGAGCGGACCAAGGGCCTGACCACGATCACGCCCGAGAGCTTCTCGGGCCGCATCGAGCGCCAGGGCGAGGCCGGCGCCGTCGAGTGGGCCGTCAGCTGGACGCCCCAGGGCTTTGGCGAGCACGACGGCTTCATGCAGTCGTACTGCAACACCGTGCCCACCCCCGAAGGCGGCACCCACGAGAGCGGCTTCCGCGCCGCCCTGACCCGGGGCCTCAAGGCCTATGCCGAGCTCAAGGGCGAGAAGCGCGGCGCGATCATCACCGCCGACGACGTCGTCGCCCAGGCCGGCGCCCTGATCTCGGTGTTCATCAAGAACCCCGAGTTCCAGGGCCAGACCAAGGAAAAGCTCTCCACCACCGAGGCCCAGCGCTTCGTGGAAGCGGCGCTGCGCGACCCGTTCGACCTGTGGCTGACCTCCAGCCCCAAGAACGCCCAGGCCCTGCTGGAGTTTGTCATCGAGCGGGCCGAGGAACGCCTCAAGCGCCGCAAGGACAAGGAGGTCTCCCGCGCCAGCGCCACCCGCAAGCTGCGCCTGCCGGGCAAGCTGGCCGACTGCGCCGGCAGCGCGGTCGACGGCGCCGAGCTCTTCATCGTCGAAGGCGACAGCGCCGGCGGCTCAGCCAAGCAGGCCCGCGACCGCAAGTTCCAGGCGATCCTGCCCCTGCGCGGCAAGATCCTCAACGTGGCCTCAGCCAGCGGCGAGAAGTTCACCGCCAACAAGGAGCTGTCGGACCTGATGCTGGCCCTGGGCGCCCAGGCCGGCTCCAAGTACCGCGAGGAGGATCTGCGCTACGAGCGGATCATCATCATGACGGACGCCGACGTCGACGGCGCCCACATCGCCTCGCTGTTGATCACCTTCTTCTACCGCACCATGCCGGACGTGATCCGCCAGGGGCACCTGTTCCTGGCCCTGCCGCCGCTGTACCGCATCAGCCACGGCGGCAAGTCCGAATACGCCCGCGACGACTCCCACAAGGACGAGCTCCTGGCCACGGTGTTCAAGGGCAAGAAGCCCGAGATCGGCCGCTTCAAGGGCCTGGGCGAGATGATGGCCTCCCAGCTGAAGGAGACCACCATGGACCCCAAGCGCCGCACCCTGGCCCGCGTGACCCTGCCCCGCCACGAGGAAAGCGTCGAAGACCTGGTCGAGACCCTGATGGGCCGCAAGCCCGAACTGCGCTTCCGGTTCATCCAGGAAAACGCCGAGTTCGCGGCGGCGGATCTGGATTTGTAGGGGCGCTCCGGTTCCTCCCCCGCGATGCGGGGGAGGTGTCGCGGAGCGACGGAGGGGGCAATCTGGACGGGCGCCGAGTTCGCCCCCTCCGGCCCTCTGGGCCACCTCCCCCGCGATGCGGGGGAGGATCTTGGCCCGCTGACCACCCACACCCCCGCCGCTTCACGCGGTCTCCCGCTGAAGGTCTGGAAAGGGACGCGGAGCGCCGGACATCGTCCGGAAGACTTTGATAAATACCGTTTCGACGAAGCCCGAACGCTCCGCGCAGCCGTTATCCGCCAGCGTCCCGTCAGGTGGCCCTGTTCAGGCCTTACCGGGACCTGGGCCTTCCGTTTCCGGAAAGTCCCAGCGGTCGAGGAGGACGAGCCACTCCAGGCTAAGACACATCCCTTTGCCCTCAACCACGCCGACGGCGGGCGGGTCTGGCCAGCAACCAGATCCCCGGACCGTTCGAGTATCCCCCTCGAACCTGTCCCCGCTCGACCGCCCCCCGCCGCCGCAACTGGTCGCTGGCCATGCGCCCTTTCCTCGCGACGAGGTGGATAGAGACTACGACAGGTTTTCAGGCCGGGGATGAAACAGCGAAAACGCCCAACCAATCCCCTCTCCCAGAGGGAGAGGGAGGGGCCCAAGCAAGGCTTGGGAGGGTGAGGGGTTTCACCGCTTCCGGACCAGGTAGCGGCTAACAAGAACCTGAAAAGGCGAGGCTTTCACGGCTGACACCGTAACCCCTCACCCTCCCGCCGATGCGCGGCGGGCCCCTCCCTCTCCCTAAAGGAGAGGGACTTCAGCGCCCGTCCCGATCTGGGGATTGGCCCCCTGCTCGGCCCGCATGCGGTAGGCCATCACGGCGGTGTGGCCCAGTTTCTCGACCAGGCGCCAGTTGACGATGGCCCCCAGCGGCGCGCCGACCACGGGGAGGAACTGGGCCAGTTTGGCCAGGTCAATGTGGTCGCGGTACTGCTGCTGGAAGGCCCGCCAGTCGAAGTCGTCCAGGTGTTGGGGATGGGGCTTGGAGTCCCAGTGGTCCAGCGCCGCCAGCGCCCCGGCCCGGTGCGCGCCGTCGGAAAAGGCCAGCTCGAAGACGTGCAGGATAAAGAGCCGCTCGGGCAGCGCCGTGCCGTCATGGCCGAAGATGGCGGCGATCTCGAACAACAGCTTGATCTTGAAGCTCATCAGCAGCGGGAAATCGGCCGCCGCCATCAGGAAGCCCCCGGCCCCGGTGACGCCGCCCTCGACGGCGGCCGTCTTCTTCCAGCCGTCGATCGCCTTGGCCGCCCGCGCCCGGCGCTCGTCCAGCGTCAGGTCATGCAGCGGCGAGCCCGTCGCGAAGTCGGCCCCGGTCAGCATCGCCCGCGTCATGCCCTCGATGGCCGTGGTGATGGCGGCGTGGACCTTCTCGGGGATGATCCTGTTGATCCGCTGCTGCGCGGCCCGCGCCAGGCCGTTGAGCGGCCCCGGCGGCTGGATCAGGTCGGCGCGCCAGGCGAGGAGGTCGGGGGAGAGGGTCATGGGGTGGAGATAATCCTTCTCCCCTTGCGGGAGAAGGCCACGGCTTCCCTTCTCCCCTTGCGGGAGAAGGTGGCGCGGAGCGCCGGATGAGGGGCCGCACCGCCCTCGCCCGCCCCTTCGCCCGCTGACCCGTCGAGAAACCCCTCATCCGACCCGCTGCGCGGGCCAGCTTCTCCCGCAAGGGGAGAAGGGTTCCGGAAACGCCGACCTCCCCGGCGAACGCCGGGGTCCAGATCGAACCCGCCGCCCCCAAAACGCTCGCAAGGCCGCAGGGCGCGCCCACCCAAACCGATCCGGATGAATCTGGGCCCCGGCGTTCGCCGGGGAGGTCGGGGGTTTGGTTGGACCCAGTTCCGCCCCTTCTCGCCCGAGAAGGAGCCCGCCTTACATCTCACGGCGAGACGATCGCAGGGCTGTCCAAGTCACTCAAGGACGACGCTCCGCGTCGCCGCCGCGCGGCCGCCCGGAGGGCGGTCCTTGACTGACTTGGTCAGTCCTGCACGCTGCAGCCTTCGAGAGATTTAAGGATGGGACCGCGAGAGGACGCGGGCAATCACGCCAGCCGGACCAACTTGCAATGACTGTTGCATATCACATCTCTCGCGATAGCTTGGTTCATCGGTCAACCGCTTAAACATGCGATTTCACTTTTGCCTGCACCTACCGCATCCATCCCAGACCCTCCGAATTGGGCAGTTATCGCTAGCTGCATTGCGGCTTGGATTGCTCTCGCGATTTCGGCTCTCAACGCCTTTTATTCGGCGAGAACCTTCGCAATTAATAAAGCGAAGGAAGATAGGATAAAGAAGAAATTCTCTATTCGGTACGAGTCCGGTCATTACTTGAACGAAAAAGATGACCCGCACCGATACTATATATTTTCAGTAAGCATAAAGAATCCATCAGATTCGAATATATCTATAGAAAATATTAGATATCTAATTAAATACAAAAGCGGATCAACGGATCAGTCAATTACGTTTGATTCATATATATATGAAGAAAATAAAGACAGATTTCTCCAGCCGCCCCTTAAGATTGAAGCCAAGCAAATTCATAGCGGAAATGTTAGATTTAGAGTCCCAAAGGAGATTCTATCCAAGATATCAATCACGCAAACAACCGTGATTGCAATCGACTCAGATGGAAATATTTCGTCTTTCGATCCGATAATTCTTCAAGATAAGACCGATGCCCAAAATAATACCTAGATTTAAATCGACAATCACCAACATACCGGTGTTTCAGTACGGAGTTTCGTCCAACCCAAAAGTTATGGATGGGAAACCGATACCTCATATTGTTGTCGACGATACCGGACACAAGGAAGTTTCCGATTACATATTAAATCATAAGCACTACGAATTTGGCGACGTAAAGACAGAGTGGGGAAGAGCTATAAATGACAGCAATATAATTAGCCTTCACATCACAGCTATAAATCCAGCAAGTATTGAATTCTCAATTAATTTTGATGCCAGGATATTTGCACAGGCAATTGACCACATCGCTCAGACTCGCGCTCTATACCTGCAAACCGGCACCCCGGCCGGTGGAAAATATAGTATTTTGACCTCTCCGGCGCTGATACTCGAGGTTCCCGATACGGGATTCTGTACTATTTGGGAGAAGCGCTATCGCCGTATCCTCGAAAAGAAGGCGATAAAGAATGGAGCAAGCCGAAAGGCTGCGGAGGGCGTAGCGACCTTGGCTATACAACAAACAAGGTCACTCTGGCGCAAATAGCACGCCCCCATCCACACCCACTAACCTTCCATCCCCATCATCCCCAGCCCCGCCACCTCCCCCGCCCCGCCGAAGCGGCCTATATCCTTGCCCTGACGTTCACCACGCCGGACCCCAAGGGCTTGTCCACCCAGTTTCGACTGCCGCTGTCCCTCACCCCCAGCTATGGCCGGGAGGACTTCGCCGTCTCGTCGGTCAACGCCGAGGCGGTGGCGCGGGTCGATGCCTGGCCGGCGTGGCCGGAGGGGCGGCTCGCTTTGGTCGGGCCGGCGGGAAGCGGCAAGACGCATCTGGCGCGGGCCTGGGCCGATGAGGTCGGGGCCGTGGTGGTGGACGCCGCCGATCCGGCCGCCGCGCCGCTGGACCTGGCGCCCCTGCGCGGCCGGCCGGTGCTGGTCGAGGACGCCGACCGCCGGGCGCAGGGCGGCGCGCTGGGCGACGAGGCGCTGTTTCACCTTCTCAACATGGCCGGGGTGGACGGCGGGACCGTGCTGCTGACCGGCCGGGTCGCGCCTCTGGCCTGGGAGACGGCGGTGCCGGACCTGCGCTCGCGGCTGAACGCCCTGTCAGTGGCGGCCCTCGACGAGCCCGACGATACGGTGCTGGAGGCGGTGCTGCGGCGGGCCTTCGCCCAGCGGCTCCTGAAGCCCGAGCCGGACCTCTATCCCTACCTCGTCGCCCGCCTGCCCCGCTCGGCCGCCGAAGCCATCGCCGCGGCGGACCTGCTGGACGAGGAAGCCGCCGCCCGCCGGCGCGAACTGAACAAGGCCCTGGCGCGGGAAGTGCTGGAGGGGTTCGAGGGGGAGGATGAGGGGTAAAAATCCCTCTCTCTTCGAGAGAGGGAGGGGCCCGCCGCGCAGCGGTGGGAGGGTGAGAGGATAGAATGTCTCGGGCGTTCGCGCCGCCGAATGACGATCAGCGCCAGGGCTTGAAGGGCTGTAACCACTCACCCTCCCGCGCCTGTGGCGCGGGCCCCTCCCTCTCTCAAAGAGAGAGGGATTCATTTTCTCCTGTCGTCACCGCGTCACTTGTCTCGTTCACCATGAACGAACAAAGTTCGCCTATATAGATGACATGACCGAAGCCCTGCCGATCGCCGCCAACGCCGAAGTCCCCGCTGACGCCCTGTCGCTCGACGCCGAGCTGATGGCCTCGCCCGAGCGGTTCTTCAACCGCGAACTGTCGTGGCTGGCCTTCAACCAGCGGGTGCTGGAGGAGAGCGGCAATCCGCGCCACCCGCTGCTGGAGCGGCTGCGGTTCCTGTCGATCAGCGCCAACAACCTCGACGAATTCTACATGGTGCGCGTGGCCGGCCTGAAGGGTCAGGTGCGCGAAGGCGTGCGGGTGGTCAGCCAGGACGGCCTGATCCCCAGCGAGCAACTGACCCGCATCAACGCCTCGGCCTTCGAGCTGATGGCCGAGCAGCAGAAGATCTGGCGCCAGGTGCGCACCGAGCTGTGGGACGAGGGGCTCAAGCTCCTCGACGCCAAGGACATCGAGGGCGAGGACAAGGTCCGCGCCGAGGAGATCTTCCGCAATCAGATCTTCCCGGTGCTGACGCCGCTGGCGATCGATCCGGCCCACCCGTTCCCGTTCATCCCGAACCTGGGCTTCTGCCTGGCGCTGAAGCTGCGGCGCATCGCCGACGACAAGCACCTCTACGCCCTGGCCCCGATCCCCTCGCAGGTGCGCCGGTTCTGGGAGCTCAGCTCGGTGGTCTCGCGCGGCAAGAAGCGCCAGCGCAAGATCGTGGCGCTGGAAAGCTTCATCATCCTGTTCCTGGACCACCTGTTCCCCGGCTACGAGGTCGAGGGCCGGGGTCTGTTCCGCCTGATCCGCGACAGCGATCTCGAAATCGAGGAAGAGGCCGAAGACCTGGTGCGCGAGTTCGAGGCGCGGCTGAAGAAGCGGCGTCTGGGCCAGGTGGTGCGGGTCAAGATCCAAACCACCATGCCGGCCGATCTGCGCGCGTTCATCATCGAGGGCCTGCGCGCCGAGCCCGAGGACGTGGTGCTGGTCGACGGCAAGCTGGGTTTGGCCCAGATGTCCGAGCTGATCCCGCCGGACCGTCCGGACCTGAAGTTCCCGCCCTTCAACGCCCGCTTCCCCGAGCGCATCCGCGACCACGGCGGCGACTGCTTCGCGGCGATCCGCGAGAAGGACATTCTCGTTCACCACCCGTTCGAGAGCTTCGACGTGGTGGTGCAGTTCCTGCGTCAGGCCGCGCGCGATCCCAACGTGCTGGCGATCAAGCAGACCCTGTATCGCACCTCCAAGGACAGCCCGATCGTGGCGGCCCTGATCGAGGCGGCCGACAACGGCAAGAACGTCACGGCGCTGGTCGAGATCAAGGCCCGCTTCGACGAGGAGAATAACCTCAAGTGGGCGCGCGACCTGGAGCGGGCGGGCGTCCACGTGGTGTTCGGCTTCGTCGACTGGAAGACCCACGCCAAGCTGTCGGTGGTGGTGCGCCGCGAGGGCGAGGCCCTGCGCACCTACTGCCACTTCGGCACCGGCAACTATCACCCGCAGACGGCCAGGGTTTACACCGACCTTTCGCTGTTCACCTGCGACCCGGCCCTGGGGCGCGACGGCGGCAAGCTGTTCAACTTCATCACCGGCTACGCCCAGCCCGGACGGCTGGAGAAGCTGTCGTTTTCGCCCCAGACGCTGAAGCCCGATCTCCTGCGGATGATCGCCCTGGAGGCCGAGGCGGCGCGCGCGGGCCGTCCGGCCGGGATCTGGGCCAAGATGAACGCGGTCGTGGATCCGCAGATCATCGACGCCCTCTATGCGGCCAGCCAGGCGGGCGTGCAGATCGACCTGGTGGTGCGCGGCATCTGCTGCCTGCGGCCGGGCATCAAGGGCCTGTCGGAGAACATCCGGGTCAAGTCGATCGTCGGCCGGTTCCTGGAGCACTCGCGCATCGTGGCCTTCGCCAATGGCGCGCCGATGCCCAGCGCCCAGACGCGGCTCTATATGAGCTCGGCCGACTGGATGCCGCGCAATCTCGACCGCCGGGTCGAGAGCCTGGTGCCGATCGAGAACCCGACCGTCCACCAGCAGGTGCTGGACCAGATCATGGTCGCCAACCTCAACGACGAGGCCCAGAGCTGGAAGCTGGACAGCGAAGGCGACTACGCCCGCGATCCGGCCTGGAAGACGAAGGGGGCGTTCTCGGCGCACGACTACTTCATGACCAATCCCAGCCTGTCGGGACGCGGTCACGGGGCCCGCGATCTGCCGCGCGCCTTCGATCACGTGGGCCCCAAGCCCAAGCGGTGAGGCGCGCCGCCCTCGCCGTCCTGCTGCTGGTTCCCGTCCTCGCCGGCTGCGCGCCGAAAGGCGAGCGGCGCGAGGCGATCTGCGCGATCCAGGCCCTGCCCGCTCGCCCCGGCTTCGACCGGTTCGGCGCCCCGCCGCCGGGCCTGGAGAAACTCGCCCAGGCCACGGCCGAGGTCTACGGCCCCGGGATCGCCGGCGGCTACGGCGTGCGCTGGTGGGGCCCCTGCGGTCCCAGCGCCAAGAGCACCGACATGCTGCTGCTCGGCCCCGCTCCCTGGGCCCTGACCAAGGGCGGTCCGCGCGCCGACGGCCACCAGCTCGCCTACGGCACCTGCTACCACCGGCGCGAGGCCAACGGCTGGCGCACCGTGGCCTGCCGGATCAACCGCTAGGCGGCCTCCGCGGCCGCCTTGGCGAAGGCGGCGCTCTCGATGTTGGCCGTCGCCGTCCGCAACCGCGCCAGGGCGTAGTCCAACCGCCCCTGGGGCGTGGCGAACACCGGCTCGCCGGCGGCTACGCGCTGATGGATCGCGTCGAGCGACGGCCCGTCCAGGCTCGCCGCCCGCGCCTGCCCGGCCAGCCCTGCGGCGAAGATCGCGGCGTGGAAGATGTGGTTGACCTGCCGGAACAGATACAGCCGCGCGCGCTCGCCAGGTTCCGCCGGTCGCCCGAAATAGGCCGCCAGCAACCGCGCTTCGGCCTCCGCCTCCGTTGCATAGACATTGGCTGCGGCCGCCAGGTCCACATAGCGGTCGGCCCGGAACGCCGCCTCCCAGTCGATCAACCAAAGACGCCGGCCGTCGTCGAGAATATTGCCGGGATTGAGGTCGTTGTGACTGGCGACCAGTTGCGGCTGAAGCTTGCTGCACGCCGCATAGAGCGCGGGCCAGGCGGCGAACGCGCCTCTGGGCAGCACGCCGCTGCGCGCGGCGCGCCCGACCCGTTCGGCCAGGGCGTCCAGATAGTCGACCAGCAGCGGAAAGTCCGGGATCGCATGCAGGGCCCGCAACGCCTGGCCCAGTTCGACCGCCAGCGGCTCGCGTTGCGCAAGCCGAAGGTCTGCGGTCTCGATGAAGTCGGTGATCAGCACTCCCGCCTCAGGATCGGCGAAGCGGACGCGCGGCGCCAGGCAGGCCTCCGACGCCAGGGCCAGGCACCGATAGCCGCGATGCGGGTCGCGCAGCGCGTCGCGCGCCGGCTCGATCCGCAGCAAGTAGTCGATCCCGCCCACCCGGATCCTGAATAGCAGCGCCCCGGAAAGCCCGCCGGACAGGGGTCGGCAAGCGTCGAGGCGCGCGGTCCCGAAGGCCGTTTCGAGGCCCCTTCGTACAGCGGGATGGTCGTTGGTTCGCTGGGTCATCGTGCGTCTCCGTTGGGGGCGCGTTATTTACCCGGATAGAATATGAGTCAATATTGTCCGGGTAATATTTTGAGGCCATGCGGCCCCTGGGTGTTCCGGCGCCTCATGCGCGCGCTCATCCCCATGGAAATTCGTCACGAGACGATCGGTCCCGCTTTCCCCCGCCGGGGAATAGGCTAAAGGACGCCCATGCCCTTCCAGGCCCCGCGCGACGCGGCTGTCATCGATATCGGCTCCAACTCGGTCCGCCTGGTGGTGTACCGGCTGGAGGGCCGCGCCATCTGGACCGTGTTCAACGAGAAGGTGCTGGCCGGCCTTGGCCGCGATCTCGCCAAGACAGGCCGCCTGGCGCCCGAGGGCGTCGTCCAGACCCTGCAGGCCTTGAAGCGCTTCCGCGCCGTGCTGGAGGCGGTGAATCCCGCCGAGACCTTTGTCGTCGCCACCGCCGCAGCGCGCGAGGCGGAGGACGGCCCGGACTTCATCACCCGTGTGCGGGAAGAGACCGGTTTCAATGTCCGTGTTCTGTCCGGTGAGGAGGAGGCGCACTACGCCGCCGTTGGCGTGCTGGCCGGCGCGCCCGACGCCGCCGGCGTGGTCGGCGACCTCGGCGGCGCGAGCCTTGAACTGGTCCACCTGTCGGAGACCGGCGCGGGTCGTGGCGTCACCCTGCCGCTCGGGCCCTTCAGTCTGGCGGGCCCGGGGGGAACCGCCAACGGCTTTGACGCCGAGCGCGTCCGCCGACTGGTCCACGAACGGCTGGCGGCGGTCGCCGCTGACTTCCGCACGGACACCTTCCATGCCGTCGGCGGCGCCTGGCGGAACCTGGCCCTGCTGCACATGCGCCTGTCGGGCTATCCGCTGCACGTCGTCCATCAGTACAAGATCAGCGCAAGCGAAGCGCTGGACGCCGCGCGACTTGTCGCCCACCAGTCCAAGAGCTCGCTGGAGCGTATCGAGGGCATGAGCAAGAAGCGCTCGGAGACCCTGCCCTACGCCGCCATCGTGCTGGAGGCGCTGATCGAGCAGCTCCATCTCAAGCGCATCGAGATCTCGGCCTACGGCGTGCGCGAGGGCTTGCTGTTCGAAGCCATGCCGCCCCGCGTGCGGGGACTGGATCCGCTGATCGAAGGCTGCTGGGCGCTTGGCCATCGCCAGGGCGTCGCCGACGACCTTGGCCAGGCTCTGGACGCCTGGATCGCGCCGGCCTTCAGCCAACTGCCCGCCTTGTTCGAAGATCGCGACGCCGTGCTGATCTCGGCCGCCTGCCGCCTGGCCGATATGGGCGTACGCCTGCACCCCGATCATCGTGCCGATCTGGTATTCGAGCAGGTGCTGCGCGCCCCGATCGCCGGCCAGGGCCACGCCGAGCGCTGCTTCCTCGCAGCCGCCGCCCACGCCCGACACGCCACCAACTTCCATCCGCCTGAACTTCAGACGTTGGAACGGCTGTTAAGCCCGGTGCAACTGAAGCGCGCGCGGGCCCTGGGGGCGACGATCCGCCTGGCCTGCGACCTCTCAGGCCGCAGCCCCAGCCTGCTGGCCCATTCTCGGCTCAGCCTGGACAAGCACAACCTGATCCTGGCCGCCGAGCCGGGCTTTGCAAATCTTCTTCTTGGTGAACAAACTCATAAGCGCGCCAGCACGGCCGCCCAACATCTTGGACTGAAACCGAAGATTATCACGGCGTAAATCCAGGTATTGGCCAGTTCCGATCATGATTAATCCGATCTGAACTTCCCCAATACGGGGAAAATGACAAGTTGACGCAGCGAAAACGTGTGCGATGAGCACAGTTTGTTAGCCCTGTCTCGCGCAACCTTCCTCCAACAACAAATGTGGAGGTCAGTGATGTTGCAGCGTAAGTTCGACTATCTCGACGCGATCGCTCCGGCTCCGGCCGCTCGCAAGCGCCCCGAACTCCGAGTGGCCAACGACCACGACGCGCCCGTGACCAGCGCCGCGCGCACCCTGCAATCTGAACTGGGCCGCGTCTTCGCCCAGGAAAGCACATGGTCGGTCCGCCGCACGGTGGCGATTGGCGTGGTCTTCCACCTCGGCGTTTTCTGCGCTCTTGGCCTCGCCGCTGGCGGAGCTCTGGCGCAATTCGCCCATTGATCCGCCGCGTTTCCTGACCGCGTCTGCTTTGGCTAGTCCGCCAGCTCCGAGCCGCTCGGGATGGGATCGCCCCGATCCAGCTCGAGAAAGTCGGTGAAGGGCAGCCCGTAGACGCGGTCAAAGAACTCGGCCTGATAGCGGAACGGCAGGTTGGCGTCGCTGTTCCAGAGCATGACAATCCCGGTCCGTGTCGCCGGTTCGAACATCATCGTCGAGCGATATCCCGCCACGCCGCCGCTATGCCCCACAAGGTCGTGGCCGCGATAGGTGAAGCTGCGCATGCCCAGGCCGTAGCCCGGCCCTTTCAGCTCGCGCGCGATGTTGAGCCGTCCATAGGGCCTCCCCGTTCCCACACGAGAGCGCTGCACCTCGCCCAATACGCCGGTCGAGAGCACGTCAGGGCGCAAGCCCATCTGCGCCTGCATCCAGATGGCGAGATCCACGATCGTGGAGTTCACGCCGGCGGCGGCGGGGACATGATAATAGGCGTCTGAGAACGGCAGCGCGCGACCGTGCCGCGACGGCTTGGCCCAATGGGCCGAAGACTTCAGCCCGCCCTCCCCGAACGTTGCGTTCTTCATCCCGAGCGGCTCGAACAGGCGACGCTTGACCGCCTCGGCGTAGTCCAGACCGGTGCGGGCGTGGACGACCTCGGTGATCGTGTCGTATGCGATGTTCTGGTAGGTGTGACAGGTCCCCGGCGGGCAGACCGGCTTTAGGCTCGCGAACGAGCCGCGAATGACGGTGGGATCCTCGCCGTCCTCCAGCCTCCCATCATAGGCGTTGCGGCCAAGACCGGTGCGCTGGGCGAGCAGTTGCTCCAGCGTCAAGCCGACCTGCGCGTCGCCCGGCAGCTTCAGGCTGGTGTTGAAGACGGAAAGCGGATCCTGCAGCGATAGCGCGCCGTCAGCCGCCAGTCGTGCGGTCAGGGTTCCTGCGACCGTCTTGGACAGCGACGCCCAGCGAAACACTGTCTTGGCGCTGACGCGCTCGGCGTTGTCAGCGGCGGTGTAGCCATAGCCATGCACGAAGGCCAACCGGCCGTCTTCGACGATGGCCACGGCCAAGCCCTGCATCGAGCGATCGGTCATCATCGCTCTCAAGCGCGCGTCAACGGCGCGATAGTCGATCCGACCACGCCAGTCCGCAGGGTCCTCCGGGATCGGCGCCACGACGCTGGAAAGCTGCGGCGGCAGGATGGCGGGCGCGGCGCGCTTGAGAAAAGGCAGAGCGATCAGACCTGCAAGCACCAGGCCCCCAACGCCGGCGGCCAGCCATTTCAGGCGCCGCCGCCGCTCCCAGTCGCTCTGTTCGCCAGTGTCCAACACGCGTCTACTCTTGAAACCAGAAAGGGACCGGATCGCGGCGCTAGGCCCGATGCGGTCCCTTCTAGGCAGACTCGCTGTTCGGCCCAACCAGGGGGCCAGTCACGGCTTGGGGAGAACTACTCGCTTTTGGGCGCGCGACGCACCTCGACCACCCGCACGCGGGCGCCGTCCAGCACCAGCGCCAGCTCGCCCCGCTTGATCTTCAGGGCGTCGGAGCCAAACGCCTCACGGCGCCAGCCCGCCAGCGCCGGGGTCGCGGCGTTGTCGTCGGCGGCGATCTTTTCGAGATCCGAGACCGTGGCGATCAGCTTGGACGCCACGCCGGCTTCCTCGGCGCGGGCCTTGAGCAGGACCTTCAGAAGCTCGACCACGGCGCCAGCGTTCTGGGGCGGCGGCGGGCCCGGCTTGTCGACGACGGGGGCGTAGCCTTCGGGATCGGCCAGGGCGTCCTTGATGGCGGCCAGGAGATCGGGACCAAACTTGCTGCCGCCGAAGCCCTTGGGCACGCCACGAAGGTTGTTGAGGGCTTCAAGGCTGCCGGGCGTCTGGGTGGCCAGTTCGTCGATCGCCTCGTCCTTGAGGATGCGGCCGCGCGGCTGGTCCCGGTTCTGGGCGGTGCGCTCGCGCCAGGCGGCCACCGCTTTGAACACCGCCAGGTATTTCGCCGCAGTCTTGCGTGGGCGGAGGCGACGCCAGGCCTTCTCCGGGTCCACGTCATAGGCGGCCGGATCAGAGATGGCGGTCATCTCTTCCTCGACCCAGGCCAGACGACCCGAGGTCTCCAGGCGCTCGCGCAGGATCGGGAACAGCTTGGCCAGGTGGGTCACATCGGCCAGGGCGTAGGAAAGCTGGGCCTCGGTCAGCGGACGACGGGCCCAGTCGGTGAAGCGACTGGACTTGTCGATCTCGATCCGCAGCATCTGCCGAACCAGGGCGTCATAGGCGATCTGCTCGCCGAAGCCCGCCGCCATGCCGGCCACTTGCGTGTCGAACAGCGGCTTGGGCATCGCCTTCAGGTTATTGAAGATTTCGACGTCCTGGCGGGCGGCGTGGAACACCTTGAGGATGCGTTCGTCACGCATCACGGCCAGCAGCGGCTCCAGATCGATACCATCGGCCAGCGGGTCGATGACGGCTTCCTGGGTGGGGGACGCTACCTGGATCAGGCACAGCTTGGGCCAATAGGTCGTCTCGCGCATGAACTCGGTGTCCACGGCGACGAAAGGCTCGCCCGCAAGGCCATTACAGAACGCCGCCAACTCGGCGGTGGTGGTGATCAGCTTCATCCGCTGCTAATAGCCTCGCGCACCCCCGAGTCTGCAAGCGTCAAGACGCGCCAAGCGTGGCCGGGAAGCAAATTTTCCGCGAGTTCGGAGGGCGCCGTCGCCTTCCGACAGACCAGAGCGAGCCAATGAGCGATCTGCCGAACGGCCTGACCTACGCCCAGGCGGGTGTCGATATCGATGCGGGCAACGCCCTGGTGGACGCCATCAAGCCCTTGGCCAAGGCCACGCGCCGCCCGGGCGCGGAGGCCAGCCTGGGCGGCTTCGGCGCGCTGTTCGACCTGAAGGCGGCCGGCTACGACGATCCGCTGCTGGTCACCACCACCGACGGCGTCGGCACCAAGCTGCGCATCGCCATCGACACCGGCATGCACGCCACGGTCGGCATCGATCTCGTGGCCATGTGCGTCAACGACCTCTTGGCGCAGGGCGCCGAGCCGCTGATGTTCCTGGACTACTTCGCCACCGGCAAGCTGGACGTCGAGACCGCCAAGAGCGTCGTCGCCGGCATCGCCGAGGGCTGCAAGATCTCGGGCTCGGCCCTGGTCGGCGGCGAGACCGCCGAAATGCCGGGCATGTACGCCGACGGCGAGTACGACCTGGCCGGCTTCTCGGTCGGCGCGGTCAATCGCGACGCGGTGCTGCCCAAGCTGGACCAGCAGCGGGCCGGCGACATCATCATCGGCCTGGGCTCCTCGGGTCCGCACTCGAACGGCTATTCGCTGGTGCGCCGTGTCGTCGAGCGCTCGGGGCTGGCCTGGGACGCGCCCTGCCCCTTCGAAGCCGGCAAGACCCTGGCCGAGGCCCTGATGGCTCCGACCCGCATCTATGTGAAGTCGCTGCTGCCGCTGCTCAAGTCAGGCCGCGTCAAGGGCGGCGCCCACATCACTGGCGGCGGCCTGATCGAGAACCCGCCGCGCGCCATCGCCGAGGGCCTGGCCGCCGAATTCGACTGGAACAGCTGGGCCCTGCCGCCCGTGTTCGACTGGCTGGCCAAGACCGGCGGGATCACCGAACACGAGATGCGCCGCACCTTCAACTGCGGCGTGGGCTTCATCATCATTGTGGCTCAGGCCGACGCCGAGCCGGTGCTGGCGGCCCTGCTGAACGCCGGCGAGGACGCCTTTATCTGCGGGCAGCTGGTCAAGGCCTGATGAGCCCCAAGACCAAAGTCGCCGTCCTGATCTCGGGTCGGGGCTCCAACATGGAGGCCCTGGTCCGCGCCGCCCAAGCGTCCGGCTGCCCGTTCGAGATCGCCCTCGTGCTGGCCAACAAGCCCGACGCCAAGGGCCTCGAGATCGCCGGCGCGGCCGGGGTCGAGGCGCTGTGCGTCGACCAGAAGCCGTTCGGCAAGGACCGCGAGGCGCACGAGCGCGCCATCGACGCGGCCCTGCGCGCCCGCGCGATCGAGGTCATCGCCCTGGCTGGCTACATGCGGATCCTCACCCCCTTCCTGGTGGACGCCTGGGCGGGCCGGATGCTCAACATCCATCCCTCCCTGCTGCCCGCCTATCCGGGCCTGGACACCCACGCCCGCGCCATCGCCGCCGGCGAGGTCGAGGCCGGCTGTACGGTGCACCTGGTCACGGCCGGCGTCGACGAGGGGCCGATCCTGGGCCAGGCCCGTGTTCCAATTCTGCCAGACGACGACGAGCATGCCCTCGCCGCCCGCGTGCTGGCGCAGGAACACCGCCTTTACGCCGAGACGCTGGCGACGTTCTGTCGCGGTCTTTCAGCGGCAAAACCTCAAGATTGACGCGCGTTTACGACGCTGGGTCAGAGAATCGTCACAGTCGGTAACGATACTGTCGACATGGACGCCTTCCTGACTCAGACCTTCGCCCTTGCGGCCGACAACAGCGTGTTGGCGGGTCTGGTGCTGTTTGTGCTGACCCTGCTGGAAGCGCTGCTGGTGGTGGGCGTTCTGATCCCGATCGTCGGCGTGATGCTGGCCGCCGGCGCCTTGGTGGCGCAAGGGGTCATGCACCCCGTCGAAGCGGTGCTGTGGTGCAGCGCCGGCGCGGCGATCGGCGACGCCCTTTCCTATCTGCTCGGACACCGTCTGGGCGGGCGTCATGGGGCGCGCATGCTGTTCTCGGGTCGTCGTCGCCTGTTCGCCCGCGCCAAGCTCCTGGCCCGCCGCCACGGCGCGGTGGCGATCATCGCCGCCCGTTATCTCGGCCCCGTCCGTCCGATGATCCCGATCCTGGCCGGCATGAGCCGCGCGCGCCCGTGGCGGTTCCATATCGCCAGCGCCCTGACGGCGCCGATCTGGGTCGTGTCGCTGATGGCCCCGGGCTATTTCGCCGTCAGCAACCTGCAGCGCCTGGATCTCGACCCGGGTGTCGCCGGTCCCCTGGCGGTCGCGGCGCTGATCATCGTCGCCACGGTCTGGCTGGCTTTCCAGCGCCCCCGCGCCGCCCTGGCCTAGATCGCTCTGTAACGACGCTCGGCCCAGAGCGCGCCGCCCAGCACGATCAAGACGGCAAGCCACAAGGCCGCAGCGCCGATCGTCAGATAGCTCAGCGCGCCCAGCGCCCCGCCCGCCGCCAGGCCGGTCCACAACAGCGCGTAACGCCACCAGTCATTCGGTTCACCGCCGACCAGCGCGCCTGCGATCCGCTGGCCCGCCTTGACCAGGGCGCCGGTCATGTAGGTCAGGCCGACAGCGACGTCGCCGTTGCGCTGGAAAACCGCGTTCTCCGCGCCCATAGCCATCGCGACCGCCGCGACGCCGACCCGGTCATGACCAAGCGCCAACAGGATCGCGCCCGCCGCCAGGAGAACAGCCTCCAGCACCAGCACGGGCGAGCGCCGGGTCTCGCCCAGCGCCCGGGCGGTCAGCGCGCCCAGCACCACGCCCGCGACGAAGGCCGCCACAAGCCCGATGACCGTGAGCGCCGCCGTCCAGTGTGTCGTCGCCAGCGCCACGCCCAGCCGGGTGGAGTTGCCGCTCATGAACGAGACGAAGAAGCCGCCCAGCTTCAGAAAGCCGATGGCGTCGACATAGCCGGCCACGCCCGACAGCGTCACCGCCAGCGCCACCTCGCTGCGTCCATAGTGCTGCACGCCCAGACTCCCGCGCAAAAGAAAGCGGCCGGATCGTCACCGATCCGGCCGCTCTGCGTCATCAGAAATGTCGACGGCGATTAGCCGACGATTTCTTCTTCCGTGAAGAACTGGGCGATTTCGATGCCGGCGTTCTCGAGGCTGTCCGAGCCGTGGACCGAGTTTTCACCGATCGACAGGGCGAATTGCTTGCGGATGGTGCCTTCGTCGGCGTTGGCCGGGTTGGTGGCGCCCATGACTTCGCGGTACTTGGCCACGGCGTTGTCGCCTTGCAGCACTTGGACGACGACCGGCTCGGCGGTCATCTGGGCCACCAGTTCGCCGTAGAACGGACGCTCGGCGTGGACTTCGTAGAACTTCTTGGCTTGGGCTTCGGTCAGCTTCACGCGACGCTGAGCGACGATGCGCAGGCCGGCGGCCTCGATCACAGCGTTGATGGCGCCGGTCAGGTTACGACGCGTGGCGTCCGGCTTGATGATCGAGAAGGTGCGTTCGGTCACGGTAGTGATCTCACAGAAAAGTTGTGAATTGGGAGGTTGCGGGCTTATAGCCGTGCGCCCCGCCCCCGCCAACCCCACCGCGTAAGCTTCACAAAAATGCTGCAGATCAACGACCTGACCTTCAACGCGTGGGGTCGGCGCTTTTTCGACAAGGCGACCGTCAGTCTGCCGCCGGGCGCCAAGGTCGGCCTGATCGGGCGCAATGGCGTCGGCAAGTCGACGCTGTTCAAGCTGATCCTGGGTCAGTTGCATGCGGGCGACGACGAAATCAGCCTGCCCAAGAACGCCCGCATCGGCTCGGTCGATCAGGAGCACCCCGCTACGCCGGTCAGCCTGCTGGAAACCGTCCTGGAGGCCGATGTCGAGCGTCACACGCTGATGACGCGTCTGGAGACCGCCGATCCCGAGGAGATGGGCGAGATCTGGGCCCGGCTGATCGAGATCGACTCCGACTCCGCCCCGGCCCGCGCCTCGGAAATCCTGGTGGGCCTGGGCTTCACCCAGGACGACCTGCGCCGCCCGATGAGCGAGTTTTCCGGCGGCTGGCGGATGCGCGTGGCCCTGGCCGCAGCCCTGTTCGCCGAGCCGGACATGCTGCTGCTGGACGAACCGACCAACTATCTGGACCTGGAAGGCGCGCTCTGGCTGGAGGCGCGACTGCAGAAGTATCCGCATACGGCCCTGATCGTCAGCCACGACCGCGAACTGCTGAACAACAGCTGCACCCACATGCTGCATCTGGCCGGCGGCAAGCTGGAGCTCTACACCGGCGGCTACGACGATTTCGAAAAGCGCCGCGCCGAGAAGGCTCGCCTGCAACTGTCGGCCAAGGCCAAGCAGGACGCCGAGCGCGCCCACCTGCAAGCCTTTGTCGACCGGTTCAAGGCCAAGGCCTCGAAGGCCGCCCAGGCCCAGTCGCGCATGAAGCGCCTGGCCAAAATGGAGCCGGTGGCGACCACGATCGAAGAACGCGTCGCCCCCTTCACCCTGCCCTCGCCGCCCAAGCCCCTGCCTCCGCCGCTGATCCGGCTGGAGAAGGCCAGCGTCGGTTATGAGGCGGGCCGCGCGATCCTGAAGAACCTGAACCTGCGCATGGACCTGGATGACCGCATCGGTCTTCTGGGCGTCAACGGCGCGGGTAAGTCGACCTTCGCCAAGATGATCGCCGGCGCGCTGGGCGTGCAGGCCGGCGAGTTCCACCGCGACAAGAAGATGAAGGTCGGCTGGTTCCACCAGCACCAGATCGAGGCGATGGATCCCAACGACACGCCGCTGGAGATCATCCGCCGGGCCATGCCGGAGGCGACGGAAAGCTCGCGGCGCTCCAAGCTGGCCCAGTTCGGTCTCGGCTTTGAAAAGCAGGAGACCAAGGTCGAGAGCCTGTCGGGCGGCGAGCGCGCGCGACTGCTGCTGAACCTGGTGGCGATGGACGCCCCGCACATGCTGATCCTGGACGAGCCGACCAACCACCTGGACATCGACAGCCGCCGGGCCTTGCTGGACGCGCTGAACGACTACATGGGCGCGGTGATCCTGATCACCCACGACCGCTCGCTGATGGAACTGGTCGCTGACCGCCTTTGGCTGGCGGCCGACGGCACGGTCAAGCCTTTCGACGGCGACATGGACGACTACGCCAAGTTCGTGCTGGAACGCGCCAAGCTGGCCGTGAAGCCGACCCAGGTGGCCCGCGAACCCGAAAAGCCCGTCGCTGCCGCCCCGAAGAAGGCCGCTGTCGAGCCCCTGCGCCGCAAGGTCGAGGCCGCCGAGCAGGTGATGAACCGGCGCACCCGCGACCTGGCCGAACTGGAGGCACAACTCGGTGACCCGGATCTCTACGTTAAGAACCCGGGCAAGGTGGCGGAACTGACCAAGCGCCGCGACAACGCCCAGGCCAAGCTCAGCGAGGCCGAGGAGACCTGGATGACCCTGGCCGAGGAACTGGCCGAAGCCGAGGCCTGAACCAACCTCAGGGTGAACGGCCGCTAAACCATGTCGTTTAGCGCTTCCCGAACGCCTGTCGGCGCATCCTGCGGCCTATGAGCACAGGTCATCCCCGCAACCATGTCGTGGCCAACCCCGAAGGGTTGTCGTCGCACGTCGTGCTGGAGGCGTTCGCCGAATGGGTGAACACCCGCATTGGCGAGGCGTTGCGGATCGAGATGGATCTGGCCTTCCGCGATCGCCCGTTTGATATCGAGGTGGGCCGCTCGCCCGCCCTGGTCGGCTGGGAGCACAAGTTCATCCAGCCCGGCGCGCCCGCGCCGCGCGGCAAGATGTGGACGGTCTATCGTCTGCACGATCAGAAGGACCGTCCGGTCCACCTGCCGAAGTCCGGCGATCTGGTCGAGGACCTGACGCCTCTGCTCGGCGAGCTCGGCTATCTGGGCGTGTTTGAGGACGGAGTCGCTCAGTTTCCCGGCGTGGGCAAGCGCTGAGCGAGCCCGTCAACGGCGGCGGTGATCGTCGTGAGGCTTATCGTAGAGCGTGCGCAGATAGGCCGTGACGTCAGCGATCTGGATGGCCGTCATCGCCTTGGCGGGCATGGCGTAGTGGCCCACCGACGCGATCGCCTCCAGCTCCCAATCCAAACGATAGTCCGCATATTTCTTGGCCACCTCGCCGAACGGCGGCGCGTCTGAACGCGGGCTTACGCCGTCCGCACTGATCGCGTGACAGCTCGCGCATTGCTTGGCAGCGAAGGCCGCGCCCCGGGCCGGCGAGCCTGGAATGGCGTCATCGGCGATACCCGTGGATCGCGACGATTGGGCCGATGAAATCGACGGCGCCGTGAGGGCCGCCATCGCCAGAGCGCTTATCAATAGCTTTCGCATGTCGGTCACTCCCGTCGCTCTGAAGATGCCTCCTCACCATGACGCCGCCAACTCCGGAAGACCGCGTAGGGGCTGGGCCTTCCGGGAGCCGCTGGCCATCTCAGGCCGTTACGGGCTCGGGCGGCTCAAGAGCCTCCGCGAGCGTCGAGAGCAGCGACATCACGGTCAGCGGCTTGGGTGTGGCTCCATCGAACACCGGGTCCAATGGCCCGGCGCGCACGTCAGCCGAGAAGGCGATGATCGGCGCCTTGGCGCTGGGGCCGCTCTCGGCGCGGATCCGCAGCGCGGCCGCCACGCCGTCAAGGCGCGGCATTCGTAAATCCATCAGGATGGCGTCGTAGGAGCCCGCGCGCGCGGCGGCGACGCCGTCTTCGCCGTCGACCGCTTCCGCCACCTCGACGCCGACAGCCTCAAGCACGGAGCGGACCAGTTCGCGGTTACCGGCGTTGTCGTCGACGACCAGAACACGACGCCCGGGCGGCGGCATTGGAAAGTCCGGGGCTTCATCATCACCTTCGGCGGCCGGCGTCGACACAATCGCAGCCGGGATTTCAAACCAGAAGCGCGCGCCCTGCCCCAGGTTGCTCGCCACGCCAATCTCGCCGCCCATCAGCTCCACCAGGCCGCGCGAGATGGCCAGGCCCAGACCGGCGCCGCCATGCTCGCGATTCAGCGCCGCGTCGATCTGCGCGAAGCGGGTGAAGATCAGCGCCTGATCGGCCTTGCCAACCCCTGGGCCGGTGTCGATCACGCTCATGCGCAAACGGCCCTTATCGTTGTCGTAGGCCGCCTCCAGCGACACTTCGCCGACCTCGGTGAATTTCACCGCGTTGCCGACAAGGTTCAGCAGCACTTGGCGAACGCGCTCAGGATCAAGGATCACGCGCTCAGGCATGGCTTCGCCCCCCAAGGGCCGCAGCGCCAACTGCTTTTCGGTGGCGGCGGGCGCGAGGATCTCGAGAACGTCGGCGACCAGGTCGGCGATCACGACCGGGCGTAGTTGGAGCGCGATGCGGCCCTGTTCGAGGCGAGAGAAGTCCAGGATGTCGTTGATGGTCGTCAGCAGGGTCTGACCGCCCGTGGCGATACGGTCGACATAGCGCCGTGATCGCCCGCCCAGATCCGGCTCTTCGGCCAACAGATTGGCGAAGCCGATGACCGCCGTCAGCGGCGTGCGAAGTTCATGGCTCATATTGGCCAGGAACTCGCCCTTCACGGCGGCCGCGGCCTCGGCTTCGGCGCGGGCGGCGCGCAGCTCCATCTCCAGCGTCTTGCGCGCGGTGATGTCGCGGATGATGTCGGTGACGCCCACGGCCTGACCTGTTTCCGGACTGCAGGCCAGCATGGGTCGCGACTCCAGCCAGATCATCGCGCCGTCCTTACGGAAAGCGCGGTACTCGACGGTGATGGCCATAACCTCACCTCGCCCGCTGGCCTCCCGCTGGGCCCGTACCAGGTCGGCGATACGCGGAATGTCCTCTGGGTGAAGGACCTTCATATAGGCCCAGCCCAGCAGGTCTTCGGGCGCATATCCGAGGATCGCATACGTGGCCGGCGACATGTAGGTCATTCGGCCGTCGAGATCGCTGTGGGCGATCACGTCCAGCGCATTCTCGGCCAGAAGCCTATAGCGGGCTTCGCTCAGCTCGGCCTCGGAGCGCGCCTTCACGAGGTTGGCCATGATTTCGCGCCGTTGTCGCTGAAGGGCCGCCGCCGGCAGACTGATGAAGGTCGAGGCCGCCAGGAAAAGCTGCAGGACCAGAGACTGATCATAGGCCCCGCCCTGGATGAGGGTGATCGGTCCGCGTCCTGTGAGCGTCAGCACAAGGGCGATGGTAGCCACCAGCGCCGAACACAGCGCTGCCCCGAAGACCTCCTGACGCCAGGCTGCGATCAGCATCATGGGCGGCAGCAGGAACAACAGCGGATAACGGGCCTGGCCGAACACGATCAGCGCCATCACACAGCAGGCCACGACCGATAGAACCCCATCCCGCGTCAACGGGCGTTCGCGAAGGTAGTGGTTGGCTCTCGGCAGCACCAAGAGCGCTGGCCCTATGCACAACATGCCCAGGATGTCGTTCAGCGACCAGGTGATGATGTTGTGCACGAGATCGCCGCCACGCAGGGCGGTATGGACGACGGCCGCGAGCGACCCGATCACCAGCGGCGCCAAACCGCCGGCCAACAGGACGAAAGCCAGCATGTCGCGCGGTCGTCCCAGATCGATCGCATCGCCGACCGTCCTACGCACCAGGACAGCCGCGAGACCGGCCTGCAGCACATTCAGGGGCACCAGGGTCAGGTTGACCAAGAGGCTATCGCCCGCGTGCGCGCCGGCGGCCAGACCGCCGACCAGACCGCCCAGGAGGATGGCCGGCCACCGCCTGGAGGGTGATGACAGCAGCACGGCGGCCAGGAAGCCGTTAGAGAGCCAGATCGGCGTCACATAGCCGTAGGCGCGCGGCGTCTCGACACAAAGATAGGCGAGAAGCGCGAAGCCCAATGCTGCGACCACGGCCACCAAGGCCGCGGCGCCCAGATCACCCCGTGATCCTGTCTCCGACGTCGGTTTGACGACCATACTCTGAACCAGCCTTTGAAAGGGCTGATTCTGTTATTTCATGCGCCGTGCCGACACGCCAGAAAAGCTTGGCCGCCAAACTGTTCAGCCGCACTTCACTTGCTGGACGATACCGGTATCGGCGTTGAACAGGATGTTCAGCCGGTCGGCGCGGTAGTCCATGGTCACGGGGCAGGTTGTGCACGCGACGCGCCAACGGGACGGATCGACGGGCGCCGGAAGGCTGGTGCGGGGCTTGCCGATGAACTGCTGAGCGTCCTTCAGGCCGCACTCGTCCTTGGGCTCGCTCTGCGGCGAGGGGGTGGGTAGGGCGATGGCGGGCGGCGCGGTGGGCGTCGTGGGCGGCGGCGGGGGCGCAGGTTCAGGCGCGCTGGAGCACCCCGCCAGGACCATCATCGCGATCAACGCTGCCGCGGCTCGTCTCATGCCTGCTTCTCCCAACCGCGCTCGGCGCCCTGGCGCCAGTAAGACACCGGATGCCCGGCCTTCTTGAACATCGACCACCGTCCACGCGCCTGCGCCAGGGCCTGATCGTCTCGGCCATCGAACAGCAGGATGCAGCGCGAAACCCCTGAAAGATCTCCAGGTTCAGCCCCATCGATGAGAAACAGCGCATCGCCCCCGTTGGGGTTCCCCTCGGCAGAGGTCAGCAGCACGGGCTGGCGCTCGGCCATCGGCTCGCTGGCCAGGCCGTGCGGCAGGAAGCTGTCCTCGCGCCAGGTCCAGAGGTGCTGGTCCAGCGCTTCAATCCGGCGCGGATCGCCGCCGCGCACCAGCGCCTTCCAGCCGCGCCCGAGCGTCTTCTCGAGAAGCTCGGGCAGCACCGCCTCGAGCGGCGAGCGCTCGAGGTGGTAGAACCAGACCTCGCAGGGGTTAGCGGTCATGGAGATTTCCTGTCATCCCGGGCGAGCGTAGCGAAGACCCGGGACCGCGACAAACGCGGCGCGTGGGGCGGTCCCGGCTCGGCGCGCTGCGCGCTTGGCCGGGATGACAGCCTTTTCGGATCAGCCTTCGTAGGCGTCGGCGACGAGGCGGTTGAGCAGACGCACGCCAAAACCGACGGCCCCATCAGGCACGGTCGGATCGGCCGACGGCTTCTTCCAAGCCACCGAGGCGATGTCGAGGTGGGCCCACGGCACGCCGTTGACGAAGCGCTGCAGGAACAGGCCCGCCGTGATCGAGCCGGCCGGCCGGCCGCCGATGTTCTTCATGTCGGCGATCGGGCTTTCGATCTGCTTTTCGTAGGCGGCCGGCAGCGGCAGACGCCAAAGGGCCTCGCGCTCGGCCTTGCCGGCGGCAAGAAGTTTTTCCGACAACCCATCGTTATTGCTGAACAAACCGGCGTAGTCATGACCCAGCGAAATGATGATCGCGCCGGTCAGGGTGGCCAGGTCGATCATGAACTGCGGCTTGAAGCGCTCCTGCGTGTACCAGAGGGCGTCGGCCAGCACGAGGCGACCTTCGGCGTCGGTGTTTATGACCTCGATGGTCTGGCCCGACATCGAGGTGACCACGTCGCCAGGACGCTGCGCGTTGCCGTCGGGCATGTTCTCGACGAGGCCGAGCACGCCGATGGCGTTGACCTTGGCCTTGCGGCCGGCCAGGGCGTGCATGACGCCGGCCACTGCGGCCGCGCCGCCCATGTCCCACTTCATGTCCTCCATGCCGTCGGCCGGCTTGATCGAGATGCCGCCGGTGTCGAAGCAGACGCCCTTGCCGACGAAGGCGATCGGCTGGGCCGACTTATCGGCCGCGCCCATCCACTTCATGATCACAAGCTGGCTCTCGCGGACGCTGCCTTGGCCCACGCCCAGCAGGCTGCCCATGCCGAGCTTGGCCATCTCGGCCTCGCCCAGGATCTCGACTTCCAGGCCCAGGCGCTCCAGGCCCTTGGCGCGGGCGGCGAACTCTTCGGGATGCAGGATGTTGGCCGGCTCGGAGACGAGGTCGCGGCTGAACACGATGGCGTCGGCCAGGGCCGCCAGCGGCTCATAGGCCTTCTGCGCCTTCACCGGATCGGCGGCGGCGATCTTGATCACCTGGACCGAGGGCTTCTTCTCGGCCTTCTCGGTGGTGCGGTACTTGTCGAAGCGATAGGCGGCCAGGCGAGCGCCGAAGGCGGCGCGGGCGGCGGTCTCGGCGTCGGCGCCCAGCTTGAGCACCAGCTCGACGACGCCCGAGGTCTTCACCGCCTGAAAGGCTGACGCGGCGGCCAGCTCGATCGCCTCAGGCTCGACCGCGCCGGATCCGTCGACACCGATCAGAACGACGCGCGCGGCTTCCAGGCCGTTTGGCGCGACGATGTCCAGCGTCTGCCCCTTGGCGCCGGTGAAACGGCCGCCGGCGATCGCGCGAGCCAGCGCGCCGTTCGTGGCTTCGTTCGCCGCGCGGGCCTCCGGCGACAGGGCTGCGCCTTCGTGAGCCAGGACCGCGAGGGCGGCGGTGGCGCCAGCCTGGGTGTCGACGGAAACGAACTCGATACGCATGCCGCGCTCCTGCAATTTGGGCGACCGTAAGCGGCGCGTCGGACCGCGCGCCGGCTCACCTCATCAAGGCGGCATAGTCCAATGCCGCGCCTTAGAAAAGGCTCCGTTCGGCTCCACTCGGGACAGCCAAGCAAGGTCCCCGGTTGTGCTGGCGTTAAGCCCCCGTGTAGAACGGCGCATCTTCGGGGTTCGTCCCACGAATCCATCCGCCCCGATCCCCGTCTTCATGCGCCTCATCGAACGCTATCTCTTCCGGCAGTTGCTAGGCCCGACGCTTCTGGCGACCGCGGCGCTGGTGGCGCTCGCCTTGCTGGCGCGCAGCCTGTCGGAGTTCGACGTACTGGTGGAGCAGCGCCAGAGCGCCGTGGTCTTCCTGAAGATCATCCTGCTGGCCCTGCCCCAACTGCTGGGCATCATGATGCCGCTGGCCTTGTTCGTCGCCGCCCTGGTGGCGCTGAACCGACTGCACACCGAGCAGGAGATCGTCGTCTGCTTCGCCGGCGGCATGAGTCGCTGGCGCGTCATCTCGCCGGCCATGCGGCTGGCGGTGATCGCGGCGCTGATCTCGCTGGTCTCGGGCCTGTGGCTGCAGCCCTGGAGCGCGCGCCAGATCCGCGAGACGGCCTTCGAGATCAAGACCGACGTCGCCTCGACGCTCGTCCAGCCAGGACAGTTCACCGAACCCGGCCCGGGCCTGACCGTCTACGCCCAGTCGATCGACCGCGACAACAAGATCCAGAACCTGTTCATCCACCAGGAGCTGCCCAACGGCGCGGCGTCGACCTATTCGTCGCGCGAGGCCGAGATCGCCACGCGCAAGGGCGAGCCGGTGCTGATCATGCGCCATGGTAGCAACCAGCAGTTCTCCCGCGAGGGCGTGCTGCAGTACACCTCGTTCGACGAGTACACCTTCGACCTCTCCAGCCTGTTCGCCAGCGACGAGCTGCTGCACTACAAGATCGCTGACCGCTATCCGCACGAGCTGTTCTTTCCCGACCTGACCCAGGAGTGGGAGCAGCGCAACAAGGACAAGCTGCTGGCCGAGGGCCACTCGCGCTTTGCAGGGCCGCTCTACAACATCGCCCTGATGAGCATGGCGCTGGCGGCCGTGCTGGGCGGTTCGTTCAGCCGCATGGGCTATGGCAAGCGCATCGCCGCCGTCGGCGCGGCGGCCGCCATCGTCCGCATTGTCGGCTTCGGCGTGCAGGCCGCGTGCGAGGACGATCCCTGGCTTAACGTGCTGCAGTACGTCGTGCCGGTGGCCGCCATGGCCTGGGCGATGTCGCAGATCTTCCGGCAGAAGGTCTCGCCCCGGCGCAAGACCCGGCCCGGCGCCGCCGCGCCCGCGCTTTCGGGAGCGGCGTGATGCTGACCATGGGGATGCTGGAACGCTATGTGCTCAAGCGCACCATGGGCGCGCTGGTCGGCGCCCTGGCGGTGCTTGGCGCGATGGTGATGCTAATCGCCTTTGTCGACATCGCCCGCAACGTGGGCACACGCGCCGACGCCAGCTTCCTGCGCCTACTGTACCTGACCATCCTCCAGGCCCCGGCGACCATTCTGGTGTTGGCGCCCTTCGTCTTCCTGTTCGGCACGATGTGGGCGTTCGTCGAGCTGAACCGCCGCAGCGAGCTGATCGCCATGCGCGCGGCCGGGATCTCGGCCTGGCGTTTCATTATGCCGGCGGCGGCCTCGTCGTTCGTCATCGGCCTGCTGACGATCACCCTTCTGAACCCGCTCACCACGGCGATGACGGCCAAGTTCGAGACCGAACGCGACCGCACGATGAACGGCTACCTCAAGGAGGCGCCCAAGGGCACGTGGCTGCGCCAGGGCGACGACAAGAGCCAGATCGTGATCCGCGCCCGCGCCCGCGAGCTCGTCGATGGCTCCGTGCGCCTGCGGGGCGTGTCGCTCTTCGTCTACACGCTGAACGCCAAGGGCGTGATGGACTTCACCCGTCGGATCGAGGCGAACGAAGCCCGCCTCGAGCCGGGCTTCTGGCGCTTGAATGGCGTTCGTGAAGCCACCCCGGGCGCGGGCGCCATTCGTTCCGACAGCCTGTCCATCCCGTCCAACCTGGATGACCGGACGGCCTCGGAGCGGTTCAACACACCGCAGGCTGTGGCGCTCTGGCGCTTGCCCGCCACCATCCAGCGCACCGAAGACGCCGGTTTCTCTGCGGCTCCCTTCAAGCTTCGTCTGCAGCAGGATCTCGCGACGCCCCTGCTCTTTGCGGCGATGTCGGTCCTGGCGGCCGCTTTCTCGTTGCGCCTGATGCGACTGGGCGGATTGGCCATGCTGGCGGGATCAGGCGTCGCGCTGGGCTTTGGGTTCTTTTTCTTCAACGAGCTGTGCAGCACATTGGGCAAGGCCGACGTTCTGGCCCCGTTCATCGCTGCCTGGACCCCGCCGACCATCGCGCTTTTGGTGGGCTTCACGTTGCTTTGCTATACGGAAGATGGGTGAGTCATTGTTTCCAGGGTCGTCCATGACTGAAACGCGCTCCAGCGTCCCGTCCACCGGCCGCGCGCTGCTGATGAGCGGCGCGGCTTGGCTGGCGCTGGCCTGCGCCGGCGCGGCAGAGGCCCAGCAGAGCCTCGCGACCATCCCTGCGACGCCCGTCGTGAAGGCCGCGCCCTCCGACGGGCTGGGCGACGACGGCTACTATCTGGAATCGGACCTTCTGATCCGAGACGACAAGAACCAGATCATGACCGCGGAAGGTTCGGTCGAAGCCCGCTATCAGGGCCGCACCCTTCGCGCCGACAAGGTGATCTACAACAGCAAGACCGGAGCGATCACAGCGGACGGAAACGTTCAACTGATCAACCCCGACGGCACCGCCGAGTTCGCGGACCATCTGGAGCTGGACCGGGACATGAAGGCCGGCTTCGCGCGCAACTTCGCGGCGCGGCTTGACCAGAACATGAAGGTCGCCGCCGCCAGCGCCGTGCGCCGCAACGAGAACATCCAGGAACTGAACAAGGCGATCTATACGCCTTGCGAGGTCTGCGCCGAAAAGCCGACCCCGACCTGGTCGGTCGCCGCCGACAAGATCGTCCAGGACAAGCCCAAGCAGCTTATCTACTACAAGAACGCGGTCATCCGCATGTGGGGCGCGCCGGTGCTCTACCTGCCCCTCTTCTGGCACCCGGACCCGCAGGCCAAGCGCAGCTCAGGCTTCCTGGCCCCGAAGCTCGACTTCTCCAAGGGCCGCGGCGTTTCGTATAACCAACCCTACTATCACGTGATCTCGCCCTCGTCGGACGTGATCGTGGCCCCGCAGATCAACAGCCAGGTCAACCCGTTCCTGAATGTGAGCTACCGCAAGCGCTTCTACTCGGGGACGCTGGAGGCGCGCGGCGGCTTCACCTACGACAAGGAATTCGACATCAAGGGCGATCGCTTCGGCGAAGAGACCTTCCGAAGCTACATCCTGGCGAACGGCAAGTTCGACATCGACCAGCACTGGAAATGGGGCTTCTCGGCCGAGCGGGTGTCGGACGCGCTTCTGTTCGACAAGTACAAGGTCAATGACGTCTACCAACAGCGCGGTCTGTTCACGAGCGACGACCACCGACTGGTGTCGCAGCTTTACGCGACGCGTCAGGCGCAGAGGTCGTGGTTCTCCGTCTCGGCGGTGTCCGTGCAGGGCCTGCGCGTCGTGGGCATCAACGCCGCCACCAACTCTGCGAACGCCTTCGAAAACAGCGGCGCGTTTCCGCTGATCGGTCCGCTGGTCGAGGCCCGCTGGGAGCCGGAAAGCCCGGTTCTGGGCGGCCGCCTGCGTCTTCAGGGGTCTGGCGTCATGCTGAACCGGTCGGAGTCGCAGTTCGGTGAAGCGCCCTACTTCCTCGGCGCCTACAAGGGCCAGAACGGCGTCGACTCCAGCCGAGCCAGCGTGAAGGCCGACTGGCGCGCCAGCAACATCATCGGACCGGGCCTCAAGGTTTCGCCGTTCGTTCAGGCGCGCGGCGATGCGTACGCGATCAAGACCTTTGTCACGCCCGCCGCCCGAGCGCTCGGTGACGACGCAAAGGAAACCTACACCCGCGCGCTGGGCGTCGGGGGCGTCGACTTCAGCCTGCCCTTCTACAAGCCGCTGACCAACGGCGGCAGCGTGGTGCTTGAACCGCTGGCCCAGGTCGCGGTCGGTTCCGATAGCTCGCGCGTGCCCGTGGTCGTCGCCCGCGATGGAACCAAGCGCTATCTCTACAACGAGGACAGCGCGACTCTCGAGTTCGACGAGACCAATCTCTTCCAAGCGAACAAGTCGCCGGGCTTTGACCTCTATGAAGGCGGCCAGCGCCTGAACGTCGGTGGCCGTGCGACCTATGCGCGCCCGGACGGCCGTGGCGGCAGCATTCTGGTGGGCCGCAGTTTCCGCTCGGAATTCGACCCGCTCCTGCCAACCCGCACTGGACTGCAGACCAAATCTTCCGACTGGATCGTTGCGGCCACGGTGACGCCGATCCGGGGGATCAACGCCTTCGTCCGCACGCGTCTCGACTCCGAGACGCGTGAGATTCACCGGGTCGAGACCGGCGTTGACGCCTTCACCAAGCGCGGCAGCGGTTCGGTCCGCTACCTGAAGGACGAACTGGACGCCAACGGCAACCGCCAGGAAAACTTCGAAGCTCGCGGCGAGCTCAAGCTGACCAACCGGTTCTCCCTCACCGCGTTTGGGCAACGCGACATGGTGCAGGACGTGTGGCGTCGCCGCGACCTGGGCGTCGCCTATCAGGACGACTGCATCCGCATCGATGTGATCTACCAGCAGGAAGACCGCTACGCCTCGACGGCCAGCGGTCTGAGGCTGCAACCTGATCGTACGATCGTCTTCCGCCTAACCCTCGCCACATTGGGTGATACAGGGTACAGCAGCAACTAATTGACCGCGCTTGGGGGGCGTGCGGGCGGACCCGCAGGCCAGTTGAGCGCGTCTATCGGGGGCGATGGCCGAACGGAACGCCAGTTGGGCGACCGCCGCCGCCGAGACTGTGATAAACGACCGCGCTCCGAAAGGGGCGGCTGGGCTAGAGGAACGACACTATCCATGCGGTCTGCGCGTAGCGTGACGACTTTCGCGGCCGGCGCCGCGTCCATTCTCGCCCTGACCATGGCGAGCCTCGGCGCGCCCGCCATGGCCCGGCAACAGACGGCCCCTGAGGCTGCTCCGCCCGCCGTGCAAGCGCCCGCGGCGCCTCAACCGCTGTCGGAAAGCGTCGCGGCCGTCGTCAATGACGACATCATCTCGAGCTACGACCTGATGCAGCGCATGCGCCTGCTGATGGCGACATCGGGCATGCAGCCGACTCAGGAGAACCTGCCGCAGATCGAGCAGGAGGCCCTGCGCTCCCTGATCGACGAGCGCCTGCAGATGCAGGAGCTCAAGCGGGTCGAGAAGCAGCAGAAGATCACGATCATCTCCACCGACAAGGAAGTCGAGGAGCAGATCGGCGACATCGCTCAGTCCAACCGGCTGCAGCCGGAACAGCTGAAGCAGCAGTTGGTGGCCCAAGGGATCGGCCTGGATACCTGGCGCGCGCAGCTGCGGGCCGAATCCAGCTGGCAGTCGTGGATCCAGGGCCGCTACGGCTCGCGCCTTCGCATCGGCGAAGACCAGATCAAGGCCTATCAGCGCCGCCTCGCCGACGCAGCGGCCAAGCCGCAGTACCAGATCAGCGAGGTTTTCCTCGACGCAGCCCGGGTCGGCGGCATGGAGGTCGCCGTCAACGGCGCGACTCAGCTGATCAGCCAGATGCAACAGGGCGCCCCGTTCGCGGCCGTCGCGCGCCAGTTCTCGGGCTCGGCGACCGCAGCCAACGGGGGCGAGGTCGGCTGGGTCAGCCAGGGCGAAATGCCGCCCGAGGTCGACGCCGCGCTCGAGCAGCTGCGCCCCGGCCAACTGTCCCGTCCCATCCAGGTCAGGGATGGCGTGTACATCATCTATCTTCGCGACAAGCGCGCCGGATCGAAGACCGCGATCGTCGATCTCAAGCAGGTCGCCGCGCCGCTGGCGGCGGACGCGACGCAAGCTCAGATCGACGCTGCGACCAAGCTGCTGACCGACCTGAAGCCGAAGATCACCAGCTGCCAGACGCTGGAAGCCACCGCCGGCAAGGTCGATGGTCTGGTCGCCGGCGATCTGGGCGAGGCGGAGATCACCGACCTTGCTCCGGCCTTCCAGGAAGCGGCCAACAAGCTGGAGATGGGTCAGATCTCGGATCCGATCCGCACCGACGCGGGCCTGCACCTCATCGCCGTTTGCGGCAAGCGCCAGGGCGGGGCCAACGCCCCGACGCACGACCAGATCGAGAACCGCCTGCGCGGCCAGCAGCTCGCCCTGATCGCCAAGCGCTATCTTCGCGACCTGCGCAACCAGGCCACCATCGAAACCCGGTGACGTCGCGCCCCCTCGCCATCAGCGCCGGCGATCCGGCCGGCGTCGGCGCGGAGATCATCGCCAAGGCGTGGCGCGCGCTGCGCGATGAGGGTCCGGCCTTCGTCGTCATCGGCGACGCTCAGTTGCTGGCGTCAGCCGGAGGCGGCGTAAAGGTCCGCACCGTCACCCGGCCGCAAGAGGCCGCTCAGGCGTTCGCCGACGCCCTACCCGTCATCGACATACCCTTGCTTTCGGCGGTCGTATCCGGCCGGCCCTCGCCCAGCCACGCCCCACAAATCATCCGCTGGATCGAGACGGGGGTCGGTCTGGCGCTCTCCGGAGCGATCAGCGGCCTCGTGACCGCGCCCATCGCCAAAGCCCCTCTCTACGAGGCTGGCTTCCCGTTTCCAGGACACACCGAGTTCCTGGCGGAGCTGACGGCCGCCGCCACGATGGACGGCGCGCGCGGGCCCGTGATGATGCTGGCGGCCGGCGACCTGCGCGCCACCCTGGTGACGATCCATAGCGCGCTTGGAAAAGTCCCCTCGGCGCTGACCACTGAAGCTATCGTCAACGCGGGCCTCGTGACGGCTCAGGCCCTGCGCCGAGATTTCGCCATCGCCGCGCCGCGACTGGCGGTGGCGGCTCTCAACCCACATGCGGGCGAAGGCGGCGCTTTGGGACGTGAGGAAATCGACGTCATCGAACCTGCGGTGCGGGCGCTGCGGGACCTTGGTGTCGACGCGTCAGGCCCCTCCCCGGCCGACACCCTGTTCCATCCCGAGGCGCGTGCGCGCTACGACGGCGTGCTCTGCATGTATCACGACCAGGCGCTGATCCCGGTGAAGATGCTGGACTTCTGGGGCGGCGTGAACGTCACGCTGGGCCTGCCCATTGTGCGAACCTCGCCTGATCACGGCACCGGTTTCGACATCGCTGGACGCGGGATCGCCCGCCCCGATAGCCTGATCGCCGCCATCAAACTCGCGGCCGACATCGCCGCCCGTCGCGGCGCGTAGAAACACCTGTTCCCTGTCGGAGAAGCAGGTGGGAGACAAGAGATGAGCCTGGCTGACCTGCCGCCTCTGCGCGAAGCCCTGGAACGTCATGACCTGATGGCGCGCAAGAGCTTTGGGCAGCACTTCCTGCTGGACCTGAACGTGACCCGCAAGATCGCCCGCCTGGCCCAGATCGGCCAAGACGACACCGTCGTCGAGGTCGGTCCGGGCCCTGGCGGCCTGACCCGCGCCCTGCTGGAAACTGGCGCGCGCGTGGTGGCGATCGAAAAGGACAGCCGCTTCCTGCCCCTCCTGGCCGAGGTCGCCGAGGTCGCTGACGGGCGCCTGGAGCTTGTCGAAGGCGACGCCCTGAAGGTCGACGCCGCCCAAGCGGCGGGCGGCCCTGCGCATGTCGTCTCCAACCTGCCCTACAACGTCGGCACCCAGTTGCTGATCAACTGGCTGACCGGCCCGTTTCGCCCGCTGTCGATGACCCTGATGTTCCAGAAGGAAGTGGCCGACCGCATTGTCGCCCAGCCGGATGATGACGCCTACGGCCGCCTCGCCGTCATCGCCCAGACGCTCTGCGAGGCCAGGACCGTCATGGATCTGCCCGCCAAGGCCTTCACGCCCCCACCCAAGGTGGCCTCAGCCGTCGTGCGACTCGTTCCCAAGGTCGAGCCGCCGCCGGGCGACGTGGTGGCGGCTTTGGAGCGCGTGACCGCCGCCGCTTTCGGCCAGCGGCGCAAGATGCTCCGCTCCAGCCTGAAGGCCCTGGGCGGCGCAGAGCTCTGCGAGCGCGCGGGCGTGAGTCCGGATGCGCGCGCAGAGGTGATCGACCTTGCAGGGTTCCTCGATCTCGCAAGGGCGACGTTGGGCACGCCTGCGGGCTAGCGCCTTCAGCTCCGGTTCATCCACGGCGCTGCTTGATGCTTGCGGCAAGCCGAGGAGAGCGCCGTGGCCGTCCGCCTGATCCTGATCTGCACCCTGCTGTCGCTGGCCGCGCTTTCGGTGATGGTTGAGGGCCACCGGCCCGCCTCGATGACGGCGCGGGCGCCCGTCGTCACGGCGGGATAAAGTCCGGCCGAAGCCCGAAGCCCGGCGAACGACGGTCTGCTATTGACGCAGCCCCCCTGGCCCGCCAGCTTCGCGCAGTTTTTTGAGCGGGGCGGACGTGACCACCAACAGCGCGACAAGGGCGCCTTCCACGGTCACGCGGCGGCTGTTGTTCATGGCCCTGACGCTGGCCGCCCCAGCCATCCTGCTGATGACCGCCCTGGTGGCGATGCAATACACCGAGGGACAACGGCGCTTCGCCACCCAGTTGGTGACCACGACACGCGCGCTGTCCTTGGCGACCGACCGGCAAATTGGCCAAGGTCAGAGCGTTCTGCAGGGCCTGGCGGTCTCTCCCGCTCTGTCGCAGGGCGACCTCGCCACGTTCGAGAAGCAGGCGCGCGAAGCGGTCGAGAGCCGCGACGGCTGGGTGGTTTTGATGAGCCAGGACCGGCAATGGATCAACACCCGGATGCCGCCGGGCGCCCGAACGCCCTATGCGCCGATCACCGACGAAACCTGGCGCGAGATGACGACCGGGAAGTCGAACGTCAGCAACCTGATCCCGCGACCCAACAACACGCCGATCATCGGCGTGAATGTGCCTGTCCTGGTAAAGGGCCGGATCTTTGTGCTCGGCTACATGCAGCATCCCGCCGTCTTCCAGGCTCTGGTGACGGGTCAGGGGCTGCCCGACACTTGGACCGCCAGCATCGTCGACCGCAACGCCGCCCTGCTGGCCCGGTCCCGAGACCAGGATAAGATGATCGGGCGTCACGCCAGCCCCGACATGCGCGCGGCGATGGCGCGCGCCCAGGACGGCGTGGTCAACACCCATACCCTGGACGGCGTGGAAACCCTGTCCGCCTTCAGCCGCTCGCCGACCTATGGGTGGACGTTCATCGTCGGCGTCCCGCGTGAGGAACTGAACCGGACGATCCTCGGCTCGTTGGGGCCAGCGATGCTGGGCTCGGCCCTGATGATCGCGCTCGGCGTGATGGCGGCTCTGGCTTTCGCCCGTCCGATCTCGCGCGACGTGCGCGGCCTGGTCGCCGAGGCTGAAGCGCTGGCCGCCGGAGCGCCCCTGGCCCCGGCGCCCTCGCACCTGCAAGAGATCGCCGAAGTCCGCGGATCCCTGCGCGCGGCGGCGCAGATCCTGCAGCATCGCGACGACGAAGCCCATAAGGCCGCCGAACGTCAGCAGTTGATGATCAACGAGCTGAACCACCGGGTTAAGAACACCCTGGTCGTCGTCCAGTCGCTGGCGCGGCACAGCCTTAAGGAAGGCGGCAAAGAAGGCCTGGCGCAGTTCAATGAGCGCCTGCTGGCCCTGGCGGGCGCGCACGACCTCCTGACCCGCCGCAGCTGGGAGGGCGCCGACCTCGGCGAACTCGTCGTCGAGGCGCTTCAACCCTACGCCAGCCAGATCTCGGTCGACGGCCCAACAACGCCGCTGGCGCCGAACGCGGCGGTGGCGCTGGCCATGATTTTCCACGAGTTGGCGACCAACGCGTCGAAGTACGGCGCGCTCTCGACCGAGGCGGGCAAGGTCGAGGTTTCCTGGACGAGCGAAGGCCGCACCCGGCTTACGCTCACTTGGCGCGAACGCGGCGGTCCGCCGACCCAGAAGCCCACCCGTAGCGGCTTCGGCTCTCGCCTGATCGCGTCCAGCCTGCGTGGCGACCTGTCGGGGTCGGCGCAGTTCGACTACGCCCCCGAGGGCCTGACCTGCGTCTTCACGATCCAGACCCCGCCCCGCCCCTTCTCCTGACGCGTCAGCGGCAGACCGATCGTCGCAGCGCCCCGATGTCGCCTTGGCTTGGCCATGGAGCGTCTGCAATAGCTCCTAGGGGCGTAGGAGTGAGTTGCGATGACCCTGGAATTCCTGATTGGCGCGGCGCTGGGCTCGGGCCTGTTCATCGCCCTCGGCCGTCCGCCGGCCGAAAAACTGATCGCTTATGTTCAAGACCGCCTTCGCGGCGGGAACTAACGGCGCCGCTGGGCTCTTGAATGGGCAAGGCCGCGCAGGGCGGCCGCTCACGGAGTTCCTACGATGTCTATTCTCGCCTGGCTGCTTCTGGGCCTGATCGCCGGCTTCATCGCCAGCAAGCTCGTCAACCGCACCGGCAGCGGCGTGCTGCTGGATATCGTCCTGGGTATCGTCGGCGCGTTCGTCGGCGGCTGGCTGTTCAATCAGTTCGGCAATGCGGGCGTCTCGGGCTTCAACCTGTACAGCCTGCTGGTCGCCACCGTCGGCGCCGTGGTGATCCTGGCGCTCTATCACCTGATCTTCGGCCGTCGCGCGGTCTAAGCGGGCGGCGCAGGCGGCGGGTTAAGGCCCGCCGCCTGCCTTAGATGTCTTCCTTCAAGAGATCCCCGACCAGATTGCCGATCCACGGGTTACGGGCCCTCTTCAGGCGTTCTGCGTGATAGATGTGGGCCAGATCGGCGTAGGCGCGATCAAAGTCGTCATTGAGAATGACGTAGTCGAACTGCTCCCAGGCCGCGACCTCGTCCTTGGCGCGCGACAGGCGACGGTGGATGACTTCCTCGCTGTCCTGGCTGCGCGTGTGCAGACGGCGGCTCATCTCGGCGAGCGACGGCGGCAGGATATAGACCAGCACGCTGTCGGCGCCGGCCTGCTTGTGCACCTTCATCGCGCCCTGGAAGTCGATATCGAACAGGACGCTCTCGCCGCGGCTCAGCGCGTCCATGATCGGCGCCTTGGGGCTGCCGTAGAAGTTTCCGTAGACCTCGGCCCATTCCAGGAAGGCGTCCTCGGCCAGCATGCCCTGGAACTTTTCGCGCGAGACGAAATGATAGTCTCGCCCGTCGTGCTCGCCCGGGCGCGGCTCGCGCGTGGTGGCGCTGATCGACAGGTGCAGGTCGCCGTGATCAGACACGAGGCGACGGGTCAGCGAAGTTTTGCCGACGCCCGACGGCGCCACGACCATCAGCAGAAGACCGCGGTGCGGATGATGGGACTTATTCAACGTTCTGAACCTGTTCGCGGAACTGCTCGATCACGGCCTTCAGCTCCAGACCGATCGCGGTCAGGCTGGTCAGGGCCGACTTCGAGCAGAGGGTATTGGATTCTCGCATGAATTCCTGGGAGAGGAAGTCTAGCCGCCGGCCCGACGCGCCCTCGCCCGACAGCAAGCCCCGGGCGGCGACCACGTGGCTGGCGAGACGGTCGAGCTCCTCGCGCACGTCAGCCTTCACAGCCTGGGCGGCGGCCTCCTGGACGATGCGCTCCTCGCTGGCCGCCTCGCCCACGAGCTCCGCCATGCGTCGCGCGAAGCGCTCCTTGATCACGCGAGGCTGACCGGCGGCCTCGGTCTCGGCCTGCGCGGTCAGTTGCGCGATGCGAGTGACGAGCCCCCCCAGCACTGGGTCCAAGGCCGCGCCTTCCTCCAGTCGCGCCGCCTTCAGGGCGTCCAACGCCTGGGCGATGGAAAACGCCATGGCGGCTTCGACCGCTGCGCGCGCGTCGGCGTCGTCGACGTCTTCGCGGGCCTCGATCACCCCCTTCAGCGACAGCAGGCCATCGAGAGTCGGCTTGGCGACCATGCCTGTGGCCACATAGGGGCCGCCGGCGGTCAGGTAGCGCTCAAGCGTCTGGATGTTGACCTGGGTTTCGCCGGTCGTTTCCGCGCGCTTGGCCTGCACGTTGACGGTCAGCTGGCCGCGCTGGAAGCGAGCCTGAGCGCCGTCGCGGGCGGCGCGTTCCAGGCTTTCAAAACCAGGCGGGCCGCGAAAGCGGGTCTCGAGGTTCCGCCCATTGACGCTGCGGGCTTCCACAGCCCACGACCAGGCGCCCTGCGCGCCCTCGACGCGCGCAAAGCCGGTCATGCCGGAAAGCGGCACGCCTCAGCCCCCCGCCAGCGGCGCGGCCGCCGGCTTGGACGGAGCCTGCCCAGCGCGTTCACGCTCGATCTGACGCCACTTGGCGACATTGGCGTTGTGCTCCTCCAGCGTGGAGGCGAACACATGGCCGCCGGTGCCGTCGGCCACGAAGTACAGGTCGCCGGTCTTGGGCGGATTCATCACCGCCGCCAGGGCCGCGCGGCCGGGATTGGCGATCGGCGTCGGCGGCAGGCCGTCGATCAGATAGGTGTTGTAGGGCGTCAGGCGACGCAGTTCGGACAGGAAGATCCCGCGTCCCAGCGGACGCCCACGGGAAATGCCGTAGATGATCGTCGGGTCCGAGCCCAGTCGCATGCCGGTGCGCAGGCGGTTGACGAACACGGCGGCCACGCGCGGCCGCTCCTCCGCCAGACCTGTCTCCTTCTCGACGATCGAGGCCAGGGTGACGGCCTCTTCCTTGGTCTGGAAAGGCAGGTTCGGCGCACGATCGGCCCAAAGGGCGTTCAGGACCTCATCGCGATCATCCATCATCCGCTGCAGAACAGCGGCGCGGTCCTCGCCGCGCTGGACCTCGTAGGTCTCGGGCAGGATGGCGCCCTCGGGCGGCGTCGCGGCGTTGCCGGTCAGAACCGTCGACTTGTTAAGGATATCCATGACCATGTCCGAGGTCAGGCCCTCGGGGATGGTGATCCAATGGCGGACAATCCGGCCGCGGCGGACGGCGTCCAAAACCTGGGCCATCGAGGCCCGGCTGTTGAATTCGTACTCGCCGGCTTTCAGCGTCCGCGCGGCGCCGGTGACCTTCGCCGCCGTCATGAAAATTGACGCAGATCGGATCACGCCGCCGCGCTCGAGGCTTGACGCAATCTCAGGCAAACTCGCGCCCTTGCGCAGGACCACGCTCGTCTTATCGCCGTCCTTTGCCGCTGGGCCCGGGCCATTATAGACCCAGAGCGCGCCCAGGAGGGCGACCATGCCCACCACGACCAGCGTGGCGACGGCCCCGAGCAGGGCCCTCATCATGCGACGGCCGGCGGTGGCCGTCTCACGGCGGGAGCCCGCTCCCTTGGGAGCCCGGGCGCGGGGCGGCGACTTTTTGCTCACGAGACCTTCTTGAACACGACGGAGGCGTTGGTGCCGCCGAAGCCGAAGCTGTTGGACACGGCGACGTCGATCTTCATCGGCACCGCCTTGTGCGGCGCCAGGTTCATGGCGACGTCCACGTCCGGGTTGTCGAGATTGATGGTCGGCGGCGCGATCTGATCGCGAATCGCCAGGATCGAGAACGCCGCCTCGATGGCGCCGGCGGCGCCCAGGAGGTGGCCAGTCATCGACTTGGTCGAGGACATGACGACGTTCTTGGCGTGGTCCCCGAGGAAGCGCTCGACAGCCTTGGCCTCGAGGCCATCGGCCATGGTCGAGGTGCCATGGGCGTTGACATAGTCGATGTCCGAGGGCTTGAGGCCCGCGTCCCGAACAGCCGCCGCCAACGCCCGGCCGCCGCCTTCGCCATCCTCCGACGGCGCGGTGATGTGGTAGGCGTCGCCCGACAGGCCGTATCCCGCGACCTCGGCGTAGATCTTGGCGCCGCGCGCCTTGGCATGTTGGTACTCTTCCAGCACCAGCACGCCCGCGCCCTCGCCCATGACGAAGCCGTCGCGATCCTTGTCGTAGGGACGCGAAGCCTTTTCCGGCGTGTCATTGAAGGCCGTCGCCACGGCGCGACAGGCCTGGAAGCCGGCGATGCCGACCTTGCAGACGGCCGCTTCCGCGCCGCCGGCGATCATCACGTCGGCGTCGCCGTACTTGATCAGGCGCGCAGCGTCGCCGATCGCGTGGGCGCCCGTGGCGCAGGCGGTGACGACGGCGTGGTTCGGGCCCTTGAACCCGTACTTGATCGAGACCTGGCCCGAGATCAGGTTGATCAGGGCCGAGGAGATGAAGAACGGGCTGACGCGGCGGGGGCCCTTGGCCTCCAACTCCAGCGCCGTGTCGGCGATGGTCGACAGGCCGCCGATGCCCGAGCCCAGGATGACGCCCGTGCGCCACTTGTCCTCGTCGGTTTGCGGAACCCAGCCCGAATCCTTGATCGCCTCGTCGGCGGCGGCGACGCCGTACAGGATGAAGTCATCGACGCGCTTCTGATCGCGCGGGCTCATGGTCTGGTCAGGATCGAACGAGCCTTCGACATCCGGACCGCCGCCACCGCGCCCGTCAACGCGGGGAACCTCACAGGCGACCTGGCACGAATAGTCGGTGGGATCGAACGCAGTGATGCGGTTCGCGCCGGACTTGCCGGCGAGGATGTTCTTCCAGGTGATATCGACACCCTGGCCGAGCGGGGTCAGCAGGCCGATACCCGTGACGACAACTCTACGCATGGCTCACTCCCAACCTTCGATGCGGGACGCTGGATGTGGGAAAGACCCCCGCTCCGCGCCACCGCGAATCTTGGCCTCAAACGAAAACCGCCGCGCGCACGATGGCAAGAGCCCGTGCGGCGCGGCGGAAATACTCCGGTTCGCAAACAAGGCGAACCCGAAGACCTTAGGCGGTCTTTTCCGTGATGAACTTCACGGCGTCGCCGACCGTCTGGATGTGCTCGGCGGCGTCGTCCGGGATTTCGATGTCGAACTCTTCTTCGAACGCCATCACCAGCTCAACGTTGTCGAGGCTGTCGGCGCCCAGGTCGTCGATGAAGGAAGCCTTCTCGGTGACCTTCTCGGGATCGGCATCCAGGTGTTCGATGACGATCTTACGCACGCGCTCGAGAATGTCGGACATTCTGTTCAGTCCCTCTTGATCAAATTCAGAAGCCGCAGCCCCCTCCCAGGGAGATCACCACGGCTCGTCGGGCCACCGCCTATCACGTTCTTTTTCGGGTGACCAGCGGCGCCGGTCTCCCGCGAAGCGCTCTTGCGGCGTGCGGCTTCAACGGCCTGTGAGTTCAGATCCGTTGAAACACGTGGTTGATGTATTCACCATCCCGTTCGCTGTCGACAACCCTGAAACCAGTCCGTTCCGCCAAAATATTCGGCGATCTGCCCAACAGAAAAACGGAATGAAAGCGGGTGAAGGCGAAGCAGTAGTCATAGCACGGCGAAGCGTGCGCCATCTTCGCGCCTGGCTTCAACAAAGCGTGGAAGGCCTGGAACTGGGCGACGGGGTCGCGAAAATGCTCGATGACGTTGTTAGAGAAAATGCCGTCGAAGCCTCCCGTCACACCGTCCCAGACCTGCGCGCCGCTCTCGGCGATCGCGGCGGCGGCGTTGGGCTCATGGGCGACGATATTCCAGCCCTCGCCCTTCAGCGTCTCCAGGGTGCGATTCCATCCGCCGCCGGCGCCCCAGTCGAGGTAACGTCCGGCGGGATCAGCGTTCAGCGACCGGAAGGCGCGCAGTTCGTTGGCGGTGGAGTCGCCCTCCGCATAGCGCGAATAGAGGACCTGATAGTCCTTTCCGACGAACGCTTCGTCGAGGTCCAGATACTTCTGCGGCCCGAACACGCAGTCGCAGCCAGGACAGGCGTAGCGCTCCAGGCGCCCGCCGCCGAAGTAGCAGCGGTCTTCCCGAATCTCGAAACCGTCACGGGTGGCTGTGTGGCCGCAGACGATACAGGTCAGCGGTCGATGCTTCAGGATCGGCTCATAAGCCGCATCAAGCGCGGTCCAGAACGCCTCGGTGAAATAGCGTTCGGTCAGGGCGACCTGGGCTTCCAGCTTTTCAAGACGCGCGGCTAGCGCGTCCGCCTCAGCGCGGGCGGCGGCTTCGCGTTCCGCCGCCTGGACGAGCGCCATGTCGGCCGCCTGGGACGCGCCCAGCCGCCCAAACCAAGACAGTCCAGCCACCATGACGACACCTCCTCGAAGCTTCGCCAAAGCGGCTGGAACAAAGGTCCCTAGATCATCGCCATGCCGCCGTTGACGTGCAAGGTCTGACCCGTGACGTAGCCGCCCTCGTTGCTGGCGAGATAGACGCAGGCGGCGGCGATGTCGGCGCCCTCGCCCAGCTTGCCGGCAGGGATCGTCGACAGGATGCCGGCCTTTTGCTGCTCGTTCAGCGCGTCGGTCATCGGGCTGGCGATGAAGCCCGGCGCCACGCAGTTGACGGTCACGCCGCGGCTGGCCAGTTCCTGTGCCAGAGCCTTGGAGAAGCCGATCATGCCGGCCTTCGAGGCGGCGTAGTTGGTCTGGCCGGGGTTGCCGGTGACGCCGACCACCGAGGTGATGCCGATGATGCGGCCGGCGCGACGCTTCATCATGCCCTTGGCGGCGGCGCGGGCCAGGCGGAAATAGCCCTCCAGGTTCACCTTGATCACGGTGTCCCAGTCCTCGTCCTTCATGCGGACGATCAGGCCGTCGCGGGTGACGCCGGCGTTGGCGATCACGATGTCCAGCGGCGCGCCGGCGGCTTCCTCGGCCTTGGCGACCAGGCCATCGACCTGTTCGGCGTCGGAGAGGTTGGCCACGACGGTCGAAGCGCGTTCGCCGAGCTCCGCCTTCAGCTCGGCCAGAGCCGATTCCCGCGTGCCCGAGAGGACGACATGCGCGCCCTGAGCGTGCAGAGCGCGGGCGATGGCGCCGCCGATGCCGCCCGTGGCGCCGGTGACGAGCGCGGTCTTGCCGGTGAGATCAAACATGATCGGACTTCCTTGGGCTTAGAGCGACTTGGCGAACGCTTCGAGGTCCGCCGGCGTGTTGAGGGGGACGGCTTCGGCGTCCGGAGCGATGCGCTTGGCCATACCCGACAGAACCTTGCCCGCGCCGGCTTCGGCGAAGCGGGTGGCGCCGCCTTCGGTCGCCATCCAGGTCATGCTCTCGCGCCAGCGGACGCGACCGGTGACCTGCTCGACCAGCAGCTTGCGGATCATGTCGGGGTCGTGGATCGGCGATGCGGTGACGTTGGCGACCAGCGGCGCGCGCGGGGCGACGATGGTCGCCGCAGCTAGGGCGGTCGCCATCTCGTCGGCGGCCGGCTGCATCAGCGGGCAGTGGAACGGCGCCGAGACGTTCAGCGGAATGGCCCGCGCACCCAGCTCCTTGGCTTTCTCTATGGCCTTGTCGACGGCGGCCTTGGCGCCCGAGATCACGACATTGCCGTTGTTGTTGTCGTTGGCGACGACGCAGACGCCGACCTCCGAGCCGGCGGCGGCGGCGGCTTCGGCCAGGGCCAGGTCCGTCTTCGGCCCGATCAGCGAGGCCATCGCGCCCTCACCCACCGGCACGGCGCGCTGCATGGCCTGGCCGCGCAGCTTCAGGAGGCGCGCGGTGTCGGACAGGCTGATGGCGCCGGCGGCGGCCAGGGCCGAGTACTCGCCCAGCGAGTGACCGGCGACGAAGGCGGCCTTGTCGATGCCGACGCCGAATTCCTTTTCCAGCGTACGGGTGACCGCCAGGCTGACAGCCATCAGGGCGGGCTGAGCGTTCTCCGTCAGGGTGAGGTCGCCTTCGGGACCTTCCTTCATCAGGGCGAACAGCTTCTGCCCCAGGGCATCATCGACTTCCTGGAACACTTCGCGCGCCGCAGCGAAGGCCTCGGCGAGATCCGCGCCCATGCCGATCGACTGGCTGCCCTGACCCGGGAAAATGAAGGCGATGCTCATCGAAGCCCGCTCCGTTTCTAAAGAGATTCAAGGCCGGGAGGGTTAGGGTAAAGCCGGCGGGCGGGCAAGTGCGACGCCGTGTGGCCAGCAAGGCTTGCAATCACCGCGACCACGTCCAAAGTGCCGGTGCGTCCGTACCAGAGGCGCCCACAGACTTTGGAGTCGCGCCATGAAATCCGTTCTCGCCGGCGTCGCCGCAGCCGCCTTGGCCGTCGCCGTCGCCTCTCCCGCCCTGGCCGCCCTGAAGGCCGGCGACAAGGCCCCGGACTTCAGCGCCAAGGGCGCCCTGGCCGGCAAGGACTTCGATTTCAACCTGGCAAAGGCGCTGAAGAAGGGCCCGGTGGTGCTTTACTTCTTCCCGGCCGCCTACACCGCCGGCTGCACCGCCGAGGCGCGCGAGTTCGCTGAGGCGACTCCGGAATTTGAAAAGCTGGGCGCCACGGTGATCGGCATGACGGCCGGCAATGTCGACCGCCTCAAGGACTTCTCCAAGGAGCACTGCCGCGACAAGTTCGCCGTCGCCGCCGCCGACAAGGCGCTGATCAAGGCCTACGACGTGGCCCTGGCGGTAAAGCCCGACTGGTCGAACCGCACCTCTTATGTGATCGCGCCGAACGGCAAGATCCTGCTCAGCCACACCGACGGCAACTTCATGGGCCACGTGACCCAGACCATGGGCGCGGTGAAGGCCTATAAGGCCGCCAAGAAGTAACGAGCGTTTTTGGATTCCGACCAGCCGCGCGGGTTGAAGCTCGCGCGCGCTGGCGGTCATGATCGGTCATGACCGATCTCGTGCAAATCGAACTGGCCGTGCGCGGCCTCGCCGTCGGCGCCTTCGCCGCCACGGGCGTTTCGCTCGCCGCCAGCCGGAAAATGACCCCGGTTCGATGGCTGGGCGTCCTGCTGATGGCCTGCGCGATCTCCCACGTGATCGACAGCCACTTCTTCTACGCCGAGGGGCGCCATTTCAGCATTCTGACCTGGGCGCTGTCGGCCTGGACCGCCGCCGTTTTCTGGCTGTTCTGTTCGGTCCTGTTCGAAGACGAGCCGAAGATCCCGGCGTGGCGCTTCGTCGTGCCGGCGTTCGTGATCCTGCAGTGGGCGTCCGGCGCGTTCCTGCCGCCTTCGCCAGCGCGCGGGGCCGTCTGGTGGAGCTTCGCCGCAGTCTCGGTCGCGATTCACGGCCACATCCTGCTGATGGCCTGGCGAGGTTGGCGGATCGACCTCGTCGAGCGTCGTCGCCACCTTCGCGCGCCGATCGCGGCGGCGGCCACGGGCTACATGTTCGTGCAGACGCTCTGCGACTTCGGTTTCGGTCGAGGTCCTGTCCTGCCGAGCTTGGTCCAGGCGTTAGGCCTTGCCGCCTTGGGGATCGGATCGGCGCTGGCGCTGCTGCGGGCCGAGCCGGTGCTGGTCCAGGCCTTGCCGACGGCGGGCGAAGCGCCCTCCCCGAAGGCCGCCGAAGCCCTCGACCTCACCCCCGCCGACCGTCTGGTCCTGGCCCGCCTCGACAAGGCGATGAACGACAACGAGGTCTGGCGCGGCGAGGACCTGTCGATCGGAACCCTGGCCGCCCTGGTCGGCGCGCCCGAACACCGGCTGCGCAAGCTGATCAACGGCACGCTGGGGCACCGCAACTTCGCCGACTACATCAACGGCCGGCGGATCGAGGCGGCGAAGATCGCGCTGGCCGATCCCGAACAGGCCCTCAAGTCCGTGTCGACCATCGCCTACGAGCTGGGCTTCGCCTCACTGGGGCCCTTCAACCGCGCCTTCCGGGCGGCCACGGGCGTGACCCCCACCGCCTGGCGGCAGGAAGCGACGCCCGCCCTCCCCCATCTTCGGCTGGTCGAAATCAGCGAACGCGCGCCGAAAGCTGGCAAGTCCGCCTGAATTCGAGGGCGGGGAGACGCAAGACCCGCCGTCGACCTTTCTTGTCCGGGCCAAGCAACCCTCGGAGCGCCCATGCTCGACACTCTTCTTCCCTATGCCCGCAACTGGCTTGTCGGCATGCAGGTGGACGTCACCCGTTACGCCATATTCTCGGTCGGGGTCTGGCTGATGCTTTGGGTGGTGCTGGCCGCGCCCTTGGCCGGCCGCAAGATTCGCGACAGCCGCCCGCCCGCGCGCCAGCTGATGACTGAGTTCGCGGTCTCGATCCGCTCGATCGCCATCTTCTCGACGATAGGCCTTTTGACCTTCGCCCTGTTCCGCGCGGGACTGCTGCCGGGCCCTGACATCGCCAAGCGCTGGGGCCCTGTCTGGTTCTGGGCCTGCCTTGCCCTGATCATCATCGCCCATGACGCCTGGTTCTACTGGACGCATCGGCTGATCCACGATCGGCGACTGTTCCGGACCTTCCACCGGCGTCACCACCGATCGAACAATCCTTCGCCTTTCACCGCCTACAGCTTCGACCTGGGCGAGGCGGCGATCAACGGGCTGTTCGTCCCGCTATGGATGATCCTGGTCCCGACACCGTGGCCGGTGCTGGGCCTCTTCATGCTGCACCAGATCGTCCGCAACACGATCGGTCACTCCGGCTATGAGCTGTTCCCCGCCCGCAAGGACGGGCGGCCGCTGATCCCGTGGCTGACAACCGTGACCCACCACGACCTGCACCACGCCCAGGCGGGCTGGAACTACGGTCTCTATTTCACCTGGTGGGACAAGCTGATGGGCACCGAGCACCCGGAGTATCTGCAACGCTTCGCGGCTGTGACGGCCCGCAAGGACAAGGCGCTGGCGGCTACCAGCTCGCCTTCACCAGTTTGACCATGGCGCGGGCGTCCTGGAGCCGCCAGGCCTCCCGCTCATTGCTGACGCCGCGCAGGCTGACGGTGAACTCGGCCGGCAGGTCGAACGGGCGGGTGAGGCTGAGATCGACGCCTTCGTCGCCCATGGTGCCCCCGCCAATGGCGATCGAGCCGACCGGCTTGCCGTCCAGGGTGAGCGAAGAGCGGATGTTCGCCCGGGCCACCGGGGCCAAGCCGGGCGCAGCCACGGGCTGGCTGGCGTCCATGTCCATGGATACGCGGATATAGTTGGCGCGGGGCAGCAAGCCGAAGCCGAAAAGCCGCGACATCGACGAGCGGAGCCGGGCCTCGCTTTCGTTCCACGAGGCGCCCAGCGCCAGCGAACGCTGCCCCACCCGCTCATCGTCCGGCTTCTGGGTCAGGTTCAGGTCGAAATCGTAGGTCGGGTTTTCAGGCATGCCCGACGACTTGACCGTCAGGGCGACCTTCTCCTTGTCGGTGGAGAGATCCAGCGGCAAGGCCGCATAGTAGCCTGCGAAGCGGCCGTCTTTGGCCGAAACCGACATGGCGGGCTTCTGAATGATCTCGGCGTGCGCGACACCGGCGGCTGACACCGCCGCGAGCACGATCCAAAGACGAGCACCAATCCCCATGCACGCCAGCTAGCATACTTGGCCTTGAGCTTGGAAGCCTTCGCGGCCATTTGTAAGATAGTTCGCGTGAACGCCTGTTTTGCCAGCAAACCCAGCGCCGACTTGCGTTTCTGGCCTGCGTCCTGTAATAGCGCGCGCTCTCACGGAAGGCGGTCTTGCACGCACCCAACGGGGACCGGGGTTCGCCTCGCTCGGCTTGCAGGATCCATCGTGGTCGACGGACTTCCGTCGTCGTCCGCGCCGCCTTCCACAACGGAAGAAGGAAAACATGGCGTTCTACGAACACGTGGTCATCGCGCGGCAGGACATCTCGCCGCAACAGGCCGAAGCTCTGAACGAGCAACTCAAAGCCCTCATCGAAGAGAATGGCGGTCACATCGCCAAGATCGAGTACTGGGGCCTGCGTAACCTCACCTACCGCATCAAGAAGAACCGCAAGGGTCACTATTCCCTGCTCGCGATCGACGCCCCGGCGCCGGCCGTTAAGGAAATGGAGCGCCAGCTGCTGATCAATGAAGACGTTCTGCGCTTCATGACGATCCGCGTCGAAGAGCTGGACCTGGAACTGTCGCCGGTTCTCGCCCGTCGTGACCGCGGCGATCGCCCGGAACGTCCGCGCGAAGACTTCGGCGCTCAGGCTCAGGCGTAAGGGAGAGATAGATCATGACCGATACGACTGCTCCTGAAGCCGGCGCTCCGGCCGCCGCCGCCGGCGGCGCCCGCCGCCCGTTTTTCCGTCGCCGCAAGGTTTGCCCGTTCTCGGGCGCTAACGCGCCGAAGATCGACTACAAGGACGTGAAGCTGCTGCAGCGTTACGTCTCGGAACGCGGCAAGATCGTTCCGTCGCGCATCACCGCGGTGTCGGCCAAGAAGCAACGCGAACTGGCCAAGGCCATCAAGCGCGCCCGCTTCCTGGCTCTGCTCCCCTACGTCGTGAAGTAAGGGAGACGCCACGATGAAAGTCATTCTGCTCGAACGCGTTGAAGGCACCGGCGTCCTCGGCGACGAAGTCACCGTCAAGGACGGCTTCGCCCGGAACTACCTGCTGCCCCGCGGCAAGGCCCTGCGCGCCACGAAGGCGAACCTGGCCCACTTCGAAGCTCAGCGCGCTGAGATCGAAGCCCGCAACGTCAAGAACCGCGAAGCGGCCGCCAAGAACGGCGAAGCGCTGGACGGCACGCAATACGTCCTGATCCGTCAAGCCGGCGAAAGCGGCCAGCTGTACGGTTCGGTCGCCGGTCGCGACGTGGCTGACGCCATCCGCGCCGAAGGCGGCAAGGTCGACCGCTCGATGGTCGTCCTGGACAAGCCGATCAAGACGCTCGGCGTTCACGAAGTGAAGGTGAAGCTGCACGCTGAAGTGACCATCACGGTCACCCTCAACATCGCGCGCAGCCAAGACGAAGCCGAGCGCCAAGCGCGCGGCGAAAACGTCATCGCCTCGCAGTTCGAAGAAGAACGCGCCGCCGAAGCCGAAGCCGCCCAGGACCTCCTGGAAGGCGGCGCCGGTTCGCAAGAAGGCGACTACGAAGGCTGATCCCTCCGGGGTTCGGATCTTCCGAATTGAGAACGGCGCGGAGCAATCCGCGCCGTTTTTTTCTGCGCCCGATATGAGAATGCTTCAGGCTTGGGCGCCTTGTGTCGATTTTATGAACGACCCATCTTCTCGATGCGGGGCGATGAGACCTCGCCAGCGCGGACGGCCATGCCGTGACGCGCCTGATCACGAGAGGGGTAATCGATGCGCTACAAGACCTTGCTACTCGCCGCGGCCTCGCTGGCCAGTGTCGCGACCATGGCCAACGCCCAAACCGCTAAGGACGCCGACCAGACGTCTGTCGAAGAACTTGTCGTCACCGGCACCCGTACGGCGGGTCGTTCGCGACTCGACACTGTGGCTCCCGTCGACGTCGTCAGCGAAAAGGCGCTGACCCGCACCGGCACCACCGAACTGGCGCAGTCGCTGTCGACCCTGGCGCCCTCGATCAACTTCCCGCGTCCGGCCATCACGGACGGCACCGACCACATTCGTCCGGCCACCCTGCGCGGCCTTGCCCCGGACCAGACGCTGGTGCTCGTCAACGGCGCGCGTCGGCACTCTTCGGCCCTGGTCAATGTGAACGGCTCGATCGGCCGCGGCTCGGCCGCCGTCGACTTGAACGCCATCCCGACCATCGCCCTGGACCGCGTTGAAGTCCTGCGCGACGGCGCCTCGGCGCAGTACGGCTCGGACGCCATCGCCGGCGTCATCAACCTGCGCCTGCGCGAAGCCCGCTCGGGCGGCGGCGCGACGATCACTTACGGCGGCTACAACACGCTGGTCCAAACCGCCCGCAACACCGACGGACGGCGTGAACGCGACGGTGAGACCGTGACCGTCCAGGCCTGGCAGGGCTTGCCGCTGGGCGCCGACGGCTTCCTGACCGTCTCGGCCGAGTATCGCGATCGCAATCCCACCAGCCGTGGCGACATCGACGTCCGCGTCACGCCCGCCCGCGTGACCTCGCGCTACGGCGACGCCGAGGTGAAGGACAAGACCGTCTATTTGAACGCTGGCCTGCCGGTGGGTTCGGGCTGGGAAGCCTATGGCTGGGCGGGCTATCAGACGCGCGAGGGCGGCAGCGCCGCGTTCCCGCGCATCGTCGGCGACGCCCGCCAGACGCCGGTCGCCTCGATCTATCCGAACGGCTATCTGCCGATCATCGCCACTGACATCGAGGACTCGACGGCCGCTTTCGGCCTGAAGGGCGATCTGGCGGGCTTCAAGGTCGACCTCAATGTCGTCTACGGCAAGAACAAGATCGACTACCGCACAGAAAGCTCGGCCAACGCCTCCTACGGCGCGGCCAGCCAGACCAGCTTCAAGTCCGGCGGCATGACCTACGACCAGACCGTGGTCGGGCTGGACGTGTCGCGCGGCGTCGACATCGGCGCCTACGAGCCGCTGAACATCGCCTTCGGCGCTGAGGCGCGCTGGGAGGGCTATTCGATCCGCGCGGGCGAGCCGACATCCTACAATCGCGGCCCGATCACCACGGCCGCCGCAGGCGCGCAGGGCTTCCCCGGCTTCCAGCCCTCGAACGTGCTGTCGCGGGACCGCGACAACATCGGACTCTATCTGGACCTCGAGTCCCGCCTGACCGAGCGCTTCACCGCCTCGGCCGCGATCCGCTACGAGGACTATTCGGACTTCGGCTCGACGACGACCGGCAAGGTGGCCGCGCGCTATGAACTGTCCGACGGTTTCGCCATCCGTGGCGCGGCCTCGACCGGCTTCCGCGCCCCGGCGCTGCAGCAGCAGTTCTTCACGACCACCTCGACGAACTTCATCATCGTCAACGGCGTCTCCACGCCGGTGGAAGTCGGCACCTTCCCGGCCACCAGCGCGGTGGCGAAGGTCCTGGGCGCCAAGCCGCTGGAAGCCGAGAAGTCAGACAACCTGTCGGCCGGCGTCGTCTTCCACCGCGGTCCGTTCGAGCTGACCGTCGACGCCTACCAGATCAAGATCGACAACCGCATCGTGCTCTCGGAGAACATCCAGGGCTCGGCCACCGGTTCGGCCACCGCCGTGGCGATCTACAACCTTCTGGCTCCGTTCAACGTGACAGCAGCGCGGTTCTTCCTGAATGGCGTCGACACCGAGACCAAGGGCGTCGACGTGGTGGCGCGCTACCGGATCGACGATGATCAGGCCGGCCGCTTCGATTTGACGGCGGCCGCCAACTTCAACAAGACCGACGTCACCAAGCTGCCGACGACCAACACCATCTCGTCGCTGCCCGTGCCGCCGTCCCTGTTCGCCCGCGCCAACGTGCTGACCTTCGAGGAAGGCACGCCCAAGCGGAAGATCACCCTGGCCGGCGACTGGAGCCGCGAGGCCTGGGGCGCGACCCTAAAGACCACCTTCTATGGCTCGGTCCTGTCGCCGAACAACGATCCCACGGGCGCGTTCGACGTGCGGACGGGCGCCAAGGCGGTCGTCGACCTGGAAGGCCGCTATGCGATCAACGAGCGGCTCAATCTGGCGATCGGCGCCAACAACCTGTTCGACGAGTATCCGAACCGCACGCCGGCGAACGTGAATACGACGAACGCCACGGCCTTCACCGGCTTCTCGCCGTTCGGCTTCAACGGTCGCTTCTTCTACGGCCGCATCAGCGTCAGCTGGTAGGCGTCCTTGGGTCTTTCGACCTGACTAAAGGGGGGCGCGAAGAGCGATCTTCGCGCCCTTTCCTTTGCGCCTGACGTCAGAAGCGGACGCCCCTACGGGCGCGCGCCCTTGCGCTCCGGACGCATCAAAACATACACAGAACATCCCCGTTCATCTTGGGACGCCATGCAACTGGCCCGCGCGTCTCAAGGCGCGTCGCGTTAACTTATGCCGATGTCTCTCGTTCCTGCGCTCGACCTTGTTCTCCCCGGCCTTCCCGAGCCCACGATCAACGTGGCGCCGCACAACATGGAGGCCGAACAGGCGCTGCTGGGCATCCTGCTCTACGATAACGCCGCCTATGAGCGCCTGAGCGACAACCTGCAGGCCCGCTGCTTCTACGAACCCTTCCACCAGCGCCTGTTCCAGGCGATCGAGACTCACGTCCGCAAGGGCCAGCTGGCCGAGCCGATCCTGCTGGCCGACGAGTTCAAGAAGGATCCCGCGTTCGAAGAGCTGGGCGGCTTGCGCTATCTGGCCGACCTCGTCGACCGCGCCCCGCCGGCGGCCAATGTCGGCGACTACGCGCGTGTGATCTTCGACCTGTCGCTGCGCCGCGAACTGATCCGCATCGGCGGCGACATCGCCACCGCGGCCCAGGGCGGCAACGACGAGAAGCGCAACGCCCGCGACCAGATCGAGGCCGCCGAACAGAGCCTCTACAGCCTGGCCGAGAGCGGCGCGGCGTCCTCCGGTTTCGTCTCGTTCGGCGACGCCCTGCGCGGCGCAGTCGAGATGACCGCCGAAGCCTACAGCCGCGACGGCGGCATGTCGGGCGTTTCGACCGACCTGATGGACCTCGACCAGAAGATCGGCGGCCTGCACCCGTCGGACTTGATCATCCTGGCCGGCCGCCCGTCGATGGGTAAGACGGCCCTGGCGACCAACATCGCCTTCAACATCGCCAAGAAGTACGCCTACGAGATCCAGCCCGACGGCACGAAGAAGACCGTCCAGGGCGGCGTGGTGGCCTTCTACTCGCTGGAAATGAGCGCCGAGCAGCTGGCCCTGCGTATGCTGGCCGACGCCTCGGGCGTGTCGGGCGACCGCCTGCGCAAGGGCGAAATCGACGCCAGCGAGTTCGGGCGCGTGCGCGACGCGGCCATGGAACTGCAGAACGCCCCGCTCTATATCGACGCCACCGGTGGCATCTCGATCGCCAAGCTGACCGCCCGGGCCCGCCGCCTGAAGCGTCAGGTGGGCCTTGATCTCATCGTGGTCGACTACCTGCAGCTGGTCACCGGCTCCGACCTCGGCGCCAACGCCAACCGGGTGCAGGAAGTCTCGCAGATCACCATGGGCCTCAAGGCGCTGGCCAAGGAGCTCAGTGTTCCGGTCATCGCCCTGTCGCAGCTGTCACGTCAGGTCGAACAGCGTGACGACAAGCGCCCCCAACTCTCCGACCTTCGCGAATCCGGTTCGATCGAACAGGACGCCGACATGGTCTGGTTCGTATATCGCGAGGCCTACTATGTGGGCCGCGCCGAACCGCGCGAAGGCACGCCCGAGCACCTGACCTGGCAGGAAGAGATGGACCGGCTTCAGGGCCTGGCCGAAGTGATCATCGCCAAGCAACGTCACGGCCCCATCGGCACCGTGCGACTGTCGTTCAACAGCGACACCACCCGCTTTGGCAACCTGGCGCGCGACCACTACTTCGCCCAGGCGCGGAACATCCCGTCCGACGAATAGGATCGGCCTATCGCGCCGTGGCGACCCCGAACCCCAGATAGCTGCGGCCAAGGCGGACGAGTTCGTCCTCGAACTCGCGGCTCTGCAGAAAATCAGCGCCCTCCAGCACCGCCGCCCGCAGCGCGCCTTGGACCGCCCGCGCCAGAACGAAGGCCTGGACGCGTGTCAGCGGCCGTCCTCGCGCGTCGGTGATCCCCACCTCCGCGTCGGCGAAACGCGATGCGAGTTCTGCGTGATCGGCCTCGGCCAGCATGGCCTTCATCGCGATCCGGCGCGCCTTATCCCGTCGCGCGAAGGCCCCGACAAAGGCCCGGATCAGCGCCCGGTCGCGCGCAGCGGGGTTTTCCCCAACCGCCGCCGCGATCACCGCTTGGCGATGGGTCTCGGTCTCGCGTTCGGCCAACGCCACCAGAACAGCGCGCTTGTCCGGGAAATAGCGGTAGAGCGTTCCGATGCTGACGCCGGCGCACTGCGCAACGGCGTTGGTGGTGAATCCGGCCTCCCCCTCGGCCTCCAAAATCCGAGCCGCAGCCTCAAGAATACAATCGACGGACTCTTGGGCTCGGCTCTGCCGAGGCGATTTCCGAACCTTTTCAACAGGCTTCATGCCCCCTCCGCTCAGCGGCCCGCCTCGCGCGAAGTCGAGTAAGCCGGGCCGTCCGCCCAACCTATGCTGGCCGCACCAACAACGGAAAGGCCATGCGATGACCTGGGCGACCGAGCGACTGGACTCCCTGAAGGCGGGAACGGCGGTCCCGCCCCCCATCGTGCGCACCTTGAAGCTGGGGCTCATCGACGATTGGGGCGCCGGCTGGGTTCGCAAGTCCTGGCGACCCGACCCGGATCTCGCGACGGCGGACGGCTCTCTCTTCGGCGGCTATCTCGCCGCCTTGGCCGACCAGGTCCTGGCGTTCGCGACCATGACGGTCGTCCCTCACGACCGTCTCTTTCGAACGGTGAACCTGCAGATGAACTTCCTGAAGGTGTCGCGCAACGAGGCGCTCGTGGTCGAGGCTCGCGTCGTGGCCCAAACCCGCCAACTGATCACCACCCGCGCCGACTTTCGCCGGCCGGACGGTGTTTTGATCGCCGACGCTGCGGCTCAGCAGATCGTGATGTCCTTCGATCAGTGGCCCACTGAACAAGGCGCTGTCGACGCCCTGGGCGTCGCCCCGCCTGGAGAGGTTTGACTTTACCGAGGCTAGCGCGGCACCGTCCCCGTCCCGCCCGCCCCACGCTGGACGAGTCACATGGACTTCAGCCCCCTGCCAACCTCCAGCCTGATCGGCGCGTTTCTGCTGGCGTTCCCGGCGCTGTTCTCGATCGTCAACCCGGTCGGGGCGGCGCTGATCTTCGATCAGGCGATGGGCAACCGCACGCGCCCGGAACGGCTGAAGCTGGCCCGAGCCATCGGCTTCTATGCGTTCTTGGTGCTGTTGGGCTCGCTGCTTCTGGGCGGCTACATACTCAACTTCTTTGGCGTTAGCATCGGCGCGCTGCGGGTCGCTGGCGGCCTTGTGGTGGCGATCCGCGCCTGGGGCTTGTTGATGGACCCCGAAGAGAACGAAGATCGCAAGGCCAACCAGACCGAGCCGGCCCAAAGCCACCATGACGTGGCTTTCTTCCCGCTGACCATGCCGTTCACGACCGGTCCCGGCTCGATCTCTGTGGCGATCGCCCTATCCTCCCAGCGCCCCACCGAAGGCGACGCCGTGGCCCCATTCTTCATCGGCGCCGGCCTCGCGGCCGCGCTGGTCGCAGTGCTGGTCTGGCTTTGCTACAGCGCCTCGGGTCAGGTGATGCGCCTGCTGGGACCATCTGGGGCGCGGGTGCTCTCACGGCTGGTGGCGTTCCTGCTGCTCTGCATCGGCGTGCAGATCATCGCCTCGGGCGTGGAGAACCTCGTGGCCAAGTTCCTGCTCGCGCACCCGGGTTAATTCGTTGAACCCGAGAGCCGTGTCGGCTAGGCCCAAGCCGTGACCGACGCCCACGACACCCGCATCACGATCGACCTTGACGCCCTGGCGCACAACTATGCGGCCTTGCGCGCGCGGGCCGGCGACGCCGAGGTGGCGCCGGCGGTGAAGGCGGACGCCTATGGCCTCGGCGCTGGTCCGGTCGCCGACCGCCTCTGGACCGAGGGCGCGCGCAGTTTCTATGTCGCGCGACTGGCCGAAGGGGTGTCCCTGCGCCAGTCGCTGGGCGACCGCGAAGCCACGATCTATGTGCTGGACGGCGCGACGCCGGGCTCAGGCGACACGCTTGAGGGCGCTAAGTTGATCCCCGTCCTCAACAGCCTTCCGCAGGTCGAAGCCTGGAACGTTCAGGCGCGCTCGGGACGTCTGCGCGCAGCCCTGCACATCGACACGGGCATGAACCGCTTGGGCCTGCGCCCAGAAGAACTGAAGGTTCTGGTGGGCTCCATCGACCGCCTGAAGCGCCTGGACCTGGAACTCGTCGTCAGTCACCTGGCCTGCGCCGACGAGCCTGCACATCCGCAAAACGGTAGGCAACTTGAGCGCTTCCAGGAGGCCACAGCGCTGTTGCCAGGCGTCAAACGCAGCCTCGCCAACTCCGGCGGACTGTTTCTGGGCGAGGCCTACCGCTTCGATCAGGCTCGCCCCGGGATCAGCCTCTACGGCGGCGGCCCGGAGGCCAAGCCTCACCCTGAGATCCGGGCGGTGGCGACGATCGAAGCGCCGATCCTGCAGGTCCGCGTCGTCCCGCGCGGCGAGACCATCGGCTATGGCGCAGGTTGGACCGCCGCCGACAATACCCGCGTCGCCATCATAGCGGCCGGCTACGCAGACGGCGTCCCCCGCGCCGCCTTCCCCCGAGGCGAGGTCTGGTTCGACGGCGCTCGGCGGCCGATGCTTGGCCGGGTGTCGATGGATCTCATCGCGGTGGACGTCACCGACTGCGACGCGGCCCGTCCCGGCGCGATGGTCGAGCTGTTTGGCCGCAATCTGCCGGTGGACGACGCCGCAGAGGCCGCCGGGACCTCCGCCTATGAGCGCCTGACCAGACTCTCGATGCGCAGCGCCCGCCGCTATGTCGGGACGCCCCTTTAGGCCACGTCCGTCTTTGGCGCAGCGCGCCCCCAACCTGTAGTCTCCCCGTATCCGAGAATCAGGAGACCTCATGGCCCGCGACGGCGCCGTTTACGCCTGCCAGTCCTGTGGCGCGGTCCAGACCAAGTGGTCGGGCCAGTGCCCCGCCTGCCAGAGCTGGAACACCCTGGTCGAGGAAGTCGGCGCCAGGCCGCCCGGCGCTCTGTCGACAACCAAGGCGAGCCGTGTGCGCGGCCTGCAGTTCACGGGCCTGGAAAGCGAGACAGCGCCCCCTCCCCGAATCCTGACGGGCGTCGACGAATTCGACCGCGTGTGCGGCGGCGGCGTCGTCCCCGGTTCCGCCCTGCTGATCGGCGGCGACCCGGGCGTGGGCAAGTCCACCCTTCTACTGCAGGTCTGCGCCAGCGCCGCCGCGCGCGGCGTGTCCTGCGCCTACATCTCGGGCGAAGAAGCCGTCGAGCAGATCCGCGGCCGCGCCGAACGCATGGGCCTGGCCAAAGCCAATGTCAGCCTGGCCGCCGAGACCGCCCTGCGAGACATCCTCGATGGCTTGAAGCGTGACAGCTTCGATCTTGTGGTGATCGACTCGATCCAGACCCTGTGGAGCGACGCCCATGAGGCGGGCCCGGGCACCGTCACCCAGGTCCGCGCCTGCGCCACCGAACTGGTCCGCCTGGCCAAGAAAAAGGGCGTGGCGATCCTGCTGGTCGGTCACGTCACCAAGGACGGCCAGATCGCCGGTCCGCGCGTCGTCGAGCACCTCGTGGACGCCGTGCTCTCGTTCGAGGGCGAGCGCGGCTATCCGTTCCGGATCCTGCGCGGGGCCAAGAACCGTTTCGGCGCCACCGACGAGATCGGCGTGTTCGAGATGGGCGATGTGGGTCTGCGCGAGGTCAAGAACCCCTCGGCCCTTTTCCTCAATGAAGGCGGCGAGCGCGCGGCCGGCGCGGCGGTGTTCGCGGGCATCGAAGGCTCGCGGCCGGTGCTGGTCGAATTCCAAGCCTTGGTCGCCCCATCGGCCTACGGAACACCCCGTCGCGCCGTTGTTGGCTGGGACTCCGGGCGCCTGGCCATGGTGCTGGCCGTACTCGAGGCCCGATGCGGCCTTGGTTTTGGCGACAAGGACGTCTATCTGAACGTCGCCGGCGGCCTGCGCATTACCGAACCGGCGGCGGATCTCGCGGCGGCGGCGGCCCTGGCCTCCTCCGCCTTGGACGTCGCCCTGCCCCAGGACTGCGTCGTGTTCGGCGAACTCAGTCTGTCGGGCGAAGTCCGCCCGGTCAGTCGGATGGAGACCCGTTTGAAGGAAGCCGCGAAACTGGGGTTTGGCCGCGCGCTCGGCCCGCTGGCCGGCCTGCCGGAGGGCGGCGGCGCCCTGCCCGTGGCCGGCGTGGCGCGCCTGACGGACGCCGTCCGCCGGATCGGCGATGAGATCTGGACCAGCCTGACGTGACGCCGTTCGACATCATCGCGGGCCTTCTGCTGCTGGTTTCCGGCGTCACCGGTTGGGTGCGCGGCGCCTCGCGGGAGCTGACCTCGGCGTTATCCTTCATCGTCGCCGCCGCCATCGCCCTGTTTGGGCTGCGCATCACCGGTCCGTTGTTCCGCGAGTTGATGGACCCCGACTGGGCGGCGACCGCCACAGCGGTGCTGGTGGTGTTCGTCATCGTTTTCCTGATCGTCCGCCTGATCGGCGGGCGGATCACCGCCAGCCTGCACGACACCTCGGCCGGGATCCTCGACCAGGCGGTCGGCGCCAGCTTCGGCCTGATCCGGGCGCTGGTGATCCTGGGCGTCTTCAATCTGCTGCTGCATCTGGCGACGCCGCCGGACCGCATGCCGCGCTGGGTCGAGGACTCGATTTTCTATCCGCTGTCGGAAGTGAGCGGGACCGTGCTCAAGGTCTTCGCCCCGAAGGGCAAGGCCCTGGCCGGCAAGATCGCGCCCGCGATCAAGGACGCCGTCAAGGACGGCGGCGACAATACGTCCGGCGAGGAATCGTCGGGAAAAGGCTATGATGAAAACCAGCGTCGTAACCTCGACGACCTGGTGGAGAAATCGCGATGACCTTCCTGGGCCAGTCGACCGACCGCTACTCATCCACGCTCTGGCGCGACCCGGAGGATGACACCCTCCGCCTGGAATGCGGGGTCTTCGGCGTGTTCGGCGTGCGCGACGCCGCCGCCATCGCAGCGCTGGGCCTGCACGCTCTGCAGCACCGCGGCCAGGAGGCCTGCGGCATCGCCGCCTTCGACGGGGCCCGCTTCCACACCGAGCGTCACATGGGCCATGTCGGCGACGCGTTCACTGGCGCCGATCTCGTCCAACGCCTGCCGGGCGCCTTGGCTATCGGCCACACCCGCTATTCGACGGCCGGCGGCGCGGGCATCCGCAACGTCCAACCGATGTTCGCCGATCTGGAAACCGGCGGCGTCGCGATCGCCCACAACGGCAACCTGACCAATTTCCTGACCCTGCGCGAGCGCCTGGTGCAGGAAGGCGCGATCTTCCAATCGACCTCGGACAGCGAGGTGATCCTTCATCTGATCGCCCGCTCGCGGAAGGCCAAGATCGTCGACCGTTTCGTCGACGCGGTCAGCCAGATCGAGGGCGGCTACGCCCTGGTGGCGATCACCAACAAGAAGATGATCGGCATGCGCGACCCGCTGGGCATCCGCCCGCTGGTGCTGGGCGACCTGGACGGCAAGCCGGTCCTGGCCTCGGAGACCTGCGCCCTCGACATGATCGGCGCCCGCTTCGTGCGCGACATCGAGCACGGCGAGATGGTGGTGATCGAGGAGACCGGCATCACCTCCACCAAGCCCTTCCAGACCAAACCGGCGCGCCCGTGCGTGTTCGAATACGTCTACTTCGCGCGTCCCGACAGCGTCGTGAACGGCCGCTCGGTCTATGGCGTGCGCAAGCGCATGGGCATGAACCTGGCCAAGGAAACCGGCGTCGACGCCGACGTCGTGGTGCCGGTGCCCGACAGCGGCGTGCCGGCCGCGCTCGGTTACGCGCAGGAGAGCGGCCTGCCCTTCGAAATGGGCATCATCCGCAACCACTATGTCGGCCGCACCTTCATCCAGCCCACCCAGGGCGTCCGCGAGTTGGGCGTTCGGATGAAGCACAGCCCCAACCGCGCGATCCTGGCCGGCAAGCGCGTGGTGCTGATCGACGACTCGATTGTCCGCGGCACCACCTCGCTGAAGATCGTCCGCATGGTCCGCGAGGCCGGCGCCAAGGAGGTTCACCTCCGTTCGGCCAGCCCGCCGATCAAGTGGCCCGACTTCTATGGCATCGACATGCCCGAGCGCGAGCAGCTGCTGGCGGCCAACAAGTCGCTGGAGGAGATGGCCAAGTTCCTCGAAGTCGACTCCCTGGGCTTCCTGTCCGTGGACGGGCTCTACGACGCTCTGGAAGCCGGTCCCCGCGATCCGGCGACGCCGCAGTTCACTGATCACTACTTCACCGGCGACTATCCGACCCGCCTGACGGATCGCGAGATCGCCGAAGGACGTAACGAAACCAACGACAAGCAGCTTTCGCTGCTGGTCAGCGCGTGACATATCCCTCGTCCCGCCACGACTGGGCGGGACGAGGATTTTGTCCATGGGTTTCAAGAGCCTGCTCGATAAGCTGAAGATCGAGCCCTACGTCATCGCCCTGTTCGGCATGGTCGTTCTGGCCTCAGTGCTGCCCGTGCGCGGCGTGGCGGCCGAAGGGCTTTCAGTCATCGTCAAGCTGGCGATCGCCCTGCTGTTCTTCCTGCACGGCGCGAAGCTGTCGCGCGAGGCGGTTGTGGCCGGCGTCACCCACTGGCGCCTGCACCTGACGATCCTGGCCTTCACCTTCGGGATGTTCCCAGTGCTGGGCCTCGTGGCCAGCAAGCTGGGCGTCCTGTCGTCGACCCTGGCGGCCGGCATGCTGTTCCTGTGCTGCCTGCCCTCGACGGTGCAGTCATCGATCGCCTTCACCTCGATCGCGCGAGGCAATGTCGCCGCTGCGGTCTGCGCGGCGTCGGCCTCGAACCTGTTTGGCATCTTCATCACGCCGGTGCTGGTCAGTGTCCTGATGCACACCCAAGGCGGCGCGGCCGGCGGCTGGAAGTCGATCCAGGACATCATCGTCCAACTGCTCCTGCCCTTCATCCTGGGCCAACTGGCGCGCCCGCTGGTCGCCAAATGGGTCGAGAAGCACAAGCAGCTGGTCGGCTATGTCGATCGCGGCTCGATCCTGCTGGTCGTCTACGCCGCCTTCAGCGAGGCTGTCGTCGGCGGTATCTGGAGCAAGGTCTCGGCCGTCGAGATGGCCATCCTGTTGATCGCCTGCTGCGTGCTGCTGGCGATCGTGCTGGCCGCCACGACCTATGGGGCGCGCGCGCTCGGCTTCTCGAAGGAAGACGAGATCACGATCATGTTCTGCGGCTCCAAGAAGAGCATGGCGACCGGCGTGCCCATGGCGGGGATCCTGTTCCCCGGTCCGACGGCGGGAGTCATCGTGCTGCCGCTGATGATCTTCCACCAGATCCAGTTGATGGCCTGCTCGGTGATCGCTCAGCACTACGCCAAGCGGCCGCCGGCCATCGCGGAGGCTTAAGGGCTTCCGGCGGTTTTCGTTTCGACTTCCCTGCTCTAGAACGCGCCCATGACTTCCGACTCCTCCAAGCCGCTGGCCGGCCGCATCGCTCTTGTCACCGGCGCCACGCGCGGCATCGGCGAAGCCGTGGCTCTGGGCCTGGCCAAGGCCGGCGCGCATGTGATTGCTTTGGGGCGGACGCAAGGCGCTCTGGAGGCGCTGGACGACGCGATCCTGCAGGCGACCGGCGAGCGCGCGACGCTCGTGCCGCTGGACCTGCGCGAGCCAGACGGTCTGGACCACCTGGGCGCGGCCATACACCAGCGCTGGGGGAAGCTTGATATCCTGGTCGGCGCGGCCGGCGTCCTAGGCCCCTTGACGCCGGTCAGCCACCTGGAGCCCAAGGGCTGGGACATGATTGTGTCGACCAATCTGACCGCTAACTGGCGCCTGATCCGCGCCATGGACCCGTTGCTGCGCGCCTCGGACGCCGGTCGCGCCCTGTTCTTCTCCAGCAGCGTCGCCAAGACTCGGCCCGCTTTCTGGGGCGCTTACGCCGCCACCAAGGCGGCGCTGGAGGCGATCGTCGACGTCTATGCGGACGAGATGGAGAACACCCCGGTGCGCGCCTTCTGCGTCGATCCAGGCGCCATGCGCACCAAGATGCGGTCGGCCGCCTTCCCCGGCGAGAATCCGGCGACCGTCCCGGCCCCGGAGACGATCGCGCCGTTCATCGTCGACCTGCTTCGCACCGATCGCGAGGCTCCCAAGGGCGTCATTCGCTTCAAGGAACGCGGCCAGGAATCGCCGTCGATCGACGCCTGACATCGATTCGGCGACGCGCGTTCGCATGTCCGCAAAGGTTGTCCCGCCTCGCCGAACTTCCACCCTGGATGGCGATCGGAGAACCGCGTTCCGGGATAATGCGCGCATAACGGACGCATTAGTGGCTCATTAGCCATGCGCGTCGAGTGGTTACGCTCCAAGAAGCAACCACCGAGACCTCGAATGGCTCTGTTCTCCATCGGCCGCGAAGCGAGCGACCAGGCCAGCCGCATTTGCGAGCTGGAAGGCGTCTTCGCCGCTATCCAGCGTTCGCAGGCCGTGATCGAGTTCAACCTCGACGGCTCGATCATCACGGCGAACGATAACTTCCTGCGCACGGTGGGCTATGGGTTGGGCGAGATCCAGGGTCGCGCCCATAGCCTGTTCGTCGACTCCGACTACGCCGCCAGCGCCGACTACCGCGATTTCTGGCGCCGCCTGAACGCCGGCGAGTTCCTCGCCGGGAAGTTCAAGCGCGTTGGCAAGGGCGGCCGTGAGATCTGGATCCAAGCCTCGTACAATCCTGTGTTCGACCGCCACGGCAAGCTGACCAAGATCATCAAGTTCGCTGCGGACATTACTGAGATCGAGACCGAACGGCTGGAAAGCGAGCGTGAGCGAGACGCTATCCGCCGGGAGCAGGACGAGGTCGTCTCCGCGCTCGCCGCCAGCCTTCAGCGCCTGGCGCAAGGCGACCTCACGGCTCGGATCGACGCGCATTTCGATGAGCGGTACGCCCGTCTCAAGGCCGACTTCAATGCGGCGGTCGACAGCCTCACACAGGCCATGGGCGCGATCGCCGAGGCCGCTGGCGGCATGGAGAGCGGCGCGGCCGAGATCGCCAGCGCTTCAAACGACCTTTCGAAGCGAACAGAACAACAGGCCGCCAGCCTGGAGGAGACCGCCGCGGCGCTCGACGAGATCACCGCGACGGTCAAGCGCAGCGCCGACGGCGCCAAACAGGCCTCGGCCGCCGCCTCCTCGGCGAGCCGCGAGGCCGACCGGTCCGGCGAAGTCGTCCGCGAGGCCGTCGCGGCCATGGGGGAGATCGAGAAATCCTCGGGCCAGATTACTCAGATCATCGGTGTGATCGACGAGATCGCCTTCCAGACCAACCTGCTGGCTCTGAACGCCGGCGTAGAGGCCGCCCGAGCGGGCGACGCTGGTCGCGGCTTCGCGGTCGTGGCCCAGGAGGTTCGGGGCCTGGCGCAGCGGTCCGCCGAGGCCGCCAAGGAAATCAAGCAACTCATCGCCAGCAGCACCGCCCAGGTTGAACGCGGGGTCCGCCTGGTGGGCGACACCGGTCAGGCGCTGACTGACATCGTGACCAAGGTCGGCGAGATCGACACCCTCATCCGAGAGATCGCCGAATCCTCGCAGGAGCAAGCGACAGGTCTCAACCAGGTCAACGCCGCCGTGAACCAAATGGATCAGGTCACGCAGCAGAACGCCGCGATGGTGGAACAGGCCACGACTTCGGCCGCCCAGCTACGCGGCGAGGCCCAGGACTTGGCGCGGCAGGTCTCACGCTTCCAGACAGGCGCCACCTACGCGGCGCATCGGCCAGAAGCGCCTGCACCTCGCGCGGCCCCGCCCGTCGCCGCACCGCGCGCTAACGTCCAGACCTATGCGCGCCCCGGCTCGGCTGCTGTCGCGGTCGCGCCGTCCAGCGATTGGGAAGAATTCTAAGTCCCGTGGGGGGACGGACCCGTCTTGGCGGGTTCAACGTGGCCGCCGCTCGCAAGCGGCGGCCACGCTTGCTCTAGGATCAGCGCCCCTTGGGACGCCCAGGTCCCGTGTTGCCACGAACCGTACGCGCCCCCGCCGTGGGACGTTTTGGCCCAGCCGCCTTGCCGCCCGCCGCCTTGGCGCCGACCTTGTAGCTCGGCGTGGTCGAAACCTTCTTCTGGGCGCGGGGCCCCTTGGCCTTCACCGACTTCACCGCCGCCTTGCCGGGCTCCGACGCGATTGTAGCGTCGCTCAGCGCGGCCTTGGCCACGGCGGGCCCCTTCTTCTTCACCGACTTCACCGCAGCCTTGCCCGGATCAGGCAGGCCCGCGGCTTCAGCCGCCTTCGCGGCGGCCTCGGCGGCTAGACGCTTGGACTTCTTGACTGTGTTGCGCGAGGCCCGGATGCGCTCTTCTTCCCGCTCACGGCGCTCAAATTCGCGCTTGCCGCGACCGCTATGGCCCTTGGCTTCGCCATCCGCGTAGGGGTTCGCACCCGACTTGATGGTGATCCGCAGCGGCACGCCCGGGAGGTCGAAGCTCTCGCGCAGGCTGTTGACCAAATAGCGACGGTAGTGATCCGGCATCTGGTCGGCGCGGCTGGAGAACAGCACGAACGTCGGCGGACGAGCCTTGGTCTGGGCCATGTACTTCGGCTTCACACGTCGGCCGCTGACGGCCGGCGGCGGGTGCCGCTGCATCGCCATCTGCAACCAGTCGTTCAGGTCGCGCGTCTTGACCTTGGTCGACCAGTCCTTGTGGGTCTTGATGACCGCTGGCATCAGATGGCCGATGCCCTTGCCGGTTTCGCCCGACAGCGCCACGACCGGGGCGCCGCGTAGCTGCGGCAACATGCGCTCCGCATGCTCGCGGAAAGCTGCAAGGTGGGCGGCCTGATCCTCGATCAGGTCCCACTTGGCCAAGACGAACACCACGGCCCGCCCTTCCCGTTCGGCAAGGTCGGCGATCTGCAGGTCCTGGATCTCGAACGGATGGGTGGCGTCCATCACCAGCAGCACCACCTCGGCGAAGGTGATGGCGCGGATGGTGTCGGCGGTCGACAGCTTTTCCAGCTTGTCCTGGACCTTGGCCTTGCGGCGAAGGCCGGCCGTGTCGACCAAGCGGATCTTGCGACCGTCCCACTCCCAGTCGACCGAGATGGAGTCTCGGGTGATGCCGGCTTCGGGCCCCGTGAGCAAGCGGTCCTCGCCCAGCAGGCGGTTCACAAGGGTCGACTTGCCGGCGTTCGGGCGGCCGATGATCGCGATGCGGATCGGCTTGCTGTCGTCGTCATCGTCGTCATCGCCAGACTCGTCTTGAGGCTCGAAGGCCACCAAGGCGGCGTAGAGCTCGGCCATGCCCTCGCCATGCTCGCCCGAGATCGGGATCGGCTCGCCAAGGCCCAGGCGGAACGCCTCGCCCGCGCCGGCTTCGCCCGCCTTGCCCTCGGCCTTGTTGGCCGCGACGATGACGGGCTTGTCGCGCTTGCGCAGGATGGCGGCGAACACCTCGTCCAGCGCCGTCACGCCCTCGCGGCTGTCGAACACGAACAGCGAGACGTCGGCCTCCTCGATCGCGGCTTCGGTCTGGGCGCGCATCCGCGCTTCGAGGCTGGAGTCGTCGACGTCCTCGAAGCCGGCGGTGTCGATCAGCTCGAGCTCGAGATCCCCCAGGCTGCCGGAAGCGTAGCGGCGATCACGCGTGACGCCCGGCTGGTCGTCGACGATCGCCAACTTCTTGCCGGCGAGGCGGTTGAACAGCGTGGACTTGCCCACATTGGGCCGGCCGACGATGGCGAGTTTCAAAGGCATAGGCGTCCAGTAGTCGATTTTCGCCCCCATCGCAAAAGGGAGCCGAAAAAGCGAAGGCCCGGGCCGGCTTTCGCCGACCCGGGCTTCAAGGATTTAGGCCTCTGGTCCCAGCGGGGACCAGGAGGTTAGCGAATGGCGACGAGCTCAGCGTCGTCGGTGACCAGATAGATCATGTCGCCCACCGCGATCGGATTCAGCAGAACCGGAGAACCGATCTTCAGCGTCTTTTCCTTCGCGCCGGTCTTGGCGTTCAGGGCGACGGCCTCGCCTTCGCTCGACACCGTGATCAGGCGGCCATTGGCCAGGATCGGGGTCGACCACAGACGCGGCTTCTTGGCCCGCTTCTTCTTCTGCTTCTTCGAGAGATTGGCCGAGTCGTTGAGATCCTGGATCCAGTAGACGGCGCCGTTCTCGCGCGACACGCAGATGACCTGGCCCGCCTTGTCGACGACATAGACGACGTCACCGGCGACCCAGGGGGTGGTGATAGCGGTGACCGGCAAGCTCCAGCGCGCCTGGCCCGAGCGTAGGTCGGTGGCGGCGAACACGCCCGAATGGCTGACGGCGAAGACGTCACCCTTGTAGATCACCGGACGGCCCGGGATGTCGCGGATCTCCGACAGGGCGTTGGTGCGGCTGGCGCGGCTGAGGGCTTCGTTCCACAGGTCGTTGCCGTTAGCCGCCCGCAGGGCGACCAGTTCACCCGAAGCGAAACCCGAAACCACAGTGTCGCCGCTAACGGCCGGCGTAGACGCCGCCAGGATCCGCGCGGGCTCGCTCAGCGCCTGATAGGTCCAGCCTGGTACGCCGGTCTCAGACGCGAAGGTCAGGAGTTCGTTGTCGGTCGACACCACGAAGACGCGGCCATCGACCACGGTCGGGGCGGCGTGGATCGGGGTCGAGGTCGGCTGGGTCCACCCCACTGTTCCGGTCGCCGCATCGATCTGGGCGACAAAGCGGAAGCCCGAGGCGACATAGAGCTTGTTGTCAGGACCCAGGGCGACCCCGCCGCCAAAGCCAAGACGGTCGTTCTTCTTGGGGATGAGGCCCAGGAAGCCGCCCTTGATCGTCGGGCCGGCCGCCGGACGAAGGTCCTTGCGCCAAACGATGTCGCCGGACCGCGCATCCATCGCGACCACATCGGCCTCGCCGTCCATGACGAAGATGCGATCACCGGACGCCACCGGCGGCGCGGTGACGTGGAACTTGGCGCCGCCCTTCTTGCCGAAGCCCTTCTTCCAGGCCACCTGGAAAGCCTTACCGGCGTCGACGTGCTCGATCGATTGCTCCGGATTGCCGCCGGGCAGGCGCCACTCGGCCTGCGCCGCAGGATCCGGCAGGAAGAAGTCCGCGCCCTTCAGCGACTCGTTAGCCTCGACCTTCTGGTCGAACGCGATGATCGAGATCCGCTGGCCCTGGCTGGCGGTGCTCTTGTTCTTCTCGCTCTTGTCGAAGGGATTGAGCTTGGACACGGTCGAGCAGCCGCTGACCGTCACGGCCGCCGACATCAGCGCGACCAGCGCGACGGAACGCTTGGAGATCATCTTGAGGCTCATTGGGCGGCGTTCGGGGCGGCGGCGGGCGGCAGTTGCATCATCGGAGGCGCGGACGGCAACGCCGCCGCAGCCTTGACGGCGGCGGCCAGATCCTTAGCCGAGCCGGAGTCGATGAGCTGCATGGCGGCCTGAGCGCGTTGGCGCACCGCCTCCGACGTGTTGGCGTCGAGCGAGTTGGCCAGAATCACGAACTCCGACCGCGCCCCAGCCAGGTCGCCAGCCTGCAGCTTGGCGAAGGCCAGCGCCTCCTTGGCGTACACGCGGTATGGGCTCTTTTCCCCCGCCAAAGGCGTCAACCTCGTCTCGATGTCCTTGTAGGAAGCGGTGTCCATCAGGGCGAAGGCGGATTTGAGGCGGGCGAGATCGCCGATCATCGGACCGGGCGCGACCTTGGCGGCCTCATCGAAGTAGGCGACGGCTTCCTTGGTCTTGTTCTCTTCAAGCCGGATCGCGCCCATCTGCATCAACGCCAGGGACTTGTAGCCCTTGGCATTGGTGTCGGCGACGCCCTTGAACCCTTCAAACGCCTTGGCGGGGCCCTGGGTCTGCGCGGTCTGAAGCGCGGCCTGATAGGCCTGCGAGGCCTTGTCGGTCTGACCTGTCTGGTAGCTGGTCCATCCCCAGTACCCGCCGACGCCGATCACCACCACCGCCGTCGCCGCCGCCACCCAGGGCAGCGACTTCATGGCTAGCGTGCGATAACGCTCCGCCCGAAGCTGTTCTTCGACTTCGTCAAAAACATCGACCACGAAACGAGGCTCCGAAAACAGGCGCTGGCCCTTGGGCGCTCCCCGCTGATGCGAGGAACCCCGTCGGGTTTAGGACAGAATGTGGCGGACGAAGGGCCGTCCGCTGAGGCGGCGAACCTATAGCGTGCCGCGCGCGGTCGCAACGCGCCGTTTTATGGCTTCTTGGCGTAGTAGGTTTCCGACGGCCCCGGGAAGCTGCGATCGCGGACGTCGCTGGCGTATTGAGCGGCGGCGCGTTCGATCTGGTTCTTCAGGTCGGCGTAGCGGCGCACGAACTTCGGCGTCCAGTCGAACAGGCCCAGCATGTCGTCGACGACCAGCACCTGACCATCACAACCGGCCGAGGCGCCGATGCCGATCGTCGGGACAGACACCGACTCGGTCACCTCTCGAGCAAGGCTCTCAGCAACTCCCTCGACGACGATGGCGAAGGCGCCGGCTTCAGCCGTCAACCTGGCTTCCTCCAGCACCTTGGCGCGTCCTGCGTCGTCCTTGCCCTTGGCCTTGAAGCCGCCTTCCAGCAGCACCGCCTGCGGGCGCAGGCCCACATGGCCCATGACCGGCACGCCGCGCCGGGTGAGGTAAGCGATAGTGTCGGGGACGGTCGGGCCGCTCTCGACCTTCACCGCCTGGGCGCCCGTATCCTTCATGATCCGGACGGCGTTCGCGTAAGCCTCCTCATGCGAGGCCTCATAAGAGCCGAACGGCATGTCCACGACGACCATGGCCTTGCGGGAGCCCCGCATCACAGCCTGACCGTGCAGGATCATCATCTCCATGGTGACGCCGACGGTGTTGGGCAGACCATGGACGACCATGCCGACCGAGTCACCGACCAACAGGACGTCGCAAGCCTCGTCCAGCGCCGCCGCGACCGGGGCGGTGTAGGCGGTCAGGCAGACAATGGGCACGCCGCCCTTGCGGGCGGCGATGTCGGGGGCGGCCAGACGGCGAACCGTCTCTTCACGATGGGCGGACAGGGCGAACCCTCCCTAAGACGCTCTTTGGGCGCCGTTTGTGGGCGAGATCGCGCCGCACCGCAACATGAACAGCGATAATGCGGCGAAAACCCCTTAGAAATCCTCGACCACGCGTGTGACAGCGAAGGCCAGGGCGACCACCGCCAGCCCTGCGGCCAGCCAGACCGCTTCGGCGCTGGACGGCGTGCTCAGCAGCGAGGTGAGCTTCGCCCATCCGCCATTGATCTCGGTCTCCAGACCGTGGCTGCCCTCGCGGGAGAGCTGCGCCAGTTCGTTGGTGAACCGGCTGCCGAAGATCTGGAACGCGCCGATCAGGCCAGCGCCCGTTCCGGCGACGGCGATGAACATCCGCCGCATCGCCCAGCCTCGATCCAACTTGGCCATGACTTCCGCATTGAACAGCGCCGTGTCCGGAAACGACGGCGCCTGAGCGAACATGCGGGTCAATTGCGCTTCGAAATCGGGTTCAGCCATGAGCTTCCCTCCTCGCGCCCTCATCCGGTCGGGCGAGTTTCGCCCGAAGTTTGTCCAAACCACGTTTGACATGGGATTTCACCGTGCCGATCGGGATGTTCAAGGCCTCCGCCGCTTCGCCATGGGACCAATCGGCCCCATAGCAGAGCGAAACGCACAAGCGCTCACCCCGTGACAGACTCTTGAGCGCCTCGTCGAGATCGATACGGCTGGCGGCGTCGCCGGACGCATCCTTCACGGATATCTCTTCGAGCGGCTCGACATTGTCCGAGAAAATGAGGCGGGCCTCGCGCTTGACGCGCTTCAGATAGAGCCGTGCGGCGATCTTCTTGATCCAGGCCCCGAAGGTCCCATCACCTCGAAACTCGGCGACCTGTTCGAAGCCCGCCATGAACGCGTCCTGCGCCAAGTCGTCGGCGGTGGCGGAGTCGGCGCCCATGCGTCGCAGCAGCCCCCGGACGGCCGAGCCATGCCGCCGCACCAGTTCCCCATAGGCCATCCGATCGCCGCCCGCCGCCTGTGCGGCGAGCTCGACATCGTGTCCCGTTGGCGGGCGTTCCATGCCCATTGAAGTCAAGCCCCTCCCAAGGCCTCGGGCCCTAGACCCGCTGTTCCTTGTTCGGATTGAAGAAGCTCAAGACGATGAACGCCACGCCGATCACAGCGGGGATGCAGGCGATGCCGAAGCCGTCGAAATCGCCGTCGCCATTGATGAAGTCGCCAAAATAGGTCGCCAGACCCACGCCGACGCCGACCGCCAACCAGATGACGCCGGTTCGCAGATCGCGCAGCCGGGTCGGCGGCATCTTAACGTTGCGGGTCATGGCCTCGATCACCTCGGGCGGGACCGGCTGTCCCTTCTCGATGGCGAGACGGAGCGTCGCCTGCATTTCCATGCGCTCCTTGCTCTTGAGATACAGCGGCACGCAGACGACCGCGCAGATCATGGCGAAGAGCGCGACCGGGACGATAATTTCGGGACCCATTCTCAAATCCTCCAGTTCGGTGGACGACGCCCCCGCGCCGCCTTCACTGATAAGAGGCGCTCACACATCCGTTTGGAGGCGCCGTTCGCCATGAAACTTTCGTAAGCCTCTAGCCAGCGGCCCAACCCAGGCGCTGTCGGACCGCTGAGCTGCTGACGACCAGCGTGACGGCGACCAAGCCCAAGACGGCCGCAGCGGGGGCCAGACCAGGCGCTAGAGCGCCAACCAGCACGTTCAGCGCCGGCGCGCAGGCCCAGGCGATCAAGCCGACCACAGCCGAGCCGCCGCCGGCGACCGCGATACGCTGGAACAAGACGCGGCGCTCGACCTTCTGCATCACCACCGCGGTGAACAGATCCGCGCGGCTTGCCGCAGGCCGCTCCGCCAGGAAAAGCGAGAGCTGATCATCAGGGGTCATCGAGATCCTCCCAGAACCGCCAGCAGCCGTTCGCGACCACGGGTAACATGCGACTTCACGGTGCCCAAAGGAATGCCCAATGCGTCGGAAACCTCTGCGTGCGACCAAGCCTGGCCCAGACACAGGGTAACGCAAGCGCGCTGGTCTTCCGGCAAGGTCGCAAGCGCCGCCTCCAGCGCCAGGCGATCCTCGGCGGCCACGTCCGTCGCGGCCTCCAAGTCTTGCTCGCCACGCCAGGCCTCATCCCGGGCGGCGGCGCGCTGCGCGCCCCGCCGGTGCGACAACGCCTTCTTCCAGGCGACGCCATAGAGCCAGGTGCGAAAGCCCGCATCGTCGCGGAGCTTGGGCAGATGACTCCAGGCCGCCACGAAAGCCTCCTGGGCGATGTCGTCGGCGTCGATCCAGCCGCTCTTTCGCAGAAAGCCTCGCAGCGGCTTTTCATGAGTCGCCACCAGCCTGGCGAAGGCGACCTCCGAGCCCGCGCGCGCCTGTCTGACGAGCGCGGCGTCCATCAGTCGCGCCGCCGCTTGCCGACGAACAACACCTGGACCAGGGAGGCCGCGCTCAAGGCGGCCATCACAAAGGCAACGATCGTGAACGCCTCGCCCGCGCCGTAGATGTCCGCAAACGCCGCATAGGAGAAGCCCGCGCAAAGCATGCCGAACAGGACCACTTGGTACCAGCCGTCGTATCGGCCTTCGCCTCGGGCTCGCTCGGCGTGATCATCGGCGTCGAAGTTCTGGCGCTTGCTCAGGCGGTTCAGTAGCTCCGGCGGCGGCTCACGTCCCGAAGCGGCATAGGCCTTGATCAGGTCCAGCGTTTCACGGTTCGAGCGATAGGACAGCCAGCTCTGGAATGCGCTGTAGATGAAGAAGCCGATCGGAAAGAGCAGCCACCAATACCGATTGAACAGATCAAACATCGTCTTCGCTCCCTATCGGTTCAACTGGGCCAGGAGCGCAGCCGGCGGCTCGAGCCCCTTTTCTGCGAACGCCCGCAGGGTCTTGGTCAGCTCAAGACGCGCGCGCCAGTCCAGCCACATACGGAAGGCGCCCATCGCGCCGAACGCCAACGGAAACAGAAGCCACCAGAACGCTTGGAACAGGTCGGCCATGGAAGTCATTCCCTCTTGGGCGCGATCATTCGCGCCTTCGAGGGTTAGTCGCCGCCGACCGCCGCCTTGGATGCGCCGACATACGAAATAATTTCGGACATCGAGTTGAACGACACGGTGGGTCCATGTTGCGCCAGGATCGAGGGCTTTGCGTAGCCCCAGCCGACGGCGCCGCAATCGAGGCCGACCGCCCGCGCCGCCTCGATGTCGCGGGTCTCGTCGCCGATGCAAATGATCTTGTCCCGCGCGACGCCCTGACGGGTGACCTGCTTGAACTTGCGCGCCTTCCCAAACAGCGATGCGCCACAGGCGTACAGGCTGACAAGGTTGCCGAGCTCCTCGCCCAGCACCCGGCGGATCACAGTCTCACTGTTGGAGCTGACGACGGCGATCTTCACCCCGGCCGCGTGCAGCGCCCGGAGCATCTTCTCGGTTTCGGGAAACAGCGGAATCGTATGGGCGTCGGCGGCCATCAGTTTCTTGCCGGCGCGCGCTATCAGCGGGAGCTTCCAGGGCGATACGCCAAGATAGCGGATCACCTCGCGTGTGCTGCGACCCCGCAGCATCTCGATCTCGTCGTCGGTGACGGTCTTGAAGCCGTAACGGCGCGCCATCGGATTGACGGCGCGCATCATCCACGCGGCGCTATCGGCCAGCGTGCCGTCAAAGTCGAAGATGACCAGCTCGTATCGCGAGACGGCGTTCTTCCCCACGCGCGAAATGCCCTCCAAGAGCCCGCGTCCGGCGAGCTAAGCTCTGACTGATAGACCGATCCGGCCTTGGATGTCGTCTTAAACTTCGCTCAGAAGGCGACGGCGCCGCGCCGAGGCGCTTGGCTCAGCGAAAGGCGGCCGCGTAGAGGTCGGGCTTGAACCCCACCACCCGACGCTCGCCAAGATCGAGGATCGGGCGCTTGATCATCGAGGGCTGGGCCAGCATCAGCGCGATCGCCTTGTCCGCGTCGAGATCCTGCCGATCCGCCTCGGGCAGCTTGCGGAACGTCGTTCCCGCGCGGTTGAGCACGATTTCCCAACCCAGCTCCACGACCCAGGCCTCCAGACGCGGCTGGTCGATGCCTGCGGCCTTGTAGTCATGGAAAACGTACGGCTGACCGTTGTCGTCCAGCCATTTACGGGCCTTGGCGACGGTGTCGCAGTTCTTGATGCCGTACATCGTGATCGTCATCGCGGACTTCCTGCGCGTCGAATCGAGCGTTGCGTTCTTCCTGCCACCGAACCCGTTCAGCGCAACAGGCTGTTCCGTCAGCTCAGGGGCCATTCCCGAAGGACAATGTGCTGGGTCTGGCCGAGCTTGCTCTGAACCAGCGCGAAGCGATCGACCGTCCAGGCGATCGGCGTGATCGCTTGCTCGGGGACGATCTGGCCGTCGTAGAGCAGGGTGACGTGCGGCGTGAAGTTTCGGTCAGGACGAAGCGCAGCGCCAGCCATCTTCTCACCCAGCGTCTTCTGGAAGCTGATCAGGGCGCTCACCCCCTCCCCGCCCTGCAGCGTGAACGGGTTGTTGCCGGGGCGATTGGCGAAGCTGAGCGCGCGGTCGAAGACGACCTCGAACGGGGCGCTGGCCACAGCTTGACCCGCCAGGACGCCCTTGCTGACGATGTCATTGGGCAAGCCGACATAGTCACCCAGATGGTGCAGGGTAATGTGCAGGCGGTTGGTCTGAATCAGCGCGCCGCCCAGCCTCAGAGCCGCTTTCAGGCGCGCAGCTTCCTGCGCGATGCGCTCCGCCGTCGATGGGTCCGGATACAGCAGGAACATCAACCGGTCGGTCGGCGTCGGCGGATCAAAGCCCGGCAGGCCAAGCTGAAGCGTGTCTGGCATGCGCCACTCCTTTGACGGCGAACGCCTAAGCCGGTTCGCGCGCGGCTCCAACGGTTCATTACATTTCGTTTACGCGCGTAATCAATCGCTTGACGAGATCGTTTACGTGCGTAATCGTATAACCCATGGAAACGACATCACAACGCATCAGCGGCGCCGAGAGCGAAGTCATGAAGGTGCTTTGGGCCGACAGCCCCAAGCCGGCCGAGGAGGTTCTGGCCATTCTGGCCAAGGAGCACGGCTGGGCCGAAGGCACGGTGAAAACCTTGCTGAACCGCCTGCTGAAAAAGGGCGCCATCGCCGCCGACAAGGACGGCCGCCGCTTCCTCTATCGTCCGCTGATCGGTCGCGAGGACTATGTCGACTCCGAGAGCCAGGGGCTTCTGGATCGCCTGTTCGACGGCCGCCTCGCCCCGCTGGTGAGCCACTTCTCCAAGCGCGAGAAGCTGAACCCGGAAGACGTCGCCGAGCTTCGCCGCCTGCTGGAGAAGATCGACGATGGTCGCTGATATCCTGCTCTTCCTCGGCAAGGCCAATATCGCCCTGGCGGCGGCCGTGCTGCTGGTGCTGGTCTTGCGTCGACCAATCCGCAAAGCCTTCGGCGCCCGGAACGCCTATGCGCTGTGGCTGATCGCGCCGCTCTCGATCCTGGCCCTGCTGATCCCGGCCCGCACGATCGTGCTGCCCGCGCCGCCCCTCGCCGCCCCTATGCCCGCGATTGCGACCCCAGCATCGGCGCAGCCTCGGCCGGTCGAGTCAACGGCGTCGACACAGACCCCGTCCGCCCCCCTGATCCCCCTCGGCGAAATCGCGCTGGGACTCTGGCTGGTCGTGGCGTTCGGCGGCGTAATCCTGCAAGTCGAGCGGCAGCGTCGCTTTGTCCGTTCACTGGGCGCGCTGACCCTGACCGGCGATGATCGCCTGATGCGCTCCGACCGGCCCGGCGTGGGTCCGGCTGTCATTGGAGCTCTTACGCCCTGCGTCGTCCTGCCGGCGGACTTCGACCGGCAGTACACCGCTGAGGAGCAGGCGCTGATCCTGGTGCACGAACGCAATCACCTCGCCGTCGGGGACGCGCAGATCAATGCGGCCGTCACCGCCCTGCAGTGCCTCTTCTGGTTCAATCCCTTCGTCCACCTGGGCGCGGCAGCCCTTCGTATCGACCAAGAGATCGCCTGCGATGCCGCCGTTCTGGCCCGCCACCCCAAGACCCGCCGCGCCTATGGCGAGGCCATGCTGAAGACCCAGCTGGCCGCCTGCGCGCCGCCGCTGGGCTGCCACTGGCCAGCCTCGGCTAACAAACAATTGAAGGAGCGCTTCACCATGCTCACCCAGCACACCGCCGACCGCCGTCGTCACCTTGCGGGAGCCGTCGCCGTCGCCGTCCTTGGTCTCTCGACCGCCGCTGCGGCCTGGGCCACCCAACCCGCCCGGACCGTGCAGCAAACGCCTGAAGACGCCCGTCGCGCCGTGGCCCGACATCTGGGACGCCCGCTGTATGACGCGGTCGACCGGAAGGATCTGCGCAGCGTGCGCGAGCTCATCGCTCTGGGCGCCAACCCTAACTACATCGCCCGCGGTGACGGCTCGCCGCTGATCGAGGCCGCGCGTAGCGGACAGGCGGACGTGGTCCGCGCCCTGCTGACCGCCGGCGCCGATCCCAACCTTGCCGTCCGCGGCGACGGCAACCCGCTGATCCAGGCCTCCCTGGCCGGCCGGCTCGACATCGTGCAGGCCCTTGTAGAGCGCGGCGCCAACGTCGAGTCCTTCGTTCCCGGCGACGAAACCCCGCTGATCGGCGCCGCCCGCCGGGGCGACCTCGCGGTGGTGAAGTACCTCGTCGAGCGTGGCGCCGACGTGAACCGTGCGGTCGTGGCCAATCCGGGTGAGATGCGCTCGCCGCTGGGCATGGCCCGTAAGAACGGCCATGTCGCCGTGGTCAACTACCTGAAGAGCCAGGGCGCTCGCGACTAGATCGTGAGGCGCGCGGCCCACGCCGCGCGCGCCCCTTTTCCCTCCCGACAATCAGCGAGTTTTCAACGATGGCGATCATCGACGCCCGAGCCTTGCCTGACGCCAGTCTCCTGGAAGCCGATCTTGTGATCATCGGCGGCGGTCTGGCCGGTATCACCCTGGCCAAGGAACTGGCCGGAGGCCCCTTGAAAGTGGTCGTGCTGGAAAGCGGCGGCCGCGAGATGGAGCCCGAAACCCAGGCGCTCTACGCCGGCGCCTGCGTTCAGAAGGCCGACGGTAACAAGGATCGCCCCCTCCACGACTATCCGGTCCAGTCGCGTGTACGCGCTCTGGGTGGTTCCGGCCACGTCTGGGGCGGCAGATGCGGACCGCTGGACCCGGCGGACTTCGCCGAACGGGCCTGGATACCCTACAGCGGCTGGCCGATCAGCCGCGAGGCGATGCAGCCATACTACGACCGTGCGTGCGACCTGCTGGAGATCGATCGTTTTCCTTTGGAGCGCCCCAAAGCCACAGAGCCTAACCTCCAGCCGCTGGCGTTGGACCCCGAAGCCGGCTTCTTTCCGGCGCCCCGCGTCCACGCGCGCATTTCGGGCCGTGCGGACCGCCCCGCCTTCGATCGCTTCCGCACCCAGTTCGCCGAGGCGCCGAACATCGACGTCTATCTCTACGCCAACGTGATCCGCATCCGCCGCGACCGGAGCACGATCACCGGCCTCGACATCGCCTGCCTGAGCGGCAAGCGACACACGGCCAAGGCCGCGCGCTATGTCCTCGCCACAGGCGGGATCGAGAACGTCCGGCTGCTGCTGGCGTCGGACAATCTAGGCAACCGCCATGATCTCGTGGGGCGCTTCTTCCAGGGTCACCTCACCTACTCCAACGACAGCGACGCCCAACGTGAAGGCTCGGCCTTCGCCGCGTCCCGCACCGAGCCGCTCGATCTCTATGCGCCCGCGCAACGCTATGGGCCGCATTGCGTCATCGGCGCGGGGCTGACCGCCCAGAAGCGGATGAAGACGGGCAACTTCACCGCGACGCTTTTCCGCGCAAACTTTTCGAACGCGGACGCCAAGGTGGCCGCGGACACCCAGACGATCGGCAAGTCCAGCGTCCAACTCGATAAGGGCCAGGCCCAGGGCAACCTGCTCGGCTTCTTCGCCATGACCGAGCATTTTCCAAATCCCGACAGTCGCATCACCCTGGACCCCGACCAGAAGGACGTCCTGGGCATGCCCCGCGTCCGCCTCGACTGGGCGCATGGGCGCAAAGACTATGCAGACCTGGAAAAGACGATCGACGGGCTCGCCAATGCCTTAGGCGCCTCCGGCGAGGGCCGGTTGTGCTGGTCGCTCCGGCGCGATGAACTGCTGGCGTCGTCGAACGCCTCGCGCCACCACATGGGGACCACGAGGATGCACGATGATCCCACGAAGGGCGTGGTCGACGCCAACGGTCGACTGCACGAGGCGGACAACCTCTATGTCGCGGGCAGCTCGGTTTTCCCGACCTCAGGGATCGTCAATCCCACCCTCACCATCCTGGCCTTGACCATGCGACTGGCCGATCACCTTAAATCCGAAAAGAAGGCCGCCTGATCATGAGCACGCGTCGCGATCTCCTGGCCGCGCTGGTCGCCCTGGCCGCCGCACCATCTTTCGCCAGATCCGCTCCGGCCGCCCCCATGACTGGCCTCGACGCCGAGGCCGTCCGCCGCATTGGAGAGGCTTGGCGCAAAAGCCATCCAGGCGTGAGCGCGAAGACCCTCGCGGCACAGCTGTTTCCCAAAGGACGAGGGCCAGAAGCCCTGCCCCGGCTGCGGGCCCTAGCGACGGCGGATTTCCGCGCCGGCGCGGTGTTCGACTATCGCGGTTGGCGGCTGTCTAACACCGAAGGCGCTCTCTTCGCCCTGCTCTCCCTGGAAGCCTGATCTCAGCGGCTCAGCCCCGCCGGACCGCCCCCGGTGAGCCTAGAGCGTGCGTCCGGTGACGCCGGCGGTTTCCACGCGGGTCCAGACCTGGGACTTGCAGAGGAAGTTGGGCAACAGGCAGCCTTTGGCGCGCAACGACGAACGGTCCAAAAGCCGCACCTGACCCGAGAACGTCATATTGAGGTCGGGGACAAAGACCTTGCCCTTCCACTCGTTGGCGCCCGACGAGGAGAAGTCGCGCAGCAACTGCATGCCTACGAGGCCCTGGTTGCTGCCCTTCTTGACGTCGGCCTGAGCTTCGGCGTTCGCCCAGACCACGTAGCCGCAGGTCTCCGGTCCGCAAGACTTGATCTCAATGTGAACGCTGCCCTTGGGGTTGCGCCATACGCCGAACAGGTCGCCGGACCGCGCCGTCGAATCTGCAGCCAGCACGGGTGACGCCACGCCCACGGCGGCGGCGGCGATCAACGCCAAGCTCAACTTCCCGATCATCGCGGTCCTTCCTGGAGTCACCGATCCTGCTCTGTGTGAAGCTAGCTGCTGGGAAGATCGAGGAGAAGCCGGGAGAATTGCGGCGCTATCGCGGCGCAGCCGCTGCGCCAGAAAGTCGACACGAACGCGGAACCTTCACCTCTGAAGGGCGTTGCTGGGCCACGCGTCGTGGCGCGTAGGGGGCGTTGTGTCTATTTTGCTGCACCATTTAGCGATCAAAGGCTCCAGTCCCGCACGTCGGGATTTCTCTTTGCCTGCGAACAGCAACAGACCCGCACGTCTCCTCCCAGTCTCCTTGCCTGCTTGGTCTTAGAATGTCGCTCAACAAACAGCGTTCCGCTACGCATTCGGTTTCGCGGGCCGAGCTATGGACAGCTTTGGGGTTAGCCGTCGTGCTGGCCTTCTTCGTGACCAGCGGGATCATCGCCTATCGCAACGTCGAAATGCTTCGCGGCAACAGCCAGAGGATATGGCACACGCACGACGTCATGATGGCGCTCAACGAACTGATGTCGATGACTCAGGACGCCGAGACAGGCCAGCGCGGCTTTCTGCTGACCGGCAAGAGCGACTACCTGAAGCCCTACGAAATCGCAGCGTCCGAGAGCGCCTCCCGCATTGAGACCGTGCGCGACCTCACGCGCGACAACCCCACCCAGCAATCGAGCATCAAGACGCTGGAACGCCAGATCAACGCGAAGTTCGAGGAGCTTGAGGAGACCGTCCGGCTGCGCCGTGATGGCAGCCAGGCGCAAGCCCTGGCGGTCGTCGACACCGATCGCGGCAAGATCGAAATGGACGCCATCCGACGTCAGATCGAGGCCATGCGGAATGAGGAGGATCGCCAGCGCGACCTTCGCCTTTCGGAAATGGAGATCGCCTACCGAACGGCGCTGCTGAGCGGCGTACTGTCGAGCCTTCTTGGCGCCGTCCTGACCCTGGTGGTGTTCTATCTGATCCGCCGCGCCAATCGCGCTCAGGCGCGAGAAGAATGGCTGCAGGCCGGTCAGGTCGGCCTTTCCGAAGCGATGATGGGCGACAAGACGGTCGAGGCGCTTTCCGACAGCATCCTGACCTATCTGGCGCGCTACGTCGGCTTCCAGGCCGGCGTGGTCTTCAAGGGCGAGAACGGGCGGTTCCACCGCACCGCGAGCCTGGGCGTGGCGGCGGATTCCGACACGCCGACACGCTTCAACCTGAAGGAAGGCCTGCTCGGGAAGGTCGCCGCCGAGGGCGATGCGGTCATTATCCGTGACGTGCCCGAAGGCTACATGACCATCGGCTCGGGCTTGGGCCACGACAAGCCGCGCCACCTCGTTGTTGTGCCGACGCACGCCGATGATGTGGTCAATGCGGTCATCGAGTTGGGCTTCCTGCATCCGGTGGACGACCAGGTCCTGGAACTCCTGCGCCAGGCGGCGCCTTCGATCGGCATCACCCTGCGCTCAGCGCGCTATCGCTCGGAACTGCAGAACGCGCTCGAGGAAACCCAACGCCAGGCCGAGGAGCTTCAGGTCCAGAGCGAAGAGCTGCGCGTCTCCAACGAAGAGCTCGAAGAACAGGGGCGCGCCCTCAAGGAATCGCAGATCCGCCTTGAACAGCAACAGGCGGAGCTGGAGCAGACCAACAGCCAACTCGAGGAGCAGGCCCAGACCCTGGAGACCCAGCGCGACGAGCTTGAGCGCACCAGTGCGGCCGTGACTCTGAAAGCACGCGAACTGGAACAAGCCAGTCAGTACAAGTCTGATTTCCTGGCCAACATGTCCCACGAGCTGCGCACGCCGCTCAATTCCCTGCTCATTCTGTCGAAGCTGCTCAGCGACAATCCGCACGGCAACCTGACCCCTGAACAGGTTAAGTTCGCCCAGACCATCGCATCGTCCGGCAACGACCTGCTGACCCTGATCAATGACATCCTCGACCTGTCGAAGATTGAGGCGGGCCATGTGGAGGTGCGCCCCGAGCCCTTGCCGCTGCAGCGCCTGACGGACGATCTGCGCCAGCTCTTTCAGCCCGTGGCGTCACAGCGGGGCCTCGACTTCGATATCGACATCGCCGGCGATTGTCCGGCCAGCATCGAGACAGATCGCCAGCGCCTGGAGCAGGTGCTCAAGAACCTGCTGTCGAACGCCTTCAAGTTCACTGAAAAGGGCGGCGTCAGCGTAGAGATTGGCCTGGCGGGCGCCCGCGACATCGCCTTCACGGTCATCGACACAGGGATCGGCGTCTCGCGCGAACAGCAGGACGCGATTTTCGAGGCGTTCCGCCAGGCTGACGGGACCATCAGCCGCAGGTATGGCGGCACGGGCCTGGGCCTTTCGATTTCTCGCGAACTGGCGCGTCTTCTCGGCGGCGCGATTACGCTGCGAAGCCAGCCCGGCGAAGGCAGCGCGTTCACCGTCACGATCCCGCTGGCCTACGACCCTGCGCGCGTGGCGCCCCGGGACCAACCGCTCGCTGCAAAGCCCGTCTCGCCGCTGCCCCGCCCCAAGGTCGCCCGCGCGCCAGTCGTTCGAGCGGCGGTCGATGACGATCGTGACCAACTGACGGGCGGTCGCCGGGTCCTGCTGGTCATCGAGGACGACGACAAGTTCGCCGGCATCGTCCGCGATCTGTCGCGTGAGTTGGGCTTCCAGTGCCTGGTCGCCGGAACCGCCGAAGAAGCCCTGAAGCTTGCCCGCCGCTTTAAGCCCAGCGCTGTTGTGCTGGACGTCGGCCTACCCGACGAGTCGGGCCTGATGGTGCTGGACCGCCTGAAGCGCGATGACGCCACGCGCCACATACCGATCCACGTCGTCTCGGCAGCCGATCATAGCCAGACAGCGCTTTCGCTGGGCGCGATCGGCTATCTGATCAAGCCCGTGAAGCGCGAAGCCCTCGCCGAAGTGCTGAAGTCGCTGGAGGCCAAACTGTCCAGCACCGTCCGGCGCGTGCTGATCGTCGAAGACGACTCCATCCAGCGCGAGGCGGTTGGCAAACTGCTGTCGTCTGGCGACGTCGAAACCGTGGGCGTCGGCACCGCCGCCGAGTGTCTTGAGTTGCTTCGCGAGCAGACCTTCGACTGCATGGTGCTGGACCTTTCCCTGCCTGACGCTTCTGGCTTCTCGCTGCTGGAGACCCTGAGCCAGGACGACAGTCACGCCTTCCCGCCCGTTATCGTCTACACGGGGCATGACCTGTCGGCCGATGATGAACAGCGCCTGCGCCGCTACTCCAGCTCGATCATCATCAAGGGGGCGAAGTCGCCCGAACGGCTGCTGGACGAGGTCTCGCTGTTCCTCCACCAGGTGGTGTCGGAGCTTCCCGCCGAGCAGCAGAAGATGATCCAGAAGGCGCGCCATCGCGACGCCGTTCTGGAGGGCCGTCGCGTGCTGATCGTCGAGGACGATATCCGCAACGTCTACTCGCTGACCAACGTGCTGGAGCCTCGCGGCGCCGTCGTCGAGATCGCTCGCAACGGCCAGGAGGCGATCGACGCGCTCAACCGCTCGGCTGAGGATCCAGCGCGGGCGATCGACCTCGTCCTGATGGACGTGATGATGCCGGTGATGGACGGGCTGACGGCCGCGCGCCAGATCCGCCTCGACGCGCGCTGGTCCAAGCTCCCGATCCTCATGTTGACCGCCAAGGCCATGCCCGACGATCAGGAGCGGTGCATCGCCGCCGGGGCCAGCGACTACATGGCCAAGCCCATCGACGTCGACAAACTGCTGTCGCTGGTTCGCGTCTGGATGCCGAGGTAGCCCGTGTCCGACGCCATTGAGGACATCGAGGTCCAACTCCTGCTGGAAGCGCTCTTCCAGCGCTATCACTATGACTTTCGGCACTACGCCCGCGCTTCGATCAAGCGTCGCCTGACACAGGCCCGCGCCCAGCTGGGCGTTCCGACGATTTCGGCGTTGCAGGATCGTGTGCTGCACGATCCCTCGATGCTGCCGCGCCTGCTCGACTTCCTCACCGTCCAGGTGAGCGAGATGTTCCGCGATCCTTCCTACTTTAAGGCCCTACGCGAGAAGGTGCTGCCGCATCTGAGCACCTACCCCTCGCTGAAGGTCTGGATCGCCGGCTGCAGCAACGGCGAAGAGGTCTACTCGCTGGCCATTCTCTTCAAGGAGGAAGGGCTCTACGACCGGACAATCTTCTACGCGACGGATATCAACCCCGAAGCGCTCGCGGCCGCCGAAGCCGGTGTCTATGCCGTAGACCGCATCCGCAAGTTCACCGAGAACCACCAAAGGTCAGGCGGCAAATCCTCATTGTCCGAACACTACACCGCCGCCTACGGCCGGGCGGTGTTCGACAAGAGCCTCCGCAGTCGGGTGGTGTTTTCGGACCACAGCCTTGTGACCGACGCGGTGTTCGCCGAGATGCACCTGATCTCGTGTCGGAACGTGATGATCTATTTCGACCGCCCCCTGCAGGACCGCGCCATCGGTCTGTTCCGCGACTCGCTGACGCGAAAGGGGTTTCTGGGCCTGGGCTCCAAGGAGAGCCTGCGCTTCTCGACCCATGCTCCCGCGTTCGCCGACTTCGTGGCCGAGGACAAGATCTATCAGAGGCGCGACCCATGACTGGCGAACGCCCCCACGCGATACTGATCGGGGCGTCGGCCGGCGCGGTGCAGGCTTTGCTGGCGATCCTGCCCGCCCTGCCCGCCAGCTTTGCGCTTCCGGTGCTTGTCGTGGTCCACATCCCTGCGGATCGCGACAACATGCTGGTGCCGCTCCTGCAGTCCAAGTGCCGGATCACCGTCAAGGAGGCCGAGGACAAGGAGCCTATCGAGGGCGGCGTCGTCTATTTCGCGCCATCGGACTATCACCTGCTGGTCGAAGCCGATCACAGCCTGGCGCTCTCCACCGACGAGCACGTGAACTACTCGCGCCCCTCGATCGACGTGCTGTTTGAGACCGCCGCTGACGCTTTTGGCGCGGACCTGGTGGGCGTGATCCTGACCGGCGCCAATCATGACGGCGCGACAGGGCTTCGCACGGTACAGGCCGCAGGCGGTGTGGCGATCGTCCAGGATCGCGCCGAGGCCTACGCCACCGCCATGCCAGACGCCGCGCTCCAGGCCTGCCCGTCAGCGCATGTCATGAGCATCAACGCCATCACGACCTACCTGACGAGTTTGGGGACCGCATGACCAACGCGGACAAGCCGATCAACTTCCTTCTGGTCGATGACCTTGAGGAGAACCTGCAGGCTCTCGAAGCCTTGCTCCAACGCGAAGGCCTAACGTGCCTGAAGGCGCGAAGCGGCGAGGAAGCGCTAGAGCTTCTACTGACCCACGACGTCGCGCTCGCGCTCCTGGACGTCCAGATGCCGGGCATGAACGGCTTCGAACTGGCCGAGTTCATGCGCGGCAGCGAGCGGGCGCGACACATTCCGATCATCTTCGTCACCGCCGGGGCTGCGGATAGCCAGCGCCGCTTTCGGGGGTATGAGGCCGGCGCGGTGGACTTCATCCAGAAGCCCATTGAGACCGACGTGCTCCGCAGCAAGGCCAATGTGTTTTTCGACCTGCACCAGCAGCGCCGCCAGATCGAGGCTCAGCGCGACGAACTGGAAGCCGCCGCACAAGCGCTGCGTCGGGCCGACAGGCACAAGGACAGCTTCCTGGCGGTCCTGGCGCACGAGTTGCGCAACCCCGTCGCTGCCCTTAGCGGCGGCCTGCATCTGCTGAACAAGGACATACCGCCCGAACGCGCCCAGGATATCCGGGGACGTATGGAGCGGATGCTGGATCACCTAAGCCATCTGGTCGACGACCTGCTGGACGTCTCTCGCGTGAGCCAGGGCAAGATCTCGCTCAAGAAGCAGCGGATCGAACTGGGCGACGTGCTGCAATCGGCGATCGAGGCCAGTCAGCACACAATAGACGCTGCGCGACATCAGTTTGTGGTCGAGACGCCGGAGGTTCCGGTTTGGCTCGAGGCCGATCACACCCGCCTGGCCCAGATCGTGGCAAACCTGCTCAACAACGCCGCCAAGTACACACCGCCAGGTGGCGTGGTCACGCTCGCCGCAGCCGTCGACGGGCGCACGGTGACGATCAAGGTTTCGGACACAGGCATCGGCATACCCGAGGAGATGCAGCCGAAGATCTTCGAGATCTTCGCTCAGGTCGAGGATCACCTGGGCAAGTCACAAGGGGGGCTCGGGATCGGCCTCGCCCTTGTTCGACAACTCGTGGCGCTGCACGGCGGCGCCATCACCGTCGACAGCGACGGCGAAGGTCAGGGCAGCACCTTCACCGTCCGGCTGCCCATTCTGGCCTGACCGGCTCGGAGTCTAGCGGGTCGCCCAGGCCCGGCCGATCTCCGCCAACGGCACGCAACCATTGTAGGCGCCGGGGACGGGATCGTATTTCAGCGCCCTGGTCGCGCCTGGCTCCGAGGTGAAATAGCCCACCGTCACGAAATCCTCGAGCAGCGGGAAGAAATGACCGCTGGTCGCGTTGGCGGTCTCGCGATCATAGACGCTGAGGATCGCGACCTGCTGCTCGGGCGCCAGGGCCACGAAGAGCTTGCCGTGCGCGGCCTTGGCGTCGGCGTCCATGCGGGCGAAGCCGCCCTTCAGCTGCTCGACCTGCCACGTCTCGCAATAGTTGGCCATGGCGCGATCAATGAACTGTGGCACGCCGGCCTCGCGCGCGCCGGGGGTGTCGGTCGCGGGAATGATCAGCTCGGCGACCACGTCGAGAATCTGCGCCTGATCCGGCGTGAGGGCCGTCGGCGCCCAGCTCAGGGCGGTGGTCGCCGCAGCGCTTCCGGCCCACCCGGTGGCAGCGGCGCCGACCGTCAAAGCCAGGCCGCGAAGGGTGTCGCGTCGATTCAGCATCACAGCTCTCCCCGCTTGCGAGCGCGCACCGCGTGATCGGCGGCCCGGGCCGTCAGGGCCATGTAGGTCAGGGACGGATTCACGCACGACGCGGAGGTCATGGCCGCACCGTCCGTGACGTAGACGTTCTTGCACTCGTGAACCTGATTGTGGGCGTTCAGCACAGAGGTCTTGGGATCGCGTCCCATGCGCGCCGTGCCCATCTCGTGAATGCCCAGACCCGGCGCGAAGCCGTTATCGTGACCGCGCACGTTCTTGAAGCCCGCAGCCTCGAGCATTTCGGCCGCCGCTGACTGCATGTCACGGCGCATCGCCATCTCGTTGTCACGCATGGTGACGTTCATGGTCAGGGTCGGCAGACCGAACTTGTCCTTCACATCGCGGTTCAGCGTGACGCGGTTGTCGGCGTAGGGCAGCATTTCGCCAAAGCCGCCCAAGCCCATCGTCCAAGGACCTGGCTGGCTGAGTTCAGCCTTTCGAGCCGCGCCGAAGCCACGCCCTCCCTTGCCGCGATCTCGTTCCCAGGTCGCGCGCCCTGCGCCGCCCTGATAGCCGAAGCCGCGAACGTAGTCCGAGCGCTTGGTGGCGTCGTCGCCCAGATTGCGGAAGCGCGGCACATAGATGCCGTTCGGTCGACGCCCCGAGAAATACGTCTCAGCGAACTCCGGCGCTTCACCCGACGCCCCAACGCCCAGGTGGTGGTCCATGACGTTGCGACCAAGCTGATCGCTGGCGTTGCCGAAACCGTTCGGGAACCGCGAACTCGTCGAGTTCATCATGATCCAGGCCGAGTTCAGCGCTGACGCGCACAGGAAGATCACGTCGGCGTGGAATTCCTCATCCTTCAGCGTTTCGGCGTCGAGGATCCGTACGCCGCTGGCCCGCCCCTTACGCTCGTCATAGACAAGCTCGGTGACGATCGAGTTTGGTCGGATCACCAGATTGCCGGTGCGTTCGGCCGCGATCAGCCCGCCAGAGTTGGAGCTGTAGTAGCCGCCGAACGGACACCCCCGGATACACAGGTTGCGGTACTGGCACTTGGTGCGCCCCAGCGAAAGCTGCTCTTCAGTCGGATCGGTCAGGTGCGCCGTTCGTCCGATGGTGACCCGTCGTTCGGGAAAGCGAGCCTCGGAACGCGCCTTGAACGCCTTCTCGACGCAGTTCAGCTCCATCGGCGGCTGGTAATGGCCGTCTGGGAAGTGGGGCAATCCCTCGGCCTGACCGGAGACGCCGATGAAGCGCTCAACGTGCTCGTACCAGGGCGCGAGGTCCTCGTAACGGATGGGCCAGTCAACCGCGATTCCTTCACGCGCATTGGCCTCGAAGTCGATCGGGCTGTGGCGATAGCTCTGACGACCCCAGGTCAGCGATCGACCGCCCACGTGATAGCCACGGATCCAGTCGAAGCGGTTCTCCTCTGTGTAGGGATGCTCGTCATCCCGCACGAAGAAGTGCTGGGTGGTCTCCGTCATCGTATAGCCGGTGCGCCGCTGCACCTTGTAGTGCGCGGCGAGCTCCGCCTGCGGCAGCTGGCCCTGCGGATACTTGGTCTGCCACGGATCAAGCGTGGCGGTCGGATAGTCCTCGAGGTGACGGACCATTCGGCCCCGTTCCAGCACCAGGACCTTCAGGCCCTTCTCGGTCAGTTCCTTGGCCGCGATGCCGCCCGTAATGCCGCTGCCCACCACGATGGCGTCGTACGTATTCTTCCGACGCGCGCGGCCGTTCAGGTTGGCCATGTTCGCTCCCTTCGCGGCCGCTCGCGGGTCCGCGTCGAGATGCTTACGCAACACGACCTACACCCGGGCGAACCCTTCATTCTTGCCTGGAGGCTTCCATGAAATGGGTTACATTGCAACAAAGCTCGGCGTTCTGACTGAGCTGACGCGACAGGGGAAACGCGCCATGGTCTGGATGAAGTCTTCTCGTCTGTGGACGCGTCTGGGGCTCGCGTCGGCGCTCGCACTCTGCGTCGCCGGCGTATCACAAGCTGAAGAGGTCCGAGCCGGACCGTGGCGCTCGCTTTTCGACGGCAAGACACTGAACGGCTGGACCGCGAAGATCGCCAGGCATCCGGTCGGCGAAAACTACCGCCAGACCTTTGTGGCTGATCAGGGCGTGATCCGAGTTTCCTATGCGGGGTACGACAAGTTCGACAACCAGTTCGGGCACCTGTTCTACAAGGCCCCTTTCAGCGCCTATCGCCTCCGGCTGACCTACCGCTTTCTCACCGAAGGCCTGCCGCTCGACACCCCTGGCTGGGCGCGCAGCAACAGCGGGATCATGTTCCACAGCCAGACCGCCGAGAGCATGACGGTCGAACAGCCCTTCCCGGTTTCGATCGAGTTCCAGCTTCTGGGCAAGGAAGACGACAAACCGCGGCCGACCGGTGCGGTCTGCACGCCGGGGATCACGATCACGATCGACGGGGCCAAGGTCAAGGAACACTGCACGCCGCCGGCGAACGCGCCGACCATCGCCAACGGCGCCTGGGTTCAGGCCGAGCTTGAGGTCCTGCCCAGCGGCGAGATCACCCAGAAGATCAACGGCGTCGTCGTGCATCGCTACGCCGGCGCCGCGCTCGATCCGGACGACACCGTCGCCGGCGGAGCCAAACCCTACATCCTGGCGCGGGGCGCTCAGTCGGTGACCGGCGGCTACATCTCTCTGCAAAGCGAGGGCGCGCCGATCGAGTTCAAGGACATCGAGATCCAGGAACTCACGCCGCGCTAAGGTCTACTTCTTCACGCTGGCCAGATAGGCGATCACCGCCGCGCGCTCTGCGTCGTTGGGCGCGCCGAGCAGCATCTTGGTGCCGGGCATGGTCTTGGCCGGAGCCTTCACATAGGCGTCCAGCTTGTCAGGGGTCCAGATAACGCCCGAGCCCTTCATGGCCGCGCTGTACGCGTAACCCGGCACGCTCGCGGCCTTTCGACCCACCACGCCCCCCAAGGGTGGTCCCAGTTTGCCCGGAGCAGCCTGCACCGCATGACACATGCCACAGCGTTGCTCGAACAGCTGTTGTCCCGACGGCGCCGCGACCGCGCTGGACGCCAGACCGGCGAGCATCGCCGCGAGGGTAAGCCGAACCTTCATCAAGCAACTCCGTCAGAACACACGCTTCGACTATAGACCAAGAAGTCTTCGGTTACGTCCAGCGTCCGAACCGGCGCTGGCGAAATCGTCGAACGCCTTGTCCGTCACCCGAATGATATGATCCCGGATGAACGTCGCGCCCTCGGCCGCGCCCTGCTCGGGATGCTTGAGCGCGCACTCCCATTCCAGAACCGCCCAACCGTCATAATCGTACTGCGCCAGCTTTGAGAAGATCGCCTTGAAGTCGACCTGACCATCGCCCAGCGAGCGGAACCGCCCCGGCCGATCGACCCATCCCTGATAGCCGCCATAGACGCCCGATCGCGCCGAAGGCCGGAACTCGGCGTCCTTGACGTGGAACGCCTTGATGCGCTCGTGGTAGCGGTCGATGTAGGCCAGATAGTCCAGCTGCTGCAGGACGAAGTGACTGGGATCATAGAGGATATTGGCCCGAGGGTGGCCATCGACCTCGTCGAGGAAGCGCTCGAACGTCGCTCCGTCGTGCAGGTCCTCGCCCGGATGGATTTCATAAGCCGCGTCAACGCCGTTATCTTCGAAGACATCCAGGATGGGCTTCCAGCGACGCCCCAGCTCGGCGAACGCCTCCTCGATCAGCCCCGCCGGCCGCTGCGGCCAGGGATAGAGATAGGGCCAAGCCAGTGAGCCTGAAAAGGTCGCGTGGGCCTTCAGGCCGAGGCGCCGACTGGCGACGGCGGCGGCCTTCACCTGCTCGACCGCCCAGGCCTGACGTTCCTGGGGTCTGCCGCGCAGCTCCGGCGGCGCAAAGCCGTCGAACAGTTCGTCATAGGCCGGGTGAACGGCGACCAGCTGCCCCTGCAGGTGCGTCGACAGCTCGGTGATCTCCAGGCCGTACTCGGCGAGCAGCCCGGCAATGTCGTCGCAATAGGTCTGGCTCTCGGCGGCCAGCGCGAGATCGAAGAACGAGTCCGCGCCGCCCGTGGGCATCTGCACCCCGGCATAGCCAAGGCTCGAAACCCAGGCCGCCATGGTCTCGAGCTTGTCGAACGGCGGCGTGTCGCCGATGAACTGGGCCAGGAAGATGGCGGGTCCCTTGAGCGTCTTCATCAGCCTTCTCCCTGCAGCGACACCCAGCCCGCATCGTCGCGGCTGGCCGCAACGGCGCGCTCGACAAAGGCCATGCCGCGCACGCCCTCGCTGATATCCGGCACGAGGCCGCCGGCGCGGCCCTCGATCGCGTCGGCGAAATCCCTGTAGATCGTAGCGAAGGCCTCGATGAAGCCTTCGGGATGCCCGGTCGGCAGGCGCGTCACCGCCCGCGCCGCAGAGCCGAGATAGCCGGAGCCGGCGTGCAGCACGTGGCTGGGCCCCTCAAGCCAATCCAGCGTCAGAATATTGGGGTCCTCGTGCGACCAGGTCAGACCGCCCTTCTCCCCATAGACGCTGATCGTCAGGCCATTGCGCGCGCCGGCCGAGATCTGCGAGGCGATCAGCACGCCCCGCGATCCATCCTCAAACCGCAGTAGTACGTTGCAGTCGTCGTCCAGGCCGCGCCCCGGAACCACGGTGGCGACGTCAGCGCACAGCCGCGCCACGCGCCGTCCCGTGATGAACTCGGCGATGTTGAATGCGTGGACGCCGATGTCGCCGATGCAGCCGCCGACGCCCGACTGCTTGGGATCAGCCCGCCAGCTGGCCTGCTTGTTGTCGCCGTCGCGCTCAAGCGGCGTCGATAGCCAGCCTTGCGAGTACTCGACAACGACCTTGCGCACCGCGCCCAGATCGCCGCGCGCCACGATCTCGCGAGCCTCGCGGACCATCGGATAGCCGGTATAGGTATAGGTCAGGCCGTACTGCTTGCCCGAGGCGGCGACGATCTCGGCCAGGCTTTGCGCCTCGGCGAGGTTCAGCGTCGCGGGCTTGTCGCTGATCACGTGCAGCCCGGCCTTCAGCGCCGACGCGGAGACGTCGAAATGCAGGTGGTTCGGCGTCACCACCGAGACGAGTTGAACACCGTCGGGGCGCGCCCGCTCGGCCGCGAACATCGTGTGGTGGTCCGGATAGACCCGGTCGGGCGCCACGCCCCAGGCGGCCGCCGCCTGGGCGCTCTTGGCGGGATCGCGGCTGAACACGCCCGCCACCAGCCGGATGCGCCCGTCCAGCTCTGCGGCCATCCGGTGCACCGGCCCGATGAACGAGCCAGGACCGCCGCCGACCATGGCCATCCGGAGGGTCATCAGGCGACCACCTTGGCGAGGTAGTCGAAGCTGATCTTGGCCGACTCCAGACGCGTGTAAGCGAACGGCGGCTCCTGCTCGTAGTAGAAGCCCCGGATCCCGGCGTCATAGGCCGCCGGCAGCAGCCGCTTCCAGTCGATCATGCCCGAGCCCACCTCGGTCGGATCCTGGCGCAGCTCGAAGTTGGGCTTGGTGGTCGGCTTGACGTCCTTGACGTGCATCTGGGTGAAGCGCCCCGGATAGGCCTTCAGCAGCGCGAACGGGTCCTGGCCCGCCGCCGTCACCCAGCCGGCGTCGAGCTCGAAGGTCACCAGCGACGGATCGGTCCCTTTCAGCAGGATGTCCATGCCGGTGGTCTCGCCGCCCTTGGCGTCCTTCAGCGGCGCGAACTCGAAATTGTGGTTGTGATAGCCGGCGAGAATGCCCGCCTTCTTCAGGATGGCGGCCTTCTCGTTCAGGAAATCGGCGTTCCATTTCCATTCGTCGGCGGTCATCTGCACGCCCGCCTGACGCAGGTCGGCGGCGCCCATCCGCTCGGGGATGTAGAAGATCGGCATGATCGCCGACTTCACGCCGATCACGTGCAGTTCGTCCGCCAGCTTGACGAGATCGCCGCTGAAGCCGTTGGGGCCCTTCGGCGAGATGTGCGCGCTGGGGCAGACAAGGCCATGCCGGTCAAAGCTCGCGCGCAGTTCGGCGGGCGTGCGGCCCAAATAGCCAGCCAGCTCGACCGTCCGGAAGCCGATCTTCGCGACGGTCGCCAGCTGCGCGTCGAGCTCTTTGGCCAGATCCGGACCCAGGCTGTAGAGTTGGATGCCCACCGGCTGCTTGCGGCGCTGGAAGAACGGAACCTCGCTCGCGGTCACCGTCCCGGCGAAGCCTGCGCCCAGCGCGGCGGCGCCGGCGGCCAGCAGGCCGCGACGGGAAAGGCCCTGGCTCTGATTATCGAAGGCGGTCATGCGCATGGGGATCACCTTTCCTGACATCTAGGCTTGGGCCGGGCTGGCGGAGGACGCGGAGTCGCTTGCCGGAACAGGTCCCCGCGTCGGCGGCCGGAAGAACAACGCCAGCAGGCAGACCGCCGCCAGCGCCATGGCGGTCGGCACGAGGAACAGGGTCGTGTAGTCCACCGTCCCGTCGACGGTCAGGTGGCCGATCAATGCCGGGAAGATGAAGCTGGCCGCGACATTGCCAACGCCCAGGATCAGCAGGTTGAACAGGCCCTGCGCGCTGGAGCGGACGTCCTTGGGGAAGACGGCGTCCACGAAGATGTACACCGTGGCGAAGAAGAAGGCGTAGCAGACGCCGTGCAGCAGCTGCACCGCCACGATCACCGGCACGCTGTCGGCGAAATAGGCGAACACCGCAAAACGCGCCGCATGGCCCAGCACGCCGACGATCATGGTGGCCTTCCAGCCCAGCTTGGCCAGCACCCGCCCCAGCACCAGCATGGTGATGATCTCGGCCACCTGGCCTAGGCTCAACACGACCATGCTGAGATTGCCGGCGATCCCGACCCGATTGGTCAGGAAGGCGTCGGCCATCACGAAGTAACCGTTGTGAATGACGGAATCGATGAAGGTGACGATGAACAGCACCAGCACGAACGGGACGCCCAGCAGCTTGACCGCGCGACGCCAGGCCAGCTTGTCGACCCCGTCATCAGCCTTGCGCGGGGGCGTGTGCGGCAACGTCAGGGCGTAACCGGCGAAGACAAACGAAACGATCGCGGCCACCAGGAAGATCCAGCGGACCTGCTCGACCGTCGCCTGGGCGCCCAGCAGAAATACGAACGGCCAGCTGACCAGCACCCAGCCGACAGTCCCGCCCATCCGAACACCGCCGAAACCGGCCGCCGGATCGCGCAGGTTGGCGAAGGCGATCGAGTTGGTGACCGACAGCGTCGGCACATAGACGAGGCTGAAGACGAGGTAACACGCAAAGAACGGCCAGAATTCCGTCGAGAAGGCCGTGCCCAGCAGCGCCAAGCCGCCGATCAGGTGGCTGACGGCCAGAAACCGCTCGGCGGAGAAGTTGCGATCCGCGAACTGGTTCGAAAAGAAGATGCCCACCAGGGCGGCCACACCCCAGGCGCTGCCGACCAACGACTGCTGCCAGGGCGCGAAGCCCAGCATGCCCATGTAGGGAAAGATCTTTGGCGCCCAGGCGCCCCAGATCGCCAATTGCAGCACCATCATCACGAACAGACGGAAACTCGTCGTCATGCCCTCGTCCTCCCCGACCGATGGGCGGCCGACTTTCGTCCATCCGGACCTGCGCCGCTCCAATGTAATCGAATTCATCGATAACAGGGGTCCGTCAACCCGGCAACCGCCACGAGGCGGCGACAAGCGCTCCGCGACGCTTGCCAAGCTTTCAGCGAGCCGCCAGTGTCGGCCCAATGGCCACCATTCAAGATGTCGCCCGGGAAGCCGGGGTCTCGACCGCGACCGTCTCGCGGGTCTTCAGCGCGCCCGAACTGGTGCTCGAGCCCACACGCCAGAAGGTCATGGAGGCCGTCCATCGCCTTGGCTACGAGCCGAACTTCGCGGCCAAGAGCCTGCGCACGCTGCGGACCGAGAAGATCCTGGTCACGGTGCCGGACATCTCCAACCCGTTCTTCTCTCAGGTGATCCGCGGCGTCGAGGAAGCCGCGCTGGCGGCCGGGTACTCGGTGCTCTTGGGCGACACGCGCCATGAGGAGGCGCGCGAGGAGCAGTACGCCCTGATGTTCCGGCGCAAGGAGGCTGACGGCCTGATCTTCCTGGGCCATCGCCTTCCGGACGTCCTGGCGGAAATGCTCGCCGCCAAGGGCCCGCGCACGCCGATCGTCAACGGTTGCGAGTTCCGGCCGGGTCTGGCCGTCTCCAGCGCCCATATCGACAACGAGCGCGCTGCGGCCGAGGTGATGGATCACCTCTATGGGCTGGGCCATGTCCGCATCGGGGTCGTAACAGGTCCGCTCGCCAGCCCAATCAGCAGCGACCGGCTCGCGGGCGTGCTCTCCGCCGCCCAGCGCCACGGACGCACCAGCGCGCTGCGGATGGCCATCGGCGACTTCTCGATCGAGTCCGGCGCCCGCCAGGCTGCAGAGTTGCTGGACGAACCGGGCCGCCCGACGGCGATCTTCTGCTTCAGCGACGAGATGGCCATGGGCGCGATGGAGGCGATCCGTCAACGCAGCCTTGATTGCCCGCGCGACATCTCGCTGGTCGGCTTCGACGACATCCGTTTCGCTGAATACCTGCACCCAAAGCTGACCACGGTGCGTCAGCCCAAGGAGCAGATCGGCCACGAGGTGGTTCGGCTGTTGCTCGACATTCTCGCCGGACGATCCACCGCGCTTCAGAACATCACCCTGCCCCACCAGCTGGTGGTCAGGGACAGCACCGCAGCGCCGCTGGGCTAGAGCTCACGACCTGACTTCGTCAGGCCGGGAGCTCTAATCTTGTGTCTTTTGGCGCATTTTTCTTCACGCGAACCGGAACCACTTCGCTCGAAAAATGCTCTAGCGCGGCGCCAGCTCTCGCACCCAGATATTGCGGAAGCTGATCGGCGCGCTGGGATCGCCGTGCGCCTGCAGCTTGATCGGCGACGGACCATGGGCCTTGTAGCCGGGCTTGCCGATATAGACGGTCTCGCCCGCTAGGACCGCATTGTCCTGCACCAGCACGCCGTTGTGCAGCACCGTCACCGAGGCGGCCCGGGTCAGCACGCCATCGGGGCCGAACACCGGCGCGCGCCAGATGATGTCGTAGGTCTGCCACTCACCCGGCTTGCGGTTGGCGTTGGCTAGCGGCGGATGCTGCTTGTAGACGGCGCCGGCTTGGCCGTTGACGTAGGTGCTGCTCTGATAGCTGTCGAGGATCTGCACCTCGTAACCCTGATCGCGTGAGCCGGTGGACGCCAGGAACACGCCGCTGTTGCCCCGCGCCTGGCCAGACCCCGCAATGTCGGCGGGAATGCGCCATTCCAGATGCAGTTGATAATCGCGGAACGTCCGCTTGGTCTCGATATTGCCCCGCGCCTTGTCGACGGTGATGACCCCGTCGGCGACGATCCAGCCGGCCGGAGACTTGTCGGCCGCCGTGACCCACTGATCCAGGTCGCGGCCGTCGAACAGGATGATCGCGTCGGACGGGGCTGCGCCGGAAACGGTTCCCGGAGCAACGACCGGCACAAGAGGCTTCCAGACCTCGGTGTCCTCAGGACGCGTCTGGGCCGCCGCGTCGGAGGCCGATATCCAGACTCCGAGGCCGGCTCCCACGAACGCCCAGACCTGCTTGCCGACCATCCGCATCACGCTCCCCGCACGCCGACGCTCTACGGTCGACCTGCGCGCAGGATTGACCAGCGCGCCCCACGCCGCAAGCGGCGGCGCGCCGCCTCACTATTCCCACTCGATCGTGCCCGGCGGCTTGCTGGTCACGTCATAGACGACGCGGTTGACGCCGCGCACCTCGTTGATGATCCGCGTGGCGGTCTTGCCGAGCACGGCCCAGGGGAATTCGAAGAAGTCGGCGGTCATGCCGTCGGTCGAGGTCACCGCGCGCAGGGCCAGCACGTTCTCGTAGGTGCGCGCATCGCCCATCACGCCGACGGTCTTGACCGGCAGCAGCACGGCGAAAGCCTGCCAGATCTGATCGTAGAGGCCGGCGTTACGGATCTCTTCCAGATAGATGGCGTCGGCGTCCTGCAGGACCTTGACCTTCTCGGGCGTAATCTCGCCGGGGATGCGTATGGCCAGGCCCGGGCCGGGGAACGGATGGCGGCCGACGAAGGCCGGGGCCAGGCCCAGCTCGACGCCCAGAGCGCGGACCTCGTCCTTGAAGAGTTCGCGCAGCGGCTCGACCAGCTTGAGCTTCATGTAGTCCGGCAGGCCGCCGACATTATGGTGGCTCTTGATCACCGCCGAGGGGCCGCCGCGCGCCGAGACGCTCTCGACCACGTCCGGATAGAGCGTGCCCTGGGCCAGGAACTCCGCGCCGTCGATCTTGGCGGCTTCCTTGTCGAAGACGTCGATGAACAGGCGACCGATGGTCTTGCGCTTGGTCTCGGGATCGCTGACGCCCGCCAGCTCGCCTAGGAACAGGTCCCCGGCGTCCACATGCACCAGCGGGATGTTGTAGTGGTCGCGGAACAGGGTCACGACCTGGTCGGCCTCGTTCTTGCGAAGCAGGCCCGTGTCGACGAACACGCAGGTCAGCTGGTCGCCGATCGCCTCGTGGATCAGCACGGCGGCCACCGAGCTGTCGACGCCGCCCGACAAGCCGCAGATCACCTTGCCCGAGCCGACTTGGTCGCGGATCTTCTGGACCATCTCCTGGCGGAAGGCCGCCATGGTCCAGTCGCCCTTCAGGCCGGCCAGGGCCAGGAAGTTCTTGTAGATCTGGGTCCCGTTAACGGTGTGATACACCTCGGGGTGGAACTGGACGGCGTAGATCTTCTTGTCGTCGTTGGCGATGGCGGCGAACGGCGCGCCGGTCGAGGTGGCGATCACCTCAAACCCGTCCGGAATGGCGACGACCCGGTCGCCGTGGCTCATCCACACCGTCTCGACCTCACCGACGCCGGCCAGGCCGGCGAACAGCGGGCTTTGCTTGCCGATGGTCAGTTCAGCGCGGCCGAACTCGCCGGCGTGGCCGCCCTCGACCTTGCCGCCCAGCACGTCGCACAGCAGTTGCTGGCCGTAGCAGATGGCCAGCATCGGCAGGCCAAGATCGAACAGCTTGCGGCCAATGCGGGGGCTGTCCTCTTCCAGCACGCTGGCCGGACCGCCCGACAGGATGATGGCGCTGGGCTGGTAGTCGTCGACCAGCGCCTCGGCCTTGTCGAACGGATGGATCTCGCAATAGACGCCCGCCTCACGCACCCGGCGCGCGATCAGCTGGGTGACCTGGCTGCCAAAGTCGACGATCAGGACGCGCTGGTGGTTCGTTTCGGGGTTCATCGGCAAGTCTCCAGCGGTCGGGCGTTCAAGGTCAGGGCGTATAGGAGGCGCGTTGAAGCACTGCGGCAAAGAAGCCGTCGGTGCCTGCGCGATAGGGCGTCAGACGCAAATAGCCTTCGGGGGTCACATGGGTGACGCCGGCCAGGGCGATTGGCTTGACGGTGAACTCGGGGTGGCGCTCCAGGAAGCTGGCGACGCGGTCCTCGTTCTCCTCGGTCAGCAGCGAGCAGGTCACATAGATCATGCGACCGCCGGCCTTCACGAAGGTCGCGGCGTCTTCCAGCACGCTGTCCTGCTCGATCTGGCGCTTGGCCAACTGGTCAGGTGACAGACGCCACTTGGCGTCGGGGTGACGGCGCCAGGTGCCCGCGCCCGTGCAGGGGGCGTCGACGAAGACGACGTCGATCTTGCCTTCCAGACCCTTCAGGGGCGTGGCCTCGATCGGCGAGCGGATCTGCAGGTTGCGAACCCCGGCCCGCTGCCCGCGACGGATGGTGTCCGCCAGACGGCGGGCGTCGCTGTCATGGGCGAAGATCTGGCCGCTGTTGCCCATGGCGGCAGCGAGCGCGAGCGTCTTGCCGCCGCCGCCGGCGCAGAAGTCGAGAACCTGCTTGCCCTTCACCTCGCCGGCCACAGCGGCGGCGATCTGCGACCCCAGGTCCTGCACCTCGAACCAACCCTTTGAGAACGCCGGGACGGCTTCGACAGAGGGCGTTCGATCGGCAGCCGCTGGCGCTGGGATGCGGAAAGCCGTCGGCAGCACGCCGGCCGGCGCGGCGTCGATCAAGGCCAGGGCCTTGGCGCAACGTTCGACATCGGTCTTCAGCGTGTTGACCCGCAGGTCGACCGGGGCGCGCTCCGAGAGCGCGCGCATCTCTGCGGCCTGCTCAGCGCCCAGGGCGCGCGCCAGGTGCGGCTCCAGCCAGTCCGGATAGTCACCCGCCACGGGCGCCGGCGCGCCTTCCAGGGATACAGGTTCCGCCAGACGCTGGCGCTCGACATCCGTCAGGGCGCCGAAGCCGTGCTCCTCAGCGGCGGCCTCGGCGATCCGCTCGACCGGCCACTTCCAAAGGAAAGCCAGCACGCCCAGCATCACGCCTCGGGCGCTGGCGTCGCCCATCAGCCAACCCAGCGAGCGCTTGCGGCGAAGGGCGTCCAGCACCAGACCCGACACGAAGGCGCGGTCCTTGGACCCCGCATAGCGCGCGGTCTCGCCCCAGCGCTTCAGCGCCATCTTCACTGGAAAATGTCGCGTCTCGATCTCGGTGAGAACCTCGATCGCCGCTGAAACCCGTCCTCCGTCTCGCATCAGACCACCAGGGCCGCGAGCAGCATCAGGATCCCGACCATCGACGCCAGCCAGACCAGGCTGCGGACAAAGGGCACGCCGAAGGCGTAGAGCGGCACATAGGCCGCGCGCGCGGCGACATACAGCGCCGCGCCATAGACCGTTAGGTCACCCAGGCGGCCGCCCAGATAGTCGATGATCACCAAGGCCACGAAGAATGGGAACGTCTCGCGGAAATTGGCGAAGGCCCGCGTGAGCCGACCGGCCATGCCGGTCAGCTCGATCTTCTCATCGCGGGGACCGACGTTCCACTTCAAGCCGCGCTGCGGCTGGGCGGCGGCCGACGCCCAGAGCAGGTTGAGAATTCCAATGATGACCGCCACGGCGATCATCTGCAGCTCGAAGGCCATCCGCATCGGCTAGACCGCGCTCGGGTAGTTGGGCGCCTCGCGGGTGATCATCACGTCATGGACATGGCTTTCCCGCAAACCCGCGCCCGTGATGCGGACAAAGCGGGCACGCTGCTGCAGTTCGGGGATCGTCGGCGCGCCGAGATAGCCCATCGCCGCGCGCAGGCCGCCGACCAGCTGGTGCAGCACCGGCGAGATCGGACCCTTGAAGGGCGTCTGGCCCTCGATGCCTTCCGGCACCAGCTTGAAGTTGTCGGTGACTTCCTTCTGGAAGTAGCGGTCGGCCGAACCGCGGGCCATGGCGCCCACCGAGCCCATGCCGCGATAGCTCTTGTACGAGCGGCCCTGGTACAGGAACACCTCGCCTGGCGCCTCTTCGGTGCCGGCGAACATCGAGCCCATCATGGCGGTCGAGGCCCCGGCGGCGATGGCCTTGGCCAGGTCGCCCGAGTACTTGATGCCGCCGTCGGCGATGACCGGCGTGTTGCTGTCCTTGGCGGCGCGAACCGCTTCCATGATCGCGGTCAGTTGCGGCACGCCCACGCCCGCGACGATGCGAGTGGTGCAGATCGAACCCGGGCCGATACCAACCTTCACGGCGTCGGCGCCAGCGTCGATCAGGGCGCGGGCGGCGTCGTAGGTGGCGATGTTGCCGGCGACGATCTGGACGCGGTTGGCTTCGCGCTTCAGACGGGTCACGGCGGCGGCGACCTGGCTGGAGTGGCCGTGCGCCGTGTCGATGACGACCACGTCAACGCCCGCGTCCACCAGCGCCATCGAACGCTCGAAGCCCGCGTCGCCGACGGTCGAGGCCGCGCCGACCAGCAGGCGGCCTTTGTCGTCCTTGGCGGCCAGCGGGTGAGCCTGGGCCTTTTCGATGTCCTTGACCGTGATCAGGCCGACGGCGCGGTAGGCGTCGTCAACGACGATGAGGCGTTCGATCTTGTGTTTGCGCAGCAGCTCGCGCGCCTCGCGGTGATCCACGCCTTCCGAGACGGTGATCAGGCCCTCGCGGGTCATCAGCTGCGAGGCCGGGACGTTGGCGTCGCCTTCGAAGCGCATGTCGCGGTTCGTGAGAATGCCGACCAGCTTGCCCGCGCCGCGTTCGACCACCGGGAAGCCCGAGATCTTGCGACGCGCCTTGATCTCGCGAATTTCGGCCAGGGTCGTGTCGGGATGAATGGTCAGCGGATTGATGACCATGCCACTTTCGTAGCGCTTGACCTCGCGGACCTGATCGGCCTGCTCCTCGTTGGTGAGGTTGCGGTGCAGGATGCCCATGCCGCCGGCCTGGGCCATGGCGATGGCCAGGCGGCTTTCGGTCACCGTGTCCATCGCAGCGGACACGAGCGGAATGTTCAGACTGATTTCACGCGTGAACCGGGTCTCGGTCGTCACCTGGGTGGGCATGACGTCGGACGCTGCGGGTTCGAGCAAAACGTCGTCGAAGGTGAGCCCTTCGCGAATCTCCATCGGAGTCTCCATTTTGCGGCGCGGATATAGCCGCGAGCCCGACCGTTGTCGACCCGCCACTTCGCCGATTTGGAGAGGAATCTTCCCCGGCGTCAGTCGGCGACGGCGTCCAGGCCCAGCCGGCCCAGCTTGGACAGCACCGCAACGCCGTCGCCGGCGCTGATCACCTCGTCACCCTTGGGCTTTTCGATCAGTTCGCCGCTGGCGCGCTCGATACGCACGACCAGGACGCCGCCGCGTCGCTCGAACTCGGCGACCGTGACCCGTCGGGCGGCGAAGGAGGCTGGCGCGGTGACGAGGCCAAGATCCAGTCCCAACTGCGCCAAGGCCTCGCTCTGATGAGCGGCCGGCGCCCGCGCCTCCTTCAGGAAGCTGGCCAGGCGCGGATAGAGGATCATCTCGGCGATGCGCTCGGCGCCGATATGGGCCGGCATCACCACCTTGTCGGCGCCGGCCTGCACCAGCTTGCGCTCGGTCGTGGGCCGCTCGCCTCGCGCGATGATCTCGATCTGCGGGTTGAGGCTGCGGGCAGACAGGGTGATGAACACGTTCGCGGCGTCATCGGGCAGCACAGTGGCCAGCACCTTGGCGCGCTCGACATGCATCGCGCGCAACACGTCTTCATCGGTGGCGTCGGCGTGCCGGCAGAGATAGCCAAGCTCTCGCGCCTCCTGGCAACGTGCTTCGTCCCGCTCGACCACGACGAAGCACTCTCCGGCGGCCGCAAGCTCACTCGCGAGCATGAGTCCGATACGCCCGAAGCCGCAGATGACGATGTGCCCGTCGAGCTTGTCGATGTCCCGTTCCACGCGCTTTCCAAAGAAGTGTTCCAACTGAGACTGGGTCAGCGCCTGCACCAGCGCGCCGGTGACGACGATGACGCCGGTGCACCCGAACACCATTGTGCCCATGGTGACTGCGTGCAAGTAGTCGGTGTTGACCGGGCGAACCTCGCCATAGCCCACCGTAAAGATGGTCAGGGTGACCATGTAGAGCGCATCGCCGAACGACCAGCCGGCGCGCATGTAGCCCAGGATCGCTACGGCCGCGACGGCGAGCACGAAGGCGATCGCGAAAGCCAGGTTGCGGAAGGGCCGCGCGATCAGCTCGCCGACCACGCGCTCCCCTCGCCTCACCGTCCTTTGAACCCTGTCGCGACCAGGAACACCTCGGAGCTGTCCTGCCGGCTGGCCTTCGGTTTGAAGTGCTGGACCTTGTCGAAATGGCGTTTCAGCCTGCCGATGATCTCGGCCGTCTCGCCGCCCTGGAACGCCTTGGCCACGAACGCGCCGCCAGGCTTCAAGACATCGATGGCGAACTCGGCGGCGATCTCGATCAGGCCCACGATCCGCAGGTGATCGGTTTCGCGGTGCCCCACCGTGTTGGGCGCCATGTCGGACATGACGAGGTCAGGCTCGCCGCCCAGCAGCTCCAGAAGCTTTTCGGGCGCGCCGTCGGCGGTGAAGTCCATTTCGAGCAGGTGAGCCGGCGCCACGGGGTCGACGGGCAGTAGGTCGATCCCCGCCAGGGTGGTCACGCCGCGCTCGACGGCGATCTGCAGCCAGCCGCCTGGCGCGCAGCCCAGGTCGATGACCTTCGCGCCCTTCCGGAAGAAATGGAACTTGTCGTCGATCTCGCTGATCTTGAACGCCGCGCGGCTGCGATAGCCCAGCGCCCGAGCCTTGGCCGAGAACGGATCATTGATCTGCCGCTCCAGCCAGGCCTGCTGGCTGGGGGTGCGGCCATAGGCGGTCTTCAGGCGCGCGGGTTTGCCGCGTCCGCCTTCATTGCCGCCGGCCGGCGGTTTGACCATGCGCTTGCGGGGCGGCTCTTCGTCACTCATGCGGCTTCAGACTTCCTGGAGGCGCCGCCGCGACGACGCCGACGAGGGCGCCGCTGCTGATCGGACATCAGGGACAACAACAGCCCCTCTCTAAGCCCTCGATCGGCCACACGCACGCGCGAACATGGCCATAGCTCCTGCACGGCCTGGAGGATCGCCGCGCCCGCCAGCACCAGATCGGCGCGGTCCGCCCCAATGCACGGCTCGGCCGCTCGCTCGGCGGAGGTCAATCCCAGCAGGCGATCGGCCGCCGCATCGCAATCGGTCCGGTTCATCCAAAGGCCATCGACGACATTGCGGTCGTAGCGCGGGAGGCCCAGATGCAAGCCCGCAAGACTGGTGATCGCCCCGGACGTCCCGACCAGATGCGCTCGGCCTTCCGCGAACACCTTCCGCATCGGCTCGGCGTGCGGGAACGTCTCGATCCGCGCCTTCACATCGTCGACCATGGCGCGGAACCAAGCGGGATTGGCCTGCTGCCCCTCCGGAAACCGCTCGGCGAGAGTTACAACGCCCACCGGAATCGACAGCCAGGCCTTGATCGGCAGCTTCCAGGCGGCGAACTGCCGAGGCTTGGCGTCCAGCCCGCCCCCCTTTAGGTCGACCCAGGACAGCTCCGTGGAGCCGCCGCCGACATCGACGACCAACGCCGCGTCCTGCTGACGATCGAACAGGCTCATGCAGCCGGCCACCGACAGCTGCGCCTCCTCGCGCGGACTGATGATCTGCAGCTTAAGGCCGGTTTCCTCGTGGACCCTTCGCACAAAGTCGGGACCGTTGGTCGCGCCCCGGCACGCCTGCGTCGCCACCGCCTTTACGCGGATGGCCTTGCGACGGCGGATCTTCTCGGCGCAAACCTTCAACGCGGCCAGAGACCGCTCCATGGCCGCGTCCGAGAGCTGCCCGCTCTGAGACAGCCCCTCGCCCAGACGCACGATGCGGGAATAGGCCTCGACCACGCGGAATCCGCGCGGGCTGGGCGTAGCCACCAGAAGGCGGCAGTTGTTGGTCCCCAGATCGAGCGCCGCATAGCACGACGTCTCCTCCGGCGACCGCCGGCGCCGCCCACTCGGCGCGCCGGGCGCGCGCGGCGCCTCCGACATGGTCCTAACCACCTGTCTCGCAGGCGTCGCGAACAGCTGCGACGCCTCACTTCGAGTCGACCATAGCATGCGACTCGCCCGCCGGAAGGCGCCGCCTTGCCATCCGCGTTCCGACATTTACGTTCAGGAATCAGTCAGGTGCGGCTGTTATTCTGTGCGGCATGAATTCTCGTCTCGCCAAATTCGCGATCGGACAGGTCGTCAGGCACCGGATCTTCCCCTTCCGCGGGGTGGTGTTCGACGTCGATCCGGTTTTCGCCAACACCGAGGAATGGTGGCAGTCGATTCCGGAAGACATCCGGCCGACGAAAGACCAGCCGTTCTACCATCTGTTGGCTGAGAACGAGGACAATAGCTACGTCGCCTATGTGTCCGAACAGAACCTGCTGCCCGACGACAGCGGCGAACCGATCGGCCACCCGCAGACGGCGGTGATCTTCGAGTCGTTCGATCACGGGCTCTACAAGCTGCGGCCGCGAATTTCGCACTAAGCCCCTCGGGATTGCCGGCGCGGGCGGCATCGCCTTGCGAACTTCCCCTTTTGAGAACAACGTTTCTCCGCCGAACCTGCCATTTGGCGAAAATTCCGAACAGCAATTGCCAAATCCGGGGCGTAGCGTCGTCGCATGAGCGGAGATGGCCTGAGCAACGGACCGCCCCCTGGCGCGCGTCCTGACTGGACGATCGATCAAGGCTGGGAAACCTACACCCAGGCCGAGCACGACGTCTGGATCACCCTGTACGAGCGGCAAACCGACATGCTGCGCGGCCGCGCGTGCGATGCGTTCCTGCGCGGGCTGGACGCGCTGGACCTGCACCGCTCGGGTATTCCGGACTTCGCCCGCATCAACGAGGAGCTCAAGCGCCTGACCGGCTGGACCGTGGTGGCCGTGCCGGGCCTGGTGCCTGACGACGTGTTCTTCGACCACCTCGCCAATCGCCGCTTTCCCGCCGGCCAGTTCATTCGCAAGCCGCATGAGCTGGACTATCTGCAAGAGCCGGACATCTTCCATGACGTCTTCGGCCACGTGCCGATGCTCACGGACCCCGTCTTCGCCGACTACATGCAGGCCTATGGCGAAGGCGGTCGCCGCGCCCTCGGCCTCGGGCGCCTGGCCAATCTGGCCCGCCTCTACTGGTACACGGTGGAGTTTGGCCTGATGAACACTCCGGCTGGCCTTCGGATCTATGGCGCGGGGATCGTGTCGTCCCGGACGGAGTCGATCTTCGCCCTCGACGACCCCTCCCCCAACCGCATCGGGTTCGACCTTGAGCGGGTGATGCGCACGCTCTACCGGATCGACGACTTCCAGCAGGTCTACTTCGTGATCGACTCGATCCAGACCCTGCAGGAAGTGACCCTCCGCGACTTCGGCGCGATCTATGAGCGGATGGCCAAGGCCACCGACATCGGCGTCGCCGAGATCGTTCCCGGCGACGCCGTGCTGACCCACGGAACCCAGGCCTACGCCAGGGCGGGCGGGCGGCTGGCCGGCGCTGCGGCGGGCTGAGCCTTAAGTCCAAACAGGGCCCTGAGGCCCGGGATGCGCCGGACGATCTCGTAGGTCGCAAAGCACCCGGCGAAGGTCGCAGCCACCAGGATCGCGCCTTCCAGAGTCTGCGGCAGGCCCAGCTTCGCGAGATTGTGCGCCATGACGACGATCAGGGTCTGATGCACGATGTAGAAGGGGAACACGCCGAGCGTCAGATAGCGCAGCACCCGCCCGCCCTTGTTCGACAGGTGCTTGGCCCCAAAGCCCAGGATGGCGGCGATCGCGCACCATTGATCGGTGGCGTAAACGCAGCGCATGACGATCCGCAGGGCCTCCGGCGGGTTCGCGTCGTCCGCACGGTATACCCAGGCATAAGTCGCCCAGCCCGCCCAACTGGCGAGCGCGAGCGCCAGCGCCGTCCAGCGAACCTTGATCAGTCGAGTCTTGAGGACTTCGGACTTGGCCAGCCCGAAGCCGAGCAGAAACGCCGCGAACGAGACCGCGTGGTTGTACCAGTCCTGAACCAGATCGTGCGTGATCTCGAAACGCGGCAGCAGCACGATCCGCATCGCCGCCAGAAACATGATCGGCCAGACCAGTAAGCCTACGCCCCCCAGGCTTCGCTCCAAACCGCCCTGTAGCCGTGCGCCCAGGCGCGGAAGCAACAGCAGCATCACGGCCAAGACCAGCGAATAGACCAGCAGGTAGGCCACGAACCACATGTGGTTCCAGGTCGGCGTGACTAGGCAGTCATCGCCGTCGCACCAATTCCCGGATGCCGTGACATATTTCAGCCAGAACGCGCCGTACGGGTCCGCGACCAGTCCGGCGCCAGGGCGCGCGGCGACGGCTTCGACGATCTCGTAGTAGCTCTGCGGCGGCACGATCACGAACATCGCGAACAGCAGCGGGGGCAGCAGTCGTGCGATCCGCGACGTCGTCAGTCGACCCACCGAAGTCCTGTCAGCCATGAACCGCGTCGCTGCGCCCGAGACCAGGAACAGCAGGGTCAGGCGCCAAGGATTGGTCAGCTGCATAATCGGCTCGAGCGCCTCGACCGGATGCGGCGTCTTCACGTGCCAGTCCCAAGGCACATAGAACATTCCGGTGTGGTAGAGGATAAGCAGGAAGAATGCGCCGACCCGGATCCAGTCCAGGTCATGGCGCCGATCAGGGCTTGTAATAGGGGTCATGAAGGGGCGTCCGACTTGAAGAGCGATGCCAAGGACCTGCCGCGCGGCGCCGACGCCGGCCAAGTCTCGGGGGATCAGCGGACGCTGGCTGGGACGTCCGGAGCACCGCCTGGGACCAGCGGCGGGTTTTTGGGGACCACCGGCGAAGAGCGCCGGTGGTTGTTTCGCGCCTGGCTGGTGGGTGTCTGCCTGATTGGCTGCATTTGCATCGTCAACGTCCTGACGATCCAGCACGACTCGCCAGACCTGGGTCCGCTGCGCCCGATCATCTGGGAAGGCAGCAGCGCCCTTGTCACCACGGTGATCTTCACCATCCCCGCGGCCATGGCGATCTGGACCCACCGCGTCCGCCCCCGCTGGTGGATCTCATGGCCGGCGCACGTCCTAGCGCTGCTGGTCTATTCGGTCCTGCACGTCTCAGGGTTCCTGGTCCTGCGCGAATGGGCGCATGCCGCGCTTCTCAACGAAGCCTACGACTATGGCCCGCTCTCGACCGAGTTCCCCTACGAGTTCCGCAAGGACTTTCTGGCCTATCTGCTGGCGTCCGGCGCCTTCTGGCTGGCGCTGCAGCGGAGCGGTCAGAAGCCCGATGCGACGGAGCCAGCGCGCACGCCCACCTTCGACATTCAGGACGGTGCGCGCCTGATCCGCGTCTCGATGGACAAGATCATCGCCGTCAAGTCGGCGGGAAACTACGTCGAGTTCGTCCTGTCCGACGACCGACGCCCGCTGATGCGGTCGTCGCTGGCGGCTATACACAACGCGCTGGGCGCGGAGGGCTTTGTGCGTACGCACAAGTCCTGGCTGGTGAACAGAGCGCAGGTCACGGGACTGAGGCCCGAGGGCTCGGGCGACTACACGGTGGAGCTCGGCGCGCAGGAAGCGCCGTTGTCGCGGCGCTTCCCCGAGGCCTTGGCGGCGCTGCGCGATCCTGCCTAGCCGACAGGTCGAAGCAGCAGGCCCATCAGGATATCATCCTCGAAACGGCCGTCGGGCAACCGACCACGCGCGACCTGGCGTCCCTCTTGTTGAAAGCCCAGACGCTCGTAAAGACGAACCGCGCCCGGGTTGCCCGCGCCGGCCGCCAGTTCGATCCGCACGATCTCAGGCTCCGCCGATCGCGCCCAGGCGATCAGCGTCTCAAACAGCTTTGAGCCAACCCCGCGCCCCTGATGGTCAGGAAGGACGGCGACCGTTATGCCGCCCAGCACATGGGCGAACAACGCGATCGTCTCGCGCTTCGCATGGATCTCGCCGCAGACGGTGCCGTCCTCATTGACAGCGACGAGACAGATATCCGCAGCGATCGCCGCCTCAGCGAAAGCCAGCGTGACTTCCTCGGGCGTGCGGGCCAAGGCGCCGGGTGTCACGGCCGCAGCGCGATGAACGGCCACGATGGCGTCGCGATCGGCTGTTGTGGCGCGCCGAACGGTGATGCTCATGCCATCCTCTGGAAGGGATAGAAGTCGTCGCCCAGTCCCAGAATCTGGGTCAGCTCGTCAAGCGCCTCGCGGCTCTCGATCAGGAGCTTCGGATCGGCCAGATCCGCCGGCGAGAGGCGGTCGCGGTAACGGCGAGCGATCCAGTCGGCCAGTGCATCCTGCAGCGCGGGCGTGAAGCGTTGCGCCGGATTCGTGGCCGCCAGCTCGGCCTCGGTCAGGACGATGCGAAGACGCAGGCAGGCGGGACCGCCACCGTTGCGCATGCTCTGGCGGACGTCGACGTACTCGACACGCCCGATGGGCCCATTCGACGCCGCGAGCCCTTCGGCCACGGCATGTGCGCGCTGGTTGTCGCGCGTCTCGATCGGAGCCAGCAGCACCAGCCGATCCTCGCCTGGGACGACCAGAAGCTGGGAGTTGAACAGATAGCTGGCGACGAGGTCGGCCATCGGCAGATCGGCCTCGCTCACCTCGACAAAGACCGGCTCGAGCAATCCCGCCGCCGCCGCCCGCACCTCACGCTCTATCACGGCGCGATCCTCGAAGGCCCGCTCATGGAAGAACAGACATTCGCGGGTTCCCACGCAGACGACGTCATTGTGGAACGCGCCGCCTTCGATCGCGGCCTTGCCTTGCTGCGGGAACACCGCCCGCGCCGCGCCGTGCCGGCGCTGGATCGCCTCGAAGGCCTCACGGGTCTGGCGCGCGGGGAAGCGGCCATCCCAATGGCTCCAGGCCTCGCGCCCCCAGACGAACAGATTCACGCCCGGCGCGCCGTGGTCGGCGCAGAGCCGCACGTGGTTGGCCGCGCCCTCGTCGGCGAAGTGCGGTTGAGCGGGGAGCGGATCGTGAACGACGAACCGGGCTTCGTCGGGAAACAGCCGCCGCAACGACCGCGCGGTCTGCGGACCTTCCAGACTGCGATGCAGATTGGTCAGCAGGTTGGCGGGGGTGAAATGAACCCGTCCATCGGCGGCGTCGGCGCTCGGGGTGACCGTAGCGGCGTTAGCGGCCCACATCGGCGAGGCCGAGCAAGCGGCTGCCGCCAGAGCCGGCGCATCCTTCCATGCCGAGGCGAGAACGTGCTCCTCAGAACCCGAAAAGCCTAGCTGTTTCAGAAGGTCTATGGCCGGCCGCTCATGCGGCGGCAGCACGAACTGGGGCAGCCCCAGATCAGCGAGCCGCCGCATCTTGGAGAGCCCCTCCAGCGCCGCGCCCCGCGGATTAGACACCTCGCCGGCGTTGCGGGTGCTGGCGAGGTTGCCGGGCGATAGACCGACATACGAGTGGGTCGGCCCGACAAGGCCGTCACAGTTGGCTTCAAAGGCTAAGGTCATGCCCTCAAACCCTTGATATCCCCGAAAGTATCGACCACTTCCGATGCCTCAAAACTGGCCACCGGATAGGCGCAGTAGTCGGCCGCGTAGTAGGCGCTGGGCCGATGGTTGCCTGAAGCGCCCAGACCGCCGAACGGCATCGAGCCCGCCGCCCCGGTGGTCGGCCGGTTCCAGTTGACCACGCCGGCGCGAATGCGGTTGAGGAACTTGTCCCAAAGTTTTGAATCATTGGAGATAAGCCCAGCCGAAAGGCCATAGCGCGTGGCGTTTGCGGCGGTCATCGCCTCGTCGAAACTGGCGACCCGGCGAACCTGCAACAGCGGCGCGAACAGCTCCTCGTCAGGCGTTGCGACGCCCGTGACATCGATGATCCCGGGCTTGAGGAAGGCCTCGCCGAGACCCGCCACACCGTCCAGCGGAAGGATTGCGTCCCCGGGCATGGCCGCCGCGACATCCCGCGCGGCGCGCGCGGCGCGGGCCGAGATCAGCGGACCCATGAACGGCTCGCTGGGGCTGTTCCAGGCGCCGATCGTCAGGCGATCGACTAGCGCCGCCGTCGCCTCGATGACCGCCCGACCAGAGGCGTCGTCCGACACGATCAGCCGGCGCGCACACGAGCAGCGCTGACCGGTGGTGATGAACGCCGATTGCACGACCAGAGCCGCAACAGCCTCCGGCGCATCGTCGGCGTTCCAGACCACCAGCGGATTGTTGCCGCCGAGTTCCAGCGCCATGATCACATCCGGTCGGTCAGCGAAGTAGCGGCGGAAGTAGGCGCCGGCTGCCGCCGAGCCCGTGAATAGTAGACCGTCGATTTCCTGGGCGATGAGCGCCTGGCCGGTTTCGCGCCCGCCTTGGACGAGATTGACGACACCGGCCGGCACGCCTGCGGCTTCCAGAGCCTCGACCAGCAACTCGCCCGCCAGCGGCGTTTCTTCCGACGGCTTGAACACCACCGTATCGCCGGCCAGCAAGGCGGGTACGATGTGGCCGTTGGGCAGATGGCCGGGGAAGTTGAACGGACCGAGCACGGCCATGACGCCATGGGCGCGGTGACGCAGAACCGCGCGACCGAACGGCATCGCGTTCTCGGTGACGCCGGTGCGTTCGTCATAGGCGCGGATCGACAGGTCGACCTTGCCGGCCATGGAAGCGAGTTCGGCCTTGGTCTCCCACAGCGCCTTGCCGGTCTCGCGGCTCAAGGCCTCGGCATAGGCGGCCGTCCGTTCGACCAGGATGTCCTTGTAGCGGCGAAGGATAGCGATCCGCTCATCACGTGGACGATCGGACCAGGCCGGGAACGCCTTGCGGGCCGCAGCGACCGCGTCGGTGACATCGGCGCCCGTGGCGGTCGCGCCGCGCCACACCACCTCGCCCGTCGCCGGGTCGGTCGATTCAAGCGCCGCGCCCTGGCCGGAACGCCACTTCCCATCGATGAACAGTTCGCCGCTCATGCCTTCACCCGCACAACTTCGCCTTCGCCAACACCCAGGGCGTCCATCGCGTCACGCCCCAGAATCGCCGTTTCGCCGTCGATCAACACCGGCGCACGAATGGCGCGGAACCGAGCCACTTCGCCGGTCGAGATCAGGGCCTCTTCGCCAAAGGCGTCTTCGCCCGCCTTGATCCGCAGACGCCGCGAGTCGCGCACGGTGCGAATGTCGTCACGCGGACAAGCCACGGTCGGACCTGCGTCGAACAGATCGACGAGACCCTGGTAGCGGAAGCCCTCGCGCTCCAGCATCGCACGGGCGGCCTCGCCGTCGCGGTGCACGCGGCCGATCACGTCGCGCGCCTCCTCGGGCAGGAGCTCTGTGTAGATCGGATGGCGCGGCGCCAGGTCGAGGATGAACTGGCCATCGGTCGAGGCGCTCATCAGGTCGGCCTGGTCGAAGTCGAGACGGAAAAACTTGTGCGAGACGTGCTCCCAGAACGGGCAACGACCGTCCTCGTCAAACCAGCCGCGCAACTCGGCCAGGACCATCTCGGCGAAACGCTGCGGCTCGATGCCGATCAGCATGTAGCGCGACTGGGCCAGCAGCCTCCCTGCCCCGCCCTTGCGCTTCTCGGGACGGAGAAACAGCGAGCCGACCTCGGACCAGCCAGCGCATTCGTTCACCAGCACCAGCGCCTTGTGGTCGAAGCGCATTTCGAGCGTCGGCGAGGATTGAGCCAGCGTCACCACGCGGAAGGAGAAGAACGGTCTCTTCAAGCCAACGCCGGCCTTCACACCCGCAACGCCCTCGATGCTCCCGGACTCCAGGTCCTCCAGCATCAGGGTGTACCAGGCCTCGGGCGGCGCGACGCCGGCCTGGAAGCTGGCCTCTGACAGCGCCAGGCGCGCGCGAAGCGTAGGCTCGTCTTCGGGCAGACTGGTGAAGCCTCGCCCCGACAGGACGGCCAGCTCCATCAAGGCTTCGAAATCGGCGGAACCGGCGGGACGGACGACGAGCATTCACGCATTCTCCATGGCCGCGCGAATCGCTCTGGCGTCGATCTCCCCGCTGGCCAACTTCATCAGGATGGTCGCCGAGAGCTGGGCGCGCTCGACAAAGCTTTCGGGCCAAGCATGCTCGGCCTCGCTATGGATGTCGCCGCCGCGCACGCCCAGCGTATCGACGTTAGGCAGGCCAGACGCGAAGAGGTTGTTGCCTTCGCACACGCCCCCGGACGGCTTCCAGGTGATGTCCTGCCCCAGCAGCGCGCCGGCCGCCTTCACCGCACTGAACAGCTTCTGCTGGGCGGCGTTGAACGGCTTGGCGCCGCGCGTGATCAGGCCGTGTAGATGGGCGTGGAGGTCAGGATCGACCTCGCTCACGATCCGCGCCACTTCGGCCTGGCACCAGGCGGCCGCTTCTGCCTCCGGGAAGCGAACGTTGAAGCGGACCACGGCCACGTCAGGCACCATGTTCAGGGGCGCGCCGCCGTCGATCCGCGCCACATTCACCGTAAGACCGTCGCGCAAGCCGTTCAAAGCATGCAGCTTCTCGGCGACGCGAGCCGCGCCGAGCACGGCATTTCGGCCGGCGGCGAAGTCTCGCCCGGCGTGCGCGGCGCGCCCGTGGATGACGATATGGAAATTGCCCGAGCCCTTGCGCGCAGCGGCCAGTGCGCCGTCAGCGAGCGCCGGCTCGTAGGTGAGACCCACATGTCCCAAACCGGCGAACTCGGACAGAACAGGCCCCGAAGCGATCGAACCAATCTCCTCGTCCGGCGACAACAGGACGCGATACCCGATATTGCCGGCCAGAGGATGCGCCTCGAAGGCTTCCAGCGCCGCCAGCATGACCGAGATGCCGCCCTTCATGTCCGCGATCCCCGGACCGTGCAGCGCGCCGTCCGGACGAGTCCGCACGACCTGGAACGGACTGCTTTGCGGATATACGGTGTCGTAGTGCCCGGTGAGGATGACCTGCACCGGCGCCTCGGGCCGGACGATCACCGCGACGGACGGCGGATGCTGGAACTCCGCCTCGCGGCCGTTCGCGTCAATCTCCCGCGACGGAGCCAACGGGATCTCCACGGGGGCGGCGGGCAGGCTTGCGGCGGCGTCGAGCAGAATCTGCCTTTGCCGTTCAAGGCCAGCGAGATTCCGGCTTCCGGAGTTCACCGCGCACCAGTCGACCGCGCGATCGACGATCCGGCCGCCCTCTTGCGCGATCCTGTCCAGAACGCCGCGATCTTCTGACGTTAGATGCATGAAAGCTCGTTCCTCCCTCAGTCAAGATAACCAAGGGCCGCGGGCAAATCGTGCTCACCTCAGACGAGGTAACCGGGGGCCCGCGCAACAGCCTTGCGTACTCAATAGTCCTTTCGCCAGCGAACGGAAAGCTTTGCATCGTTCTGGCCGCCAATGCGGGAGACCAGGGACAGCGTCCGGCGAATCCGCCACTCGACCTGAGCTGCAGGGCCATCGCGGCCGCCGCCGATGATTTCAACATAGACATCGTCGGTGACGTACTTGCCGCCGGCCACGGTCATGCCGGTCGCGCTCTCGGCGAAGGCCAGCCGGTCCAGGCGTGCGAAGCTGCGGAGGTTTCCGATCACGTCAAACCCGCCGCCGCCGGCCAGCGCAGCAAGCGCCGAAGCCAGTTGCGCCGCCTCGATCGGCGAAAGCTGGGCGGCCGAAGCGCCGAACAGCACCTGGCTGAGAACCTCATCGCTGGGCAATTCGGGTTTCGAGGTCAGGGTGATCTCGGGCTTGGCCGCCGTGCCCAGAATGCGCACCACCGCCGTCAGCGCCGTATCCTCCCGGGTTGCGGACAGGTCCAGCCGCACCTGGTCCAGCTGGGTGGAGAGATAGACGACGCCATCGTCGTCAAACTCGAACCGCTTGCCTGCGAAGTCATACTCGCCGCGCACCATCCGCGCCACGCCGCTCAGCTGCGGGGCCAGCGACGTGCCGCCAACATGGGCGTCGAGGGACAGTTCCACATCGAGACCACGGCCGCGCACGAAGATGCGGCGCGGCGCCTTGAGGTCGAGATCCAGGATCATGCCGCCCGTCGTGGCGCGTCGCTGCAGCCCCTGGTCCAGGTCTCCGGGGCGATTGCGTTCTACGACATCCATGGCCACCACGCCCGCCGGGGTCTTGGTCTGAGCCGACACGTCCGCGCGATCGAGCGTCACCGCGCCGGTTAGTTTGATCTTGCCGTCCGCCGAGCGGTTTACGCTGGCCTGACCGGTCGCCACCGCCGAGGCCAGATCGTTGTCGATCAGCCGGAAGCTCTTCATGTCGAGTTTGAAGTTCCCCTCGCCGCCGCGCGCCAGACTGATGCGGCCGGCGCCCGAGATCGACCCGCCCTGCCCGTCCTCGCCGATCGCCTGGCTGACGTCGATTGCGTTATCCGCCAGGGCGGACCTCAAGGTCACGTTGCGCAACCGCAGCCCAGATTGACCGTCGTCGAAACCGCCGCCGTCGAGCGTCGCCTGACCGATCAGGCGCGGGTCGCCGAGCGTGCCGCCCAGGCTGGCCTGCAGGTTGATACGGCCTGACAGAGACCGCTCAGGACCGAGCAGCAGGTCCCAAAGCGGCTTGATTTCCCCCTGGGCGGAGAAGCGCCCCTGGACGCCCCTGCGCCTGTTGACGACCAGTCGCAGCGGCTTGGCCGACGCCTCGACCGGAAGCACGAGGTTGGCTTCGGCCTTCAAACCCTGGCGGTTGTCGCTGTCGGCGATGATGGTGAGCTGGCTGTCGCTAAGGCGACCCTGAATCTTGGCGTCCAGCGACTGATCAATCTTGGCGCCCCGCTCGCGCGCATGTGAAAGCCGCATCGCAAAATCGCCGGTGAGGACATCGCCCTGACCTTGCAGGTTGAAAGCCCCGTCGATGTCGCCATCCAGATCGGGATCGAAGGCGGTCAGGCTGACGCCGGCAAGCTCAGCCTTCAGCATCGCTGTGGCGCCGCCAAGATCCGCATCGATATCGGCCCGCCCCTTGTCGACGGCCAATCGAAGGCGGGCTTGGGTGGGTCCGTCGCCGAAACGAATACGCGCGGCCTCGCGGGTCTTCAGTTCGGTTCGCCCCACGCGTCCCGACGCGTTCAGCGTCAAGTCATAGATCTTCCCCGCTTGCGCCAGATCGCCTGCGCCGTTGAGACGCCACAGCCCGCCGGGCGCTTCCCCCCGAGCGTCGATCGACAGCGGCAGGCGGGAGAGCGGTCCATCAGCCTTGATGCGTGCTGATCGCACCTTCCAGGATCCGTTGACCACATCTTCGGCGACAAGATCCAAGGTGGCGCTTGGCGAACCGCCGCCCGGCGCATCAACCAGGCGCGCCGCGCCCTTCACCGTTCCCTGTGGAAGGAAGGCGCCTTGACTGACGGCCACCCTCAGGTCCGCTGTCGCTGGAAGTCCGTCGCGCAGCGAGAGCGCGCCCTGCGCCTTGGCCCCGCCCGCATCGACGTCAACATCACTTAGCTCAATCCCGCCCGGGGAGAAGCGGAAGGCCGCTCGTCCCCGGGCCGGGCCGTATTGACTATCGGCCTGCAAGGCGGCCGCGCCATCCGCGCCCTTGGCGTCGCGCGCAAACGTCAGCGTCAACCGCGCCTTTGAAAGCAGCAACCTAGGCAGATCGATCGAGTCGAAGAGGGCGTTGAGCTCGGCGCGCGGCGCCCGCAGGGTTCCGCCGACGCGCCCGTCGCCAATCGCCTTGCCAGCGACCTCGACGGGGCCTGCGCGGAACGGCCCTGTCGCCGTCCAATCCAAGCCGAAGTCCAGAGACAGCCCCTGTCCAAGCTTGCCCGAGGTGGTCAGCGCGGCGTTCGCCCCGTCCAGCTTGGCCTCGGCCACGGTCAGGACACCGGCGTTCCAGCTGGCCTTGCCAGACAGGCGCGGCGTCACGCCAAGCAGGCGATCGATCTCGGCATAGCCTGTTCCGAAGTTGGCGGTCTTCCCGTCGACCGTGAAGCTCCAGGGTCTGCCGGCGAAGCTGGACGCTGACCATTTGGCGTTGACCGCGCCTTTCGCGCCCGGACGGACGGGCGAGAGGCTTGCGACCTTCATCTCGCCATCGAACGACAGGCCGCCCAGCAGCCCCCGTCCACCTTTGCCGGTGACGATCAGGTTCGGGGCGTCGATCCGCGCCGCCTTGATCAGGAACCGCCCGCCCTTGACCCGACCGCCTTCGAAGGTCGCCTTGGGACTGGATCCCAGAACCGCAAGCAAACCCGTGCCGCCGCCTCCGGACGTGGTCGCCTGCGCCTCGATAGCCAGATCGCCTTTGGACCAGCTGACCTTCGCGGGGCCAGTGGCGCGCTTGAGGCGATAGCCCAGCAACTCCAGATCGCTGACATCCGTCCGGCCTTCGACAACGAAACCGCCATCAATCAGCCGGAACACGCCTTGCGCCTCGCCGCGGCCCATCTTGGGGATGGTCACGATCCGATTAAGGGCGCCCACCCGAGCGTTGAACGCGATCCCATCAGGGCCCGTGCGCCGTTTGCTCAATTCGGCAAGGCCCTCGCCGCGCAGGATCAGGTTCTGCGAGTTGACGCTGATCTTCAAAGCCGAGAGGCCATCAGCCGTGGCCTTGCGCCCATCAACAGTGAAGTCCGCGCTGGGGCCGAACATGCGCGCCAGACGCTCGGTCAGCCTAGAGGCCTCGAGATCGAGACGGCCGCGCGCCGCGCCGCCCTGTTCGTTCCAGGCGCCGCGCGCCTCAAGCGGGGTCTCCCGCCCAGACCGCGCCACGATGTCGAACGCCGCTCGACTTGTCGTGCCCTCCGCCTTGGCCTTGAGATCAAAGGTCCTGTCGGCCGGAAGGCCCAGAGCCCCGGCGATGGCGCCGCCATTGGCCTCGGTCGCGTCCGCCAGCAGGCGCAGCGACTTCGATCGTCCAAGATCGAAATCCAGATCGAGCCGATCGCCGACGTGCAGGCGCGAAGCGGCCGCGATCTTGCCCTTCTGTCCGCCCAACCGCGCCATCTCATAGGCGCCGTTCACATCAAAATCACCCGCCGCGCCGCTGAAGGCGGGCCGCGTCAACAGACGAAACTTGAAGGCGTCGAGATCCACCGAGACAGGCGCGGCGCTGGATTTTCCCTTCGGCCCCATCGTCGGTCGCCGCAAAACGATAACGTCGCGCGCTGTGATCTGCTCGGCGTGAAAGCGGCGGCCGAAGAGCTCTGTCGCGCGCCAAGAGACCTCAAGGTCGTGAGCCTCAAGCCAGATCCCCTTCTCGTCGGTGATCGTCAGACGGCGAACGCCGAAGTCCTTCCAGATATCGCCAGACAGCCCCTCGATATGCAGCTTGCCGATCCGGCCGAGCTTGAGCCCTGAGGCGCGCGCCTCCAGGAACATGCGTCCCTGCGGCGTGATGGGCGCTAGTCGCAGCCCCCCAGCCATGACCAGCAACAGCGCAGCCAGAACGCCGACCGCGATCAGAGCCACGCCGCGCCAGCCGACCTTCCTGGCGACCTTCGCCGCCGCCTCGCTCGCCTGGGAAACCGTGTCGGCGAGATCGGGCTTGTCCTGATCGTCGCTCAAAAGCTTTGCCCAATGCTGAGATAGACCTGAAACTTCGGGTCGCCCTTGCGCCGCCCGAGCGGCGTGGCGATATCGGCGCGGATCGGCCCAAAGCCGAGGTCATAGCGAACGCCAAAGCCCGCGCCCGCGCGGAAGTCCTCGCGCCTCGGCGTCTTGTCCGTGCCGATCGCGCCCGCGTCGATGAAGGCGACGCCGCTCCAGCGATCCGTAATCTTTTGTCGGACTTCGAATGACGTTTCGATCAGCGAGACGCCGCCCTGCGGGGTGTTATCCGAAAGGCGCGGGCCGATCGCCTGGTAGGCATAACCTCGCACCGAACCACCGCCGCCCGAGAAGAAGCGCCGCGACGCAGGGACATCGAGAATACCACCGCCGAGAATCGCGCCCAGCTTCGCGCGAGCGGCCAGGACGGTGCTGTCCTGCTTGCCGAACGGTAGATACGCGGACCCTTGGGTTGCGAGCTTGAGATAGGGCACAGTAGTGTCGCCCGCCACGTAGGTCGGTTCTGCGCGGGCCTCCAGTCGCCAGCCTCGTTTGGGGTCAAGAATGTCGTCCGAGAAGTCCCAGGCGTAGGCCATGAGGCCCGCCAAAGTCGCAAGGTTCAGCTTGCGTCCGGCGATAGAGCCATTGCGGTTCACCTGTTCCTTGGTCTGCGACAGATCGAATGACACCCCGAAGGTGCGATAGGCCGTGGTCTGGCGCCGGCGGGTGAGGTCCACCCCCACCGTGGCCCCCGTCTCGTTGTAGGCGTCGGTGTCATTGCGGAAGACCGAGCTGTTCAACTTCAGGGTCTGCTGCGGTCGCCGCCAGTGCGGGAGGGAAAGCTCCGCGCCCAGACGCTGCTCCAGCTTGGCGAAGCGCAGCGCGTAGGTGGTGGTGTCGGCGCGCTTATGGCGGTTGTAGCGGATCCAGCGCGCGTCCACGCCAGCGCCTTCGCTGGTCGAGTAACCCGCGCCCAGTTCGATCGTGCGGGCCTGACGGTCGGAAAGCGTGACCACCACGGGTCGATAGCCCTCGGCCGTGGCCTTGTCGGCGCCCGCGAGCGACACGGAAATCGAGTCGTAGACGGCGGTGTCACGTAGCCGACGCTCGAGTTCCGCGACGTCCTCTGGATCATACACATCGCCGGCTACCCACGGCGCAAGACGACCGACCCAAGCCGGGTTGGTGCGCCCCTTGGTCACGACCTCCACACCATTCAGCCGCACCAGGTCGCCCGCCGCGATCTTGAAGGTCGGGCGCACCGTATGGTCGGCGTGATCAACCACAACCTCGCGCGGCTCCGCCGCGACATCAGCGTAACCAAGCTTGGCGACTTGGGCGACGATGCGCCCCTCAGCGCCCACGACATCGGCGGAGCGTCCAGGTTCGCCCTCGGTCAGCCGCATGGCTGCGGCGGCGCGCTGACGCACACCCTCATCAGGCGGGGCGCCGGACCAATCGATCCGCGGATCGGCCAGCAGAAAGGCCGGGCCAGGTGTGATCTTCACAATGGCGCGCGGAGGATCGCCTTCTGTCACATCGGGCTCGACGGTGTAGGCGTAGTAGCCTTCCGCGCGCAAAACGGCGATCGCGTCCTCGCCGGCTTGGCGCGCGCGACGGCGGGCTTCCGAGCGACTGCGCGGCGGTTGTTTGGAGTCGGATAGCGCGCGCTGGATGGCTTCGCGAAGCGCCCGGTCATCAACGCCCTGAATCTGGGCCATCGGCTCGTCGGCCCACGCGACCGAGGCCGCGAGCCAGGTCACCGTCGCCAAAGCCAGGGAAGTCCGCCCAAGCACCAAATCACGTTCCCCGCGCGAAGCGCCCCCTTCCCTGCTGTAGTCGCGGCCCGGTCGCGTGTCACGTTCGGAAATGCCGCAGATCGTTGTCAGCGGCGCTTCTCAAAGCAGCCGAATGGCGCCCAAATGATAGGCAGTCGTGCGCAATCGCTTGGCGGACGCCGAATCCGGGAAGCGAGGCTGCGTGAAGGCCCTAGAGTCGAGACGGCGCATTCCTTTGGGGCCGCGCCCAAGATCGAAGACAAGCGGATAGAAGCGTGGCGGCGAAGACCCAGACCCTAGCGGACACCCCGACCCTGCCGATGACGGAGGCCGCCTACCTGCCGGGCGTCGCCTACGACGAGATGTTCACGCCAGAGGGTGAGGTTCGCCAGCACTACGACCCGCTGCACGGCAGGATGTCCACGCTAGGCGCCGATGAGCTTGCGGCGCGGCAACGCACCTTGGAGCGCTCGTTCCTTCTTCAGGGGATCACCTTCACGGTCTACGGCGCCGAGAACACGACCGAACGGATCATCCCGACCGACCTGTTTCCCCGGATCATTCCCGCCGCCGAATGGGCGCGGATCGAAACCGGACTGACCCAGAGACTGAGGGCTCTGAACCTTTTCCTGGCCGACATCTACGGCGACCAGCAGATCCTGATGGACGGCGTGATCCCGCGCGAACTCGTCCTCGGCGCCCCGTCGTACCGCCGCGAGATGCAGCACCTCTACGTGCCGCACAAGGCCTACGCCAATGTCTGCGGCAGCGACCTGATCCGCTGCCAGGATGGCCAGTTCGCCGTGCTCGAGGACAACCTCCGCGTCCCGTCAGGCGTGTCCTACATGCTGGCGAACCGGGACGCGGCCAAGCGAACCTTCCCCGGAACCTATCGCGCCGCAGGCGTGCGCCCGGTCGAGCGCTATCCCGACCTCTTGCTGTCGACCATGAAGAGCATGGCCGCAGACTGGCGCGCCGACCCGCAGGTCGTGGTGCTGACGCCGGGCGTCTATAACAGCGCGTACTACGAGCACGCCTATCTGGCGCGCCTGATGGGCGTGCCCTTGGTCGAGGGGCGCGACCTCGTGGTGCACGAGAACATGGTCTACATGCGCACCACCACGGGACTGCGCCGCATCGACGTGATCTATCGTCGCGTGGACGACGACTTCATCGACCCCCTGACCTTCCGGCGCGACAGCTCGCTGGGCGCCGCCGGCCTGTTCAACGCCTATCGCGCCGGCAATGTCGTGATCTGCAATGCGCCCGGCACCGGGGTCGCCGACGACAAGGCCGTCTACGCCTATGTCCCCGACATTATCCGGTATTATCTCGGTGAAGACGCCATCCTGCCCAACATCGAGACCTTCCTGTGCCGCGAGCCGCGGCAGCTCAGCCATGTGCTAGCCAATCTCGACAAGCTGGTGGTCAAGGCCGTCGGCGCCTCGGGCGGCTACGGCATGCTCGTCGGTCCCCACGCCAGCCAGAAGGAGCGCGACGACTTCGCGCTAGCGATCAAGGCCGATCCCGAGAACTACATCGCCCAGCCGACGATCCAGCTCTCGACCGCGCCGTGCCTGGTGGACGGCCGGATCGAGCCGCGCCACGTCGATCTGCGCCCCTTCATCCTCTCGGGCGAGAAGACCATCGTCACCCCCGGCGCCCTGACCCGCGTCGCGCTCAAGCGCGGCTCGCTGGTGGTCAATTCCAGCCAGGGCGGCGGCTCGAAGGACACCTGGGTTCTCGCCGACGACGGCCCCTCCAATGGCGCCGGCAACGGGAGCGCCCGCCCATGATGCTCGCGCGTGTCGCCGACAGCCTCTACTGGCTGGGCCGCTATATCGAACGGGCCGAGCATCTGTCGCGCCTGTCCACCGTGATGCTGAACGCCACGCTCGATCAGACCGACGCCGGCGCTCAAGCGGTATGGATCGCCTTGGCCGCCGTCGGCGAGCCCGGCGACGGCGCTGGCGTGGGCTCATTCGAGGCCGCCCAAGCGCTGGTTCTGGATCGCAGTGATCCCAACTCGGTCGTCTCGTCGCTGGCGCGGGCCCGCGAGAACGCCCGCCAGGTTCGCGATCAGATCACGACCGAGACCTGGGAACGCCTGAACCTGCTGTACCTCAAGGTCACCGACCCGAACGCGGCCAAGGATTTCGCCGCCGGCTCCGACATCTTCCTGCACGACGTGATCGCCGACCTGCACCTGTTCAAAGGCGCGGCGGATACGACCATGAGCCACGGCGAGAGCTGGCGGTTCATGATGCTGGGCATCTACATGGAGCGTGCTCAGCTGGTGTCCCGTCTGCTGGAAGTCTGCTTCGCAGAATCGCCCACCCACGGGCGCCTAGGAGACCACGTGGCGCTGGTCAGCGTGCTGCGCATGGCCTGCGCGCTGGAGCCCTATCTTCGCGTCTACACCGCCGAGATCGAACCCCGCCACATCCTGGAGTTCCTGGTTTTCGATGAGGACTTCCCGCGATCGATCCGGTTTGCGACGGCGCAGATCGAACAGCATCTCAGCGCCATGGCGCGCAGCGTCTCGGCGAACGAGCGCGCGGGCCCCGAGCGACTGGCAGGCCGACTTAAGGCGCGACTGCAGTTCGCTGATGTCGACGAGCTGGAAGCCGTCGGCGCCGGCCCGCTGCTGACCACCGTGGTCAACGAGTGCGCTCGAATCCACGAGGCCATCTACGAGACGTTCGTGGCCTATCCCCTTGAAACGCGTCTGCCCGCCTAGGATCCCGGATCGTGCTGCTCGAAATTCGACACGTCACCCAGTACCATTACGAGCGTCCTGTCCGGGAAAGCCTGATGGAGCTGTGGATGCAGCCCCAGAAGACAGCTCGGCAGCGTCTGGTCAGCTTCGAGCTGGACCTGAACCCTGCGGCGCAGGTGTTCTCCTACGCCGACAGCTTCGGCAATGCGGTCTATCACTTCGACGTGCCGCAGCCCCATGACAACCTGACCATCATCGCCCGCTCGGCGGTCGAGACGGAATCGCCTGGCGAGCGCCCCAACCACCTGGACATGGGCGAATGGGACCGGCTTCGCAGCGAGTTCGTACGCGGGGAATGCTTCGACTTCCTGCGCCCACATGGCTTCGTGAGGACGACCGAGGCGCTGCAGACCTTCATCAACGAACACGACCTCGACGCGCTCAAACGTCGTGATCCCCTGACCGCCGTTCGCACACTCTCGGAGACGATCTACAGCGCGTTCGAGTACCAGCCCGGCGTCACCGACGCCGACAGCCCGATCGATCTGACGCTGAGCGCCGGGCGCGGGGTCTGTCAGGACTTTGCGCACATCATGCTGGCCGTCTGTCGCGGTTGGGGCGTGCCGGCGCGATACGTCTCGGGCTACCTGTTCACCGATCGCGAGGCGGGAGACCGTTCAGATCCCGACGCCACGCACGCCTGGGTCGAGGTGTTTCTGCCCAGCCTGCGTTGGGTCGGCTTCGACCCCACCAACAACATGATGGCCGGCGAACGGCACGTGGCGGTGGCCGTGGGTCGCGACTATGCCGATGTCACGCCCTCGCGCGGAGTCTACAAGGGCGACGCCGAAAGCCAGCTTGCCGTCGGCGTCTCGGTGCGTCGCGCGCGCGCCGCTCTGGCCGAGCCGGAGTTCCTGCGAATGGCCCGCCCCGCCTTTGCGGGCGGGCGCCGCCGACCCGACACGGCCCTGCGCGAGGAGCTGCACCAGCAGCAGCAACAACAACAACAGTAGGATGAATAAGGGCTAGTCCGCAGCGTCGGCGGGAAGGCTGGCCAAGAACCGTCTTGCGATCTCGAGCGCGCCGGCGGCGCCGCCCGCCCTCGGCCCGATCCGTTGGGTGGCCGTGAACTGAACGCCAACCTCGGAGCCCGAGCGCCAGACCACATTCGCCAGATGCACCCGCCGTCCGCCGGCATCGACAAAGACGAAGGTGTCGGGCGGCGGGGTGATGCCTGCGATGGAAAGACGCCCGCCCTTCTCCGCGACATCCAGCAGCGAGCCCTTCCACGACCGGGGATCGTCGACGATGTAGATTTTCCGCGCCGCTGGCATCCGGGGATGCGCGCGCCGCTCAGCGCCAGAGGCCTCGACCATCACCATCCGCTTCTCAAACCCCGCCGAGTCGTTCTCGGAAACAGCGTAACCTTCACGGACCTTCCCGCGAACGTTGCACGCCGACCATCAGGACGACTTAGTGGAATTATGCTTAAGCGGCGTAAACGTGAGCCTTACGGGCGATGATCTTCACGGCGCCGGTGAAGCGCGCGGCTTCCGCACGGGAGGCGCTGATCTCGATACGCCGACCGTCGGACATCGTCGCGGTGACGGCGGTAAGAGCACCCTGGACATGCGCTCGCTCGACGCGGACCTCAAACCCGGTTTCATCGAGGGCGAAATCATGAGGGCGCACAAAAGCCGTCGCGGCGCCGTCGCGAACGCCGTCGCCTGGCGCGGTCAACGCGCCGGCGGTGAAGCGACCACCCGAGACCTGGCCATCGAAACGGTTCGCCTCCCCGACAAACCCACAAACGAAGGCCGTCTCGGGCGCGTCGTGGACCTGGCTCGGCGTACCGATCTGCTCGATGCGGCCCTGGTTCAGGATCGCCACACGATCTGCCAACTCCAGAGCCTCTTCCTGGTCATGGGTGACGAAGATCGTCGTCACCCCGGTGGCGTCGTGAACACGACGGAGCTCGCGCCGAAGCGACTTGCGCACCGTTGCGTCCAGCGCGCCGAAGGGCTCGTCCAGCAGCAAGACGCTGGGGTCCACGGCCAGAGCCCGCGACAAGGCCACGCGCTGACGCTGACCGCCTGAAAGCTGCGACGGATAGCGGCCACCCAGGCCCTCGAGCTCGACCAGCTTCAGCAGATCCTCGACCCGTCGATCGATCTCGGCCTTTGAGGGCTTGTCCTTGCCCTTCCGGACGTCCAGGCCGAACGCGATATTCTTGGCGACCGTCATGTGCTTGAACAGCGCATACTGCTGAAAGACAAAGCCCACACGGCGCGCCGCCGCCGAGGCGTGCGTGACATCTTGACCATCGAACAGCACCTGCCCCGCATCCGGGAACTCCAGGCCGGCGATGGTGCGCAGGAGCGTGGTCTTCCCTGATCCTGAGGGCCCCAGCAAAGCCAGCAGTTCGCCATCGGCGATCTCAAGGTCCACCTTGTTCAGGGCGGGATAGCGCCCGAACTGCTTTTCGACGGAGCGGATGGAAATGGTCATGGGGTCCGTTGTCCGTTCAGTGTCCGCTGCGGCCGCGCACGCCCGGCTGGGCGATCTCGAGCGCCGTCTTCAGCACCAGAGTCATCACCGCCAGGAGGCAAAGCAGCGCCGCCACGGCGAATGCGCCGACGAAGTCGTACTCGTTGTAGAGGATCTCGACATGCAGCGGCATGGTGTTGGTCAGGCCTCGAATATGGCCGCTAACCACTGACACCGCGCCAAACTCACCCATAGCGCGGGCGTTACACAGCAAGACGCCGTAGAGCAGACCCCACCGCACGTTCGGCGCGGTCACCCGCCAGAAGGTGTAGACCCCGCTGGCGCCCATCGAGACAGCCGCCTCCTCCTCGCTAACGCCCTGCTCCTGCATCAGCGGGATCAGCTCGCGCGCCACGAAGGGAAAGGTCACGAACACCGTCGCCAGAAGGATGCCCGGTACGGCGAAAATGATCTTGATGTCGTTGTCGACAAGCCACTCGCCAAACCATCCCTGCAATCCGAAGATCAGGACGTAGATCAACCCCGCCACGACCGGTGAAACCGAAAATGGCAGGTCGATCAGGGTGATCAGCAACGCCTTGCCTCGGAACTCGTGCTTGGCGATCGCCCACGCCGCACAGAGACCAAAAACAGCGTTGAACGGCACGGCGATCGCGGCCGTGAGCAGAGTGAGCTTCACCGCCGCCAGCGCATCGGGCTCGCTGACCGCCAGGATCGCTGCGTCCAGCCCCTTGCGCAGCGCTTCTGCGAAGACCGCCACCAACGGCAGGATCAGGACGAGGGCCAGGAAGGCCAACACCGTTCCGATGAGCAGGATCTTGGCCCATAGCGGATCGTCCGTCGCGCCTCGCGCTCTCGGATTGGCGGCTCCCATCAGTCGAACCTCCGCGCCCAGGCCTGGATGACGTTGATGACCAAAAGCATCAGGAACGAGACGGTCAGCATCACCACCGCGATGGTCGCCGCCCGCGCGTATTCGAACTGCTCCAGCTGGATGATGATCAGCAGCGGAGCGATCTCCGAGCGATAGGGCATGTTGCCGGCGATGAAGATGACGGAACCGTACTCACCAACGCCACGCGCGAAGGCCATCGCAAAGCCGGTCAGCCACGCGGGGGCAAGGGCCGGCGCGATCACGCGAGCGATCGTTTGGACGCGGCTGGCGCCCAGGCTCGCGGCGGCCTCCTCCACATCGGCGGCGGCGTCGCGCAGAACGGGCTCGATCGTGCGCACAACGAAAGGCAGACCGATAAAGGTCAGGGCGATCACGACGCCGACCGGATTGTAAGCCGCCTTGATCCCGAGCGGCGTCAGGAATTGCCCGACCCATCCGGTCGGCGCATAGAGCGTCGCCAAGGCGATACCGGCGACAGCGGTCGGCAACGCGAACGGCAGGTCCACCAGAGCGTTCACCAGCGTCTTGAACGGAAACTCATAACGCACCAGCACCCAGGCCGTGAGAACGCCGAACACGCCGTTGATCGCCGCAGCGACGAACGCAGCGCCGAAGCTGAGCTTGTAGGCGGCGATGGACCGTTCAGAGGTCGCGACGGCCCAGAACTCGGCGGGCGATTGCTGGGCCGCTTTCAGAACCACCGCGCTCAACGGGATCAGGACGATCAGGGACAAGACCGTCAAGGTCACGCCCATCGTTAAGCCAAAGCCAGGGATTGCAGATCGTTTGCGGAAGAGCGGCTTTCGCGTGCCCTTCGCTGGCGGCCGCTGCTCGGCGGTGTCGGCGGTGTCGGCGGTCATCGTCTGATCGTCGTCCAGGGTCCAGGTTCGCCGAGGGGGCGCCGCGAAGGCGCAACGCCGGGCACCAACAGTGCCGCCGACATCGCGGAAAGTGAGCCGCTTAAATCTCTACCTTGTCGATGGGGCAAACGAGAAAAGCCGCGCAACGGTGGTAGAAAAACTACGCGTCAAGACCGCAGCGTCGTGGCGCTCGCGCAATCCTGTCATCGATGCGAGGAACCGCCACTCGTAGCAGCGTGAAATGGTAGGCCGGCTGGGATTCGAACCCAGGACCATTCGATTAAAAGTCGAATGCTCTACCACTGAGCTACCGGCCCGCTCACGATCCGGCGGGGACCGGGGGAAGCGGCGCGGACCATAGTCGGGGGTCGCGTGCGTCGCAAGCACGGTTTCGCCGTTTTTGCGTGGGATGACGGTAAAGCTGTGTACGCGTTACGGTGACCCATGCGTCGAACCTTCTTTTTAGCGGTGTTTTGCGGCCTGGCTCTGGCGGCGAACGCCTCCGCGCGGCAGCAGCAGCCTCCTCCGAGCGAGGACGGACGCATCAAGTCGACGTCCGAAGCCAACAAGGAGGGAATCAGCGGCGCGGTCAGCGCGCCGCTACGCGACGTGAACATCGTTCGCACCAAGATCCCTCGCGTTCTGCTCGAGGCGATGGACGACCCCTATCAGCGCCCCGGCCGCGCGGACTGCAGGACGTTGATCTCGCTTGTCGAACCTCTGGACGCGGCCTTGGGTGAGGATATCGACCGTAACCCGCCTCAAGAGAACGAAGACCTGATGGACCGCAGCCGCAAGGCCGCCGGCGAGGCGGCGCTGGGCGCGATCGCGAGCACCGCCCAGGACCTGATTCCCATGCGCGGCTGGGTGCGGAAGCTGACCGGCGCCGAACGGCACGATCGGCTCGTCCAGAGCGCGATCGCCTCAGGGAATGTGCGTCGCGCCTATCTCAAGGGCTTGGGCGAGGCCCGCGGCTGCAATCCGCCGGCGACGCCACGACATAAGCCGATCGCCGCGCCGCCCGTGCTGGACCCTGGAATGCCGCCGCCACCGGATCCCTACGGTCCCCGGCGCCCGCGCTTCCCGATCGTCAAGGACGAGGCTCCGCGAGTCCCTAACGGCCCTTACGGCTGACCCGCGAGATGTCGGGCGGCGAAATCGCGCCGGAACTGGTCGAAGCGCCCTTCCGCGATGGCCGCGCGCATGGCGGCGGTCAGCGCCTGGAAGAACGCGATATTGTGCCACGACAGCAGCACCTGACCGAGGATCTCCTCGGCCTTGAAGAGGTGGCGCAGATAGGCCTTTGAATAGTCGCGGCTGGCTGGGCAATCGCTGCCCGGGTCCAGCGGTGTCTCGTCCTCGGCGTATTTGGCGTTCTTCAGGTTGATGGGGCCATCCCAGGTCCAGGCCTGGCCGTGGCGACCGGAGCGAGTCGGCAGGACGCAGTCGAACATGTCGACGCCTCGGGCCACGGCCTCGACCAGATCAATCGGCTTGCCGACGCCCATCAGGTAGCGCGGCCGGTCTTCCGGCAGAAAGCCTGGCGCGTAGTCCAGGACCTCGCACATCGCCTGGTGTCCCTCGCCGACCGCCAAACCTCCGATCGCATAGCCGTCAAAGCCGATCTCGCGCAGGCGTTCGGACGATTCACGACGTAGATTCTCGAAGGTCGAGCCCTGCTGGATGCCGAAAAGGGCTTGGGTGTCGCGGGCTCCGAAGGCGTCCTTTGAGCGCCTGGCCCATCGCGCCGAAAGCTCCATGCCCTTGCGCGCCCTCGCCTCCTCGGCCGGCCAGGCCACGCATTCGTCCAGTTGCATGACGATGTCGCTGCCCAGCAGGTCGGCCTGGATCTCGATCGAGCGCTCGGGCGTCAGCACATGCTTGGAGCCGTCGACGTGGCTGGAGAAGGTCACGGCCTCTTCAGTCAGCTTGCTGATCCCTGAGAGGCTCATCACCTGGAAGCCGCCGCTGTCGGTCAGGATCGGCTTGTCCCAGCGCATGAACTTGTGAAGGCCGCCCAGACGCTTCACCCGCTCGGCCGAGGGGCGAAGCATCAGGTGATAGGTGTTGCCGAGGATGATGTCGGCGCCCGTGTCCTTGACCTGGTCGACCGTCATCGCCTTCACCGTTGCGGCGGTGCCGACGGGCATGAAGGCCGGCGTGCGGATGTCGCCGCGCGGGGTCTTCAGAACGCCCGTCCGCGCCTTGCCGTCGGTGGCTTTAATCTCGAAGGGGAACGCGGCCATCAGCAGGTCTCGTCTTTGAACAGCAGACTGCTGTCGCCGTAGGAATAGAAGCGGTAGCCCGTCTGGATCGCGTGCTCGTAGGCCGCACGCATGGTCGGCGTACCCGCGAAGGCGCTGACCAACATGAACAGGGTCGACTTGGGCAGGTGGAAGTTCGTCATCAGCACGTCGACGGCGCGGAACCGGTAGCCAGGCGTGATGAAGATCGCGGTTTCGTCGGCGAAGGGACGAATGACGCCGTCCTCGCCCGTCGCGCTCTCCAGCAGCCGCAACGAGGTGGTGCCGACGCAAACGATGCGCCCCCCAGCCGCGCGCACGGCGTTGAGGGCGTCGGCGATCGCTTCGGTCACCTGTCCGTACTCGGCGTGCATCTTGTGATCGGAAACGTCGTCGGTCTTGACCGGCAGGAACGTGCCCGCCCCCACGTGCAACGTAACGAAATGCAGAGAGACGCCCTTGGCCTTCAGACGGTCAAGCAGCTCGGGCGTGAAGTGTAGCCCGGCCGTCGGGGCTGCGACCGAACCGTCCTCGCGCGCATAGACAGTCTGATAGTCGGCGCGATCCCGCTCGTCCTCGCCGCGCTTGGCGGCGATGTACGGCGGCAACGGCATGTCGCCATGCCTCGCGATACCGACATCGAGGTCGGGGCCTGAGAGATCAAACGCCAGCACGACTTCGCCACCCTCGTGCTTTTCGGCGATCACCGCGTCCAGCCGGTCGAGATCACACGCCCGGTCCTCGCGCGCTCCAAAAGCGACCCGGTCGCCCACCTTCAGGCGCTTGCCGGGACGCATGAAGGCGCTCCAGCGGTTGGGCGTCAGACGACGATGCAGAGTCGCCTCGACCGCGACGGGCGTTCCATCCGCCCCGCCCGTGGTGCGTCCCTCGCGAAGGCCCGCCAAACGGGCGGGGATCACGCGCGTGTCGTTGAAGACCAGGGCGTCCCCAGGCCGCAGAAAATCGGGAAGATCGCTGACGACATGATCGGCCAGAGGCTGGCCGGGGCGCACCACCAGGAAACGCGCGGCGTGGCGAGGCTCCGCAGGTCGCAGGGCGATACGGTCCTCGGGAAGGTCAAAATCGAAGTCGGAAAGGCGCATGGGCCGGCTTCAAGCACACGACCGCCGCCGAAGGTCAAGACTTAGCCCGTCGCGCGAGGCAAGTGGACAAGGCGAACACCCTTGACGCATGGTTCCGACGGACGCGCTGTTGGGGGGAAAACGACATGAAACGTCTACTCATTCCGGCGCTTGCGCCGCTGTTGATCCTGGGGGCTTGCGGCGACCGGACGCAGAGCCCGACATCGCCTGAGGCTCCCGCCCAGTCGAGCGCCGCCACCTCGACAAAGCCAAGCACCGCGACGCCCAACGCCAGCGCTGCGAACTTCCAACACGACGCCACGCTGGATGCGTTCGGCTACTACTTCAGCGACCCGCCGATAAAGTCAGGCCCCTGGGAGCTTTCATCCCTCAATATCGGCACGCTCGAGGATTTCACGGCCTGGGAACAGGGCAAGCGCCCCACCACCTACGCGCCGATTTTCCTGGAGTTTGAGGACGTCACCAGTCCTACCGCCGAGAATGAACTTGGCCAGACCTATCACACGGTGAGTTTTCGCCTTCTGCCAGAGGTCTACCGCGTCGACGGCGAAGCGGTCGTCTTCCGCGCCAAGGACAAGCGTCTCGGCGATGTGGTGTTCTCCGGCGCGTTTGACCTCGAGGCCTTGAAGCGGGCGAAAGCCAGCGATCCCACGGACGAGGACTTGATCGTGCTGCGAGGCGATCTGCAGCTGGGCGCCGCGCGGCTGCGCAACATCCGCTTCACATATTTCGCCGGGGACTAGATCGCTCTTCCGCCGTCGCTTGGGCGTGCTATGGCCCGTACATGCGTCTGCTCGTTCAACTCCTGAGCCTGCTTTTCCGCGGCACCGCGCTGATGCTCGGCCTGGTCGGCGCGGGTATGTCCCTGGCTTGCCTCGGTGGCGCGTTCAGCGATCGACTTGACGCCTTTACGCACGCTGCGCCGCTCTGGCTTGCGATGGCCGTTGGCGCGATCGCCTTGGGTGGCGTCGCCGCCCGTGGCGCCGAGCGATGGGTGATGATCTCGCTGGGTGGAGTTGGCCTTCTGGCCTGCGCCATCCTGATGGGCCCCGAGTTGTGGGCCGCCGCGCGCTTCAAGCCCGCGACGGTCGCAAGCAGCGACTTGAAGGTCATCCAGTTCAACGTCTGGCACAGCAACCAGACGCCAGAGAAGAGTCTGGCCTGGATAGCCGCGCAAGACGCTGATGTCGTCATCCTGGAAGAGGGCGGCGGCGACTCGCGACTGATCGTCAAAGCGTTGCGCGCGAGCTACCCGTTCACCTCGTGCGAACGGGGTGCGCGCTGTGACGCGTGGATCTTTTCCCGGAAAAAGATGATCGCCAGAGGGGGAGCGGCCTACGAAGGCCCTTACCTATCTGCGGCTTGGGCGACGCTGGCCGATGCGAAGGGGCCCTTCACGGTCATGGGCGTGCACTACACTTGGCCCGTGCCGGCCGGCCCTCAGCAGGCCCAAAGCCGCAAGGTGGTTAAGCTGGCGTCGGACTTTGATCGGAAGAGCATGATCCTGGCCGGCGACTTCAATTCGACGCCCTGGTCCTTCACGCTAAAGCGACAGGATAAGGCCTTGGGCCTGCGGCGTTGGACACGCGCGATGGCGTCCTGGCCGGCGGGCAAGTTCTCGCGGGTCATGGCCGCGCCCGCGCCCTTCCTGCCGATCGACCATGTCTACGCCGGAGAGCAATGGCGCGCTGTCAGGGTCGAACGCGGCCCCGCGCTGGGCTCGGACCATCGACCGATCGTCGTGACGTTTCGCCGCCAATAAAAAACGGCCCCGGACAAGATCCAGGGCCGTCTTACGATCTTGGCTCGCGCCTCAGGCGTCAGCGGCGATCTTGGCGCTGACGATCTTGCCCGGCGCGCGCGGCGGCTCGCCCTTGGGCAGGGCGTCGACATGTTCCATGCCCTCGGTCACCTGACCCCAGACGGTGTATTGCTTGTCGAGGAACGTGGCGTCGTCGAACACGATGAAGAACTGGCTGTTGGCCGAGTCCGGGTTCGGGGTGCGGGCCATCGAGCAGACGCCACGAACGTGCGGCTCGTCGTTGAACTCAGCCTTCAGGTCCGGCTTGTCCGAACCGCCGCGGCCAGTGCCCGACGGATCGCCGCCCTGGGCCATGAAGCCCGGGATCACGCGGTGGAAGACGACGCCGTCGTAGAAGCCTTCGCGCACCAGTTCCTTGATGCGGGCCACGTGGCCCGGCGCCAGGTCCGGACGCAGCTTGATCGTGACCGGACCGCTCTCGAGCGTCAGGATGAGGGTGTTTTCGAGGTCGGCCGACATGGTCTTCCCTTGGATGGCGAGTGTTATCCGCGCTTCTAGCGCGGTTCACGGCCGCCTGTGAACCAAGTTGCGGCCGGAAATCGGTTTGACCTCAGCGGATCTCGACCGGCAGATCGATATCGCAGACCGAAAAGTCCGCGCCGTTCAAGGTGCGTAGGCGCTTGGTCTCGGCGGCGAACCACGGTCCCTTGGGGTCGATGACCCGCACCTTGGGCCGCTCGCTCTCGGGGATATCCGAAAGAAGGCGGACCTTCTGCATCAGGTCCTGGGGCGCGGGGACCGGCTCCCCCGTCTTGATCGCGCGGACCGACTCCAGCCCGCTGATCACGCGGCCAAAGGCGGTATAGCGCTTGTCGAGCGACGGATAGGGCTGGCGCATCAGGAAGAACTGGCTGTTGGCCGAGTTGTTGTCCTCACTTCGCGCCATGCCGATCACGCCAGGACAGTAGGTCGCCCAGGCGGCCACTTTCTTGTCGCTGGTCACCTCGCTCCAGCTCCAGTTCTGGCTCACGACCGGCAGCGACTTAACGTAGCCGACCTCCAGCCCGGCCGGGGCGGCCATCGACACAAAGCCGGTGTCGGCGGCGCGTCGGAACGTGAACTCCGCCTTCAGGTTCGGACGATCAGAACCGCCCTCCCCCGTGTTCGTCGGGTCGCCGGTCTGGGCCATGAAGCGGTCAATGACCCGAAAGAACGTGCGGCCATCATACAGGCCCGCCCGGGTCAGATCCTGCAGGCGCGCCACGTGGTTGGGCGCCACCTCGGGGACCAGCTCGACCAGCACCCTCCCCTTGTTGGTGTCGATGACCATGACCGTCTCGGGCGCCGGCGTCCGCCAGTCGGCCTCGGTGATCTTCAGCGCCTTGGGCGCTGCGTGAACGACGGAAGCCGAAGCCGCCAGGCAGAGCCCCACCAGGAGCGCGCGCGAGAGGATCATCATTTCACCTGGGCCGGGACGTCGACGTCGCAGTTCGTGAAGCTTGCGCCCAGCTCGGCCTGCCGCTTGGCGACCAGAGCTTTGAACGCTGCCCCGCGCGTATCCATCACCTGGATGCTGGGACGCTTGTCAGCAGGCATGTCGGCCAGGACCTTCACGCTCAGCATCTTGTCCTGCGGGTCCGGAACCGGCTCGCCGGTCTTGATAGCCTTGACCACATCCACGCCCTGCAGCACGCGCCCAAAGGCGGTGTAGGTCTTGTCGAGGCCCGCGTTCGCCGCGCGCATGAAGTAGAACTGGCTGTTGGCGCTGTTGGGATCCCCCGCCCGCGCCATGCCCACGACGCCAGGGCAGAAGTTGCCCCAGGTCGACACCTTGCGATCAGCCGTCATCACGGCCAGGGCTGTCGGCTGGCTGGTGACGGGCAGAGCGCCGACCCAACCGGACTCGGTGCTGCCGAGCTTGAAGCCCGCGCCCAACGGCATGTCCGCCCCGCGACGGAAATTGAACTCGGCAGTCAGGTCAGGCAGGTCCGAGCCGCCCTCGCCGGTGTTCTTCGGATCGCCGGTCTGGGCCATGAAGTCGGCGATGACGCGGAAGAAGGTCAGGCCATCATAGAAGCCGGTCTTGGCCAGGGCGCGAACACGTTCGACGTGGTTCGGGGCCACATCGGGATAGAGCTCGGCGATGATCCGGCCCTTGTTGGTCTCGACCACCAGTACGTTGTTGGGATCCGGCGTGCGCCAGTCGGACGCGGCCTGGGCCGAAGCCGCGCCAAAGGAAACCGTGGTGGCGGCCAGCGCCAGCGCGGCGGCGGTCATGGCGAGCTTCATGGAGTACCCCGAACAGAACAGTCGGAGCCGGGCGTAGAACGGCGCGGCCCTTCCGACAAGTGCGGCGGCAGTTGAAGCGCAGGAATTCGGCCGGATAACGGCGAAGTCCGGGACCTCGCCGTCCTATCGAACAGCGAAATAGCTAGGCCTTGCCGACCTTGGCGAGCAGCTGCTGCGCCACGCCCGGCGGCACGAACTTGCCGATATCGCCGCCCAGGGTCGCGATCTCCTTCACAAGGCGCGAGGCGATCGCCTGGTGGCGCGGATCGGCCATCAGGAAGACCGTCTCGATCTCGCGGTCCAGCTGCTGGTTCATCGCCGTCATCTGGAACTCGTACTCGAAGTCGGCCACGGCCCGCAGGCCGCGCACGATCATCTGGGCGTTCACCTCGCGGGCGAAATGCATCAGCAGACTGTTGAAGGGGCGCACCTCGATCTCGGCGATCTTCTTCAGGTGGGCGGTCTCGCGTTCCAGGATCTCGACGCGCTCCTCAAGCGAGAACAGCGGCCCTTTACCGATATTGATCGCGACCCCGATCACCAGCTTGTCGACCAGCTTCACGGCCCGCCCGATGATATCGAGGTGACCGTTGGTGACCGGATCAAAGGTTCCCGGATAAAGCCCGACCCGCATGCAACCCCCTATTCTGGTTCCGAGGGTTACGGGGTCTCGTCCGCCCCGCTGTCCTCGCCCTGACCATCGTCCCCGCCGGAATCGGCGAGGCGCTCGACGCTGACGACGTGCTCGTCCTGCGCGGTGCGGAAGATGGTTACGCCCTGAGTATTCCGCGCTGCAACACGAATTTGCGAGACCGGCACCCGGATCAGTTGCCCCTGGTCGGTGACTAAGAGGATCTGATCGCTCTCATCCACCGGGAACGAGCCCACCAGACGGCCGCCGCGCTTGCTCAGATCCTGAGCGGCGAGACCCTGGCCGCCGCGACCCGTGCGGCGGAAATCATAGGCGCTGGTGCGCTTGCCGAAGCCTTCCGACGAGACGGTCAGCAGGATTTCCTCCGCCGCACCGAGCTCGATGATCCGCTCCTGCGAAAGCTCGGTGGTCTCACCGTCCTCTTCGCCGTCGTCCGCGGCGGCGGGAGCCTCGTCGCCTTCTTCGCCTTGGGCGCGCAGCAAGGCGCGCTGGTACTTCAGATAGGCGGCGCGCTCGGCCGGCGTGGCGTCCACGCTGCGCAGGACAGCCATCGAGATGACCTGGTCGCCGTCCAGCAGCTTCACGCCACGAACGCCGGTGGAATCACGGCTGGCGAACACGCGCACCTCGTCGACCGAGAAGCGGATGCAGCGACCGGCCGCCGTGGTCAGCAGCACGTCCTGGTCGGCGTTGCAGACCGCCACGCCGACAATGCCGTCGCCCTCATCGAGCTTCATCGCGATCTTGCCGTTACGGCGCACGTCCACGAAGTCGCTGAGCTTATTGCGGCGAACGCTGCCCGAGCGGGTGGCGAACATCACGTCCAGGCCGCCCCAGGTGGCCTCGTCCTCCGGCAGGGCCAGGATCGACGTGATCGTCTCGCCCGGTTCGATCGGCAGCAGGTTGACGAACGCCTTGCCGCGCGAGTTGGCGACGCCCAGCGGCAGGCGCCACACCTTCATCTTGTAGACCTTGCCGCCCGAGGTGAAGAACAGCAGCGGCGCGTGGGTCGAGGCCGAGAACACGCGGGTGACGGCGTCCTCGTTCTTGGTCGCCATACCCGACTTGCCTTTGCCGCCCCGGTGCTGGGTGCGGTAGTTGGCCAGCGGGGTGCGCTTCACATAGCCGCCCATGGTCACGGTGATGACCATGTCCTCGCGGACGATCAGATCCTCGTCTTCCATGTCGGCGTCGCCGTCGACGATCTGGCAACGGCGAGGAATGGCGAACTTTTCACGGACCTCGACCAACTCCTCCCGGACCACGGCCATGATGTTGGCTCGGTCGGAGAGCAGATCGAGGTAACCCCGGATGGCGTCGGCCAGAGCGGCGGCTTCGTTGCCGATCTCGTCGCGACCCAGGCCCGTCAGACGCGACAGAGTCAGGGCCAGGATGGCGCGAGCCTGCTCGTCAGTGAGGCGGATGAAGCCGCCGTCTTCCTGGATGGTGCGCGGGTCAGCGATCAGCTCCACCAGCGGCAGCATATCGCCGGCCGGCCAGGACTTGGCCACGAGACGCTCGCGGGCCTCGGTCGGGTCCTTCGAAGAGCGGATGATGTGGATGAATTCGTCGATATTGGCGACGGCGATCGTGAGGCCGACCAGCACGTGGCCGCGATCGCGCGCCTTGCCCAGCTCAAACTTCGTCCGGCGGACGACAACTTCCTCACGGAACTCGACAAACAGCTGGATCAGCTGGTGCAGGCCCATCTGCTCGGGACGACCGCGATTGAGCGCCAGCATGTTGACGCCGAACGAGCTTTGCAACGCGGTGAAGCGGTAGAGCTGGTTGAGGATCACCTCGCCCGAAGCGTCGCGCTTGAGCTCGACCACGATGCGCATGCCGTCGCGGTTGCTCTCGTCGCGGATGTCGGCGACGCCCTCGATCTTCTTCTCGCGGACCAGTTCGGCGATGTGCTCGACCAGGTTGGCCTTGTTCACCTGATACGGGATCTCGGTGATGATGATGGCCTCGCGGCCCGCGCGCAGCTCTTCCACGCTGGCGACGCCGCGCATGATCACAGAGCCGCGCCCCGTCAGCAGCGCCTGGCGCGGGCCAGCGCGGCCGATGATTTCACCGCCGGTCGGGAAGTCGGGGCCCGGCACCAGATCCAGCAGCTGATCGGTCGTCACGTCGGGCTGATCGATCAGCAGCAGACAGGCGTCGATGACCTCGCCCAGATTGTGCGGCGGAATGTTGGTCGCCATGCCGACGGCGATGCCGCCGGCGCCGTTGACCAGCAGGTTCGGGATGCGCGACGGCAGGACAGTGGGCTCCTGCTCCTTGCCATCATAGTTGTCGACGAAGTCGACGGTGTCCTTGTCCAGGTCGGCCAGCAACGCCATGGCCGGCGGCGCCATACGGCACTCGGTGTAGCGCATGGCCGCCGGCATATCGCCGTCGACCGAGCCGAAGTTCCCCTGGCCGTCGATCAGAACCAGACCCATCGAGAACGATTGGGTCATGCGGACCAAGGTGAAATAGATCGAGGCGTCGCCGTGCGGGTGATATTTACCCATGACGTCACCGACCACGCGGGCGGATTTGACGTAGGGCCGCTCCGGCGTCTGCCCCTGTTCGTGCATCGAGAACAACACGCGGCGGTGAACGGGCTTGAGACCGTCGCGTGCGTCCGGCAGGGCGCGGCTGACGATCACGCTCATCGCGTAATCCAGGTACGAGCGGCGGAGTTCGTCCTCGATATTGATCGGGGCGATATCCCCGCGCGAACCGCCAGCGGGGATGGTGTTGTGATCGTCGTTCAAGGGGATTTTTCGCCGTCAGAATCGAACACGGAACTGTCTAAAACTGTTAGCATTCGGACAGGGATGACGCCACCTTTCGGGGGGCTTCTCCCCATCGTTTCGCTTGAATCCGAAGGAAAAACGCATGACCCGCCTCCCCGCCGCCGCCGCGCTCGGCCTCGCCGCCATTCTCGCCGCCTCGCCGGCCCTGGCGCAGACCACCGCGACCGCGCTCGTCAAGGCAGGCGACGGCAAGGACGCAGGCTCAGTCACGCTCACCGAAGCGCCGCATGGCGTACTCCTGAAACTCGAACTGAAGGGCCTGACGCCCGGCTGGCACGCGGCGCATTTCCATGAAAAGGGCGACTGCGGAACGCCGGACTTCAAGTCGGCGGGCGCGCACGTCCACACCGCCGCGACAACTGTGCATGGCCTCCTGAACCCAGAAGCCAATGACAGCGGCGACCTGCCCAATATCTTCGCCGGCGCGGACGGCTCGGCGACGGCTGAAATCTATTCGACCCTGGTGTCGCTGAAGGGCGCCGGCGGCCGTCCCGCCCTGCTGGACGCTGACGGCTCATCCATCGTCGTCCACGCCAACGCCGACGACCACAAGACCCAGCCGATTGGCGGCGCCGGCGCACGCGTGGCCTGCGGCGTGATCAAGTAGCCATGACGTGACCCTTTCCGATGGCGGGCGCCCCGCCATCGGAAAGGGTCTACTTCAAACATTTAGAGCGTGATTGCCGCCGAAACCGCTCACACTCTCGGCTATCACGCTCTAGGCGGTTTCCGCCAAAGTCTCTTCGGCCCGCGCCCGTTTCTCCGTTAGCGCTACGAGCGCGACACCCACCATCGTGGCCGCGCCGCCGATCAGCAGCTGCGGCGTCAGCCTGTCGCCGAGGAACAGCACCCCGATCGTGCAGGACACCAGGGGCGTCAGCAGGAAGTACGGCGTCACCCGTCCCGCCTCTCGCCGTTGCACCAGCCAGAACAGCAGCGCGCTGGCCCCGATCGTTGAGACGACCCCAGCGAAGATCACGCACGCCCAAGCAAGGGTGGGCGCGGTCATCACACGCTCGACCACCCGCGTCTCAAACGTAAAGGACATGGCCATCAAGCTCGGCGCGGCGAAGAGCGCGGTGATCGCCTGGACCTTCAAAGGCTTGGCGCCCGGCGTCATGCGCACCAGGATCGTGGCCACCGCCCAGCACGCGCTGGCCAGCACGATCAACACGATCGCGGGCAGATCGCCCGACGTATGGGGATCGAGCGTCATCCACGCGACGCCGACAAAGGCGACGACGAGGCCCAGCACCGCCGGCAAGCGCATGGTCTCGCCTAACAGCTTCCATGCGACCAGGGCGGTGAACGGGATCCAGAGCTGGCTGGCCACCACCAGCGGGCTCAGCGACTGGCCCATGCCGAAACCCACATAAACCAGACCAAAATGGATCGGGCCCGTCAGCAGCACGATCGCGGCCAGCTTCTTGGGCTCGGGGAACGGCGGACGAATAAACGGGAAAAGAAACACCAGCGCCGCCAGGAACCGCAAACCACCGACCATCATCGGCGGGAGATAGGCGGTGGCGACCTTCGCGGCGGCGTTGTTGATCCCCCAGGTCATGATGATCGCGAAGATCGCCAGATATTCCAGGACCGAGAGCGGGGATGACTTGCCGGACATGGCCCCGCTTGGATCAGACCCGGGCAGCGCGGTCAATCGACCCCGACAACCCGTCGCACCGCGCGTGTCAGCAGCGCCAAATCCGCGTCCGGCGTGGTGAAGGCGGGCGTGAGATAGACCACCTTGCCCATCGGGCGGATCCACGCGCCGTGTTCGGCGAAACGCGCGCAGAGATCGGACACCGCGACCGCGCCCTCGAACTCGACGACGCCAATCGCGCCCAACGTCCGGACATCGACCACGCCGCGCCCGGCGTGGCAGGGCTCCAGCCCGTCGGCCAACGCGGCCGACACGCGCGCTACGTCGCGAACCCAGGCGCCGTCCTCGAAGAGGTCCAGCGAGGCGTTGGCGGCGGCGCAGGCCAGCGGGTTGGCCATATAGGTGGGGCCGTGCATCAGGGCCGCGCCCGGATCATCCGACCAGAAGGCCTCAAACACATGACGGCGGGCGACCGCCGCCGACAGCGGCAAGGTTCCGCCGGTCAAGGCCTTCGACAGGGTGACGATGTCCGGCTCGACGCCCGCCGCCTGCATGGCGAACAAGGATCCCGTCCGGCCAAAGCCCGTGAAGATCTCGTCGAAGATCAGCAGCACGTCATGCTTGTCGGCCAGCCGGCGAAGGGTTCGCAGCACCTCCGGCGGGTGCGGCAGCATCCCGCCTGCGCCCTGGATCAGAGGCTCGACCAGCATGGCGGCGATCTCGCGTCCGCGCGTCGCCAGCAGCGTGTCGAGCGCCGCCTCGGACCCAGCGTCGCACGGAAGATCAGCGATCACCTGAGCCGGCATCACGCCCGCGAACAGGCTGTGCATCCCCTCCTCCGGGTCACAGACCGTCATCGTGGCCAGCGTGTCCCCGTGATAACCGCCACGGAACGCCAGGAACCGGGTCCGCCCGTTGACGCCGCGATTCAGCTGGTACTGAAGCGCCATCTTCATCGCGATCTCGACCGCGACCGAGCCGCTTTCGGCGAAGAACACATGGTCAAGGTCGCCTGGAAGCAGGCCGGCCAACCGCTTGGCCAAGCGATAGGCCGGCTCATGCGCCAAGCCGCCGAACATCACATGCGGCATCGCCTCGATCTGCTTGCGCAGCGCATCGGCGATGTGCGGGTGGTTGTAGCCGTGACAGGCCGTCCACCACGAGGCCAGACCGTCGACCAGCTCTTGACCGTTGTCCAGGATCAGCCGCGAACCGCGCGTGGCGACGACCGGAAGCGGCGGCCCGGCGGTCTTCATCTGGCAATAGGGCCGCCAGACATGCGGCGCGCCTTCGGTCAGCCAGCGGGGATCGGACATGTCGCTTTCCGTTTGCGGACTCGGGGCGCCTTGCCTATCCCCCCGCTCGATCGTCGGAAAGGGAAATGACATGCGCAGCCTCGACGCCTTCGCCAGCCAGAAGCTGGCGGCTCTCGACGCGAAGAGCCTCAGGCGACGCCTGTCCCCGACCCGCCGCCACGACGGCGCGGTGGTCGAGCGCGACGGCAAGCGACTGATCTCGTTTTCCTGCAACGACTATCTGAACCTTTCTCAACACCCGTCAGTTCGCGCCGCGGCGGCCGAGGCGGCGCTGAACTACGGCGCCGGCGCGGCGGCCTCGCGCCTCGTCACCGGCGATCACCCCCTGCTGTCCGACCTTGAGAAGCGGCTGGCGCGCCTGAAGCGGACCGAAGCGGCTTGCGTCTTCGGCTCTGGATACCTCGCCAATACCGGCGTCATTCCGACCCTCGTCGGTCCGGGCGATGTCGTGCTCGTCGACGCTCTAGCTCACGCCTGCATCTGGGCGGGCGCGCAGTTGTCCGGCGCCAAGGTCATCAAGTTCGCGCACAACGATCCGGCGGACCTCGACCGCCTGCTCAAGGCCGAACGCGCCGGGGCCCGCCACGCGCTGGTGGCCACGGACGGCGTCTTCTCGATGGACGGCGACATCGCGCCGCTGGACGTTCTGTCGGATCTCTGCCAGCGCCACGACGCCTGGCTGCTCAGCGACGACGCGCACGGCGTGGGCGTGCTGGCCGACGGACGCGGCTCGGGCGCGCTCTTTCCGGACGCCAAGATTCCGCTGCAGATGGGCACGTTGTCGAAGGCGCTGGGATCCTACGGCGGCTATCTGTGCGGCTCCCAGGCGGTGATCGACCTCCTAAAGACCCGCGCGCGCACCCTGGTCTACGCCACCGGCCTGCCCCCGGGCTCGGCCGCAGCGGCGCTCGCGGCGCTGGACCTGATCGAGGCCGATCCGGCGATCACTGAAGTTCCCCTGGCCAAGGCGCGACTGTTTACACGCCGACTAGGGCTGCCAGAGGCCTGTAGCCCGATCGTCCCGGTCGTACTGGGATCGGCGGACCGCGCCCTCGCCGCCTCCGCCGACCTGCAAGAGCAGGGCTTCCTGGTCGTGGCGATCCGGCCGCCCACCGTCCCGGACGGCACGGCGCGCCTGCGCATCGCGTTCAGCGCCGCTCACAGGGATGAAGACATCATCCGTCTGGCCGACGCCATCGCCAAATTGCGGGAGATCGCGTCGTGAAAGCGCTGTTTGTCGCCGGCACGGGCACCGACCTCGGCAAGACCCACGTCGCGTGCGCTCTCCTAGAGGCAGCCCGCGCACGGGGTATGCGAGTCGACGCCTTCAAGCCCGTGGTCAGCGGCTTTGATCCAGAGGCGCCTGACCAGAGTGACCCAGCCCGGCTAGCCCGCGCTCTGGGTCGCCCGGAAGCCTGGCGTGAGGTCTCGCCGCGTCGCTATCGAGCGCCCCTGGCGCCGAACATCGCCGCACGGCTGGAGGGCGACACCCTCAAAATGGACGACCTCGTCAGCGACTGCCGCGACTGGCTGTCCAGACGCGACGTCGACCTCGCCCTGATCGAGGGCGCGGGCGGCGTGATGTCGCCGATGACGGACACAGCGACCAATCTGGACCTGATGAGCGCCCTGGGTCTGCCGGTCCTGCTGGTGGCGGGCAGCTACCTAGGGACAGCTAGCCACCTCCTCACCGCGCTCGAGGTTGTTCGGGCTCGCAATCTGGTCGTGGCGGCGGTTGTGGTAAGCGAAAGCCTGGACGCCCCAGGGCTGGATCAGAGCATGGCCCTGCTACGCGCCTTCGAACACCGCGCGCCGCTCCTGAGCGCGCCGCGCGCGTCGTGCTGGACCGCGAGCGCGCTGGTCGACGCGCTCGTCTAGACGTCCTTCTCGAGTCGAGCGACCAGGCTGGAGGTGTCCCAGCGACTCCCGCCCATGGCCTGAACCTCGGCGTAGAACTGATCGATCAGGGCCGTAGCCGGGAGCTTGGCGCCATTGGCCCGCGCCTCGTCCAGGGCGATGCCAAGATCCTTGCGCATCCAGTCGACGGCGAACCCGAAATCGAACTTCCCCTGCGCCATGGTCGGCCAGCGGTTTTCCATCTGCCACGATTGAGCCGCCCCCTTCGAGATCGCGGCCAACACGTCGTCGGTCGGCAGGCCCGCGCGCTTGGCGAAGTGCAGCGCCTCGGCGACGCCCTGGACGACACCGGCGATGGCGATCTGATTGCACATCTTGGTCAGCTGGCCCGCGCCGGCCTCGCCCATGCGCCGCACGGCCTTGGCATAGACCTCGATCACCGGCAGCACTTGGTCATAAGCGGCCTGGTCACCGCCGGCCATGATGGTCAGCTGCCCATTCTCCGCACCGGCTTGCCCACCGGAGACGGGCGCGTCAACGAACGACCGGCCGCTCTTGCCCGCCAGCGCGGCCATCTCCTGGGCCACCTTAGCGGACGTGGTCGTGTGGTCGACGATGACCCCGCCGTCGGCCATCGCCGGCAGAACCTGCGCCACGACGTCGCGGACGTCGTTGTCGTTGCCGACGCACAGCAGCACGACTTCGGCGCCGGCGACAGCTTCGGCGATCGTCGCCAACGCCGGTCCGCCGTGCTTTTCGGCCCAGCGGCGGGCCTTTTCCGGCGAGCGATTATAGACGGCGACCTCGTGGCCGGCGGCCTTCAGGTGACCCGCCATCGGAAAGCCCATCACGCCCAGGCCGATAAACGCCGTCTTCATGCCGCTGCTCCAGGAAAGAAGGCCCGGATTACGCGCGCGACGGTCATTCCGGCAACCCCATCTTAACGACCTTTGGGCAGGTTGCGGACTTAAGGTTAAGCAGGCTTAAGCACGATGGCGGTCAACAGCGAACAGCCGATCATCATCAAGAAGGTCAAGAAGGGCGGCGGCCATGGTCACCATGGCGGCGCCTGGAAGGTGGCCTATGCCGACTTCGTGACGGCGATGATGGCGTTCTTCCTGCTGATGTGGCTGCTCAACACGACCAGCCCCGAGCAGAAGCAAGGTATCGCCGACTATTTCGCGCCGGCCTCGATCTCATCCACGACCAGCGGCTCCGGCGGCATCCTGGGCGGCACCTCGCTAGGCGACGACGGCGCCAAGGCCGACGGCAAGCTGTCGGTCGTCCAGCAAATGGCGCCCGAGGCCCAGGACGTCACCAAGGAAGCCCAGAGCAGCGAAACGGCCAATCTGGAGTCGGCCAGCGAACAGGCGCTACGTGACGCTCTGGCCAAGAAGGAGCAGGACAGCTTCGCCTCCGCCGCACAGTCTCTGCGGCAGTCGCTGCAGGACATGCCCGAGCTGGCCGAGCTTTCGAAGCAGATCCTGATTGATCAGACGCCAGAGGGCCTGCGTATCCAGCTGGTCGACCAGGAAGGTCGCTCGATGTTCAAGGAAAACTCGCGCGAGCCCAATGACCGCGCCCGGGTCCTGCTTCGCGCCGTCGCCAAGGTCATCACGCAACTGCCAAACCGGGTGACCATTTCGGGTCACACCAGCGCCAACGCCTTTGGCAAGAAGCAGGACGGCGACTGGGCTCTGTCAGCCCAGCGCGCCGACGCGTCGCGCCAGGTCCTGCGCAGCGCCGGTGTCGACGACGACCGCATCTATCAGGTGTCGGGCAAGGCCAACTCCGAACCGCTCTATGCCGACGACCCGACCCTGGCGGGGAACCGCCGGATTTCGATCGTTCTGCTGCGAGAGAAACCTGTGCTGCCTGACGGGCTGTGACCGTTCGCCGCGCGCCGCTTCCGTGAAGCTTGCGCAACGAAACGGTATGCCGCCTAATCCCGTTCAGGATAGCAATACTCTGAAGGGGACTGGCGAAACGTGACGCAGCATTTTCCGACGCGACAGCTTCGGTTCTTTCTGACGGCGCCCACGCCTTGCCCGTACCTGCCCGGTCGCGAGGAGCGAAAGGTCTTCGCCCACCTCCCGCTGTCCGACGGTCCCGTCGTCAACGACAGCCTGACCCAGGTCGGCTTCCGTCGCTCCCAGAACATCGCCTACCGGCCCGCCTGCGAGACATGTCGGGCGTGCCAATCCGCCCGCGCGCCAGCGGCGGAGTACGTCCTCTCGCGTTCCGAACGGAAGATCCTCAGCCGTAACGAAGATCTGGAACGCCATCTGGTCGAGGCGGAGGCCACGCTGGAGCAGTTCGAACTGCTGCGCCGCTATCTGCTGGCCCGCCACGCCGACGGCGGCATGGCCGAGATGACCTGGCCCGACTATGTCGCCATGGTCGAGGACACGGCGGTCCGCACGCACTTGATCGAGTACCGCCGCAGGTCGCTGGACCGTGGCCCGGGAGACCTAGTCGCCTGCGTGCTAGTCGACGTGCTCGCCGACGGCTTGTCGCTGGTCTACAGCTTCTACGAACCTGATCAGCCGCGCCGCAGCCTCGGCTCGTTCATTATCCTGGACCACATCATCCAGGCGCGGCAGAACGGCCTGCCCTATGTCTATCTTGGCTACTGGGTCCCCGGCAGCGAGAAGATGGCCTACAAAGCGCGGTTCTCGCCCCTCGAAATCCTCAAGCCCGGCGGCTGGTCTCTGATGTCGGCTCGCGAGCGTGGCGCACGGCCGCCACGCGGTTCAGGCGCGCTCAAGGACGCCTGCGACCTTCCGCTCAGCGACGCCGAGCCTGCAAACCTCGAAGCTTTGGACTAGACGCTCCTCGTCCGCGACGAACGAGGAGCGCACAGTCTGTTACCGCGCGAAGCTGACTCCGCCGTCGACGGTCACTGCGCCGCCCACGACATAGTCGCCCGCGCGCGAGGCCAGATAGATCGCCGCGCCCGCCATGTCCTCAGCTTCGCCGATGCGGCCGGCCGGGATCATCTTGGCGACCGCATCGGCATGGTCGCGCGCCACCTTGTTCATGTCCGAAGCGAAGGCGCCCGGCGCGATGCAGCTGACGGCGATGTTCTCGGGCGCCAGGCGCAGGGCCATGCGCTTGGTCATGTGCAGCAGCCCGGCCTTGGAGGCGCCATAGGGATAGGTCTCGTCCTTGGTCACCGACTGGCCGTCGATTGAGGCGATATTGATCACCTTGGCGACGTGATCCTTGGCGGCGGCGCGCAGCTGGCCGATCAGAGCCTGGGTCAGGAAGAAAGGCGTCTTCATGTTCAGGTCGACGGTCTTGTCCCAGCCGCTCTCAGGGAACTCGTCGAAGCCCGCGCCCCAAGCGGCGCCGGCGTTGTTGACCAGGATGTCGAGCTTGGGCTCGCGTTCCTTGATCCGGGCGGCCAGGCCCTGGATCCCTTCCATGGTCGAGATGTCGCCTGGCAGCGAGACGCATTCGCCGTACTGGCTCAGCTCTTCGGCGGCGGCGTCGCAGGCGGCGGCCTTGCGGGCGGTGATGTAGACGCGCTTGGCGCCATGGGTCAGGAAACCCTTGACGATCATCGCGCCGATGCCACGCGAGCCGCCGGTGACCAGGGCCACCCGGCCCTCGAGCGAAAACAGGTTGTGCATAGTGTTAGTCCTCTAGAAGCCGCCGCTGGCGGCCAAGGCGCCGAGACGCCCGGTGATCTGGTGAAACTGGGCGACCGTCTCGTCGATGATGTCCTGGGCGGACTTCACCTCGTTGATGAGACCGACAGTCTGGCCGGCCAGGGCCGGCGCGGCCTCCATGTCGCCACCGAAATAGACGCCGAGAATGTTCTTCAGCACGTCGGGCGGCATGACGCCCGCGTCGTAGATTTCCTTGGTCAGGTCAGACTTGATGGCCCGGATGCAGGGGCTGGCCTTCTTGTTCAGCACCCAGGTGCCGGTCTCCTTGGCTCCCGTGATCGCCGCCTTGTAGTTGGCGTGCACGGGGCTCTCGGCCGAGCTGACGAAGCGGGTGCCCATCTGCACCGCCTCGGCCCCCAGGGCGAAAGCGGCGGCCATGCCGCGCCCGTCGCAGATGCCGCCGGCGGCGACCAGCGGAACGTCGACCTTCTCGCGGATGGCCTGTAGCAGGACCAGGGTCGAGACTTCCTCGGGGTTCTTGAAGCCGCCGCCCTCGGCGCCCTCGACCACGAGGCCATCGACGCCGGCCTCCACGCACTTCACCGCCGCGTCGACGGTCGGCACGGCGTGATAGACGACGATGCCGGCGTCCTTCAGCGGGCCGATGAACTTGGCGGGGCTGCCGGCCGAGGTCGTGACGAACTTGACCCCGCTGTCGCAGACGAACCGCAGCATGGCGTCGTCGCGCAGGAACATGATCGGCAGGTTCACCCCGAACGGCAGGCCGCTCTGGGCCATCTTGGTGATCTCGGCCTTGCAGTTCTCGGTCTCGCCGGACGAGGTCTCGATGATCCCAAGGCCGCCGGCGCGGGAGACCGCGCTGGCCAGTTGGTAGCGAGCAATCCACCCCATCGGGGCCTGGATGATCGGATACTTCGCCCCGGTATGGGCGAGCACGCGGTTGGTCATGTTCAGCCTCAGGGAATGAGCAGCACGCGGCCGACGGCTTGGCGGCTCTCGATATAGGCGTGGGCGGCGGCGGCTTCGGAGAGCGGGAACGTGCGGTCGATGACCACTTCAAGCTCGCCCTTCGCAGCCTTCTCGATCAGGTCCTGGATCATGTCGTGGACGCGGTCGGTCATGATCTCCGCGCCCAGGAACACGCCCGTCAGGCTGCGATTGCCGCCCATCAGCGAGCCGACATCGACCTTCATCGGCTCACGGCCGGCGTTGCCAACGAGCGAGACGCGGCCGCGATAACCGAGCGCCGCCAAGCTGCCTGGCAGCGTCGCGCCGCCAACGGGGTCGACGACCAAGTCGACGCCCTTGCCGCCGGTCAGCTTCATGACCTGCTCGACCAGATCGTCTCGGCGATAGTTGATCCCGTGATCCATTCCGAACGGCTTCAAGCGCTCCAGGCGCTCGTCGCTGGACGCCGAGGCCAGAACCGTTGCGCCGGCCTGCTTGGCCAGCTGGATGGCGGCGAGGCCCACCGCGCCGGCGCCGGCCTGCACCAGCACCGTCTCGCCGGCTTTCAGCCGCCCGGCGCCGAAGAGACACTCGTGCGCCGTGCCGAACGGCACCGGAATCGCGGCGGCCTTGTGGAGGTCAAGCCCGTCCGGGATCGGCCAAGCGTTGCGCGCCGGAACCGAGCGCAGTTCCGCGTGCGAGCCGAAGGCGTTCACCGTGACAACCTTCTGGCCGACCTTCAGGTGCGAGACTTCAGCCCCGACCTCGACAATCTCGCCGGCTGCCTGATAGCCGACGATGTGCGGACTGCCCGTCATCTGGCCGCCGCCCCGATTGAGCGTGTCGCCACCCTCGATGCTGACGGCCTCGACACGGATGACGACGCCTTGGGCGTGGCAGACGGGATCGGGAACATCCTCATAGCGCAGGACGTCCGGAGCGCCGGTTTCGTAATAGACGGCGGCTTTCATCAGCACCTCCCTGTTACCCCAACCCGACCTCCCCCGCGAAAGCCGGGGTCCAGATCGAATACGGGACCTCTCCTCATTGGGCCGGGGAGAACGGCGTGAGCGCCCAAATCGCTCAGACTGACTCTGGGCCCCGGCCTTCGCCGGGGAAATCGGATGAAGGTGTTACTTCTTCGGATCGATCAGAGCGTCGTAGACAAGCTTGGCGCTGTCATCGTCGATGTCCTTGATCGCCGGATCGCCGCCTTTGTTGAGGATGTGGATCATGCCCAGGAAGAACAAGTCGTTCTTGGGGTCGATCCAGAACCAGGTGCCGGCCGCACCGCCCCAGCTGTAGGTCCCCTCGCCCTGCGGACCCGCCTTGGCGCTGTCCAGCACGATGGCGAAGTCGAGACCGAAGCCGCGACCGCGCGCGGTGTTGAAGGGCGGCTCGCTCGAATTCATGATTGCATCGCTCAGCGCGTTGGTGCGCATCAGCTTGACGGTTTCAGGCTTCAGGATGCGCGCGCCCTCAAGCTCCCCGCCATTCAGCAGCATCTGGGCGAAGCGGGCGTAGTCGGCGTTGGTCGAGACCAGTCCGCCGCCGCCCGAAGCCATGGCCGGTGGCTTGCTGATGTCCAGCACCATGAAGCCGTCGGCCGGGACCAGCTTGTTGACCTTAGGGCTCCAGAGATAGAGCGACGCCAGCCGGTCGGCCTTCTCGGCGGGCAGCCAGAAGCCGGTGTCCTTCATCTTCAGCGGGTCGAAGATGCGGGTCTTCATGAAGTCGCCCAGCGACATGCCGGTCAGCTTCTCGACGATCAGGCCCTGGATATCGACGGCGATGCTGTACTTCCAGCGCTGGCCCGGCTGGTCCACCAGCGGGATCTCGGCGATCGCCTTGACGAAGTCATCGCGCGAGCGCGCGCCCAGCACCTTGTCCGCATAGGCCTTGTCGAGGGGGTTGTCGGGCGTCAGGCCATAGGCGAAGCCCGCCGAATGGCTCATCAACTCGCGCATGGTCGGCGGGCGCTCGGCGGGAACCGTCTCGAACGACCCGTCGGCGTTTACGCCCTTCAACACGCGCAGGTTGGCGAACTCGGGGATGTATTTGCTGACCGGATCGTCCAGCGTCCACTTGCCCTCTTCGAAGAGGATCATCATCGCGACGCCGGTGACGGGCTTGGTCTGCGAGTAGATGCGGAAGACCGTGTCCTTGGTCATCGGCGGGCCGTCGAAGCCCTTCTTGCCATGGACCTCGAAGTTAACAACCTTGCCGTGGCGCACCAGCATGGTGGTCACGCCCGGCAAGTGACCCTTATCGACAAGGCCCTGCATGTGCGCGTCCAGCTTCTTCAGCCCCTCGGCTGAAAAGCCGACGCTCTCGGGTGAAGCGGCGACGATGGCAGGCGCCTTGGTCTCGGCCCAGGCGGCCGGCGCTCCACTCGCCAGCAGCATCGCGACCGCACTCGCCGCCACCCATTTCCGGAACGCCAACCCAACCTCCCAAACAATTGTTTGAGTGACCTTAGAGCGACGCCTTCCTGGTTGGAACCCGCTTTTTCCACCTCGTCGCCGCTACCCCACGGTTAAGTTTAATTCATGTGCGCGCGGGTTGATCGAACAGGGTTCTTGTATATTTTTTACTGCACGAGGGATTACGAAATAGACAGGTTTCAGCCAGCCATGGCCACGCTCGACAATCTCACAACGCTCTACCGAAACGTCACCCGGCTTTCCGGAAGCGATCCTCTTCCCACATCGGTGCAGGCTCAGCTCTCCATTATGGCGAATGGGATCGACGCGGGGCGCAACGGTCAGGTCGCCGATCCCTGGTCATACGCTTCGGCCGTCCAATGGATTTACGACAGCGCCAGGACCACGACCCAGGTTGCGGCGCTTTCGTACGGCTTCCTCGCCGATATCACCCTGGGCCGGGCGGGGCTGGACTATCTGGTCTCTTCGACAGGCGGAAACCCCAACCATCTCAACAGCGCCTACTACGCCAACTTCAATCTGGAGAACCGCTACATCAACTTCGCGGTCAACCTCGTAAAGCACGGCGAGGCCAAGCAGAACTTCATCGACGCCTACGGCGCGTCAGGGACCGCCTACGACACCTTCCGCAAGGCGTACGCCAAACTCTTCGGCGTCGAAAAGTCGACCGACGACGTAATCCATATCCTGGCCGAAGAGATCCCGAACGGCCGTGGCGGCGTCTACACGCGCGGCGAATACTTCGCCGAGCTCGGCGGCGACGGCGGCAATGGCCTCGGCACGCGGGCGGCGATGGTCGGCTGGCTGATGGCTGAAGCGGTCAAGGCCAACAAGGGCCCTTACGTCGAGGCGGTGCACGCCTATCTCGCCGACATCGGGATCGACGGGACCGCCTCGCCGCTCTCGGTGTTCATTTCGGCCTATGGGCCCGGCGGCGACTACGCCAAGGGGGGCGCGGCGGATCCCGGCCTGCCCGGCGAACGCGCCAGTTACGCCCATAACTGGAACGTCGATGTTTCCAAGACGGAGGGCCAAGATGTCCATGTGCTGGCCACGGAGGGCAACGACATCCTCAAACCGATCGTGGCCGACAAGGGCGGACTGGACGCCGGACGCTACATCCGCACCGGCGGCGGCAACGACATCGTCCATGCCGACAATGGTCCGATGCGCGGTCATATCGACACCGGAACCGGCAACGACATCATTTTTGTCGAGCAGTTCGACGGTCGGATCACCACCGGCGATGGCTATGACTCGGTCGATGTAGGCTCCTTCGCGGGCGTCCACATGGCGAGCGGCAAGGTCTCCGATATCGCCGTGATCGACGACTTCCAGAAGGGCCGCGACCTGCTCAGCTTCGCGGGCGTCGTTGGCCCCGGCGAGAAAAAGCAGCTCTTTTTCATCACGACGGCGACCTTTGACGACGCCCTGACGGCCTATGCCGGCATGACCGCCGCGAACAGCAACACCGTCTTCGAATGGAACGGCGACACCTACGTCTTCCATCAGAACGGCGTGGCGGGCCTGGATGCGGGCGATGGCCTGATCAAGCTGGCCGGCGTCACGGGCCTGACCGTCGGGCGCGCGAACGGCGTCGGCGACATCCTCTTCGCGGCCTAGAACTTCAGCCCTTCCAGGTCGCGCAGGAGCTCCCCTCGCCGTGTGGTGGGGGGAGCTTTCTTTCTCAGCGGGACGCCGTCGGCTTGGCGGGCGCCTTGGCTGAGACCTGGACAGGCGGAAGCGGCGCCCGCTCCAGCGCCTGATAGACCAGGGCGCGCGATTGGGCGTCCAGCCCCGGCCCCACGCCGCCCAGCCGCTGGATCATGCCGACGAAGAAAAGGTTGTTGGCCGGGTCAATCCAGAACCACGTCCCGGCGCTGCCGCCCCAACTTACGGTGCCCGGCCCCACCGGCGAACCCGACACGGTGGGATCGACAGCGACCGCCATATCGATCCCGTAGCCCATGCCCGGAGCGAACGGAAAAGGCCGCGCCGCCGGCGCCAAGACGCCTGCGGTGCCATTCGTGGTCACCACAAACCCTTCGGGCAGGTGGTTCTGGGTCATCAGCGCCACGGTTTCCGGCTTGAGAATCCGCACGCCGTCCAGCTCACCCTTGTTCAGGATCATCTGGGCGAAGCGTGCGAAATCTCCGGCGGTCGAAACCAGTCCGCCCCCGCCCAGCGGCGCGGCCGGCGGCTTGCTGACGTCGCGCCACGCGCCTTCGACGGCGGGAACCAACTGGCCCGTGGCCGGATCAGCGTCGTACAGCACAGCGAGACGGGCCTGCTTCTCCTCGGGGACGTAGAAGGCTGTGTCCTTCATACCCAGCGGCGTGAAGATGCGCTCCTGCATGAACACCGGCAGGCTCTGGCCCGACAGCTTCTCAACGATATAGCCCTGGATGTCGGCGGCTACGCTGTAGCGCCAAAGCTGCCCGGGCTCGGCGAACATCGGCAGGCCCGAGACCTTCTGGACCAGGTCCGTCAGCGACGACGACTGCAGGACTTCCGCGCGGTAGTAAGCTTGATCGGCCTGGCTGCTGGGATCGTCGGCCAGCCCATAGGCGAAGCCCGCCGTATGGGTCAGCAACTCCCGCATGGTGGGCGGCCTGGAGACCGGCGTCAGGATCGGGCGCCCCGCCTCATCGACGCCCTTGGCGACCCGAAGATTCGCGAACTCCGGAACGTGCAGGCTGACCGGATCGTCCAGCTTCCACTTGCCCTCTTCGAAGAGGATCATCATGGCCACGCCGGTCACTGGCTTGGTCTCTGAGCGGATCCGGAAGATCGCGTCCATCGGCATCGGATCGCCGCCCAGCACCCGGCGCCCGAAGGCCCGGGCGTGCACGACCCGCCCGTGGCGCGCCAGAACCGTCACGCCGCCGGCGATCTGGCCCCGATCGACCATGCTCTGCATGTGGTCGTCGAGGCGCTTCAGCCGTTCGGCGCTGAAGCCGCCCTCCTCCGGCTTGGCCTTCGGCAAGGCCAGCGCCGGAGTCGCGGCGACGGCCGCGCAGCCAAAGACGCCGGCCAGAAGGCTCAACGCGGGGCGACGCAGCCGTCCGATCCTCATTTGGGCCGGAACCGCTTGTTGGTGGCGAAGCCCTTGGGCGCCAGCTTGCCGGCGCCAGCCCGACGGCCCACCCATTCCCTCCACTCGGCCCAGTCACGGCGACGGCCGGCGGTGTCGATCCAGTAGGCTCCGGTCTCGGCGTTGAACGACAGGCCGTCGCGGAGGCCGCCCTCGCGATAAGCCTGCAGCTTGACGCCCTTGCCGCGCGGCATTTCGGGCAGCTCCTCCAGCGGGAAGATTAGGATCTTGCCGTTGTCGCCGATCACCGCCAGCTGGTCGCCGACGGCCTCCAGGCAGAAGGCCGCGCCTTCATTGCCGACGTTCAGGACCTGCTTGCCGGCCTTGCGGTTGGCGAGGGCTTCTTCCTCGGGCATCAGGAAGCCATAGCCGCCCTTCGAGGCCAGAATGCGTTTGCGGCCGGCCTTGAACGGGAAGACGTCGATGATCTTCACCTTGTCGTCCAGCTCGATCATCATCCGCACCGGCTCGCCGTGACCGCGCGCGCTGGGCAGCTTGTCACAGCCCAGCGTGAAGAAGCGGCCGTCGCTGGAGAAGATCAGCAGCTTGTCGGTGGTCTCGGCCGGGGCCAGGAAGCCCAGCTTGTCGCCTTCCTTGAACTTCAGCTCGGACGGATCGTCGACCTTGCCCTTGGCCGCGCGGATCCAGCCGCGCTCGGACAGGATGATCGTGATCGGCTCGCGCACGATCATCGCCTCGATCGCGGCGTCGGCGTCGACCTGCGGGGCCTCGCCGAACACCGAGCGGCCGGTGACGCCCGTGGGGCGCGCCTTGTCCAGCGGGTGCTTGATCTTCAGCAGCGTCGCGCGGACTTCGGAGAGGCCGACGCCCACCAGCTTCCACTGCTTGGCCTCGCTGGCCAGCATGGCCAGAATGCCGTCGCGCTCCTCCACCAGTTCGGCGTGCTCGCGACGGATCTCCATCTCCTCCAGCTTGGCCAGTTGGCGCAGGCGGGTGTTGAGGATGGCGTCGGCCTGGAGGTCCGACAGCGCAAAGGTCTCGATCAGCTTTTCCTTCGGCTTGTCCTCGTAGCGGACGATCCGAATGACCTCGTCGAGGTTCAGATAGGCGATCAGCAAGCCGTCCAGGATGTGCAGACGCGCTTCGATCTTGGCCAGACGGTGACGCGCCCGACGGGTCAGCACCTCCCGGCGGTGCGCCAGGAAGGCCATCAGGGCCTGCTTGAGACCCATCACGCCCGGCGTGCCGCGCGCGTCCAGCACGTTGATGTTGACCGGGAAGCGGCTCTCCAGCGCCGAGAGCTTAAAGAGGCTCTCCATCAGCACTTCGGGCTCGACGTTCTTGGACTTGGGCTCCAGGACCAGTCGGATGTCCTCGGCGCTCTCGTCACGCACGTCGCCCAAGAGGGCGGCCTTCTTGCTGTCGATCAGGTCTGCCAGCTGCTCGACCAGATCCGACTTCTTCACCTGGTACGGGATCTCGGTGACGACGATCTGGTAGGTGCCGCGCCCGGTGTCTTCCTTTTCCCACTTGGCGCGCATCCGCACGCCGCCGCGACCCGTCTCGTAGGTCTCCAGCAGGCTGGCGCGCGACTCGACGATCACCCCGCCGGTCGGGAAGTCGGGGCCAGGGACCTTTTCCAGCAGGTCTTCGGTGGTGGCGTCGGGATTGGCCAGCAGCAGCTGGCAGGCGTCGATCAGCTCGGCGGCGTTGTGCGGCGGGATCGAGGTGGCCATGCCGACGGCGATGCCCGAAGAGCCGTTGGCCAACAGGTTCGGGAAGCCCGAGGGCAGCACGACCGGCTCTTCGTCCTGGCCGTCATAGGTCGGGCGGAAGTCGACCGCGTCCTCGTCGATGCCGTCCAGCAGAAGCGTCGCGGCTTCCGTCATCTTGCATTCGGTGTAGCGCATGGCCGCTGCGCTATCGCCGTCGATGTTACCGAAGTTGCCCTGCCCTTCGACCAGCGGGATACGCTGGCTGAACTCCTGGGCCAGACGCACCAGGGCGTCGTAGATCGAGGCGTCGCCGTGCGGGTGGAAGTTACCCATCACTTCGCCGACCACCTTGGCGCACTTGCGCGCCGCAGCGTCGGGGTTCAGCCGCATGTTGCTCATCGCGTAGAGCACGCGGCGGTGCACGGGCTTGAGGCCATCGCGCACGTCAGGCAGCGCCCGCGAGCCGATCGTCGACAGCGCATAGGCCAGATAGCGCCGCGAAAGCGCCTCGGTCAGCGGCTCGTCGAGAATGCGGTCGCCGTCGTCAGGGCCGCCGGGGGGAGGAAGGACAGGCTTGTTCATCGAGGGGATTCGTTACTCCGGGGAAGGAGACTAGCAGAAATCCCCTCGACGATTCGAGCGGTTAGGCTGTCTTACGCCTGAACGATCCCCGTCTTTCCGGCCTCCAGCGCCCATTTGGCGCGGGTCGACAGCTTGCCGTCTCGGCGGGTGATCGCGTCCAGCACCTTGAACTCGGTGACGAACGCCTTGGGCGTCACATCGCAGAGCGCATAGCCGCGCTGGGCGTTGTTGAACTTGAGGATCGGGTTGGCGGCCTGGATCTTGGCCATGTCGGCGCGCTGGTCGGTCCCATCGCCGCCGGAGCTGATCGAGGTGACGACAAACTCCGACGCGATCGGCGCGCCTTCAGCCTTGGTGCCGTCGAGATAGAGATCACCGGCGTAGTTCTGGTGCTCGTCGCCGGTGAGCACCACCACATTGCCGACCTTGCGGTCGCGGATGGTCTGCAGCAGGCGGTTGCGCGGCATGCGATAGCCCGCCCACGAGTCCGGATTGACCGCCTTGCCGTCCCCGGGCTCGCGGTCGAGATCCATCATCATGATCTGCTGGGCCAGGACGTTCCAGGTCGTCTTGGACTCGATCAGCCCGTTGGTCAGCCACTTCTCCTGGACCTGGCCGATCACCTCGGCGCGCGAAGCCTCCACGGCGTCGCAGTAGCCGAAGCGATCGCCGCAGGGCTGGTCGGTGCGATACTGGCGCGTATCCAACAGGTTCAGGTTCAAGAGCTGGCCATAGGTCGCCCGACGATAGATCTGCAGCGACGTGCCGGTCGGGAAGCTCGACGCCCGCAGCGGCATGTTCTCGTAATAGGCCTGGACGGCGACCTGGCGGCGCAGGTTGAAGATCTTGGGATCGACGCCGTCCTGGTCGAGGTCGGTGACCCAGTTGTTGTCGATCTCGTGGTCGTCCCAGACCGTGAACCATGGCGCTGCCGCGTGAGCGGCCTGCAGGTCGGTGTCCATCTTGTATTGGGCGTAGCGGCGACGATAGTCGTCGAGGCTGTAGATCTCGCCACCGAAATGCTGGCGCACGTTCTCCACAGGACCACTGGCGCTGTTCCAGACCCGGTTGCCACGATACTCGTAGATGTAGTCGCCGTAGCAGAAGACAAAGTCGGGGTTTTCTTCGGCCAGACGGCGATAGGCCGTATAGTAGCCCTGCTCGTAGTGCTGGCAGCCGGCCACCGCAAAGCGCACGCGCTCCAGCGCAGCACCCAGCGCCGGCGTCGTGCGGGCCCGGCCCAGCAGGCTGCGTTCCCGTCCGGCGGTGAAGCGATACCAGTAGTCCCGATTGGGCTGCAGGCCACCGACTTCGACGTGGACCGCGTGGCCCAACTCCGGCGGCGCGATGGCCGTGCCCTTGGCCACGATGTTGCGCATGTTGGGCGCGTCACCGACTTCCCATTCGACGGCGACCGGCGCGCTGGGCATGCCATAGCCGATCTCCAGCGGCTCGGGCGCCAGACGCGTCCAGATCACGAACCCGTCCGCTGACGGATCGCCCGACGCGACGCCCAGCTGGAACGGGTAGGTCGAGAAGACGGCTTGAGCCAGCGCCTTGCCGCTCTCCATCGGGATGGCGAGCGCGGTGACGGCCGCGCCGCCGAAGACGGACAACAGGCGACGACGGCTGAGGGCGTAGCGATCAAGAACAGACATTAAGCGGCTCCGAAACTTCCGCCTCGGGATAAACCGCATTTATGACGCCTCTTAAAGCCTTCCCGCCTCAGTCAGGCGATCCAGCAGCCAAAGCCTGGCCGGCGGCAGCGGCCTGTTCAGGGGGCCGAAGACGAACTGCTCCAAAAAGTAACCGGTGATGTCGAGGCCCGCCTTCACGTCGCCCTCGGCCAGTCCGCCTTGCGACGACAGCATGAACGGCGGCAAGGGCAACAGCTTGTCGTGATAGGGCTTGCCCGCCTCGCGACTGACGGCGCGGCCGGTGCGCGGGCTGACATAGACGAGATCGTCGAACGTCCCGGTCGCCGCGCACTTCGACAGATCCAGGCCAAAGCCCAGCTCCTGCAGCAGCCCCGCCTCATAGCGAACATAGACGGCCGGCCAGATGTCGGGAATCTCCAGCACGCGGATCAGGGCCTCCAGCGCGTGGAAGGCGCCGGGATGAGCCTCGCGTTCCGGCAACGCCGCCGCCGCGACCGCCGCCGCCGCTGAGAGACCGGCTAGGGCCAGGCGATCATCGAACAGGCTCGAAGGTCCCTCGCCCATCGGCTCCAGGCTGGCCGAGCCCAGCTGCCCCTCGACCCGAGCCCGGTAGCGGGCGATGACCCGCGCGCCGGGCTGCAGGAAGGGCTTCATCCGCCGCGACGCCGCGCCGGCCACGTGGGCGGCGACCTTACCGCGCGCTTCGGTCAGGAGTTCGACAATGGCTCCCGTCTCGCCGTGCGAGCGGGCCGAGAGGACATAGGCTTCGTCCTCCCACTCCAGGCTCAAGCGGGCGTTCCCCAGGCCACGACCTTTTCGAGGACAGGCCGCCAGACGGCCTCCACCGGCAGGCCGATCACCTCGCGCAGCGTCGCTTCCAGTTCATCAACGGAAAGGTCACGTTGCTCGACGACCGCGCCGGTAACATCGCGATGGGTGAACCGGTTGTTCTTCAAGGCGTAGCGCGCGGTCGGCGTCGTGCGCCCCACCGTCATGCTCCAGGTGAAGTGCGAGCTGGGGTGGGTGTAGGTGTAGAAATTGGCCTGCTCGTAATCGACCTCGGCCCAGGCGCCTTGCGACACCTGATAGAGCGGCGCCCAGCGGCCGGACAGATCGGCCTGGACCTGACGCTCGGCGACGCCGTTGGTCTGCGTATCGACAATGCGGAACTTGCCGTGCGGGCTGTCCTGGACGGCATCCGAGAACAGACGCAGCGGCGCGGTCAGCACGCAGCCGCCAAAGCCGGCGTCGGCCAGCCAGGTCTCGCCGTTAATCGTCACGCCCAGCACCTGGTGCGAGCGCGGCCGCGGCGGCGCGCCTTCCGGGGCCATCCACAGCACGCGGGCCATCAGGCCCTCGACCTGGAAGCCGAGCGCCTCCAGCACGCGCTTCAACAGCCCGTTCTGCTCGTAGCAGTAGCCGCCCCGCCCGGCGCCGATCAGCTTGGCGTCGACATCGGCCGGGACAATGCTGATCCCGCGCCCCAAGAGGACATCGAGGTTCTCGAACGGGATGGCGTCGGGATGGCGGAAGGCGATGGCCCGCAGCACGTCCAGGGTCGCCTCGCGCGGACCGTCATAGCCGATCCGCAGGAAGTAGGCGTCCAGATCTACGGCCGGCGCAGGCGCGTCAAACATCGAAGTCCAGCCCGATGTCGCTGAACAGGCCGCGCTCTTCGGCCCAGTTCTCCTTGACCTTTACGTGCAGGAACAGGTGAACCTTACGGTCGAGGATGTCGCATAGCTCCTCGCGCGAGGCCTGGCCGATCCACTTCAGGGTCTGGCCGCCCTTACCGATCACGATGACCCGCTGGCCTTCGCGCTCGACCAGGATGGTCTGCTCGATCCGCACCGAGCCGTCCTTGCGCTCCTCGAAGGCGGTCGTCTCGACGGTGGCCGCATAGGGCAGCTCCTCGTGGACACGCAGATAGACCTTCTCGCGGGTGATCTCGGCGGCGAGCAAGCGGGCCGGCAGGTCGGCGGTCTGGTCTTCCGGATAGAGCCAGGGGCCCTCGGGCATCAGCGAAACCAGCTTGGCCGTCAGGTCGTCGACGCCCGCGCCGGTCGAGGCGCTGATCATGAAGACGTCGGTGTAGACGCCAGTGTCGAAGAAGTCCTTGGCCACAGCCAGCAGGGTGTCGCGCTTGATCCCGTCGATCTTGTTCAGCGCTAGGATCACCTTGCGATCGGCGGCCTTCAGCCCCTCGATGATGGTCTGGACGTCCTGGGCCGAGCGGTATTCGCCCGGCGTGGCCTTATCAGCGCGGCTGGCCAGTTCGGCCTGCACGTCGACGAGGTGCACGGTGGCCTCGGCCTCTTCCGAACCAGCCCAGGCGGCGCGGACCATGGCGCGGTCGAGGCGACGGCGGGGGCTGAAGATCCCGGGGGTGTCGACGAGGACGATCTGGGTGTCGCCCACGATGGCGACGCCGCGCACGGGGAAGCGCGTGGTCTGGACCTTCTGGGTCACGATCGAGACCTTGGCCCCGACCATGCGGTTGACAAGGGTGGACTTGCCGGCGTTCGGCGCGCCGATGATGGCCGCAAAACCGGCCTTAGTTTGGGAGGTGGTGTCAGTCATTGCGGGTGCATGTAGCACCGATGGGGGGCCGGCGGTAGCGAGGGGCTTTCAGCGGCCTAAAAACGGACAATGGGACCGTTCGTGATGGGTCATGATCAGCCTCTCGCCTCCATCCGCAATCCCGATCTCATCGGCGACACATCAGCGCGGCGAAACCAAGCGAGGTCAGCACCCCAGCAAAAAGGCCCCGGATCGCTCCGGGGCCTTCTGGTTCAGCTTGCGCTGAAATCTCTTAGTCTTCGGCGTCGGCCGCGAAGACCGGGCCCGAATCCTTGCCCTTTTCCGAGACGTCGCGGTCGACGAACTCGATCACGGCCATCGGGGCGTTGTCGCCGTAGCGGAAGCCGGCCTTCAGGACACGGATGTAGCCACCCTGACGGTCCTTGTAGCGCGGGCCGAGGACCGCGAAGAGCTTGCCGACTTGTTCGACGTCGCGAACCGAGCTGATGGCCTGACGGCGAGCGTGCAGGTCGCCGCGCTTGGCCAGGGTGACCAGCTTTTCGACGATCGGACGCAGTTCCTTGGCCTTGGGCAGGGTGGTGACGATCTGCTCGTGCTTGATCAGCGAGGCCGACATGTTGGCGAACATGGCGGTGCGGTGAGCCGAGGTGCGGCCGAGTTTACGGTGAGCCTTACCGTGACGCATTTTGTATCTCCTGGGCGATCAGCCCGAACGGCGCAAAACCAGTGAGCGCCTGATTGTCACCAATCCTGGTCTGTCCCGACCCGGTCAGAGCGAAGCGCCGGGGCCCTCCACCGCGTGTGCGGCTTCAAAAGGCCCAGGCCGCATCCCGAAAGACGCGGCCCGGATTAAGCGCGTTAGGCTTGAAAGTCTTAGATCTGGTCTTCGAACTTCTTGGCCAGGTCTTCGATGTTCTCCGGCGGCCAGTTCGGCACGTCCATGCCGAGGTGCAGACCCATGCCGGCGAGCACTTCCTTGATTTCGTTCAGCGACTTGCGGCCGAAGTTCGGGGTGCGGAGCATCTCGGCTTCGGTCTTCTGGATCAGGTCGCCGATGTAGACGATGTTGTCGTTCTTCAGGCAGTTGGCCGAACGGACCGACAGTTCCAGCTCATCGACCTTCTTCAGCAGGGCCGGGTTGAACGGCAGTTCCGGCTTGGACTCGTCGGCCGACTTGGCCTTCGGCTCCTCGAAGGTGATGAAGATCTGCAGTTGGTCCTGCAGGATCCGGGCGGCGTAGGCCACGGCGTCCACCGGAGTGACGGCGCCGTTGGTTTCGACTTCCAGGATCAGCTTGTCATAGTCCAGCGACTGGCCCTGACGGGTCGGCTCGACGCGATAGGCGACGCGCTTGACCGGCGAGTACAGGGCGTCGACGGCGATGAGGCCGATCGGCGCGTCTTCCGGACGGTTGCGGTCGGCCGGGACGTAGCCCTTGCCGTTGTTGACCGTGAACTCCATGCGCACCGAGGCGCCGTCGTCCAGCGTGCAGAGCACGTGGTCGGGGTTCAGGATCTCGATGTCGGCCGGGGTTTCGATCTGACCGGCGGTCACCGGACCGGGGCCCGTGGCGCGCAGGGTCATGCGCTTGGGGCCTTCGGCGTGCATGCGCACGGCCAGCTGCTTGATGTTCAGAACGATGTCGACGACGTCTTCGCGGACGCCTTCGAGCGAGGAGAATTCATGCACGACACCGTCGATTTGGATGGCGGTGACGGCGGCGCCTTGCAGCGACGAGAGGAGAACGCGACGCAGAGCATTGCCGAGCGTCACGCCGAAGCCGCGTTCCAGCGGTTCGGCGACGATACGGGCCTTGCGGGTAGCATCGGCGCCGGTTTCGATTTGCGGCTTCTCAGGACGGATCAGCTCGTTCCAGTTTCTTTCGATCACGTGGTCGGGTCCCTTGAACGCGGCTCGCCGGCCGCGGTTTACGCAGCCGGCGAAGGAAGATTGTGGTCTAAAAAGTACTAGACGCGACGACGCTTGGGCGGACGGCAGCCGTTGTGCGGGATCGGCGTGACGTCGCGGATGGTCGTGATGGTCATGCCCGCAGCTTGCAGCGCGCGCAGAGCCGATTCACGGCCCGAACCCGGACCCGAAACGTTGACTTCCAGCGTCTTCACGCCGTGCTCGGCAGCCTTCTTGCCCGCGTCTTCGGCGGCCATCTGCGCGGCGTAAGGGGTCGACTTGCGCGAACCCTTGAAGCCCATCATGCCGGCCGAGGACCACGAGATCGTGTTGCCCTGGGCGTCGGTGATGGTGATCATGGTGTTGTTGAACGAGGCGTTCACGTGCGCCACGCCCGAGGTGATGTTCTTGCGTTCGCGACGTTTAACGCGAGCCGGTTCCTTGGCCATCGGTCAGGCTACCTTACTTCTTCTTGCCGGCGATCGGCTTGGCCGGACCCTTGCGGGTGCGGGCGTTCGTGTGGGTGCGCTGACCGCGGACCGGCAGGCCCTTACGGTGACGCAGGCCGCGATAGCAGGCCAGGTCCATCAGACGCTTGATGTTCATCGAGTTCTCGCGACGCAGGTCGCCCTCGACGGTGTAATCACGGTCGATCGTCTCGCGGATCTGCAGGACTTCGGCGTCGGTCAGTTGATTGACACGACGGGCGTCCTCGATGCCCACCTTGGTGATGATCTCACGAGCCGACTTTTGGCCGATGCCGTGAATGTACTGAAGCGCGATCAGAACGCGCTTGTTCGTCGGGATGTTGACGCCTGCGATACGGGCCACGTCTAATGTTCTCCTAGTCACGCACTAAAGACGCGAACGGCGCACCCGGCCGGATCGAAATCCAAACCGGCGCGCACGGATCGCGCCCTTTCGCGGAAGCGCCCCGTTATAGGGATCGTTTCGCTTCCGTCAACAACTGAATCCACAGAAAAGCCTGCGAATTCGGGGTTCAATCAGGCGACCACGCTTAAGGCGTTGTCGATAGACGCGGCGACCGTTTCGACGGTCCCCATGCCATCCAGCTCCGTCAGCTTGCCCTGCCCTTCGTAGTAGGGCAGAAGCGGCGCGGTCTGAGCATTGTACGCGGCAAGACGAGTCACGAAGACTCCCGGATTGTCGTCAGGCCGTCCCTGTTCTTCGAACCGCTTCTTGATCCGCTCGATCAGGGCTGGCTCGTCTACCTTGAGTCGGAGAACGACGTCGATCTTCTGACCACGGGCGGCGAGCATTTTATCCAGGGCCTCGGCCTGGGCGACCGTGCGCGGGAAACCATCAAAGATCGCGCCACCAGCCGCTTCGGCTTCGGGCAGACGGTCTTCGATCAACGCGATGACAATCTCGTCGGTGACCAGCTCGCCGCGATCCAGCACGCCCTTGACGCGCTGTCCCAGCTCAGAGCCCGAAGCGATGGCCGCGCGCAGCATGTCGCCGGTCGAGAGCTGGACCATGCCGCGCTCCGTAACCAGCCGCTTGGCCTGGGTCCCCTTCCCCGCCGCCGGCGGACCGAACAGGATCAGATTCATAGATGCCCCTTCGCGCGTCACCGAGTCTGCGCCCGGCTATCTCCCGGAGCAGACCTAGAGCCCCGGGAACAAAAACGGAAGCCGGTTTTGTGACAAACCGGCTTCCGACGCTTGCAATAAAGTTGAAGCCCGGCTTAGCGGTTGCGGCCGCCGCGCAGCTTCGACTTCTTGATCAGTCCCTCGTACTGGTGGGCCAGCAGATGCGACTGGATCTGCGCCACGGTGTCCATGGTGACCGTGACGACGATCAGGATCGAGGTGCCGCCCAAGGCGAACTGGGTCGACTTCATCGCCATCATGGCCAGTTCCGGCGCCACACAGACAGCGGTGATGTAGGCCGCGCCGATCACCGTAAGGCGGGTCAGGACGTAGTCCAGATACTCCGCAGTGCGCTTGCCCGGACGGATGCCCGGCAGGAAGCCCCCGTACTTGCGCAGGTTCTCGGCCGTCTCGTCCGGATTGAACACCACCGAGGTGTAGAAGAACGAGAAGAAGATGATCAGAAGCGAGTAGAGCACCAAGAACGCCGGCTGCCCATGCTGGAGCGAGCCGACCACGGAGGGCAGCCAGGAGGCCCACGCCGGCAGGTTGGCGGTCTGCACCAGCTGCAGGGCCGTCGTCGGCAGCAGCAGCAACGACGAGGCGAAGATCGGCGGGATCACGCCCGCAGTGTTGATCTTCAGCGGCATGAACGAGCTTTCGCCGCCGATCATGCGATTGCCTTGCTGACGCTTGGGGTAGTGAACCAGCAGACGACGCTGCGAGCGCTCGATGAAGACGATGGCCAGGATGGCGGCGATTCCGCCAACGACCACCAGGAGCAGCGGCATGTAATTGTTGTTAGACTGGGCCTGGGTCAGCATCTGCATCAGCTTGATCGGCAGAGCGGCGACGATGCCCGCGAAAATGATCAGCGAAACGCCGTTGCCGACGCCGCGGCTGGTGATCTGCTCACCCAGCCACATCAGGAACATCGTGCCGCCCGTCAGCGCCACGATGGTCGAAGCGATGAAGAAGGTGTGGCCCACGCCGTCCGCCACCACGCCAGGCTGAGCCGCGATGCCCATGGCGATCGAAGCTGACTGGACGATGGCCAGGATAACCGCCAGGTAGCGTGTGTACTGGTTCAGGGTCTTACGACCCGCCTCCCCGCCTTCCTTCTTCAGCTTCTCCCACGGCGGATACACCGTGCCCATCAGCTGCACGATGATCGAGGCGCTGATGTAGGGCATGACGTTCAGCGAGAAGATCGCCATCCGCTCGACAGCCCCGCCCGAGAACATGTCGAACATGCCCAGGAGGCCCTTGCTGTTCTGGCTGAACAGCGACGCGAACGCGGCCGGATCGATACCGGGGATCGGAACGTAGGTGCCAAGGCGGTAGACGACCAGGGCGATGATCGTGAACCAGATACGCTTGTGAAGTTCGCTCGCCTTCTGGAACGAGCTGAAGTTCATATTGGCTGCGAGTTGTTCGGCGGCCGAGGCCATTCAGATCCCCACGACTCAAGAACGCGATCGCCGAAGCAGATACCGCTTCGGCGGTGATCGCGCTCTGAAATAAGGCTTCCGGGATCACGCTGATCCCAGGAGAGCGCCACAAATAGGTGAGGCCCGCCGCGATGTCACGGCGAGCCTCGAAATTCTGTCATCCCGGAGAGCGCGAAGCGATCATCCGGGACCGCCGGAAGCGCTGGCGCCTGTCGTGGTCCCGGGTCTTCGCTGCGCTTCGCCCGGGATGACAGTTTTATCGGTTAGGCTTCGGCTTGCGCCTTGGCCTTCTTGGTCACGGTCACCGAACCACCGGCGGCCTCGACAGCCTTGATGGCGGCTTCGGTGGCCGAATAGACGGTGAGCTTCAGAGCGGTCTTGATCTCGCCCTTGCCCAGCAGCTTCACACCGTCGAGTTCACGACGGATGACGCCGGCGGCGACCAGTTCAGCAGCGCCCAGCTCGGCGCCCTTCTTGATCTTGCCGGCTTCGACGGCTTGCTCCAGGCGCCACAGGTTCACTTCAGCGAACTCGAGGCGGAAGGGGTTGTTGAAGCCGCGCTTGGGCATACGCATGTGGAGCGGCATTTGACCGCCTTCGAAGCCGTTGATGGCGACGCCCGAGCGCGCCTTCTGGCCCTTCACACCGCGACCGGCGGTCTTGCCCTTGCCCGAACCCGGGCCGCGGCCAACGCGCATGCGGCCCTTGGTCGAGCCTTCGCGGGGAGCCAGTTCGTTCAGCTTAGTCATATGTGCCTCTCCTTGGAGATCTGCGCCCAGCCAGGCGGCTGGACTCGGCTTGTGAAAACAGAGCGCGCTTAAAACCCCAAAACGCGAGAAAACTCAATGGGGCGAATGCGCGATTTCAAACGAAAACCACCCCGGATTGCTCCGGGGTGGCGTATTCGCATCGTGTAGAAGGACTACTCGACGATTTCCAGCAGGTGCTGGACCTTGCGGATCATGCCGCGGGTCGAAGGGTTGTCCTGCAGGGTCGAGACACGACCCACGCGGTTCAGACCCAGACCCACGAGCGTCGCGCGCTGGTCCTTTTCACGACGGATCGGGCTGCCGGTTTGGCGAACCGTAACGGTCTTAGCTTCAGCCATGACTTAGCCCTCGATGGCTTCCGGCGCCGAAGCGCCGTCGGCGCGGCGGCCGAGGATGTCGCCAACCTTCTTGCCGCGCTTGGCGGCGATCTGGCGGGGCGACGATTGCACCTTCAGGGCCTCGAACGTGGCGCGAACCATGTTGTACGGGTTCGAGGAACCCGTCGACTTGGCCACGACGTCCTGGACGCCCAGGGTTTCGAGAACCGCGCGCATCGGACCGCCGGCGATGACGCCGGTGCCGGGAGGCGCCGCGCGCATCATCACCTTGCCAGCGCCCCAACGGCCAGCGCCGTCGTGGTGCAGGGTGCGGGATTCGCGCAGCGGAACGCGGATCATCGTCTTCTTGGCTTCTTCGGTCGCCTTGCGGATGGCTTCCGGCACTTCACGCGCCTTGCCATGACCGAAGCCGACGCGGCCCTTTTGGTCGCCAACGACCATCAGAGCAGCGAAGCTGAAGCGACGACCACCCTTCACGGTGGCGGCGACGCGGTTGATGTGGACGAGCTTTTCGACGATGTCGCTGTCGACCCGCTCTTCGGGGGCGTTGCGGTCGCGACGGTCACGGCGTTGACCGCCTTCACCGCGCTGTTGTTCACCACGAGCCATTTTCGTTCCCTTAGAAGTTCAGGCCGGCTTCGCGCGCGGCGTCGGCCAGGGCTTTCACCCGGCCGTGGAAGATGTAGCTGCCACGGTCGAAAACGACGTCCTTGACGCCCTTTTCAATGGCGCGCTCGGCGACGAGCTTGCCCACAGCGGCGGCGGCATCCTTGTCCGCGCCCTTGCCTTCGGCTTCCAGAGTGGAGGCCGACGCCAGGGTCACGCCACGAACATCATCGATGATCTGGGCGTAGATGTTCTTCGACGAACGGAAGACCGACAGACGCGGACGACCGTTGGCGAGGCTCTTGAGGCGGGTGCGAACGCGCTGAGCGCGCTTGGCCGCCGATTCACGAGGAGAGAGCGCCATGGCTTACTTCTTCTTGCCTTCCTTGCGGCGAACCTTCTCGCCAGCATAACGCACGCCCTTGCCCTTGTAGGGTTCCGGCGGACGAATGCGGCGGATCTTCGCGGCAATCTCACCAACCGCCTGCTTGTCGATGCCGGCGATCTTGATTTCGGTTTGCTTCGGCACCGCGAAGGTGACGCCGGCCGGAGCCTCAACGTCCACGTCGTGGCTGAAACCGAGTTGGAGGCTCAGGGCGGTGCCCTTCATGGCTGCGCGGTAACCAACGCCGACCAGTTCGAGGCTTTCCTCGAACCCGGCGGTGACACCATGCACCATGTTGGCCACCAGCGTGCGGGACAGACCCCACATGCCCTTGGCGCGCTTCGTGTCGACGCGCGGAGCCAGCAGGAGCTCAGAGCCCTCTTGCTTGACTTCGACTTCGTCGGCGATCGTCCACGACAACTGACCCTTGGGGCCCTTGACCGTGACCGTCTGACCCGCGAGCGTGACTTGCACGCCCGAGGGGATTGCGACGGCTTTCTTACCGATACGTGACATGCTCTTTCCCTCCCGCGCCTAGTAGACGCGGCAGAGGACTTCGCCGCCGACGTTAGCGTCGCGTGCAGCGGTGTCCGACATGACGCCCTTCGGCGTCGACAGGATCGAGATGCCCAGGCCGTTCTTGATCGGCTTCAGGTCCTTGATCGAGGAGTAGACGCGACGGCCAGGCTTGGACACGCGGCTGATCTCAGCGATCACGGGCTCACCGTCGAAGTACTTGAGCTCGATCTCGAATTCGGGGAACGCGCCGGGCTTCTCGACCAGCGAGTAGCCGCGGATGTAGCCTTCGTCGGCCAGCACGTCCAGGACGCGGGCGCGCAGCTTGGAAGCCGGCGTCGAGACCTTGGACCGCTTGCGTTGGGCGGCGTTCTTGATGCGAGCGATCATATCGCTCAGGGGATCGTTCATCGACATCTGATCGTCCTCACCAGCTCGACTTGACGAGGCCGGGAATCTGGCCTTGCGAACCCAGTTCGCGGAGGGCCACACGGCTCATCTTGAGCTTACGGTAATAGGCGCGCGGACGGCCGGTGACTTCGCAGCGATTGCGGATGCGGATCGCGGCGCTGTTACGCGGCAGCTTGGCGAGCTTGAGGCGAGCCTCGAAGCGTTCCTCGAGCGGCAGGGTCTCGTCGTTGGCGATCGCCTTCAGCGCGGCGCGCTTTTCGGCGAACTTCTTGACGAGAGCCTTGACGGCTTCGTTGCGGTTGACGGCGCTTTTCTTGGCCATGGTTTCTTTCCCTTCCCGCTCTTAGTTCACGAACGGGAACTGGAATTCCTTCAGGAGAGCCTTGGCTTCCTGGTCGGACTTCGCAGTGGTGCAGACGATGATGTCCATGCCCCAGATCTGTTCGATCTGGTCATAGTTGATTTCCGGGAACACCAGGTGCTCCTTCAGACCCATGGCGTAGTTGCCACGGCCGTCGAAGCTCTTGCCGTTCAGACCACGGAAGTCCTTCACGCGCGGCAGCGCGATCGTGACCAGGCGGTCGAGGAATTCGTACATCCGGTCCTTGCGCAGGGTGACCTTGGCGCCGACCACCATGCCTTCGCGCAGCTTGAAGCCGGCGATCGACTTGCGGGCGCGGGTCGCAACGGGCTTTTGGCCGGCGATCGCTTGCAGGTCCTTCAGCGCGGTCTGGGCCTTCTTGGAGTCGGCCACGGCCTCGCCGATACCCATGTTCAGGACAATCTTGTCCAGCTTGGGGATCTGCATCTCGTTGGTATAGCCGAACTGCTCCTTCATCGCGGCGCGGATGCGCTCGCGATAAACGGTCTTCAGCCGGGGCTCGTAAGCTTGATCAGCCATTGATCACCTCGCCGGTCGTCTTGGCGACGCGCACCTTCTTGTCGCCTTCGATCTTGAAGCCAACGCGGGTGGGCTTGCCGTTGGAGTCCACGACGGCGACGTTCGAGACGTGCAGCGCAGCTTCCTTGTTCTTGATGCCGCCTTGCGGATCGGCTTGGGTCGGCTTGGTGTGACGCGAAACCATGTTCACGCCTTCCACGACGACCCGGTTGTCCTTCGGCAGGACCTGCAGGACCGAGCCTTGCTTGCCCTTGTCCTTGCCGGCCAGAACGACGACGCGGTCGCCCTTCTTGATCTTAGCGGCCATTACAGCACCTCCGGGGCGAGGGAGATGATCTTCATGTGGTTCTTGGCGCGCAGTTCACGGGGAACCGGGCCGAAGATCCGCGTGCCGACCGGCTCGCTCTGCTTGTTCACGATCACCGCGGCGTTCTTATCGAAGCGGATGACCGAGCCATCCTTGCGCTTCAGATTTTGATTCACCCGAACGACGACGGCGCGAAGCACGTCACCCTTCTTCACGCGACCGCGCGGAATGGCTTCCTTGACGGAGACGACGATGACGTCGCCCACGCTGGCGTAGCGACGGCCAGCGCCGCCCAACACCTTGATGCACATGACCCGGCGAGCGCCAGAGTTGTCGGCGACTTCCAGGTTAGTTTGCATCTGGATCATGGTCTAAACCTTCCAGATTAAGCCGAAGCCTTGGGAAGCACTTCCCAGGTCTTCAGCTTGGACTTCGGAGCGCACTCGATGATGCGGATAGCTTCACCGGCCTTGTACGCGTTGGCTTCGTCGTGCGCGTGGTACTTTTTGGACTGACGCACGATCTTCTTCAGAACCGGGTGGACGATGGTCCGTTCGACCTTCACCACCACGGTCTTGTCGCCCTTATCGGAGACGACGACCCCTTCGAGGATACGCTTGGGCATATCGTTCTCCTTAAGCCGCGGCCTTGGCGCGCAGCACGGTCTTGATCCGCGCGATATCCTTGCGGATCTCGTTGACGCGGTGGGTCTTCTCGACCTGGCCCGTGGCGGCCTGGAAGCGCAGGTTGAACTGCTCCTTCTTCAGGCTGATCAGGGTGTCGGCCAGCTGGTCGGGGGTCATGCCCCGGATTTCAGCGATCTTCATGAGCCTCAGGCCTCCTGAGCCACGCCCGCATCGATGCGGGTGACAACACGGGTGCGGATCGGCAGCTTGGCGGCGCCAAGGCGGAGCGCTTCACGCGCGATATCGTCCGGCACGCCGTCGATTTCGAACATGATGCGGCCCGGAGCCACGCGAGCGGCCCAGTAATCCACGGCGCCCTTACCCTTACCCATCCGGACTTCCGCCGGCTTGCCGGTGACCGGCACGTCCGGGAAGATACGGATCCAGACGCGGCCTTGACGCTTCATCTGGCGGGTGATGGCGCGACGGGCGGCTTCGATCTGACGGGCCGTGATGCGCTCCGGCTCGACGGCCTTCAGGCCGTACGAACCGAAGTTCAGCAGGGTGCCGCCCTTCGAAGTGCCGTGGATGCGGCCCTTGAACTGCTTGCGGAATTTGGTCTTCTTCGGAGACAGCATGGCGATCTAATCCTTAGGCGCGATCGCGACGGTCACGACGGTCGCCCCGGTCGGGACGATCACCACGCTCACGTCCGCCACCTTCACCGGCCGGGCCGGATTCGGTCGCTAGACGCTTGTCGAGCGCCATCGGATCATGCTCGAGCACCTCGCCCTTGAAGATCCAGGTCTTCACGCCGATGATGCCGTAGGTGGTCTTGGCTTCGGCGAAACCGAAGTCGATGTCGGCGCGCAGGGTGTGCAGCGGCACGCGGCCTTCGCGGTACCACTCCATGCGAGCGATTTCAGCGCCGCCCAGACGACCCGAAACGTTGATCCGGATGCCCTTGGCGCCGAGGCGCACGGCCGACTGGATCGAGCGCTTCATGGCGCGACGGAACGCGATACGGCGCTCCAGCTGCTGAGCGATGGACTCGGCGACCAGCTGAGCGTCGGTTTCCGGCTTGCGGATCTCGACGATGTTCAGGTGGACTTCGCCCTCGGTCATCACCGACAGGTCCTTGCGGAGCTTGTCGATGTCAGCGCCCTTCTTGCCGATGATGACGCCCGGACGGGCGGCATAGATCGTCACGCGGCACTTCTTGTGCGGGCGCTCGATGATGATGCGCGAGACACCAGCTTGGTACAGGCGCTTCTTCAGAGCGGCGCGGACCGCGAGGTCTTGGTGCAGCAGCTTGCCGTACTGGTTGCCGTCGGCGAACCAACGGCTGTCCCAGGTGCGGTTGATGCCGAGCCGCAGCCCGACCGGATTGACTTTCTGACCCATTAGGCGGCCTCACCCAGTTCGCGGACCACGATCGTGATCTCGGAGAACGGCTTCTCAACGCGCGTCGCGCGACCGCGAGCGCGGGGCGAGAAACGCTTCATGATCAGGTTCTTGCCCACATAGGCCTCGGCGACGACCAGCGAGTCGATGTCGAGGTTGTGGTTGTTCTCGGCGTTCGAGATCGCCGAGTACAGCGCCTTGCGGACGTCCTGAGCGATGCGCTTGTGGCTGAACTCGAGCTCGTTGAGAGCGCGCTGGACGTTCAGGCCACGGATGGACTGAGCGACCAGGTTCAGCTTGCGCGGGCTGGTGCGCAGGGTGCGCACCTTGCACATCGCTTCGGCGGCCGGCAGGCGGCGTTCTTGCTTCTGCTTGGCCATGATTACTTCCTCTTGGCCTTCTTGTCGGCGGCGTGACCCGGGAAGTTCCGGGTCGGCGCGAATTCGCCGAACTTCATGCCGACCATGTCTTCCGACACGAGCACGGGAACGTGCTTGTGGCCGTTGTGCACGCCGAAGGTCAGGCCGACAAATTGCGGCATGATGGTCGAGCGGCGTGACCAGGTCTTGATGACGTCCTTGCGGCCCGACGACAGAGCGGCATCGGCCTTCTTCAGGAGGTACCCGTCGACAAACGGGCCTTTCCAGACGGAGCGGGTCATGGCTTAGCGGCCCTTCTTCGCTTTGTGGCGCGAGCGGATGATGAACTTATCCGTGGCCTTGTTGACGCGGGTCTTGGCGCCCTTGGTCGGCTTACCAGCCGGGGTCACCGGGTGGCGACCGCCCGAGGTCCGGCCTTCACCACCACCGTGGGGGTGGTCGACCGGGTTCATGGCGACACCGCGGACGTGCGGGCGACGGCCCATGTGACGAGAACGACCGGCTTTGCCGAGGTTCTGGTTCATGTGGTCGGGGTTCGAGACGGCGCCGACGGTGGCCATGCACGTATCGAGCACCATGCGCAGTTCGCCCGAGTTCAGGCGGATCTGGGCGTAGCCGGCGTCACGACCGACCAGCTGAGCGTAGGCGCCAGCCGAACGGGCGATCTGACCACCCTTGGCGGGCTTCAGCTCGATATTGTGGATGATCGTACCGATCGGCAGCGTGCGCAGCGGCGAGGCGTTGCCCGGCTTCACGTCGACCTTTTCAGCCGTGACGACTTCGTCGCCGGCCTTCAGGCGTTGCGGGGCCAGGATGTAGGCCAGCTCACCGTCGGCCTGATACTTGATCAAGGCGATGAAGGCGGTGCGGTTGGGGTCGTACTCAAGACGAACGACCGTGGCCACGCCTTGCTTGCGACGCTTGAAGTCGACCAGACGGTACAGGCGCTTGGCGCCGCCGCCGCGGAAACGGACCGCGATACGGCCATTGCCGCCGCGACCGCCCGACTTGGTCAGGCCTTCGACGAGCTTCTTCTCGGGGCGACCCTTGTGAAGTTCGCTGCGATCGATCAGCACCAGGCCGCGCTGGCCGGGGCTGGTCGGGTTAAATTGCTTCAAGGCCATGTCTTAGAGCCCCGTCGTGATGTCGATCGACTGGCCTTCGGCCAGGGTCACGATCGCTTTTTTGACGTCGTTGCGACGACCCACGATACCGCGGAAGCGCTTGGTCTTGCCCTTGGTCACGATGGTGTTGACCTTGGTCACCTTGACCTTGAACAGCTCTTCGACGGCGGCGGCGATTTCGTCCTTGGTCGCGTCGTTGGCCACCTTGAAGACAACCTTGTTCTGCTCGCTGAGCAGGGTCGTCTTTTCGGTGATCACCGGCGACAGGATCGTGTCGTAGTGGCGAGCGGTGGCGGCCATTAGGCGGCTTCCTTCTCAGCGAAACGGGCCGAGATCGCTTCGACCGCGTCCTTGGTCAGGACGAGGGTCTGGCGACGCAGCACGTCGTAGACGTTCAGGCCGGCGTTCGGCAGGACATCCACATTCGGGATGTTGCGGGCGGCGAGCTTGAAGTTCGCATCCACTTCCGGACCGGCGATGACCAGGGCGTTCTTCAGACCGATCTTGTCGAAGTTGGCGCGCAGGGCGGCCGTCTTGGCTTCGGTCAGAACGGCGCTGTCCAGGACGACCAGCGAGCCCGACTTGGCCTTCGACGACAGAGCGTGCTTCAGGGCCAGGGCGCGGATCTTCTTGGGCAGGTCGAAGGCGTGGCTGCGGACCACGGGACCGTGGGCCTTGGCGCCCCCGACGAACTGAGCCGCACGACGCGAGCCGTGACGAGCGCCGCCGGTGCCCTTCTGCTTGTACATCTTCTTGCTCGTACGAGAGACCTCGTTACGAACCTGAATCTTGTGGTTACCCGAGCGGCGCTTGGCCAGCTGCCAGGTCACGACGCGCTGCAGGATGTCGCCGCGGATCTCGTCGATGCCGAAGATGGCGTCGTCGAGATCAACGGAACCGGCCTTGCCGCCGTCCAGTTTGATGACGTCGAGTTTCATTAGCCTTCGCCCTCTTCGGTCGCAGCCGCGGGGGCCTCTTCAGCGGGGGTCTCAGCAGCGGCCGGAGCAGCCTCGCCAGCCTTGCGGAAGGCGCCCGGACGCGGAGCGTCGGCGGGGAGAGCCTTCTTCACGGCGTCGCGAACCTTCACGTAGCTGCCTTCGTGGCCGGGGACAGCGCCCTTGACCAGGATCAGGCCGCGCTCGACGTCCACCTTCCAAACGGTGACGTTCAGCGTGGTGACGGTTTCTTGACCCAGGTGACCAGCCATCTTCTTGCCCGGGAACGTACGACCCGGATCCTGGCGGTTACCGGTCGAACCGTGCGAGCGGTGCGAGACCGAAACACCGTGGGTGGCGCGAAGACCACCGAAGTTCCAGCGCTTCATGGCGCCGGCGAAACCCTTACCGACGGTGACGCCTTGGATGTCGACCTTCTGGCCGGCGACGAAGTGGTCGGCCGTCAGTTCGGCGCCGACTTCGATCAGGGCGCTTTCCTCGACGCGGAATTCGGCGACGACGCGCTTCGGCTCAACGGCCGCCTTCGCGAAGTGGCCACGCATGGCGTTGGAGGTGTTCTTGGCCTTCTTGGCGCCGGCGCCAAGCTGGAGGGCCGTGTAGCCGTCCTTCTCAACGGTGCGAACGCCCGTGACCTGGCAACCGTCGAGCGACAGGACGGTGACCGGCACGTGCTGACCAGCTTCGTCGAAGAAGCGGGTCATGCCGAGCTTCTTGGCGATGACGCCGGTGCGTTGGGTGGGGAGAGTCATGGATCGGCCCTCCTTACAGCTTGATTTCGACGTCAACGCCGGCCGACAGGTCGAGCTTCATCAGCGCGTCCACGGTCTGCGGAGTCGGGTCAACGATGTCGAGAACGCGCTTGTGCGTACGGATCTCGAACTGCTCGCGCGACTTCTTGTCGACGTGCGGCGAACGGTTGACAGTGAATTTCTCGATAAGCGTGGGCAGGGGGATGGGGCCCCGCACCGTCGCACCCGTACGCTTGGCCGTATTGACGATCTCGCGCGTGGAATGATCCAACACGCGGTGATCGAAGGCCTTGAGCCGGATGCGGATGTTCTGACGATCCATATCGCTCGGTTTCCTAGTGGGCTGCGCCCGCGTCTCGAACCATTTCAAAGACCAACCCGGAACCCAGGTGGGCTCCGTACGCAGCGTCCGCAAAACAAATGTCCCCAACAGTTGCCTGTCGGGGGTGATGACCAGATAACACACCACGAGGGCGCTATGTCCGGGCGTCTCGCGAACCGCGTTTGAGCTCGAAAGCTCACAGCCGGTCCAACAGAGGCGCGCTTGTACGTTCCAGAATCGGTTTCGTCAAGCGCTCTGTCCGGTTCGTCGCGACTTTGGGGACGCGAGTCGTCGGGCGGGTTCTGGATAGGCGCCGCCCGTGTTTCAGGCAACCCCCAAACGGCCACGTGGCGCGGCCTCATGCTCCGCGTTTGGGCGATGCCCCCTGATTCAGCGTCGCTGAGCCTTGGCCGGATACGCCATCGCCCCAAGACGCATAGCGTCCCAGGGCGATCGCTCTGTCGCCTCTCTATATATAGGGCGAACTATTGCCCGATGATCACGTCACCGGAGCCACCGACGTGCTTCTTCACCGGACCGGTCGCCTTGGCGATCTTCACATCACCAGAGCCCATCACGCTGACGTCGACGTCGCCCGCCTCGCCGTTGAAGGTCACGTCGCCGGATCCCATGACGCTCACATCAACCGCGCGACTGCGACCGCCGGCGACAGTGATATTCCCCGAGCCCGCGATGTTGGCTTCGAGCTTGCCATTGATGCTCGCCACCCAGATATCGCCTGATCCAGCGATGTTGGTCTCCAGATCGCCGGCGATCGCTTGAGCGGAGACATCACCCGAACCCGCGATGCTGAACTCGGCCTCGGCGGCCGTGCCGGCCTTGGCGCCGCCAGAGCCGGCCTGCGCGACCTCCAGCTTGCCCTTGGTGTTGGCGATCGTCCAATCGCCGCAGCCGGCGTTGCCCAGTTCAACACTGTCCGAGCGGCCGATATCGCCAAAGACAGCACCGCCAGCCTGAACCTTGACGTTCATAGGCATACGGACCGCGATTTGCGGGAAATTGTCATAAGACACCTCCCCCACCCCGCGGACCTTCACCCAGACCTTACCGTCGCGGCTGTTGCAGCTATTGATGCGGTTCATCTTCAGGTCGCCGTCAACGATCACCTGATCGCCGTCCTGGCGGACTGTGAGTGGGAGCGCGCCGTTCGTGGTCAGGAACTCGACCTTCACGTCGGGGCGGTTCTCCGGAATGATCACGACCCGCGCGACAGCGTCCTTGATCTTCAGGGACGGAGCAGCCGTAGCGGCGCCAGCGGCGGTCGTAGCGATGGCCATCAGGGCCAGGGTGGTCAGAGCCCGCATCGGTGTCTCCCCAAGGATGCGTGTTGAAATTCGATGAGGGGAAGCTAGCGACGGGCTGACAAGGTTTCGACTTAATTCGAGGTCATGACCCCGAAGTCATGTTCAGCGTCGGCTAGTCGACCATCATGGCCAGGCCGACCAGGCCGAACCCAAGACCGAGCGCCGCGCCCAGCCGGGGATGGCGGCGGGCGATCGCTGTGAGAAAGCCCCCTCCTCCACGAAGCTGCCCCACGAGACCCGGCTCGCAGGCGACGATCCGGTCGAACCGCCGAGCCAGCCGCGCCGCGCCCATCATCCGCATGGGATGTCCACGAGGACCACGCCGTCGCTCAATCAAGCCTTCGAACACCGCCTCGAAGGGGTCGGCGAAATCGCGCTTGTAGTTGTCGGCGTCCACCCCGAAATCGACGCGGGTGACCCCCGCGGCCGCCAGCGCCTCCAACGTGTCCAGCGTCATCAGCGCGCCCGGCGAGTAGCGAGCGAAGGTCGGATCGTAGATCGGGAACCACAGATGATAGCGCCCCCCGGAAAGCAGACCCAGCTCGGCCGCGATCACCTGCCCCCCCGCCTGCAGTGTGGCGGTCCGAAGACCAAAGTCATCGGCGCTGGCGTCCGCGAGTTGCTCCAGCAACGAGACCGTCCAGCCGCAGGCGAACACGTCGTACTGATGGGTCCTCTGGATCTGCGCACGCTTACGAGCGACGATCAGTGCGACGTCGTCGCGGGTGGCCGGTCGAAACGAGAAGCTTAGCGGCCCGTGATCCCGTTCAAGCGAACGCCGGCGTCGGCGCTTGTCCTTCAGAAAGCGGCCATCGCGGCCGGCGAGATAGGTCTCGAAGCCGTGAGACAGATCCGCCGCCATGGCCCGGCGGGGCGCAAGACCCGGAAGGTCGTCGCTAATCGCGGCGACCAGCCCGCCGAACCGTGCTCGGCGCACCCCCGGCAGCTGCGCTAGCAGGCGAGCCACGGAAAGACCTGGCGCGGCGATCAGGCCGTGGAAATCGCTAAGCGGCGCGGCCAAGGGCTGGAGAAGCGCGCCGCGCTGCTGGAAGGGCAGGAATCCCTGGACCGCATCGCCCTGGCGGACGACAGCCAGCTTGGCGCCCGGCGCGATCTGGGCGGCGATCTCGATGAAACGGAAGTCGAAATACGGGCTGGCCAGAACAGGATCTGTAGCCCGCAGGTCACGCCACGCCGCCCGCTCCGCAGGGCCTAGGCGCGCGGCGTCGACAATTTCGACCCTGATGTCGTCGGCCTGCACGGGGCCCTCCCTGGAGAGCGGACATTTAGGCCCAGAGCATCCTAACAATCGCTTTAGTTGAGACCTGCCTCATGCTTGCGCAGCCTGACCGGGGCCGACTTGTAGGCCGGCGTGCCCGAGCGCCGGTCATGGTCGTCCAGCGCGATGACCACATTGGTCTCGGGATAGTAGGCCGCCAGGCAGCCGGGCGGGATGTCGCGCGCCACCAAGGTGAAGGCGCGCGCGACGCGGGACACGCCCTCGTCGAAGGCTGCCACGAGATCGACCTGCATCCCGGCCTTCAGGCCAAAGCGCGCCATGTCGTCGGGGTTGGCGAAAACCACGTCGCGACGGCCAAACACGCCGCGATAGCGGTCGTCCTGGCCATAGACGGTAGTGTTGTACTGGTCATGGCTGCGCAGGGTGGTCAGCAGCAGCACATCGGGATCGCCCCGTCGCGGATCCCCGCCCTTGGGATCGAAGACCAGGAAGTTGGCCTTGCCACTGGCGGTCCGCCATATGCGGTCGGACGGCCCGACCGGCAGCCGGAAGCCGCCCGGAACACGAACCTTGTCATTGTAGTCCGTAAAGGCCGACGGGAAGACGCGAGCGATCAGCTCACGAACAGCGTCATAGTCGTTCGCCAGCCCGGCCCAGTCGATCAAGGGGTCCTGGCCAAAGACGGCTTGAGCCAGCCCCGTAACGATCGCCGGCTCTGACAGCAGGTGCTCGGACGCCGGCGCATTGAGACCACGCGAGGCATGGACCATGGACATGGAGTCCTCGACCGTCACCGCCTGACGGACCCCGCCGCGTACGTCCATCTCGGTGCGGCCCAGGCACGGCAGCAGCAGGGCCGCCTTGCCGACCAGCAGGTGCGAGCGGTTCGGCTTGGTCGCGACATGCACGGCCATGTCGAGCTTGCGCATGGCCGCGAAGGTGCGGGTCGGATCGGGCGCGGCCACGGCGAAATTGCCGCCCAAGCCCACGAACACCTTGGCCCTGCCCTGCTCCATGGCGGCGATGGCCTCGACCACGGTGTGCCCATGCTCACGCGGCGGTTCGAAGCCGAAGACGTCGCGGATCGAGTCCAAGAGCGCGGCCGGCGGCTTCTCCCAGACCCCGACCGTGCGCGCGCCCTGAACGTTCGAATGGCCGCGTAACGGACAGATCCCCGCACCCGGGCGTCCGATATTGCCCTTCAGCAGCAGCAGGTTGACCAGCTGCTGCACGGTCCCGGAGCTGTCGCGATGCTGGGTCAGGCCCATGCCGTAGCAAAGGATCGCGGCCTTGGCCTTGGCGTAGACGGCGGCGGCCTCCTCGATCCGGGCGCGCGACAGGCCGCTGCCCGCCTCAATCACCGACCAGTCCAGGGCCTCAAGCTGCGCCGCCAGCGCCGCAAAGCCGGTCGTGTGCTCGGCGATGAAGGCGTGGTCGAGGACGCCGCCTTCCAGAGCCTCCATGGCCAGCAGGGCCTTCATCATGCCTTGGACCAGCATGGCGTCGCCGCCGATGGTCACCTGATAGTAGGCCGAGGCGATCGGCGTCGAGCCCAGTGTCGCCATCTCGACGGGATCCTGCGGCGAGGCGAACCGCTCCAGCGACCGCTCCTTGAGGGGGTTGAAGGCCAGGATCGTCGCGCCGCGCCGGCTGGCCTCGCGCAGGGTCGCCATCATTCGCGGATGATTGGTCCCCGGATTGTGGCCGAAGCACAGGATCAGGTCGGCGTGGTCGAAATCCTCCAGCGTCACCGAGCCCTTGCCCAGACCGATCGAGTCCGGCAGGCCCACGCTGGTGGGCTCGTGGCACATGTTCGAGCAGTCGGGGAAGTTGTTGGTGCCGAACCGTCGGCCCAGAAGCTGGTACAGGAACGCCGCCTCGTTCGACGCGCGACCCGAGGCGTAGAACTCGGCCTGGTTCGGGTCACGCAGGGCCTTCAGCGCCGCGCCGGCTTGCGAGAAAGCCTCGTCCCAAGAGATCGCCTTGTAGCGGTCGTCGGCCGGGTCATAGGCCATCGGCTCGGTCAGCCGGCCCAGATCCTCGATTTGGTGGTCGCTCCAGGTCAGCAGCTCGCTGACGGTGTGGCGGGCGAACACCTCGGGCGTGGCGCGCTTGGTCGTCGCCTCCCAGGCCACAGCCTTGGCGCCGTTCTCGCAGAACTCGAACGACGAGGTGTGCTTGGGGTCGGGCCAGGCGCAGCCCGGACAGTCGAAACCCTCGGGCTGGTTGGCCCGCAGCAGGGTCTTGCCGCCTTCGATCATCGTCTCCTGATCCGACAGCGCGCCGGCCACCGCCTTCAGGGCGCCCCAGCCGCCGGCGGGGGCGTCATAGGGGCGGACGCCGGGAATCTTCTCGTCCGCCATCAGGCCGGCTCCATCATCCGATCGGTCAGGCGCTCGGCGCCCGCAAACACCGCGTGACCATCGGCGCGCGCCAGGGCCACCAGGGTCAGGTTCGCCGCTTGGGCGCGATCGATCGCCAGGGCGGTCGGCGCCGATACCGCCACCAGGATCGGACAGCCCAGGCGCACGGTCTTCTCGACCATCTCGAACGAGCAGCGGCTGGTCACCACGACGAAGCCCGCCGCCGGCTCACGCTCCTCGCGCAGCAGTCCGCCGGCCAGCTTGTCCAGCGCGTTGTGGCGGCCGACGTCCTCGCGCAACAGCACCAGATCGCCGTCCGGGGAAAAGAAAGCCGCCGCATGGGTGGCGCGGGTCAGGCGGCCGAGAGCCTGCTCTGCTTCCAGCCTCTCCAGAGCGCGGGGGATGACCGCGTGCGCCAGGACCGTTTCCGAAGCCGCCAGCACCGGCAGAGGCCGCACGGCGTCGGCCAGGCGCTCGACCCCGCACAGGCCGCAGCTGGAGCGGCCCTCCAGATTGCGCGGCCGAGCCTTCCGAGGGCCCGCCCCGGGGCGGAAGCGAACATCGACCAGGACGCCCTGCTCCTCGGTGCGAATGTCGATCGCGGCGATGTCCTGGGCGGCGGCCACCGCTTCGGTGACGACAAAGCCGCGCGCCAGGTCCTCAAGATCCTCCGGCGTGGCCATCAGCACCGTGTGCGGCCGGCCATCGAACGACAGGCCGACGGCGATCTCTTGAGGGGTGATCCGCTCGATGGGCCGGGCGGCCTGATCGGCGCGCCACTGCAGGGCGGAACGGGGATCGACGGCGGAACGCGACATGACGGGAGCCTACTCCGACGGCGTCGGGCGGTACAGCGGCCGTGGCGACAGCCGAGCAGGCGCGCGTCCGCCGCTTCACGCGGCATGACCGCTGAAGGTGCTGGGGAGGCGACGGAGCGGCCGGGCGAACCCGGAGACCGTGAATGTGTTTTGCGTTTCGGCTCGCGCTTCCGCTCCGCCAGGTTGTTCTTGCCCGTGAGGATGGGGGGCGTGAGCGTCTTTCAGCTCGGGACCCCAGGAGCCCCCGGACGGGCGCGGATCAACTGGAGCGGCTACATCCGTGTCCAGCCCGACGATCCACGATAGGCGGCTTGTACGATCACCGCCCTGTCGCTCCGCGCTCGCCTCTCTACGGTTCCTTCCGGGATCCCGGATCTATCCAACGAACAGACCCCGGTCGAAACCGCTTCGAGACCACGCGGCCCCGCTCAACCTAGCCCCGCCGCCGTATTGGGCCGGATCCATACGCCCTCCCCCGCGACGGGGATGCATTGAGTATGGAGCGGGTTTTGACGCCGGGGATAAGTTGGCGCGTAAAAGTGACAAGGCGTTGATTTCGTTGGGATCAGCCCCGCCAATTCCGAGCGCTCAGGGCGCCGAGCTCCCTCTCCCAGAGGGAGAGGGTGGCCGCGAAGCGGTCGGGAGAGGGGTTTCAAAGCCGCCGCCCTGCCGGCGCTCCGGCCAAGGCCCCACTCCCTCTCCCCGGCCCTCTCCCGCTGGGAGAGGGTGGCGTTTGGTGTTCCCTCTGCTTGGGCGCGAAACTCGCTGTGACCAGCCTCAGCGTTCCTGGGCGCCCTTGCCGGCGATGATCCGATCGCGAAACTTCTCGATCCGGGCAATCCGTGTCGCAGCGTGCTTGGCCTGGTTCAAAGCGAACAGATAGCTCCTCTGCCGTCCGGGCGTCAGCGCGTGAAACGCCTCGGCCAGGACAGGGTCAGCGTCCAGCGCTTCGACAAGCTCGTCAGGCATGCCGATCTCGCGCGCCACCATGGGCGGCTTCGTCCCCGCTTCGGCGTGATCCATCAGCTGACGCAGATACGCGCGGATCGTGGGTTCAAGAGCCTCGACCTGCGCGACCGTCGTGAAGCGGATGACGCTTGGGGTCTGGCTGTTAGGACCCGGGGCCATCAAGACGCCCGCGCTGTCGACCAGGAGACCCGCATTCAGGAAGCTGATCAGGAAGTCGCTCCGGAACGCGCCCAGCAGCGCGATGTTGCGACCCGCGTGCATGTAGCAGGGATGGGCCCACTTGGCCGTCTCCGCCAGGCCCATATCCCGGCAAAGCCGGCGCAGGGCGTTGAGGCCATCGATCCAGGGGCGGGTCGAGCAATCGGCGGTCGCGAACCGCGCGCAGCGACCGCAGCCTTGGAGGAAGTAGTCGTCAGGGTCGGTGATCATCGCCATCCAGCCACCTTCCCCGCTTTTCGCCCCAAGCAAAAGGCCCCGGAGATCGCTCTCCGGGGCCTTCGCTTAGATCAGTTCAGCGTGTGCTGAGGATCGGTCGATTACTCGACGATCTTGGCGACGACGCCGGCGCCGACGGTGCGGCCGCCTTCACGGATGGCGAAGCGCAGCTTCTCTTCCATGGCGATCGGGGTGATCAGCTCGACGTCCAGCTCGGCGTTGTCGCCCGGCATGATCATTTCCACGCCTTCGCGCAGCTTGATGATGCCCGTCACGTCCGTCGTGCGGAAGTAGAACTGCGGACGGTAGTTGGTGAAGAACGGGGTGTGACGGCCGCCTTCTTCCTTGGTCAGGATGTAGGCTTCGGCCACGAACTTGGTGTGCGGCGTGATCGAACCCGGCTTGCACAGCACTTGGCCGCGCTCGACGTCTTCACGCTTGGTGCCGCGCAGCAGCACGCCCACGTTGTCGCCCGCTTGACCTTGGTCCAGCAGCTTGCGGAACATTTCAACGCCCGTGCAGGTCGTCTTCTGGATCGGACGGATGCCGACGATTTCGACTTCTTCACCCACCTTCACGATGCCGCGCTCGACGCGACCGGTCACCACGGTGCCGCGGCCCGAGATCGAGAACACGTCTTCGACCGGCATCAGGAACGGCATGTCGACCGGACGTTCCGGCTGCGGGATGTAGGCGTCGACCGAAGCCATCAGCGCCAGGATCGCTTCTTCACCGATCTTCGGGTCACGGCCTTCGACCGCGGCCAGGGCCGAACCCTTGGTGATCGGAATGTCATCGCCCGGGAACTGGTACGACGACAGCAGCTCACGAACTTCCATTTCGACGAGCTCGAGCAGCTCTTCGTCGTCGACCATGTCGACCTTGTTCATGAACACGACCAGCGCCGGAACGCCGACCTGACGGGCCAGCAGGATGTGCTCGCGGGTCTGCGGCATCGGACCGTCAGCGGCCGACACCACCAGGATCGCGCCGTCCATCTGCGCCGCGCCCGTGATCATGTTCTTCACGTAGTCGGCGTGGCCGGGGCAGTCGACGTGGGCGTAGTGACGGTTGGCCGTCTCATATTCCACGTGCGCGGTGTTGATCGTGATGCCGCGGGCCTTTTCTTCCGGCGCAGCGTCGATGTCGGCGTAGTTCTTGGCGGTCGCGCCGCCCGACTTCGCCAGCGTGATCGTGATCGCGGCCGTCAGCGTCGTCTTGCCATGGTCAACGTGACCAATGGTGCCGATGTTGCAGTGCGGCTTAGTGCGTTCGAACTTTTCCTTGGCCATCGTCTCTACCTTCGCGCCGGCGGCTGGGTTGTTGGGAATAACTCGTTAGGGAGCTGGAGCGGGTAGCGGGAATCGAACCCGCATCCTCAGCTTGGAAGGCTGCTGCACTACCATTGTGCTATACCCGCCCAATCACCCTCAGGGGCTAGCGGGGTCGCGATTGGCTCCCGGTCTTTCGGCTCTGGGACGCCCCCTGTCTTTCAAGGGCGCTGCCTTCCGGAACTCATCGCGCGCATGGTGGGGGAAGTAGGACTCGAACCTACGAAGGCTTACGCCAGGGGATTTACAGTCCCCCCCCTTTGCCACTCGGGACATTCCCCCAAGCACGCGATGGAGTTCCGAAGCCGGCGGCCTTTATCCGCTTCGACGAGCGACGGCAAGCCGTCAAACGCCGATGCGAAACAAAAGCTTCTTGGACCGTCGCCGGACGATGCTAAGAGCAGCGCCGGCTGGCCGAGAAGCCCTCGGGGCCCCAAATCGGAGCGCGTCTTATAGTGTCCTCTCATTCCGAACGCAACGACCGGAAAGCCCCTTCTGCCAAAGGACGCGATTTTCGTTCCAAGCCACGGAAACAGAACGACTTTTCCAGAGGCCAAGGCGACGCCAAGGACTGGATTTGGGGGACTCACGCCGTCGAAGCCGCGCTTTCCAACCCCCGACGCCCTGCTCCAAAGCGCCTTCTGGCGACGCCTGACCGGGCCAAGCGACTCGCGCCGCATCTTCAGAAGCTGGCGTGCCTGCAGGTCATGGAGAGCCAGGACATCGCCAGGCAGTTGCCGCCCGGCGCCGTGCATCAGGGCCTGGCGCTGAAGATCGACGAGCCCGAGGCGCTGACGATCGCCGAGCTCGGCGCGCCGGCGAAGGGGTTCCTGGTCATGCTCGACCAGATCACCGATCCGCAGAACATCGGCGCGATCTTCCGCTCGGCGGCCGCGTTCGGGGCCAAGGGCGTCATCCTGCAGGATCGCCACGCGCCAGCGCTTTCCGGCGTGCTGGCCAAGACCGCTGTCGGCGCCGTGGACAAGGTCTCCTACGCGCGCGTGGTCAATCTATCCCGCGCCCTTGAGGAGCTGGCCGATCTCGGCTGGCGCGCCGTGGCCCTGGCCGGCGAGGCCGAGGAGAGCCTGGAGGCTGTGCTCGACGCCCAGCCGACAGTGCTCGTTTTGGGTTCGGAAGGCGAAGGGGTTCGCCGCCTCGTCGCCGAGCACTGCGACGCCTTGGGCAAAATCCCGATGCCCGGCGGTTTTGAGAGCCTGAATGTTTCCGCCGCCGCCGCGATCGCACTCTACGAGGCCTCGAAAGTTCGCGCGGTGGACGAAATCGTTTCGTGAATCTCTCTTAACCGTTTTGATTTCGTCGCAAGCTCGTGCTTCTCTCGTGAACAGTGGTCCGCGAGCGCTGCTCTGCGGAGGAATCTGACATGGGATCGGGGGACCCGATGTTTGGACGTAATACACGCTTGGCCGCCTTGGCGACCGCCGCGGCCGGCGTTCTGGCGCTCGCGGGCTGTAGCGCTGGCGACCCGGTCGCCTCCGCGCCGCCGCCCAGCGGTCAACAGAGCGCCGCCGCGCCGCCGGAGCTGATGGGCGCGCCGCCGCCGCCCCACGCTGGCCAGGCCCAGGATGGGCTGCTGGGCGGTCCGACCGCAGCCGCCTCGACGCAAGCCCAGGCCCAGGCTCAAGCGGATTCGACGCGCCCCCCGGCGCCGGCTCACAATTCTCATCTGAAGACCTGGCGTCGGCCGGACGGAACGCTGGTCACGGCCATGCGTCCGATCCCGAACCCAAAGGTCTCAAGCCACGCCGCCTCGGCGACGCCCCGTCGGGTCCACGCGACGATGCAGACGCATGGCGCGGCCGCTCCGGCCAAGCCGGTCGCCAAGCCCGCGACGGTGGCCGTCGTGAAGCCCGTGACGCCGAAGACGGTCGCGCCGGCTCCGGCGCCGATCAAGGCGGCTCAGCCCGCCCAACCGACGGCGCCGCTGGCCAAGCCGCCCGTGGTCGCCGCCGCCGCGCCGGTCGCCGCGCCCGCTCCGACCAAGCCCGTGACCAAGCTCGAACAACTGCAAGCCGCCGTGGCCCCGGCCGCCACCAATGGCGCGGTGCTGGCCACGGCGGAAAGCCTCGGTAAGGGTCAACCGGGCCAGGTCACGCTCTCGCTGCCCGCGACTCTGGGCGAAATGATCCAGAAAGAAGCCGCCAAGCTTGGTCTGACCAAGGCGGCCAAGAAGACCAGCGCCTACGCCGAACTGCAGGGCGAAGGCTATGAGATCACGCCGAACGGCCGTCAAACCGCCGTCGTCAAGCCGGGCGAAGCCACGACTTTCGCCTGGCAGGTCAAACCGGGTCAGGAGGCCAAGGGCGAACTGAAGTCGGAGTTTGGCGTCGAGATGACCGGCGCCAAGGAACCGCAGGGCTTCTCGCTTGGCGAGATCAGCAAGCGCGTCGCGGCGCTGCCGGAAACCGCCAAGAAGGGCATGGACAAGCTGGATCTGGGGGCTCTGAACGGCTCGATCTCGCTGCCGGGCCTTGGTCCGACGCCGATCAAGACCCTGCTGGGCGCGGCTCTGGTGCTTCTGGCGCTGATCATTCTGGTCGGCGTGTCGCGCAGCGTCTCGGCCTCGCGACGCAAGGCGGAGAGCCAGCGCAAGTACCGCACGCTGACGGACTACGGCCGTAACGAGATGGAATTCGATACGCCGCCGGCCAGCACGCACGTCTCGCACGTCAACCCCTTCCTCGCCGCTGCAGGCGGCGCGGCGGTCGGCGCCGTCGCGGGTTCGGCCGTGGCGCGTCATGACGACCACGGGCATGGCCACGACGACCATCACGGCCATGACGATCACGGCCACGGTCATGACGACCATGGTCACGACGCCCACGGGCATGGTGATCACGGGCACGGCGCTGATCTCCATGCCCACGCTCACCCTGAGCCCCACGCGCCTGCGGAGCACGTCTCGTACGTGAACCCCATGGTGGCGGCGGCGTCGGCCAGCCACAACGATCACCACGGTCACGACGCGGCGCACGGCCACGATGATCACGGCCATGGTCACGACGACCACGGCCACGGCGATCACGGGCATGGTCACGATGACCACGCGCATGGCCACGACGACCATGCCCACGGCCACGACCATGGCGCTCATCACGCCCATGCCGAGCACACGGCGCATGTGACCCCGACCAGCCATGGCGACGATCATGGTCACGGCCATGGCGATGCTCACGGCCACGGCCATGACGATCACGGGCAGGATGATCATGGCCATGACGCGCATGGCCATGGCGCTCACGGTCATGATGACCACGGGCATCATGACGATCATGGCCACGGTCACCATGACGCCCACCACAAGGAACCCGAGCACGCACACCACTAGTTCGAGCGCGCCCAGAACCAAGAGCCCCGGATCCACAGATCCGGGGCTCTTTCTTTTCGCATCCTGCGCGAAAAGGCGTTTGCGCCTTGCATCGTCACCCGCGCCAAAGCATTGAGAGGCCATGTTCGACGCTCTGATCGCCCAGTTCGGCGCCTTCCAAGGCCCGCTCACCGCCCTGCTGCAAGTTCTGATGATCGACCTCGTCCTGGCGGGCGACAACGCCGTGGCCGTGGGCCTGGCCGCCGGCGGCCTGCCGGCCAAGGACCGCAAGAAGGTTATCCTCTACGGACTGGGCGCGGCCGTCGTCCTGCGCATCACCTTCGCCCTGATCACCACCTGGCTGCTGGGCGTGGTGGGCCTGTTGCTGGCCGGCGGCTTCCTGCTGCTGTGGGTCTGCTGGAAGATGTGGCGGGAGCTGCGCGAGCAGACGACGCACGACGAGGCCGACGCCATGGCCATGATCGACGATGATCCCAGCACCGAGCCGCGCGCCCGTCCGGCCAAGACCTTCAAGGCCGCGTTCCTGCAGGTGCTGATCGCCGACGTCTCGATGTCGCTGGACAACGTCCTGGCCGTCGCCGGCGCCGCGCGCGAGCATCCCAGCATCCTGATCTTCGGCCTGCTGCTGTCGATCATCCTGATGGGCGTGGCCGCCACCGCCATCGCCAACCTGCTGCACAAGCACCGCTGGATCGGCTTTGTCGGCCTGGCCATCGTGCTCTATGTGGCCGTGCACATGATCTGGACGGGCCATCGCAGCGTCGTGATGGATCTGAACCAGACGCCGGCCTACAACGCGGCCGTCCCGGACCCGATCGACATCAAGCCGGACGAAGTCACCCAGCATAACAAGCACCGCTGACGGGGCTTTAGCGCCCCGGCAGCGGCGGCAGGTCGAGTCGTCGAAGCTCGGCCATGCGTGCATAGAGGCGCAGGATACTGGCGTGGCGACCGGTGTCGCCGCGCGCCTCTACGGCTTCATGCAGGCTGATCAGCGCCTGGCGTAGCGTAGCGTTCACGCGGTCCAGCCCGCTGATCGTCAGCTCGACGGGGTCGGCCGGCCAACCGCCATGCAAGCCATAGTCCGCAGCGGCCTCGAGCAGGATCTCGCGGATGGCGGCGTTCTCGGTGACTCGCGCTGCGGCGCCGCGTTCGGCCTCCTGCGCGGCCAGCAGCGACAACAGCGCCACCACCGCGACCTTGCCGGCCATGAACTCGCCCTGCTGTTCGGGCGGTCCAGGCTCGGCCATGCACAAGAAGTTGCCGACCAGGATATCGGGCACGCTCGGCGTCATGACAGCCCCTCCAGGCGCAGCAGCATCTCGGCCAGGATCTGATCGTGGCGGCGGGCGGTGTACCAGCCAGAGATCGCCAGGACCGGATCCTTAAACCCGCCGTCGCGGTACTCCTTGGCCGCCGAGGTCCAGATCGCCTGGCCCTTCACGGCGTTGAACAGCGACCACCAGGCCAGCGCCGTCTCGTCGACTTCAAGGCCGCTGGCTTCCTTCCAGAGGGCCAGGGCCTCGTCGCCCGGCAGCATGCCGCCCACCTTGTCGGCCTCGAAGTGCCCCCACAGAGGATCCATGGCCCAGCCCAGGTCCTCCAGCGGATCGCCGAGGTGAACCATTTCCCAATCCAGGATCGCGAGAACCCTGCCCGCGCCGTCGTGCAGAAAGTTGCCGGTGCGATAGTCGCCATGGACCACGCGAACGGCCTGGGCCGGCGGCGGCGGACGACGCCGCAGGGCGCGGATCGCCGCCCAGACGATCGGCTGGGGATGTTGCTGGTCGTCCTCAATTACCTTGGTCCAGTGGTCGAGTGCAATCCACCAACAGTCCTCGGGCGCGGGGCGCTCGGCCGCCTTGGCCAGCGGCAAGGTCGTCGGATCGGCTGCGGCGATGGTTCCGAGGATCCGGAAGAACTGCTCGCCGATCGTCCGAGCGTGCTCGCCATAGGGAACGACCGTGAAGGGAGAAGCGGCCGCGCCACCCTCGACGCGCTCCATGATGAAGAACGGCCGCTCCAGCTCCGCGCCCTCGGGCTCCATCGCGACAGGACGCGGGATGGGCAGACGGTCGTAGAAGGACTCGAACGCCAGGTACTCCAGGTTCCGATCCGTTTCGATCAGGCTGCCCGGCGGGTCCCGGCGCAGGATCAGCGGCCGCGTCCGGCCCTCCGCCAAGGCTGAGAAGCGATAGGTCTCGCGACTGGCGCCGCCGGGAATGCGTGAGAGGTCCGACACTGTCACGGAGGTCGACCAGATCCGTGACAGATAGGCCTCGAGGCGCTCGGTCAGGCTCATGGGGCCAGATCCAGGATCGAGGCGAAGCCGGACGGCGCGTGCGGTCCGATCGCCAACTGCTCGAAGACGCCCCGGCCAACCCGCGACCGCCCTTGCCCATCGACATAGGTCACGCGGCTCAGCGCCTGCACATGCAGGTGGTGCGGCAGGCGACGGTCGATGTCCGCCAGAACGAAGTCTTCCCGCTCGACCTTCAATTCGCCCTGGTTATGGCCATGACCCCAGGTCGGGTGAGTGTAGCCAAGGCCCAGCATGAAGAACTCGGTCTGTGGTTCGATAGAGACCGAACCACCCTCGCCCAGGTCCAGACTCGCCGAGGCGGCGTGCCGCGTCGCGCTCTTCCAGCGGATGGCGCAGGAGGACTCCGCAAAGCCGCCGAACGTCTCCTCGCGGCCGCCGTCCTCCAGCCACACCGCGCGCCGGTTCCAGGGCCGGCCCAGCTCGTCGTCATTGGTGTGGAAGAAGAAGCTGCCGTCGGCGAAATTGCACGGACTCCACAGCCAGAAGAACTGCGGCGGCGTCGGCGGGACCGGCTCTTGCGGGTCGCGCGCGCCGACCGGCCGCACGCCCCACGAGCGGTCACGGGTGCCGACAAAGCCGTCGACGACGGTGCGGAGGCCATCCACCTCGACCCAGCCGCTGTAGCGACCGTTCTGCGTGAGACGCGTATAGTCCATGAAGGCGCGGGGCCCATTTCGGCGGATGAAGCGCGGCTCCTCGATCGGGAAGGCGCGTCCCTCGAAGACGATCTCGGCGGCCACGCCCTGCTCGGGCGCTTGCACGACCAGCTTCAGCCGTTGCAGGGGCTGCAGAACCTCGATCGCGATCGGGCCGACGCGCAGGTCCATGCGCTCCATGCCAAGCCAGCGGCTGGCGTGAAGATTGACCTGCCTGCCGTCCTTCATCACGCAGAACGAGGCGTCGGCGATGTTCAGGTGGGGATAGACGCCGAACGCGGCGGCGAAGAACAGGTCGCCCCCGTCGCCCTCGGGCGCGTAGCCGTTGAAAAAATAGCGATCATAGAAGTTCCGATCCGTGCCGGCGTAGGCCACCGGCTCGGGCGTCTGATGGATCGGATAATCGTCGCCCCAGGTGAGCGCCATGCCGTCCCTCCCCTGTTCGCGCCGACGCTCTGACGGGCCGGCTTTACGAGCAGGTGAACGACGTTAAGGTCGCGACGAACGATTGCAACGGTGACGGAGCGTAAAGGCGATGGAAGGGTGGACACCCCGGACCTGGACAGGCCTGGCGGCCGCCAACGGCCTTCTGGCCGTGGCGTTCGGCGCCTTCGCCGCGCATGGGATCGAAGGCTGGAAAGCCGTCGAATGGCTGAAGACCGGCGCCCAGTACCAGATGATCCATGCCCTGGCCGTCTTCGCCGCGTTCACGCTGCACAAGGTTGGCGCCAAGAGCATGGGCCTCGTGACGGCGCTGTTCTTCGTTGGGATCCTGCTGTTCTCGGGATCGCTTTACGCCATGGCGCTGGGCGCGCCGCGCATCCTGGGCGCGATCACGCCCCTGGGCGGGCTGTCGTTCATGGCTGGCTGGGCGCTGATGGCCTGGCGCGGCTTCAACCTGCCTCAGGCCTGAACCTTCTTCGCGCCCGGCAGGGCCAGCAGGAAGATCGCCAGAGCGGAGCCGACCAAACAGGCGAACATCACGCCGGCCACCGGGCGAGGCGTCCCGTCATGCAGCGCTGCGCCCGCCCATGAGGCTAGCGCGCCCGCGCCGAACGACGCCGAGCCCATCAGCGCCGAGATCGAGCCGGCGCGCTGGGGATCGACGCTCAGCGCGCCAGCCATGGTGTTGCCGCCCATCAGGCCATAGATCGACAGGGCGGCGAACAGCAGCGGCAGCACCGTCCATTGCCCGCCCCAGCCCGTCCAGGCCGCCAGGGTCAGCAGCAGCGCCGCGACAATCGAGGCGATGCTGGCGCGCGCCAGAACCTGATCGGGCGTTGATCGCCGCAGCAGCCAGCGATTGACCTGGCTGGCGCCGATGATGCCGACAGCGTTGAAGGCGAACACCAGATTGAACACCAGAGGTGTGTGGCCATAGGTCCCCATCACCAGGTCCGGCGCGCCCGAGATGTAGGTGAATAGCACCGCGCCGTTCAGCGCTCCCACCAGCGCATAGCCCATCAGCCGACGCATCCCGAACAGCGCGACATAGGCCCTCAGCGGGTTTTCGCTCCGCGCCTGCGCCTCGGTCGCCGCAGAGCGGGACTCCGTCAAGCTCAGCACCACCCAGGCGGCGATCATCACGCCGAACAGGGCCAAGCTCCAGAACACCCCGCGCCAGCCCGCCACGAACTGAACGACGCCCCCGAGTTGCGGGGCCAGCACCGGCGCCAGTCCCATGATCAGGGTCATCAGCGACAATACGCGGGCGGTGTCGGTGTGGCTGAAGCGGTCACGCACCACCGCCCGCGCAATCACCGGACCGGCGCAGCCTCCCAGCGCCTGAGCGAACCGTGCGGCGATCAGGGTCTCGATATTGGGCGCGAGCGCGCAGATGATCGAGGCGGCGACGAACAGTGCAATCCCGATCAACAGCGGCGGCCGACGTCCAAAGCGGTCCGAGGCCGGTCCGTAGAACACCTGGCCGATCGCCATGCCGGCGAAGAAAGCCGCCAGGGTCGCCTGGGTCTCGTCCGGAGCCGCGTTCAGGGTCCGGCCGATCGACGGCAGGCTCGACAGATACATGTCGATCGACATCGGCGCGAAGGCCGTCAGCGCGCCGAGAAGCAGGACAAGTCGCCACGGAACGTGGGCGGGCGGCGGGCTGGCGTTCGTCATGCGCGCCCTTTTACGCGCGTTTCCCGCGACGGAAACCTGAAATGGCGCTTGCCGGGCCGGCGCGCGCGCAGCAGCTTATCGCCAATCACATAACAATCGCGGGAGATTGAGCGCTCATGACAGACACCCTGCCGCAGGCCCCTCGTCTTCCCGCGCCGCAGTTCGCCGAGGTGAACGGCATCCGCATGGCCTATTACGAGGCCGGGCCGCGCCAGGGCGTGCCGATCGTCTTCTGCCACGGCTTCCCGGAGCTGGCGTTCTCGTGGCGCCATCAGATCGCGGCCCTGGCCGCCGCCGGTCGCTGGGTCATCGCGCCCGACCAGCGCGGCTATGGGCTGACCCCAGGTCCCGAGGCGGTCGAGGCCTATGACATGGAGCATTTGACAGGTGACCTGGTCGGCCTGCTCGACCACCTAGGCGTAGAGAAAGCGATCTTCGTCGGTCACGACTGGGGCGGCATCGTCGTGTGGCAGCTGCCGCTGATGCATCCCGAGCGGGTGGCCGGGATCATCGGGCTCAACACGCCGTTTTTCCCGCGCCTGCCGCTGGACCCCATCCAGATGTACCGCAACGCCTATGGCGACGACATGTACATCGTCCACTTCCAGAAGCCCGGCGTCGCAGACGCACAGCTGGGCGCGGATGTGGAGAAGACCATTCGCTATTTCATGCGCAAGCCGAAGGGCACGCAGGAAGACTTCCTGGCCCAGCCGGCCGAGCGCCGCAGCCTGGCCCTGCAGACCGCCCTCGCCCACTATGAGCCGTCTTCGGACGACAACCAGTTCCTGACGCCTGACGAGCTGGCTTTCTTCGTCGAGGCGTTCCAGCGCACCGGCTTCACCGGCGGCATCAACTGGTACCGCAACTTTACGCGCAACTGGGAGCGCTCAGAGCATCTGCCGCGCCGGGTCGACGGCATACCCTGCCTGATGATCATGGCCGAGCTGGACGTCGTCCTGCCGCCGGCCATGGCCGATCGCATGGGCGACCAGATCAGCGACCTTGAGAAGGTGCTGATCGAAGGCAGCGGTCACTGGACGCAGCAGGAGAAGCCGGCAGAGGTGAACGCCGCGATCCTCGGCTGGCTGGACCGCCGCTTCCCGTTGTAGCTCAGCGACGGGCGTCGACCATCGCCTGGGCGCGGCGGCGCATGGCGGCGGCCAGCTGCAGCATGGCCAAGGCCGAGGTCTCGTCGCGTTCTGCCGCGCGCATGGAGTAGACGTTGGCCATGGCGAAAAGGGCTTCGACCCGGTCTACGCCCTCGGCTCCAAACATCTCGCCGATCTGGCGGTTCAGTTCCGCCAGTTGGACCGGCTTCAGCATCGCCAGCAACTCGTCGTCGGAATAATCTTCGGGCGCGATCTGAGTCATGCGCTTAGCATACAGAAGCCGACGAAAGGCATGAACCCGGCGCGATCCGTCGTTCACAACCCCGCGCCGAACGCGCTAGACTCCGGCCATGGATCGTTACGCTTCCGCAACCGCCATGAGTTCCGTCGGTCGCCGCGGCCTCTTTCGCGAGGTCGAGCCGTTTTCGTTCGGCTGGATGCCGACGGGCGGTCCTCATGAGATCTACTACGAGGAATGCGGCAATCCGCGCGGCAAACCCTGCGTGATCCTGCACGGGGGTCCAGGCGGCGCGGTCAATCCGACCATGCGACGCTTCTTCGATCCGGCCAAATGGCGCATGGCCCTGTTCGACCAGCGCGGCTGCGGTCGTTCCCGCCCTAACGCCAGCCTGGACGACAACACCACCTGGAGCCTGATCGAGGATATCGAGCGCCTGCGGAAGCACCTGGGTGTCGAGAAGTGGACGGTGTTCGGCGGGTCCTGGGGCTCGACCCTGGCGCTCGCCTACGCCATCAAGCATCCGGACCGCGTCGAGGGACTCGTCCTGCGCGGCATCTTCCTGCTGACGCAGAAGGAGTTGCGCTGGTTCTACCAGGACGGCGCTTCGATGCTGTTCCCCGACGCCTGGGAGCGGTTCCTGGCCCCTATCCCTGAGGACGAGCGCGGCGACCTGATGGCCGCCTATCATCGGCGCTTGGTCGCGCCGGACCGCCGCGTGCAACTGGAAGCCGCCGCCGCCTGGAGCCAGTGGGAGGGCGACACCATCTCGCTCAGGGGCCCAGAAGCTCGCCCCGCCAAATTCAACGAAGAGGACTTCGCGATCGCCTTCGCGCGGATCGAGAGCCACTTCTTCACCCACAAGGGCTTCTTCGACGAAGACGACTGGATCCTCAAGAACATCGACCGGATTCGCGACATCCCCGGCTGGATCGTCCAGGGTCGGTTCGATGTGGTGACGCCCCTGGACAGCGCCTGGCGGCTACACAAGGCCTGGCCCGAGGCGCGGTTCGACATCGTCTGGGACGCTGGCCACGCCTCGACCGAGCCGGGCGTGATCGACGGCCTGGTCCGCGCCACCGAAGCGGCCCTGGTCAGCTAGCCGGTCTTAGCCAGCCGTTATCCGCGAGCCAGTCGAAAAGCCGATCCGGCCATGCCTTGAGCGCGGCCTTCTGGCTGCGCAGGCCCATGTTGAACGCATGACCGCCCGACTGGAACAGGTGGAACTCCACCGGGACCTTGGCGGCCCGGAACTTGTTCAGCAGCGCCACCGGCGGCGCCGAGCAGCATTCGTCATCGTTCGCGGCCACGATGAAGGCTGGGGGCGTATCGGACGGAACGGAGTCGGGCACGCCCAAGGGTCCAGGATAGACCAGCACCTGGAAGTCCGGGCGAGCGCTGGTCGCATCGACGGCGTCGACCTTGGGGTCCTGCGCAGCCCCCTGATAGACGGCGAGGTTGACCGCCTCGCCGCCGGCGGAGAAGCCCATCAGGCCGATCCGCTGGGGATCGACGCCGAACTCGCCGGCGTGCGCGCGGACATAGCGCACCGCGCGGACGGCGTCCTGGCGGGCGTGATCGATCGTGTAGGGCGAGCCCTCCTCGCGAAAGAGACGATACTTCACCACAAAGACCGCCACGCCCTTGGGGTTCATCACCTTGGCCACGTCTGCGCCTTCGGAGTTTATGACCAGGATCCGATGCCCGCCGCCCGGAAGCACGACCAGAGCGGCGCCGGTGGCGGTCTCCTTGGGCGGCAGATAGGCGGTGATGGAGGGGTTGTTGACGCTCTTGACCCAGTAGTCGGCCGCCTGTTCCGGGATCGCCTTTCGGCTCTCGAACCCCGGCGCGCCGTTGGGCCACAGCGGGATCTGCTGCTGCGCCAGCGCCGCCGTCGGGGCCAACAGGGCGGCGATCAGAAGCAGCCCCCTCACAGCTTGACCGTCCGCCCCTCGCGCGCGGCGCGATAGATCGCCTCGATCACGCGAAGGTCCTTCAGGCCCTCATCGCCGCCAACGATCGGCTCGCGGCCGGTCAGGATGCACTCGGACAGGTGATCGAGCTGGGCCGAGAATTGATTTTTGGGTTGCGGGGCGGGCTCACGCGGCGCGGGCGGACCGCCCAGCTGGGCCCGCATGGCCTGGCCCTGATAGCTGGTCGCCGGATCGATCTCGACCCAGCCCTTGGGTCCGCTCACCCGATAGCGGTTGCAGTTGACGCTGTAGGCCGACACGCAGTTGGCCGTGGCGCCCGACGGGAACAGGAGCTGGAAGTTGATGATGTCCTCGACCTCACCAAAACGCGGGTCGGACCGGTCCGTGGATTCCACGGCGTTGACCGCCACGGGCTCTTCGCCGGTGAGATAGCGGGCGGCGTTCAGGCTGTAGATGCCGATGTCCATCAGGCTGCCGCCGCCGGCCAGGGCCTTGTTCAGGCGCCACTGTTTGGGATCGCCGATCGTGAAGCCGTGGTCGGTGACCACCGTACGCACCGGTCCCAGAGCGCCGTCCCGCACCAGCTTTATCGCCTCGATGTTGTGGGCCTGGAAGCGGCTGCGATAGCCGATCATCAGCTTGCGGCCGGCCTTCCGGCAGGCGGCGATCATCGCCTCACAGTCGGCGACCGTATTGGCCATCGGCTTCTCGCACATCACGTGCTTGCCGGCCCTGGCCGCCCGCTCGGTGAAGGGGCGGTGCAGACTGTTAGGCGTGATCACATAGACGATGTCGACGTCGGGATTGTCGATGATCCGGTCGAAGGTCTCATAGCTGTAGCGGTGGGTCTCGGGGATCCCGTACTGCTCGCCATAGGTCTTCAGCTTGTCGGGCGTGCCGCTGACCAGGGCGACCAGACGCGAGTGCTCGCACTCAGCGAAGCGCGGCATGATGATCCGTGTGGCGTAGTAGCCAAGGCCGAGGATCGCGTAGCCCAGCTTGCGTCCGGGTTCGGCGGCGAAGGCGCTCAGGGGCAGGCCAGCCACGCCAGTCGCGAGGCCTGCGCTCAGGAGGGTTCGTTTGCTGATCGTGTCCATGACTAAAGTCCCAGACCCTTCGTCTTGGTGCGCACCCGCGCCACGACATTGTTGGACGTGATGAACAAGGTCCGGCCGTCTTCGCCGAACACGCAGTTGGCGGCGGGGAAGCCGGTCTCGATCACGCCCAGCAGTTTGGCGTCCGGAGTCAGGATCATGATGCCGCCTGGACCGCTGGCGAAGAGCCGCCCCTCCGTGTCGATCTTCATCCCATCCGGCAGGCCAGGGCCGCCCGCCTTGAGCAGATCCGAGGCGTCGAAGAACACCCGTGAGGCCGTCGGCAGTCCATCGGCGCCCAGGTCATAGGCCATGATCACGGGACGCTTGGGATCGGAAATGGCGACGTAAAGACGCCGGCCGTCGGGCGACAGGCCCACCCCGTTAGGGAAGCTGAGGGAGCCGTCAACCAGAGCCACCTCACCGTTCGGCCGCAGCAGGTAGACGCCATTGAAGGCCTGCTCCTTGGCCGGCGAGGCGTCCATCCCTTCCAGGCCATAGGGCGGATCGGTGAAATAGAGCGAACCCTTCAGCGGTCCGTGACGAACCTCGACCAGGTCGTTCGGACTGTTGAACTTCTTGCCGTTGAAGGTGGTGGCCAGCAGCGTCTTCTTGCGGGTCTCAAGATCGATCCGCGCGACGGCGCGGTTGCCGCAGTCACAGACTAGCAGCGCCCCCGCCGTGCTGATGATCGCGCCGTTGGTGCCGGCCTCGCGGAAGATCTTGGTCGGCGGACCATCATAGCCGGAGGGCCGCAGGAAGTCGGTCTTGCCACCCTTGGCGTCCCACCGATGCATGACGTTGCCGGGCACGTCGGAGAACAGCAGGTAGTTTCCGTCAGCGACCCAGGCCGGTCCCTCGGCCCAGGTGATCCCGTCAGCCAGCTGCTCGATCGGTGCGTTCGCGTCGACAACCGCATCCAGGTCGGACGACAAGCGGCGGATGCGGCCGATCCTGGGATAGCCCGCGCTTGCCGCTTGGGCCGCGAACCCTTGCGCCCCGGTGATCAGGGCGACACCTGCGCCCAGCATGGCGCGTCGAGTGGTCATGGCGGCCTCCGCTAATATTTATTGCGGGCTAGAGACCATGACAGCGATGTCACCGCAACCGGTGATCGACTAAAGTCGAACGCGGGGCACTGCGTCCAGCCAGCGGGCGTAGGCGGCTTCGCGGGCGTGCTCGCCCATCGCCGGCGCCAACGTCTCGGCCGCTGGACTGGCCTCGGCGGCTTCCTCAATCGAGGCGTAGAGACCGGCCCCGACGGCGGCAAAAAGGGCCGCCCCCAGGGCCGTGGTCTCCTGATAACTGGCGCGACGTACCGATAGTCCTGTCAGATCGGCCAGCCGCTGCGAGAACCAAGGGCTCTTCGCCATCCCGCCGTCGATCCGAAGTTGCGCCGCCTCGCCAAACGCAGCGGGGGCGTCGGCGCGCATCGCCTCGATGAGGTCCCGCGTCTGCAGCGCGCAGGCGTCGAAGGTGGCGGCGGCTATCTCGGGCAGACCGGCGTCGCGGGTCAGGCCGAAGATCCCGCCGCGCGCATCGGCGTCCCACCACGGCGCGCCCAGACCGGTGAAGGCGGGAACCACCACCACCGCGTGATCGGGCCTGGCCGCGCGGGCCAGGGCCTCGGCGGCGCGCGGGCCGCCGGTGATGCCCAGCCCCTCGCCCAGCCACTGGATCGCCGCGCCCGCCACGAAGATCGAGCCTTCCAGCGCATAGGTGGTCTTGCCGCCGACCCGTGCGGCGACCGTGGTCAAGAGGCGCGCCCGCGAGGCGGCGCGGTCGGTTCCCGTGTTGATCAGCATGAAGCAGCCGGTGCCGTAGGTCGCCTTCATCTGGCCCGGCGCGACACAGCCCTGCCCCATCAGCGCCGCCTGCTGGTCGCCCGCAACGCCACGGATCGGAACCGCGCGCCCCAGGATGTCGACCTGCGTGGCGCCATAGTCGTCTACGCAGTCCAGCACCTGCGGCAGGATCGTCGGCGGCACATCAAACAGCGCCATCATCTCGGCGGACCACGCCTGGGCGCCGATGTCGAACAGCAGGGTGCGCGAAGCGTTGGTGGCGTCGGTCGCATGCACCGCGCCGCCAGTCAGCCGCCAGATCACCCAGCAGTCCATGGTGCCGCAAAGCAGCTCCCCCGCCTCGGCCCGCGCCCGCGCGCCCGGAACCTTGTCGAGGATCCAGGCGATCTTGGTCGCCGAGAAATAGGGGTCCAGCAGCAGGCCGGTAACCTCGGTGACCTTCGGCTCATGGCCCTCGGCCTTGAGGCGCGCACAGACATCGGCGGTGCGGCGATCCTGCCAGACGATGGCCGGATGGATCGGACGCCCGGTGGCGCGATCCCAGACCACCACGGTTTCACGCTGGTTGGTGATCCCGATCGCAGCGATATCCGCCGCACGCCCCGTCGTCTCGGCCACCTCACGCAGCACCGCGACAGCGGCGGCGTAAATCTCCTCGGCGTCATGCTCGACCCATCCGTCGGCGGGGTAGCTCTGCCGCAGAGGTCTGGACGCCTCGCCCAGAGCCGCGCCGGAGCGGTCAAACAGGATGGCGCGCGTGCTGGTGGTCCCTTGGTCCAGGGCCAGGATCAGGTCTTGCGCCATCGGCGGTTCCTCCACTCAGACTTGCGGCATCTCGACGCGTAACACCGCGTCGGCGGCTTTGACCTGTTTAAGCATGTTTTCATTTGCGAGCCGCAAGTTCATCCTCGTCGGACCTTCCGGATTCGTGGAGGCGGGGCCATTCAAACCGTCGAAATCGCTTCGCTGATGACGCTGGCGCGTAGTCGTGACCCCGGTGATCGGGAACGACTGCTGAGCGGCATCGTCGATCTATGCGAGGCGGGCCAGGCCCGTGGCGAGCCCACCCATCCCGATATCCAGGCCCTGCTGAACTCGATCTTCATGACCCTGGTGGTCGAAGCCGAGCGCGACATTCGCAAGCGCCTGTCCGAGCGGCTCGCCGACGCCGACTGGGCCCCTTCGGCCCTGATCAACATCATGGCCCTCGACGAGATCGAGATCGCTCGGCCCATCATCGCCCGTAGTCCGGTGCTGGAGGATCATGACCTGATCCGCCTGCTGGTTCAGGCCACGCTGGAACATCAGATCGAGATCGCCCGCCGCCCCAACCTGAAGGCTCCGGTCGTGGAAGCGATCATCAGTCGGGACGAGCCGGCGGTCATGACCGCCCTGGCGTCCAACGACACCGCCGAGATCTCGCCCGACGCCATGGGCCGCCTGGTCAACCGCTCACGTGACGTCGTGGCCCTACGGTCTCCGCTGGCGCGCCACCCCAAGCTCTCCAGCGACCTGGCCGAGCAACTCTACCTGCTGGTCGGTCGTGCGCTTCGCGACGCGCTGACCTCGCGTTTCCAGCTCGACGCGGCGCGCATGCAGGCCGCCGTCAACGAAGCTCTGCGGGCCGCGCACAAGGGCGAGAGCGATCGAATCGTCGCCCCGGCGGAGGTCGACGAGGATCGTGAAGAGATGGAACGGTCGTTGATCGAGAAACTCGATTCGGCCGGCCAGCTTCGCCCCGGCTACCTTCTCCGCGTTCTGCGGGAAGGCCGCCTCCAGCTCTTTGTCATGGCCCTGGCGCGGCTGGGTAAGTTCGAGCCGGGACAGATCCGGCGGGCGATCGACACCAGTCGCCCCGAACTCCTGGCATTGGCCTGCTCCGCCGTCGGGATCGACCGCAGCGTCTTCCCGACGATCCTGGAGCATGTGCGGCAACTGAACGGCGGCCGTCCTGGCGGCGGTGACGAGGGCGTGCGCCGCGCGGCCAGCGCCTTTGGCCCCTTTACGCCAGACATTGCCGGCATGGCGTTCCGGCAGGCCGTCGGACAGGTTTGACAAGACCACGGCCTTCCCGCCTCTTGGCCGCATGTACCAGCCGCAACCGTTCGTGACTCGCCTGGCGTTCAAGTCCAGCGACCGCCCTGAAGCCCAGGAGGCCCGGGAACGGCTTGCAGCGCGTTATGGCGATGTCGGGGCTGAAAACGCTCAGGTGATCGTCGCCCTTGGGGGCGATGGTTTCATGCTCGAGAGTCTGCACGAGGCGATCGCCAGCCAGACGCCGATCTACGGCATGAACCGCGGCTCGGTGGGCTTTCTGATGAACGAGTACAGCGAAGATGGGCTGCTGGAGCGAATCAACGCTGCAGAGCGCGCTGTGATTCATCCGCTGGCCATGGTCGCCATCGATGCGCGGCGCACCCAGCATCGGGCGCTGGCGATCAACGAGGTCTCGCTTCTGCGCCAGACCCGCCAGACCGCCAAGGTGCGCATCTCGATCGACGGCAAGGTTCGGATGGGCGAGCTGGTCTGCGACGGCGTGCTGCTGGCGACTCCGGCGGGTTCGACCGCCTACAATCTTTCAGCCCACGGCCCGATCATCCCGATCGACGGCCGCGTACTGGCTCTCACCCCAATCAGCGCCTTCCGCCCCCGCAGATGGCGCGGCGCCCTGCTGCCGCAGTCCGCCCGGGTCACCTTTGAGATTCTCGAAGCCGACAAACGTCCCGTCAGCGCGGTGGCGGACAACTTCGAGGTTCGCGACGTGATGGAGGTGCACATCTCCGAGGATCGCGGCACGTCACTATCCATGCTCTTCGACGCAGGACGGAGCCTGGAGGAGCGCGTTCTGGCCGAACAGTTTTCGGCTTGAGCAAGACCTGAGACGTTGAGTCGCACAAAAACCCCGGTCTCATCTAATATTAACGCCTGCTATGTTAGCCATACCCAACTTGTACCGCCGCTGGGGAGGCGAAGAGTGACCAACAAGACCACCGCCGAGGTGATCCAGGTGCCGAACATGCTCAAGCTCAAGGTGGGCGGGCGCGGCGGCATCGATATGGCCGCAATCGCCAAGGCCGAAGCCGCGCTCAAGAGCCTCTCGGGCAATTTCGCCCAATGGCTCAATGATGAGATCGTCAAGCTGGAGGCCGCGCGCCAGGCGGTGAAGACCGAAGGCCTCAACGCCCAGACGGTGGAAACCCTTTACCTGCGTGCGCACGACCTGAAGGGTCTGGGCGCGACCTACGAGTTTCCGCTGATCACGCGACTGGCGGCGTCGCTGTGCAAGCTGATCGATGATCCCGATACGCGCCTCAAGGCTCCGATGTTCCTCGTCGACGCCCATATTGACGCGATCAAGGCCTGCGTGCGCGACGACATCAAGGTCGACACCCACCCCGTCGGCAAGGCTCTCAGCACCGAGCTTGAGGCGCGCGTCGCCGAGTATCTCGGCGCCGCTGGCTAATTACATCAATCCGAACAGGCCCTTGAGGTACGGATTGAGCATCCGCGCCTCGGGGTCCAGGTCCTGGCGAACCTCCAGGAAATCCTTCCAGCGCGGATAGATCGCCTCCAGCTGCCGACCGCGCAGCGTATGGAGCTTGCCCCAGTGCGGGCGGCCGTCGTAGCGGCGGAAGATGGGCTCGATCAGCTGGTACAGGAAGGTGAAGTCGTCGCGATAATAGGCGTGGACTGCGACGGACCCGCGCGCCGCGCCGTAGAAGGGCGAGAGCCAGGCGTCGTCGCCCGCGATGCGGCGCACTTCGATCGGGAAGAAGACGTCGGGCCGCTCGGTCTCGATGACCCGCATCACCTCTTCCAAGGCCTTCAGCTGGTTCTCGACCGGCAGGTGGAACTCCATCTCGTTGAAACGCACGGGGCGTTCGGTCGAGAGCAGCTTCCAGCCTTCGTCGACGGCGGTCTCGGGCTTGGCCGAGGACAAGAGCGCCTTGGCCGCCGCCTTGCGCAGCGGCGTGGCGAAGCCCAGCAGGTTTCGCAGGCCCCTCAGCGCCTGCAGGAACTCGACATCCTGGTCGGGACCGCGGGCCTCGGCCGGATCATCGGTCTCGTCATGGCTGATGTTCACCGCCAGCCCCGTGAACGGGACGGCGTAGAACTCGAAGTTGCGGTGCTGGGCCCAGCGGCTGTCAGCCTTCGCCATCGCCTCTTCGAAGGGCTCCAGCCAGACGCGGCGGCGCAGACGGCGGTTGGCGCTGGTCCGGATCCGCACTTGGCTGATCACCCCCAGCGCGCCCAGCGACACGCGGGCGGCCTGGAAAATCTCGGGATTCTTGGCCGCGTCGGCGTCGATGACCTTGCCCGAGGGCGTGACCAGCCGCAGGCCCGTGACGTCGCCGTGCATGGCCGGAAGTTTGATCCCGGTGCCATGCGTCGCCGTGCCCAGAGCGCCGCCCAGCGACTGCTTGTTGATGTCGGGCAGGTTCGGCAGCGCCCGCCCCTTCTCGGCCAGCAGAGGGCCCAAGGCGCCGAGGCGGGTGCCGGTCATGACGATCGCCTGGTCGCCTTCCCACCCGACGATCCCCGACATCGAGTCCAGCGAGACCAGGGTCCCATCGGTGGGCGCCAGGGCGGTGAAGGAGTGGCCCGAGCCGACGGGACGGATCGGGGCCTGGGCGACTTTCAGCGCGGTGGCCAGTTCGCCCTCATCCTTGGGCGCCAGGCGCGCGGCGGGATAGGCGTGCTGCACGCCCGACCAGTTGCGCCACAGCACCTTGCCCTGGGCGTTGACTGACGCCGGCGACGGCGGTTCGGGCTTGTCTCCCGTGGCGACCATATAGGCGGCGCCCGCACCGCCGGCGACCACCGCCGCTCCCGTTCCGCCCGCGATCAGAGCCCCACGCCGCGAGATCATGCCGCCTCCCCGTGTTTTAAGACGCGGAGTCGTCTCGCCCCGCCATGAAGCGTATCAGGGCCTTGAAATCGTCCGGCGTGCAAGTCGCGCATTGGCCGGTCGCCGGCATGGCGTTGAAACCCTGGATCGTGTGATCCAGCAGGACGGCCTCTCCCTGCTTCCAGCGCGGGTCCCAGGCGGCGCGGTCATGGACCAGCGGCGCGCCTGTTTCCGGAATGGCGTGACAGGCGTGGCACGAGGTCTCGTACAGGCTGGCCAGGCGCGCATCGGCGGGACGCAGCGCCAGGGCCTGTTCAGGCGTGGGTGGCGGCGGGACCTTGGCCCCGCAGGCCGAAACGACGAGGGCGACGGCGACGAGAACCAGCCCCCTGCGCATCAGGCGATCCCCGACAGGCGTTTGGCCGCCGTCAGCGTGTTGGCCAGCAAGCAAGCAATCGTCATCGGTCCAACGCCCCCCGGAACCGGCGTAATCGCGCCGGCGACCTCCCTAACCTCGTCGAAGGCGACGTCGCCGACAAGCCGGGTCTTGCCGGCGGCGGCGGCCTCCGGATCGCGGGCGGGGAAGCGGGTGATGCCGACATCGATGACCACGGCGCCCGGCTTGACCCAGTCGGCCTTGACCATCTCGGCCCGCCCCACGGCGGCCACGACGATGTCGGCCTGGCGCACGATCGAGGGCAGGTCCTGGCTGCGTGAGTGGGCGATGGTCACCGTGCAGTCGGCGGCCAGCAGCATCTGGGCCATCGGCTTGCCCATCAGGTTCGAGCGGCCGATGACGACGGCGGTCTTGCCCTTCAAGTCGCCGATCGCGTCCTTGATCAGCATCATGCAGCCCGTCGGCGTACAAGGCGCCAGGGCCGGCAGGCCGCTGGCCAGGCGGCCGGCGTTGGTCACGGTCAGGCCGTCGACGTCCTTGTCGGGCGACAGGGCGGCTACGACGTCCATCTGGCTGATATGCGGCGGCACCGGGAACTGCACCAGCACACCGTGGATCTTGGGATCGGCGTTCAGCTTGGCGACGACGGCCAGCAGCTCGTCCTGCGTGGTGCTCTCCGGCAGGCGGTGGGTCTCGGAGTACATGCCCGCAGCGGTCGTCTGCTCGCCCTTGTTGCGGACATAGACCTGGCTGGCGGGATCCTCGCCGACCAGCACGACCGCCAGACCCGGCGTCACGCCATGCTCGGCCTTCAGCGCCGCGACCTCCTCGGCGATCTTGGCCCTCAGATCGGCCGCGAAGGCCTTGCCGTCGATGAGTTTCGCCTGCGCCATGGGGGTTCTCCTGCGTTGTCCGTCCCTAGCCGCTGGGCGCGAGACTCGCAACGCCAGCGACGGCTTGAGAGGGACTTGACCGCCTCCCCGCCCCGGCGTGTCCTCGCGCCATGACTCACGCCGTCCCGACCCCCGCCGCCCACGCCCGCGAGATCCTGGCCAAGCTGGGCGCGCCGCCCCTGCCCGTCGACGCGGGAGAGCCCGTGCGCGGCCCCATCGACGGCGCGATCCTGGGCCATGTCGTCTTCGACGACGCCCGCCAGATCGAGGCCAAGGTCGCCGCCGCCTGCCGCGCCTTCGCCGATTGGCGCGTCGTCCCCGCCCCACGTCGCGGCGAGCTGGTGCGGCTGTTCGGCGAAGAGCTGCGCGCGGCCAAGCCGGATCTGGCCGCCCTCGTCACCCTGGAAGCCGGCAAGATCGCCTCCGAGGCGGCGGGCGAAGTCCAGGAGATGATCGACATCTGCGACTTCGCCGTGGGCCTGTCGCGCCAGCTGCACGGCCTGACCATCGCCTCGGAGCGTCCAGGCCACGCCATGCGCGAGACCTGGCACCCACTGGGTCCGGTGGCGGTGATCAGCGCCTTCAACTTCCCCGTCGCCGTCTGGGCCTGGAACGCCTGCCTGGCCTTGGTCTGCGGCGATCCGGTGATCTGGAAACCGTCCGACAAGACTCCGCTGACGGCTCTGGCCACCCAGGCGATCCTGGAACGCGCCCTGGCCCGCTTCGGCGACGCGCCACAGGGCCTGTCGTCGGTGGTGCTGGGGGCCCGCGACGCCGGCGAGCGACTGGCCCGGGATCCGCGCATCCCGCTGGTCAGCGCCACGGGCTCGACCCGCATGGGCCGGGCCGTGGCGCCGATGGTCGCCGAACGCTTCGGCCGCTCGATCCTCGAGCTGGGCGGCAACAACGCCATGATCGTGGCTCCCTCAGCCGACCTGTCGCTGGCCTTGCGCGCCATCGTCTTCTCGGCGGCGGGCACGGCAGGCCAGCGCTGCACGTCCCTGCGCCGTCTGATCATCCACGAAAGCCTGGTCGACAAGCTGGCCGACGCGGTCGAGACCGCCTTCCAGCGCCTGCCGGTCGGCGATCCGCGCGATCCCAAGACGCTGCTGGGCCCACTGATCGACAAGGCCGCCTATGACGCCTTCATCGAGGCGATGAACCAGGTCCGCGCCGAGGGCGGAACTGTCGCCGGCGGGGAGCGGGTGCTGATCGATGAGCATCCGGACGCCTACTATGTTCGCCCCGCCCTCGCCCGCTTGCCCGCCCCCGCGCCATGCATGCAACGCGAGACCTTCGCGCCCCTGCTGCACGTCGTTCCGTACACGGATTTCGAGGAGGCGATCGCCATCCAGAACGACGTGCCCCAGGGCCTGTCCTCCTGCGTGATGACCAATGACGTCCGCGAGGCCGAGCGTTTCCTGTCGGCCGCCGGCAGCGACTGCGGGATCGCCAACGTCAATATCGGCCCCTCGGGCGCGGAGATCGGCGGGGCGTTCGGCGGCGAAAAGGAAACCGGCGGCGGCCGCGAAAGCGGCTCCGACAGCTGGAAACAGTACATGCGTCGCCAGACCGCGACGGTGAACTATTCCGGCGCCCTGCCTCTGGCGCAGGGGGTGCGTTTCGATCTGTAGAGATTGAAAAAGGGGGAGGCCCAAAAGCCTCCTCCCTTTTCAGATTTAGCGGTCCAGCGGCGTACGCCTAACCTGATGGGCTCTCCCCCCTACAGCGGGATGTTGTCGTGCTTCTTCCAGGGGTTGGAGAGCTCCTTGCCCTTCAGGCTCTTGAGGCCGCGCACGATCCGGCGGCGGGTGCCGTGCGGCATGATTACGTCGTCGATATAGCCGCGGGAAGCCGCCACGAACGGATTGGCGAAGCGATCCTTGTACTCGGCCTCGCGGGCGGCGAGCGCTTCGGGGTCCTTGGCCTCGGCGCGGAAGATGATCTCCACCGCCCCCTTGGCGCCCATCACCGCGATCTCGGCCGTTGGCCAGGCGTAGTTGAGGTCGCCGCGCAGGTGCTTGGAGCTCATCACGTCATAGGCGCCGCCATAGGCCTTGCGGGTGATGACGGTGATCTTCGGCACGGTGGCCTCGGCATAGGCGAACAGCAGCTTGGCGCCGTGCTTGATGAGGCCGCCGTACTCCTGCTTGGTCCCGGGCATGAAGCCCGGCACGTCGACGAAGGTGACGATCGGGATATTGAAGGCGTCGCAGAACCGCACGAAGCGGGCGGCCTTGCGCGAGCTGTCGATGTCCAGCACGCCGGCCAGCACCTGCGGCTGGTTGGCGACGATGCCGACCGTCTCGCCATCCATACGCGCGAAGCCGCAGATGATGTTCTTGGCCCACTCGCTGGAGATCTCGAAGAAATCCGCCTCGTCGACGACCTTCAGGATCAGTTCCTTCATGTCGTAGGGCTTGGTCGGATCGGCCGGGACCAGGGTGTCGAGGCTCATCTCCTCGCGCAGCGGCTCGTCGAAGCTCTCGCGCTCGGGCGCGGTCTCGCGGTTGGACGAGGGCAGGAAGTCGATCAGGCGACGAACCTGGGTCATGGCCTCCAGGTCATTCTCGAACGCGCCTTCGGCGACGCCCGACTTGGCGGCATGGACCCGGGCTCCGCCCAGCTCTTCGGCGGTGACCACCTCATTGGTGACGGTCTTCACCACATCGGGACCGGTCACGAACATGTAGCTCGTGTCCTTCACCATGAAGATGAAGTCGGTCATGGCGGGCGAATAGACGTCGCCGCCGGCGCAGGGCCCCATGATCACGCTGATCTGCGGGATGACGCCTGAGGCCATGACGTTCTCGACGAAGATATCGGCGTAGCCGGCCAGGCTGTCGACGCCCTCCTGGATCCGCGCGCCGCCCGCGTCAAACAGGCCGATCACCGGCGCGCCGACCTTCATGGCCTGACGCTGCACCTTGACGATCTTCTGGGCGTGGGCGTTCGACAGCGAGCCGCCGAACACGGTGAAGTCCTTGGAGAAAACGTAGACGACCTTGCCGTTGATCGTGCCCCATCCGGTCACGACGCCGTCGCCGGGGATCTTCTGGTCCTGCATGCCGAAGTCGGCGCAGCGGTGCTCAACGAACATGTCGAACTCCTCGAAGGAGCCCTCGTCCAGCAAGAGGTCGATCCGCTCGCGGGCGGTCAGCTTGCCCTTGGCGTGCTGCGCCTCTACGCGCTTTTCGCCGCCCCCGGCCTTAGCCTGCTGGCGACGACGCTCCAGTTCCTCGAGAATGTGCTGCACGCGCGTACTCCCCTGCCCGGTTCGTTCATCTGGCGGTTCTTCCACCTTATGACCAAGCCGTAGCGAGGCCCGCGCCAGGGCGCAAGGCGGACCTTGCGGCAGCGCAGCATAAGCCGTCGCCGGAGCGTCACCGCAAGGCGGCGAACCAGCGCTCGATCATCGCCGCCTCGACGCCTAGAGCCTCCGCCCGGGCCTTGGCCTCGGCGTCCTCGCCCCACTGCTCGGCTTGATAGATCTCGTCCAGCCGTGACAGGTCCAACGCTTGCTGGCCGGTCAGCCGGCCTGCGCGAACGGCCAGAGCCAGCACCGTCGAGCCCAGAAGTCCCGCCCCGAAGGCGACCCCCGCCAAAGCGAAATCATCCAGGGTCAGGGCCAGGGCTTCGACCGACGCCAGGGTGGCCGGCGGCTGCGGCGTGTGGATGATCCCGGCGACGGGTGTGAACATGAGGCCATGTTCGGCCTGCGCCCAATCCAGCACCGCCCCCCACTCACGCTCCTGGCGCTCGACGAGGGGCCGCGGGCTTTCCGCACGATAGCAGAGGTGGTCAGAGGCGGCGTAGGCGGTGATCTCCCGAGCAACCTCGGCGCGCGTCTCGGCGATACGGTCGATGGCGGTGAAAGCCAGGCGTGTCGCGGGCATCAGGCTGTTGTCAATGTACTCGACCTGCGCCTCCCATTCGGCCGCGATGATCGCGCCCAAGGTTTGGGTCGGCGCCACGAGCGGCCGCCTGGCCGGCGACTTTGGCGTGCGGCCGTCCAGTTGCACCGCGAAGCCTCCATCGACCTGCACGGCGGCGGCGGTCTTGTAGAAGCGCTTCGGCTTCAGCAGCAGTTCGGACTTGTCGGACACGGGAAAGGCTCTTTTCGCGATTATCCGCGACGGATCGGCGACGGACGGGCGTTGAATGGGCAAGATCGCGATGTCGCGCAAGGGAGAGCGTTGCTTGAGCCTGCCCACCAAGGACCTGATGGCCGCCATCGCCGCCACACGCTTTGGCCTGGGGGCCCGCCCCGGCGAGATCGAGAGCGCCCGGGGTGATCCCCAAGGCTTCTTAATCGCGCAAATCCGCAGCGAAGGCGCTGATCTTCCGCAGGACGATGGTGAAACCGCCAGCGCTCGCTTCGAGCAGATGCGGGCTTATCAGCAGCAGCGACGCGCCGAGCGCCAGCGGAAGGACGGCGAGGACGACACGAAGATGGCCGCCCAGGCCTTCGTCAGCGCCCAGCGCGACCTGCGCCAGAAAGTTGGGGGCGACTTCCTGGCGCGCGCCCGTCTTGCCGCCAGTACGCCGGCGCCCTTCCGCGAGCGCTGGGCGCTCTTCTGGGCCAATCACTTCACCGTCTCGGCCACCAAGCAGCTCACCTCGGTGCTGGTCGGTCCGTTCGAGCGCGAAGCGATCCGCCCCTATGTCTTCAGCCGCTTCGAGGACCTGTTGGTGGCGTCCTCGACCCATCCGGCCATGCTGACCTATCTGGACCAGGCCCAGTCCATCGGTCCAAGCAGCCGCGCCGCCCAGTTCGCCGCGCGCCGCCGCAACAACGCCACGGCCGGGCTGAATGAGAACCTGGCGCGCGAGATCCTTGAGTTGCACACCGTCGGGATCGACGCGGGCTACACCCAAGGCGACGTCACCGAATTCGCACGCGCCCTGACAGGCTTTTCCATCGGTCGAGAGCAGGACGACCGCGCCGGTCAATTCCTGTTCCGCGAACAGGCCCATGAACCCGGCGTGCGGACGATCCTGGGGCGTCGCTACAATCAGCAAGGGATGGCTCAGCCGCTCGCAGCCCTGCGCGATCTCGCCGCCGATCCTCGCACCGCCCGCCACGTCTGCGGCAAGATCGCCCGTCACTTCGTCGCCGACGCACCGCCCACCGCCTTGGTCCAACGCCTTGAGCGACGCTGGATGGAAACCGGCGGTGACCTCGCGGCCGTGGCCAAGAGCCTGATCGAGAGTCCGGAGGCGTGGGACCCGACGCCCGTCAAGTTCAAGACGCCCTACGAGTTTACAGTGTCGACCTGGCGGCTGATCGGCGCCGAGCCTTCGGCGTTCGAGCGCATCGCGCCGATCCTGACCAGTCTTGGTCAGAAGCCCTTCGCGCCGCCCTCTCCCAAGGGCTGGCCCGAAGACGCCCAGACCTGGGCCGCGCCCGACGCGCTCATCAAGCGCATGCAGTGGGCGCAGGGTTTCGCCGCCGCCGTCGCCGATCGCACCGATCCCAACGCTCTGGCCGCTTCGGCCCTCGGCGCACGGCTGACACCGCCGGTCGCCAAGGCCGTGGCCCGAGCCGAGACCCGCCGAGAAGCCTTCGCCCTGCTGATCATGAGCCCGGAGTTCCAACGTCGATGACCGCCGCTATGAACCGTCGCTCGCTGCTGGGCCTGGGCGCCAGCCTGGGGTTCACCGTCAACCTCTTTGGAACCCAGACCTTCGCGGCCTCGGAAAGCGACCTGGCGCGCAAGAAACTGGTGGTCGTCATCTGCCGCGGCGGCATGGACGGCCTGTCGGTGTCGCCGCCGGTCGGAGATCAGAACTACGCGGCCTTGCGAGGCTCGATCGCGATGGGCCGCGATCAGGTGCTTGTGCTCGACGACACCTTCGGCCTGCACCCGGAGTTGAAGTCTGTCTTCGCCCTGGCGCAGAAGGGTCAGGCTCGCATCGCGCCGGCGATCGCCAGCCCCGACCGCGCCCGCTCGCACTTTGAGGCCCAGGACGTTCTGGAGACCGGCTCAGCCCAGGTCTACGGGGCCGAGAGCGGCTGGCTGAACCGCACGCTGGAAGCCCTGACGCCGATCCGCAAGGTCGAGGGCCTGTCGGTCGGGACCACTGCGCCGCTGATCCTGCGGGGCAAGGTCCAGGCCGCCAGCTGGTCTCCCGGCAAGGGCGTCGACGAGACCGCGCGCCTGCCCACGCTGCTGCAGGATCTCTATCGGTCGGACCCGCTTCTTGGTCCAGCGTTTGCGCGCGGACTGGAAACCGAGGCCATGGCCGAGACGGCGATGGCCGCACAGACCAGCGCTTCCGCCATGTCTGGTCCGACGCCGGCGATGGGCGCGGGCGGACAAAACCGCGGCGGCGTGGAGACCGCGCGCAAGCTCGGATCGACGCTGGGCGGCTTCATGACCCAGGCCAGCGGACCGCAGATCGCCGCGGTCTCCCTCGACGGCTTTGACACCCACGCTAGTCAACCCGGCCAGATCGCCACCCGCCTGGCCTATATGGACGCGGTGCTGGATGGTCTGCACCGGGGCCTTGGGCCTGAATGGAAAAACACTGTGGTGCTCGTCGTCACCGAGTTTGGCCGCACCGCCCGGGTCAACGGCACGGGCGGCACAGACCACGGCACAGCCTCAACCGGCCTCATCCTGGGCGGAGCCCTCAAGCGCGGCGGTATCGTCGGCGACTGGCCGGGCCTGGCCGACAAGGCGCTATTCGAAAACCGCGACACCGCGCCAACGCTGGACGTACGGAGCCTCTTCAAGGGCGTTTTGGCGGACCATATGGGCGTTGACCGCGCCATCCTCGAGAGCAAGGTCTTTCCTGACAGCGCAAACGCCAGAGCTGTCACGGACCTTGTCTAGAAATCCGCCGAAGGCGGAGACCCGCGCCCCATGCAGGGCGCGGCAGGTGGGGGACCAAGCGGCGCGATCAGCGTCGCTTGGTCTGACGCCGGGCGAAGGGTTCGGCGTCCGCCTCGTCCTCGGAGAAGCCGAACTTGCGGAAACCCTCCTGCATCTCGGGGCTTAGCGGAGCCTCGATGTGCAGCATGCCGGCCGACGGGTGTGGCAGGAGGATCGAGCGGGCGTGCAGCTGCAGCTTCAGTCCCTCCGACAACGGGGCTGACTTTTCATCGCCGTACTTGGGATCGCCCAGGATCGGGTGCCCCATGGCCTTCATGTGCGCGCGCAGCTGGTGGGTGCGGCCGGTGTGCGGACGCAGCGCCATCCAGGTTACGCGAGGCCCGGCGCGGCTGATGGTGACGAACTCGGTCTCGGCCGGCTGGGCGTCGGGATCCTTGGGCTGGGCGGGCACGACCAGTTCGCGATCGCCCACCCCGCGCTTGGCCAGATGCAGCTCCATCACGCCTTCGGTCGGGTGCGGATTGCCCGCCACGATCGCCCAGTAGGTCTTCTGCGCCTTGCGCTTGGCGAAGGCCCCAGACAAGCGCGCGGCGGCCGACGGCGTCTTGCCCAGCAGCAGAACGCCCGAGGTGTCGCGATCAAGCCGGTGGACCAGACGCGGACGATCCACGCCCTCGCCCCAGGCGCTGAGCAGCTTGTCGATATGCTTGGTGGTCTTGGTGCCGCCCTGCACCGCCAGTCCGGCGGGTTTGTTGAGAGCCAGAACTTCCTCGTCCTCATAAAGGACCAGCGACTTGGCGTAGGCGACATCGCGCGCCGACAGCTTGTTCTTGTCCGACGGATCGGGCGCGTCGGGCAGCGGCGGCACGCGAATCTGGCTGCCGGCCGCCAGCTTCGTGTCGGCCTTAGCGCGCGAACCGTCGACACGCACCTGCCCGGAACGGAACAGCTTGTTGAGCTGGATATGGTTCAGGTGCGGCCAGCGGCGCTTGAACCAGCGATCGAGGCGGACCCCGTCCTCGCCGGCGTCAACGTAGAGGGTGCGGACTTCCTTGGTGCTCATGCGAAGACTTTCCGGGCCACCAGCAGGCCCGCGAACAGGGCCGCGATCGCCAGAAGGACGCTCGCGGCGGAATAGGTGAACGCCTGGCCGTAGGCGCGCTTCTGGATCATCAGCGCGGTCTCCAGCGAGAACGACGAAAAGGTGGTGAAGCCGCCCAGGACGCCGACGCCCAGCAGCACGCGCCACTGCTCGCCAGAGCCATTGCCCTTGTGGGCCAGCCAAGACGCCAGGCAGCCCATCAGGAAGCCGCCGACAACATTGACCGTGAAGGTTCCATACGGCCAGCCGGGTCCCATGACCCGCATCGCGCCGACGCCCACCAGATAGCGCGCGACGGACCCGACGGCCCCGCCGGCCGCCACCAGGAGCAGCTTGTTCATAAACGCCTTATGCGCCGAGGGGGCGTGAACGCCAAGCGCCCACCTTCGTTCCCTTGGTTTTCCAGGGTTTCTTTCACGGTAAACCCAGTCGGAAACCCTATTTCCAAACGAGAGGTTAAGCGCTCTGTCGGCACTCTTCAGGCGAATTATAAGCGTCAGGTCCATGCCCTTCGACACTCCAACTTCGAACGCGAGCGAACGCTTGGCCCTTCCGGCGCCGGTCATCCAGCGTCTGGCGGGCACGGATCTGGTCGCGCGCGGTTCGGTGAATGTCATCAGCATCAAGGCGATCCGCGCCTGGGCCGGCGAGTGGTGGAGCCATAAGCGCGCCGATGTCTGGACCTATGTCGAACGCAAGCTCCACGATCACCTGGACCGGCAGGATCTTCGCGCCCGTATTTCCGACAGCGAGTTCCTGATCGCGATGAACCAGGATCAGGGCCTCGCCGCGCAGGCGACCAGCGTCAAGATCCTTGAGGATGTGCTGACCCATCTCTTGGGCGCGGCCTCGTTGACGGACCTGGGGATCCGCTCGGTGATCGGCTTGGAGGACGGCGCGGCGGTCTGCCGACGTATCGACCCGGCGATCGTACTGGCGGCCCGTGCGCGACGCGACTCCGCGCGTTCCCCCGTCCGCATCGCAGTCGAACCGGCGGACGAGGCTCGGCGGACGCCCGTCGCCTTCACCACGGCGGGCGGCGCGGCCCTGCGGGTCGACTTCACGCTTGAGCACGTGGTCAGCCTTCGGCGCAATATCACTACCGCCGTGCGTATCGAGCCGATGGTCACCCATCTGGCGAGCGGTCGGCAAACCTCCGCCCGGACTTTGACCAAGCTGTCAGACCGCGACATCGCCTTCATCGACGAGTCGACCTTGAAGTACGCCGCCGTCTTCGCGCGGTCGGCGCAGGGGCCCAGCACCCCGGAGCTCATCCTGCCGGCCTCGTTCCGCACCCTGGGCACCCAGCGCGGCCGCGATCTGCTGACCGGCACGGCCGGGCTATCGCTCAGCCTGCTGCGCGGCGGCGTGATGATCGAGCTGGTGGATGTCACGCGCGGTACGCCCGCAGGGCGTCTTCTGGAGGTTGTTGGCCTATTGCGCGCGCTGACGCGCGGCGTCATCGCGCGGGTGCCTCCGGACAAGGAAGCCTTGCGCGTTCTGCGCGACGCTCGCCTGGCTGGTCTCGCGCTCGACGGATCGGATCTGTCAGGCGAGGCGGCCAAGATCGCCATGGACATCATGAACTTTGGCGGCAGTGCGCGTGGTCTTGCCCCCATGACTGTCTTGCAGGGCCTGCCCGCGGAAGGCTACTTCGCCGCCGCCGAGACAGCCGGTCTGACCCACGCCTCGCTGAGGGCCGCCTACCCGCTGGCCAAGCAGGCCGCGGCATAGAGCCTTTAGGCCAAAATCAGAATCGATTTTAGGCGTTAAAAACGCTTTAAATCAAATACTTAGAGCGTGAGAATAGCCGAAACCGGTTCCCAGTCTCGGCCTCACGCTCTACGCCTCGAGACTGAGCAGAGCCCGCGCGGCGGCGCGAGCGGCTTGGGTCACCTCAGCGCCTGACAGCATCCGGGCGATCTCTTCCTCCCGCTGGACGATGGTCAACGGTTCGACCTTGGTGCGCGTCGAGGTGTCGTCGCCCGACTTCGAGATCCGCCAGTGCGCGTCTCCCCGCGCGGCCACCTGGGCCGAGTGGGTGACCACCAGAACCTGGGCGTTGGCCGCCAGGCGCTTGAGACGAAGCCCCACCGCGTCAGCAACGGCGCCGCCGACGCCTTGGTCGACTTCATCAAAGATCATCAAGGGCTGGGGCCCGCCGCCGCGCCCCGCCAGCGCCGCCTTCAGCGCCAGGGCGAAGCGCGCAAGCTCCCCGCCCGAGGCGATGGCTTCCATCGGTCCGAACGGCGCGCCAGGATTGGTGGAGATCTCGAAGGCCACCCGGTCCAGTCCCGAAGGTCCGGCGCGGTCTTCGGCGAGCGACTCCAGCGCCACGCGGAACTTGGCCTTTTCGAGCTTCAGCGGCGCCAATTCGGCCTCGACGGCCTTGGCGAGCGCGTCGCCGGCCGCGCGGCGTTCGGCTGATAGCGCCTCGGCGGCATAGAGATAGGCCTCGCGCGCTTCGGCGGCCTCCTTGTCGGCCGCCTTCAGGGCGTCTTCGGAGGTCTCGATGGCCTGAAGGCGGGCGGAGAATTCCGCGCGCTTGGCGGGTAGGTCATCGACCAGCACGTTCAGCTTCCGCGCCATGCCGCGCAGCGCGAACAGTCGCTCCTCAGCCTTCTCCAGCCGATCTGGCTCGAACTCGAAAGTTTCGGCCACGGCGTCGATCGCGGCAGAGGCCTCCTGCGCCTCGACCAACGCCCGGTCCACCGCTTCGCAGGCGGCCGACAAACGGGTCATGGCCGCGCCCTCGGCGGGAGCGCCAGCTTGCAGCGCACGATCGCGAGCGCGTTCCAGAGCACGGTAGGCTTGCGCCAGGCGGCCGGACAGGTTGTCGCCGCCCAGCGCATCCTGAGCGGCGGCGATGTCAGCCATGGCCTTCTCGGCTGAGCTCAGCAGAGCCCGTTCCTCGGCCAAGCTGGCTTCCTCCCCCTCCCGCGGATCGAGACGATCCAGTTCGGAGAGCCGGAGCGTCAGCTCCTCGGTCTCGGCCGCCGCGCGGCCGGCCAGATCGCGAAGATCGTCGGCCTTGTCCCGCGCCGCGCGCCAGGCGCTCCACGCCGAAGCCACCGCGCCCAAGTTGACCGAACCGAACGCGTCAAGCAGGCCCCGATGGGTCTTGGGGTCCAGCAATCCGACGGTCTCGTGCTGACCATGCACTTCCAAAAGCAGCGCGCCGAGGTCCTTGAGCACGCCCACGCTGGTGGCCTGATCGTTGACGAAGGCGCGCGAGCGGCCATCGGGGGACAACTGTCGGCGTAGCACAAGGTCTTCGTCGCGCGCGTAGGACAGGCCCTTTTCGTCGAGATAGGCGAAGGCGGGATGGTCGGCGGGCAACGCGAAGATCGCGGTGGCCGAGGCGTGCCCGGTAGCCCCTCGGCGAACCAGCCCTGCGTCGGCCCGTGCGCCGGTCGCCAGGCCAAGAGCGTCGAGGATGATCGACTTGCCCGCGCCGGTTTCACCGGTCAGCGCCGTCAGACCTTCGCCGATGGCGAGGTCCAGGCTCTCGATAAGCACGACGTCACGGATGGATAGGCCGATCAGCATGGGCCGCAAGATCGCCGGGAATCAGGATTTTTCAAAGCGCAAAGGCGGAACGAAACGGGATCAACTGTGATCCCGCTGCGATCTACATGCCCAGCGGACCCAGCAGGCCCTTCTTGGACTTGCGCTCACCGGGAGGCGCCAGGGTCGTGCTCTTGTCCTTCGACAGGATACGCTCCAGCGCATTTCGCTTGGCGCCGGCCTTGAGAGGCTCGACCGCTGGGCGCAGACCGTTGTCGTTCAGCAGCTTGTAGGCGTCCGCGTACCAGCGATCCCCCGGGAAATTGTAGCCCAGGACCGCGCCGTTGCGCTTGGCTTCTTCCGCGAGACCGAGCGTCAGGTAGGATTCAACGAGGCGGAACAGTGCTTCGGGCGTATGCGAGGTCGTCTGGTGGCGCTCGATCACGGTCTTGAACCGGCCGATCGCCGCCAGCGTTTGGCCGTTCTTCAGATACCAACGCCCGATGGCCATTTCCTTGCCGGCCAGCTGGTCGTTGACCATGTCTATCTTCAGGCGGGCGTCGGTGGCGTATTCGGTGTTCGGGTACCGCTGAACAACGTCGCGCAATGCGGCCAGCGCCTGCTCGGTCGCGGCCTGGTCGCGGTTCACGTCGACGATCTGTTCGAAGTAGCAGATGGCCTTCAGATAGAAGGCGTATTGGGCCGACGGATTGCCCGGGTAGAGCGAGATGAATCGGTCAGCGTCACCGATCGCCTCGGCGTACTGATTGCCCATGTAGTGGGCGTAGCCCGTCATCAGGATCGAGCGGCGAGACCATTCCGAATAAGGATGCTGACGCTCGACTTCGCGGAAGTAGTCGACGGCCTCGTTCCAGTTGCCACGGTCCAGGCGATCCGCGCCGGTGGAATATAGCAGCTCAACGGGACGCTCTTCGTAGGCGAGGGTCGGCTTCTTGGCCTTGCCGGCGCAGCCCGCAACCGAGGCGGCCACGACGACAGCGGCGATAGTGACGGCCGAACGTCCCTGGAAAATACGAAGCACGGACTATCTCACCCTCGAAGCAAACGCGCGCCCCTGCGCCGTGCAAGGCTTCTACACCACGCCGCCGACGGCGCAAATGCGAAGGCCAGGCCCTGACGTTTCGGAAACGCTCCTAGACCGCTTCGGCAAGGACCGGCGCGAAGGCGCGCAGGCGCCAGGCGCGCGGCTGAGCCAGCAACGCTCGAACCACGGCGTTATTGAGGCCGTGGCCGGCCAGAACGCCTTCGAAACGGCCGATAATCGGCTTGCCCAGCACGTAGAGGTCGCCCACCGCGTCCAGCGCCTTGTGGCGGACGAACTCGTCCGGCCGGCGCAAACCCTCCGGGTTCAGAACGCGATCACCATCGATGACCACGGCGTTCTCCATCGAACCGCCGCGGGCGAGGCCGATTGCTCGCAGGGCCTCGACGTCGCGAACAAAGCCGAAGGTGCGGCAGTCGGACAGCTCAGCGCGGAACGAGTCCTCGTCCACCACCAGGTCCACGGCCTGACGACCGATCGCCTTGCTGGCGAAGGCGATCTCGAAGGCGACCTCGAAACGATCGGCCGGCAGCAGGCTGGCGCGCTTGTCGCCCTCCTCCACCGTGATCGGCGTGAGAATCTCGATGTACTGGCGCACCGCGTCCTGACGGCGACGGCCCGCGCGATCCAGAATCTGGACGAAGGGCTCGGACGAGCCGTCCATGATCGGCACTTCCGGACCGTCGACCTCGACGATGCAGTTGTCGATCGAGAGCGCGGCCAGAGCGGCCATCAGGTGCTCGATCGTCGAAACCCGCACGTCGTCGGCGTTGTTGATCACCGTGCCGAGCTGCGTCTGGCAAACGGCGTCAGCCGTGACCGGCACGCGGTTGTCGCGGTCATGCACATCGGTTCGCACAAAGACGATCCCCATGTCGGCGACCGCCGGGCGCACGGCGACGCGAACGTGCGCGCCCGTGTGCAGGCCGATCCCCGCGAAGATCACCGGTCCTGCGACCGTGTGCTGAAAATAACCCGAAGCCGACACTCGAGACCCTTATTGGCTAACGGACGACCTTGCAGCCGACCTTTCGCCCCCGCTTAGCATTTAGGTGCGACGCGGCGCCGCGGCAAAGCAAAGTCTGTTTCGGATTGTTACCACGTAAGACGCTGTATTTATTTCATTTTTATAACAGCGACGCGCAGCCCAAAACGTAACGCGGATCGACGATCAGCGCTCTGGCGACGCCTGGGCGGGGGAGTCGCCGCCACGGATCCAAGCGTCACCGTCATTGGATGTAACCCGTTCAGGCCAATCGGGTTTCACAACGGAGGCCATCAAACCTGGCCTGTCGCCGACGCAAAGGTCAGTCGCGCCTTCTTCTCGAGCTCGCCGATCTCCCGGCCGGACGTATAGACCCGCGCCAAGGCGGCCGGAGCGACGGCTGGGAACGCCGCCACGGGCAGGCGACGAAGCTCGGCGCGCGCGGCCCGCAACTGCGTCTCGACCCGCCGCCGGACATCCGCCTGGGTCCAGTCATGCGGCAAACGCGACCGCCCCGCCTGCTTCAGACGCCACAGGCCGGCGAGGCCCCACGCGCGCGCCGCGCCTTTGACGGTATGCGGATCAGTGTCGGGATCGAGCCGGCGCGCCGCCAGCACGGCCAGCGCGCCGGCGGTGCCGTCGATATAGGCCAGCACCGCCGCCTCGTCCTTCAGCGGCCCTTCGTCCAGATCCGAGAACCGCGCCTCGGCCAAGACGGCCAGAGCGTTGGCGTCAAAGCCGGACACGGCCAGGGCCTCGACATTGGGATGCTTGCGCGGCGGCTTGCCGGCGGCGATTTCTTCCATCGCCTCGCGCCACCAGGTCAGGCGGATCTCGCCCATCAGGGCGTTGGATACGCCGCCTGCGACACGGGCCAGCTCGTAGTTGAGACCGTAGAGTGCGATCACGTCCGCGCGCGCAGCGGAATCCGCGATGAAACGCGTCGCCAACCAGCGGTCAGGATCGACGCGGCGAACGAGGTCTTCGAGGGTCTCGGTGTCTGCCATGGGTCCGGAACGAAGAAGGCCCGCCGCGAGTCGCGACGGGCCCTCCCCTTACAGCATTTTCGCGCGGGATTTAGCCAAACAGCGTCTGGTTCATCGCCATGGTGGCCAGCATCGGGATGCTGAGCAGCGTGTTGGTGCGCGAGAACAGCATGGCGGTCTTGGCGGCCTTGGCCTTGGCGTCCGCGTCGGCCTCGACAATGCCCAGGGCGATCTTCTGGTTTGGCCAGATGAAGACCCAGACGTTGAAGAACATCACCGTCGCCAGCCACATGCCGGTGCCGATGAAGGTGAAGCCCATGTCGACGCCCGGGGTGTAGCCGCCGGCGAGGCCGAGGGTGAAGGCCTCAACGAGGTAGCCGCGGTTATAAGCCAACAGAACGCCCATCACCCACGTCGCCAGGGCGGCCCAGCGGAACCAGAATAGCGCTTCGGGCGCGATGTATTTGCTGACCGCCGGCTTCAGCTCGGCCGGGATCTGCGGCATCACGCGGATCTGCACGAAGTTGAAATAGTAGAGCAGCCCGATCCACAGGATGCCGAACAGCACGTGCAGCCAGCGGAAGATGGCTTGGAAGTACGTGGCGTCGTGGCCATGCGGGCTGTGGCCGTAGCCAATGACGATCACCAAGGCCAGCACGAAGCTGACGATGATCGTGTTGCGGAAGTTCGAAAGCAGTCCAGTCATCGGTTTCCCCCTCGGATCCCATTTCCCTTAAGGGGACCATAGGGATGTTTGGGAGTCGGGCAAAGCCGCCATACCCGAGGGATGAAATCGCAAGCGGCTAGACCGCGATCAGCGCGGCCGCCAGCCTGCGGCCTTCGCTGGCCAGGACGTTGTACGTGCGCGCGGCGGCCTCGGTGCTCATGAACTCCAGCCCGACACCGGCGGCCTTGAGGGCGTCACGGACCGGGCGCGGCGGCAGGGCGTTGGCCAGACCAACGCCCAGAAGCACGAACTCCACCGCGCCGCCCGCCGCGAAGACCTCGGCGAACGAGTCCGGCGTCAACTCCGAGAGCGCCGTTGCAGCCCAGTCGCGCGGCTGATCATCAAGGATCAGCAGCGAACCGGGTCGCCAGACGCCGGCCACCCGAAAGCCGCCGCCGCCCCAGGCGTCGATGGACGGCGGCTGCCGCATCAGGGACGCGAGGCCGCGCCGAGCTTGATCGGCGTGGCTTCCTCCTCACCCCGCTTCACACCCCACAGCAGGATGATCGGCGCGCCGACATAGATCGACGAGTAGGTGCCGACCGCGATGCCGAAGATCATGACCACAGAGAAGCCGAACAAGGCGTCGCCGCCGAAAATCGCTAGGCCGGTCAGGGCCATGATCGCCGTGACGCCAGTGATGATGGTGCGCGAGACGATTTCGTTGATCGATAAGTCGATCACGTCCTTCAACGGCATCTTCTTGTACTTGCGTAGGTTCTCGCGCAGGCGGTCGAAGACCACGACGGTGTCGTTCATCGAATAGCCGATCACGGTCAGCAGCGCGGCCACGGTGTTGAGGCTGAACTCGATCTTGAACAGCACGATGAAGCCGAAGGTCAGGATCAGGTCGTGCAGCAGGCCAGCCACGGCGCCGAGGCCGAATTGCGGCTCGAAGCGGAACCAGATGTAGAGGAACATCAGACCAACGGCGAGCACCAGAGCGAGGACGCCGCTGCGGAACAGCTCGCCCGAGACCTTGGGGCCGACCGCCGACGGGTTGATGAACTGGACAGGGTCGCCCAGCGACTGCTTCAGAGCCGTCTTGACGTTGGTCAGGGTGACGCCAGGGTCGCCGCCGGCGGGCGTCTGAAACCGCACCAGGGCGCGATCAGGAGAGCCGAAGGATTGCACCTGCACGTCGCCGAGGCCCTGGGCTTCGAGCGTGCTGCGGACCTTGGTCAGATCGACCGCACGCGGGGCGGTCGAGACTTCCATGACGGAGCCGCCCTTGAAGTCGATGCCGAGGTTGAGCCCGGGCTTGAACACGCCGATCAGCGAGGCGACGACCAGGGTCGCGCTGATAAGCGCCATCAGGCGCGCGAACTTGACGAAGGTGAGGTTGGTTTTCTGCGGGAGCAGCTTGATTAGGGGCCAGGCCATGGGTGCGCTCACTCAGATCGGAAGTTTCTTGGGGCGGGCGGCGCGGAACCACCAGCCGATGAGAAGCTGGCTAACCAGCACGGAGGTGAACACCGAGGTGAACACGCCAATCGACAGGGTCCAGGCAAAGCCCCGGACAGGACCCGCGCCGAACGCGAACATGATGCCCGCCGCCACCAGGGTGGTGACGTTGGCGTCGATGATCGTGGTCATGGCGCGCGAGAAGCCCGCATCGGCCGCCATGATCGGCGATTTGCCAGCCCGGGCCTCGTCGCGCATCCGCTCATAGATCAGCACGTTGGCGTCCACGGCCACGGCCAGGGTCAGGATCAGACCGGCGATACCGGGCAGCGTCAGCGTCGCCTGGGTCAGCGACATCGCCGCCACGATCAGCATGCCGTTGATGATCAGCGCGATCACCGAGATACCGCCGAACAGCAGGCCGTAGCTGAGGATCATGAAGACGACGATGGTGATGAAGGCCACGAGGGTGGAGACCGCGCCGGCGCGCACGGCGTCCGCGCCCAGTTCGGCGCCGACGGTGTTCTGTTGCTCGACCTTCAAAGGCGCGGGAAGCGCGCCCGAGCGCAGCAGAAGAGCCAGGTCCGAGGCGCTCTCGGCCGTGAACGAGCCGGTGATGATGCCGCTGCCGCCCAGGATGGCGCCGTTGATGGTCGGCGCCGAGATGATCCGGCCGTCCAGAACGATGGCGAAGCGCTTGCCAACATTGCGGGCGGTGGCGTCGCCGAACTTGCGCGAGCCCGCGCCGTTGAACTTGAACGACACGGCGGGCGCGCCGCGATCGTCGAAGCTCTGGCGGGAGTCGACCAGCTCGTCACCCGACACCAGGGCGCGCTTACGCACCACATAGGCGGCTTGGTAGCGGTCGTCGCTGGGCAGGGCCTCCGAGCCGGGCGGGATACGGCCGGCGGCGATGTCTTCGGGCGTGACCGAGTCGTCGACCATCTGGAACGTCAGCTTGGCGGTCTTGCCGACCACGGCCTTGAGTCGCTCAGGATCGCTTTCGCCGGCGGCCTGGATCACGATGCGATCGGCGCCTTGGCGGGTGATGTTGGGCTCCTTGGTGCCCAAGGTGTCGATGCGTCGACGAATGGTCTCGATGCTCTGATCGACGGCCATCGACGCATCCTGCGCCGCAGCTTCCGGTACGAAGGACAGTTCAAGGCGCTGATCGTCGCGCTTGTTGACGTTGACATCGCGGCCGCTGACCGAGCGGGCGAAGGGCGAACCGACCGAGCGGCGCAGCAGGCTGGCGGCCTCGTCGACCTTGGCCGCATCTGCGATCCGCAGACGAACCGTACCGTTCACCTCGGCCAATTCGCCGAATGTGATCTGTTCGCCTCGCAGAACGGTGCGCACATCTTCGACGAGGTTCTTCAGGCGCTCCTTGCGCAGAGCGTCGGTGTCGACCTCGTACATCAGGTACGAACCGCCCTGCAGGTCGAGGCCGAGGTTCAGCTTCTGCTTGGGCAGCCAGCCCGGGAAGCTATCCAGCGTCTTCTGCGGCAGGAGATTGGGCAAGGTGAAGAGAATGCCGAAGATCACCGAGAGGGTGACCAAGACAATCTTCCAGCGAGACAGTGTCAGCATGGATAAAAGCTCGGATCGACGCCGTTGGACGCCTGGATTTGCGCTGGGATCCGGTCGTCAGGCGATGAACGCCCGACGCCGAAAACCCAGATCAACATGTTCGGAGCCCGTTGGATGGACATCCGAACCGATGGTTACGACGCGCGGAACGTCTGACTAGTTCTTGGCGTCGTTGGCGGCGGCCGGTTCGCCCTTGGCGCGGACTTCGGCGATCATGCCCTTCACGACCTTGACGGTCACGCCCGTGGCGATCTCGACGCCCACTTCACGGTCTTCGACCCGGACGATCTTGCCGATCATGCCGCTGGACAGCACGACGGTGTCGTTGCGCTTCAGGTTGTTGAGCATGTTCATATGCTCTTTCTGGCGCTTCTGCTGCGGACGGATCAGCATGAAGTAGAACAGCACGACCATCAGGATGATGGGCAGGATGTTCATCAGGGTCGCCGTGGTGGAACCGGTGGGCATGGTCTCTCCAAAAAATCCGAATACGCGCCGCCTAAAATAGGGTCGCGCCAAGTCGGCGGAAGCTATGCGTTCGCCTTATCTTTTGCAATGCGAGCGCGTGAGGGTATGGAGCCACACATGACCGACGCGATCGCTCCCCTCCTCGCCCGCATCGCCGACGCCCTGGAACGCTTGGCGCCGCCCGCCCCCCGAGCGCCGGATTTCAGTGGCGCACGCCTATTCCGACACGAGCCCGCGAGCGGCGCGTTTGTCGCCGCGCAGGACTATCCGTTGTCGCTAGACCTCCTGGTCGGGATTGACCGCCAGAAGGCGCGGTTCGTCGAGAACCTTCGGCGCTTCGCCGAAGGCCTGCCCAGCAATCATGTCCTGCTGTGGGGCGTGCGGGGCACTGGCAAGAGCTCGGTGACCAAGGCCGCGTTCATGGCCATGGCCGAGACCCATCCAGACCTCAAGCTGGTCGAGGTCGATCGCGACGAGGTGACCGCCCTTCCCCCGCTGTTCGATCTGCTGCGCGCCCGAGCGGAGCGGTTCGTCGTACTTTGCGACGACCTTTCGTTCGAGGACGGCGCGGCGGCGGCCAAGGCGCTGAAGTCGGCGCTGGAGGGCGGGGTCTCGGGTCCGCCAGAAAACGTGCTGTTCGTGGCCACGTCCAACCGTCGTCACCTGATGCCGCGCGACCACGTCGAAAGCCAGGGCGCTATCGCGGCGGCCGAGAACGCCGAGGAGGAGATGAGCGTCTCTGACCGCTTCGGCCTGTGGATCGGCTTTCCGCCCATGGACCAGGCGACGTACCTGCAGGCGATCCGTGCCTACGCTGAGCGGTTCGGCCTCGACGCCGCCGATCTGGATCGGCGCGCCCTTCAGTGGTCACAGATGCGCGGTGGACGCTCGGGCCGCGTGGCCTGGCAGTTCGTCCGTGATCTGTCCGGAGAGCTTGGAGTCGCGTTGCCGAGCTAGGCCCGAGCCGAGACCAGGCTTGCAATCCAATCATTTTTGAGAAAATTTCTCCTCTGCGAGAAAAGCAGACGAGAGCGCCGTGCCTTCCCCGGACGCCGATACGACCGCTGACCTAGCCCTGGCCGCCCGACTTGAGGCCTTGCGACGGGAGCGCGACCTGTCTCTGGACGCGGCTGCGGCTCTCACGCGGCTCAGCCGGGCGACGATCTCGCGCATCGAGCGGGGTGAGACCAGCCCCACGGCCAACGCGCTGGGACGGCTGTGTAACGCCTATGGTCTGACGATGTCGCGCTTGTTGGCGGCGGTCGAGACGAACGCGCCGCGCCTGTTGCGAAGCGACGAGGCCGCATGCTGGCGCGATCCAGGCAGCGGATTTCTACGCACCCTGATCGCGCCGCCCACCGAGGGCTACGCCACCGAGCTGGCGCTGGGCGAACTGCCGGCTGGGGCCGAGATCCGTTACACGCTCGATCAACCACAGCGCGGCGGATGCGCGCCGGCCGGGCGCGAACAGTTCTTCTATCTATTCGAAGGGGAGCTAAGCCTCGACATCGAGGCCGAAACCTATCGGCTCGGCCCTGGCGACTGCCTGCGCCATCAGGGCGTCGACGCCAAGCGGATCGCCAATCCCGGGTCTATTCCCGCCCGCTACCTGATCATCAACACCACGACGGTCTAGATCCCATGACCAAGCCGCAGCTGCGCATCATCGCCGGCGACTTCGACGACCCCCGTGTCATCGCCCTGCTGGCTCACCACTTCTCGACCATGCGCTCGACCGGCCCGGAAGAGAGCTGTCACGTCATGCCGCGGGACGCCATGCGCCAGGCGGATCTCGACTTCTTCGCGGCTTGGGACGGCGACACCCTGGCCGGGTTCGGCGCGGTCAAGCGGCTGGGCGACGGCCACGGGGAGGTCAAGTCCATGCATACCGCCGCAGCGCGGCGGGGCCAGGGCGTGGGTCAGGCGGTGCTGGACCACCTCGTCGCGCACGCGCGCGCCCTGGGTCTGCGGCGCCTCAGCCTCGAGACCGGAGCCGGCGATTTCTTTGTTCCCGCTCGGGCGATGTATGCTCGCAATGGCTTCGAGACCTGCGAGCCCTTTGGCGACTACAAGCCGGATCCCAACAGTGTCTTCATGACGCGAACGCTTTGAGGGCGCAAAGAAAAGGCCCGCTTCAACGAAGCGGGCCCATTCTTATCAGCGCGGCAGCACCAGTCCGGGATCAACCGGCTTGGCCTTGTCCTTCACCGTCGGCGCATAGCGCATTTCAAAGTGCAGCTGCGGCTCGTTGACCCCGCCGGTGGCCCCAACGGTGCCCAGCTGTTCGCCCTGCTTGACCTGCTGGCGCATCTTCACATTGGTGCTGGAGAGGTGGGCGTAGGCCGTCACCCAGCCGTCGGCGTGCTTGACCAGCACCAGGTTGCCGAAGGTCGGAACCTGATTGCCAGCGTAGGCGATCTCGCCGTCGGCCGACGACAGCACCGGCGTGCCCTGCGGCGCACGGATGTTGAGGCCGTCATTGCGCTGCCCCGTACCCTTCACGCCAAAGGTCGAGATGATCTCGCCCCGCAGCGGCCAGGCGAACTTGCCCTTGCCCGAGGCGATGATCTCGGCCTCGGTCGGCGCGGCGGCGGTCTCGATGATCGGCCGGGTATTGGCTGGCGGCGTGATCGGCTGGGCGGCGACCGGCGCGCTCGGGCGCGTGGCGCCGCCGCTGGCCGTGTAGGGGATGGGGCTGGACGGCGTGGCGGGCGCCGGCGAGGACATCGCGCTGCTGTCCACGCGAGCGTAGGTGTTGGCCGGCGGCGTGGTCGGACGAGTGGCCCCGACGCTGGTGGTCGTGGTTTTGATCGGGCCCTTGTCGCGGAAACCGTCGGGCAGCGCGATCTTCTGGCCCTTCTTCAGCGAAGCCGTGGCCCGCAGATTGTTCTCGGCGGCCAGGGCCTTGACGCTGACGTTGAAGCGCTTGGCGATCTCCCCGAGCGTATCGCCGGTCTGGACCGAGTAGGCCTTCTGCGTCGTGGCGGGCCCCTTGATCTTCGCGCCCAGCTTCAGCGGCTTGTCGGGATCAAGCTTGTTGGCGTCGGCCAGCTCGCTGACAGTCATGTCGAATTTGCGGGCGATCGCGGTGAGGGTGTCCCCCGACTTGACGGTGTGAACCTGCCGCGGCCCCGCCACGGTGACGACCGCGCCGGTCACGCTCAGGGTCGTTGTACTGGTGGTCGCCGCCTCTCGGGTCTCAGTCGAGACCGGCTGGCGCGCAGGCGTCGCGGCCGGGGTCGAAGGACGCTGCGCAGCCGGCGTCGGCGTCGCTTCGGCGACCGTTGCGGCAGGCGTTCCGGGGATCACCTGGGTGGTCTTGATCGGACCCTTATCCTTGAAACCATCCGGCAGAAGCAGCTTCTGCCCCTTCTTGATGGCCGAACCGGCCTTCAGATCGTTCTCTTCGGCCAAGGCGGCCGCGGTGACGTTGAAGCGCTTGGCGATCGCGAACATCGTGTCGCCGGTCTGCACCACATAGGCCTTGGCGGTCGTGGCGGGCCCCTTGATCTTCTGGCCCAGCTTCAGGCGGTAAGGCGGCTCCAGGTCGTTCAGCTTGACCAGTTCGGCGCGGGTCGAACCCATGCCGCGCGCGATGGCGTCCAGCGCGTCGCCGGATTCGACGATCCGAACCTGCGGCTTGCCGGCGACCTCGACGACGGGGCCGGTGACGGTGGTGGTCACCACGGTCTTGGGCGGCGTGGCGCGCAACACAGGCTGCGGCGCCGGCGCGGCGGCCTGGGCCGGCGGCGGAGGAAGCTCGGACTGAGCAACGGCCGCGAGGGGCTGGGTGGCGATCGGCGTCGGGCGCGGCAGGGTCTCGGCCTCGCCGGCCGGGGCCTGCATCGTTTCACCGGGCGGCGGCGCGGCCGGCTGGGTGATCGGGAAGTTCGGCGTGAAGCGCTGCCCCGCCTGACCGCTGGCGAGCGCAGGAGCGCCGAGTGTTCCAGCCGTCAGGGCGATCACCGCCGCTTGCGTCCACAACTGCCTCATAGCGTCTCCTTTCCCGTCGGAGCTCCAAAGGGCTCCGCCAGGGTAAACCAACCTTTAACATCCCGAGACGCGACGAACGCGTCCCCAGAAACTCACTGATCCTTGGCGACGCCGGCCAGCAGGGGCACGAAGCGCACGTCACAAAGAATCTCGACCCGGAAGCCCCCCTTGCCATCCCCGGCGTAGCGCCGAAGGCTCTGGACAGGCCCCTTCCCGACCGGCGCGACCAGCACGCCGTTCGGCTTCAGCTGCGAGAGCAGCCTCTTGGGATCATCTTCCGCCGCGGCCGTGACCATAATGCGGTCGAACGGCGCCTGTTCGGCCCATCCTTCGCCGCCATCGCCAAACTTGGTGATGACATTGGTCAAGCCCAACGTGTTGAAGCGCGCCTCGGCCTCCTTCATCAGCGTCCGATAGCGCTCGATCGTATAGACGAGCCGCGACACCTTGCTGAGGATCGTCGTCTGGTAGCCCGAGCCGGTGCCAATCTCCAGCACGCGCGAACGCGGCTCGACCGTCAGGGCCTGGGTCATCAGGCCGACGATATACGGCTGGCTGATGGTCTGGCCGCAGGCGATCGGCAGCGCGGAGTCTTCCCACGAGCGATCCTTGAAGAGGTCCGGCGTGAACAGGTCGCGCGGCGTGGTCTCGATGGCCTTGAGCACCTGGGGATCGGTGACGCCCTGGTCGCGCAACGCCTTCATCAGGCGTGGCAGGTCGGCCTTGGCGTTCTCGGCGGCCTTCGTCGTCCCTCCGCTCATGCGCCCACCTTCTTGGGCGGCGCGCCGCCCAGCACGCCCTTCAGCGCATGGACAGTCTCATTGTGCGTCAGGTCGATGTGCAGCGGCGTGACGGAAATCCGTCCCTCATAAATGGCCCGCAGGTCGGTGCCCTCCGCCGGCTGGGACGCCTTGGCCGTAAAGCCCATCCAGTAATAGTCGCGGCCGCGCAGGTCGGTGCGCTTGTCCATGTGGCGCATATGGCCATCGCGGAAACCCTGACGCGTGACCTCGACCGCCTTGACGTCCTCCGGCGGCAGCGCGGGGAAGTTGACGTTCATGACCACGTCAGCCGGCCAGCCCACTTCCAGGAGACGCTGGATAATGCCGGGCGCGAAGGCCTCGGCCGTCTCCCAGTGGGCGACGATCTCGTCGTGGAAGTAGTTCATCGACTGCGAGAGGGCGATCGACGGGATGCCCATCGCCATGCCCTCGATCGCCCCGGCCACCGTGCCCGACAGCGTCACATCCTCGGCGATGTTCTGGCCCCGATTGACGCCGGACAGGACGAGATCAGGCCTGCCGCCCTCGATCAGGTGCTGCACCGCCATCATCACGCAATCGGTCGGCGTGCCCTCGACGGCGAAGCGGCGCGGGTCGAGCCTTCGCACGCGGATCGGATCGGCCAGGGTCAGGGCGCGACTGGCGCCCGATTGTTCGTACTCCGGCGCACAGATCCAGACATCGTCGGTCAGGGCGCGCGCGATCTTCTCCAGAGCCACAAGGCCCGGCGCGTGGATGCCGTCGTCGTTTGTGAGGAGAATCCTCACGCTGCGCCCCCGATGTGCGTCACGCCGCCCATGTAGGGCTGCAGCGCCGCCGGGATGTGGATGCGACCGCCCTCGTCCTGATAGTTCTCGAGCACCGCCACCAGCGTGCGGCCGACCGCCAAGCCTGAACCGTTCAGGGTGTGCACGAAGTGGCCGCCCTTCTCGCCGGTCTTGCGGTAGCGGGCGTCCATGCGGCGGGCCTGGAAGTCGCCGCAGTTCGAGCACGAGCTGATTTCGCGATACATGTTCTGCGAGGGCAACCAGACCTCGAGGTCGTAGGTCTTCTTGGCGCCAAAGCCCATGTCGCCGGTGCACAGCAGCATGGTGCGGAACTGCAACTCCAGCTTCTTGAGCACGGTCTCGGCGCACTCGACCATGCGCTGGTGCTCGGCCTCGGACTGGTCGGGTGTGGTGATCGAGACGAGCTCGACCTTGTAGAACTGGTGCTGGCGGATCATGCCGCGGGTGTCGCGGCCAGCCGAACCGGCCTCGGCGCGGAACGACGGCGTCAACGCGGTCAGGCGCATCGGCAGCTCTTCTTCGGCGATGAGCTGCTCGCGGACGATGTTGGTGAGGGAGACCTCGGCGGTCGGGATCAGCCAGCGCTCATCCGTCGTGTGGAAAAGGTCGTCGGCGAACTTCGGCAGCTGCCCCGTACCGAACAGCGCCTCGTCCTTCACCAGGAGGGGCGGGCTGACCTCGGTATAGCCGTGCTCGACCGTCTGAAGGTCCAGCATGAACTGGCCGATGGCGCGCTCCAGGCGGGCGATCTCCTTCTTGAGGACGACGAAGCGCGCGCCGCTCATGCGGGCGGCGGCCTCGAAGTCCATGCCGCCGAGGGCGGCGCCGAGGTCCACGTGATCCTTGGGCGCGTTCAGCTTGCCGGCCGGCAGAGCCTTGGCGTCGCCCCAGCTACGCTGCTCGACATTGCCGTGCTCGTCCTCGCCTGCGGGAACTTCCGGCGCGGGGATGTTGGGCAGGCTGGCCAGCAGGTCGCGCAGCTTGCCGCCGGCGACGCCTTCAGCCTCGGCGGCGGCGGCCATGACGCCCTTTAGCGACTCGACCTCGGCCATCAAGCGCTGGGCTTCGGCCTCGTCCTTCTTGGCCTTGGCCATGCCGATCAGCTTGGAGCTTTCGTTCCGCTTGGCCTGGGCCTCCTGCAGCGTCGTCTGGGCCGCGCGCAGCTCGGCGTCGAGACGCACGGCTTCGTCAGCCGCACCCGAGCGGCCCTTGGCTGACCAGTGGCGGTCGTAGGCGGCGGGATTTTCGCGGATGGCCTTGATGTCGTGCATCGAACGCTAGCTCGGGAAGAACGTTAAGAACGCTCTCTCTAAGGCGCGTCGGCGGGGGCGCCAAGCTTTCCGGGCGATGGCGCGCCGTCCCAACGGCTTCGTGATCCCGAAGAGTCGAGACCGCACAGACGTTTCATTGCGGAAAATCTCGAATTCGAGCGACGTGCGACCGGATGACGCACCGCGCGAGACAACACCAAACCCCACAAAACATGGATTTTAGAAGATTCAGCTCAAGCGTTAGCGGAAATTAGCCGTGCTTGCTCATGCGAGTTTAATTCGAAGCGCGGAAAAGCCCCGCTCAATTCAGTGCGCTTCTTCCTCCCCGAAAAACGGCCCTCCCCGGCCACTCACTCGATCATTCAAAGGATGACCATGAAGACGTTCGCCGCTCTCGCCGCCCTCGCCATCGCCGCCGCCGTCGCCGCCCCGGCCAGCGCCAAGACCAACCAAGTCCGCGTTTCGATCGCCGGCAAGAACTCGGTTGAAATCCAGAACGAAATCAAGGCCGCCGCCACCACCGTTTGCACCACCAACGGCAAGCTGGTCGCCCAGGACTGCGTCGAAAGCGCCGTCACCAGCGCCAACCGTCAGCTGGCCATGATCGTCCGCGCTCGCGAAACCGGTAAGGCCCTGACGACTGAAAGCGTCTCGGTCGTTCGCATCGCGCTGAAGGGCAAGAGCCGCGACCAGATCCACTCGGAAATCCGCGTGGCCGCCCAGACCGTCTGCAAGGCCCAGCCGCGCTTCAGCGTCTCCACCTACCAGTCGTGCGTCGCCGACACCGTCCGCGCCGCCAAGGCTCAGCTGCAGGCTCGCGTCGGCGCGGCCGCCTAAAGCCACCCGAAAACACCCCGCTCCTCTGGGAGCAAAGAAGGGGCTCCGCGACAGGATCGCGGAGCCCTTTCGTTTACAAGGCGACGAGATCCTTACCCGCCTGCTCGTCTTCTTCCCGACGACGGCGCTCAATGAGCCACACGCACCAGATCGAGATCTCGTAGAGCAGGCAGAGCGGGACCGCCAAGGTGATCTGGCTGATCGGGTCAGGCGGCGTGACAACCGCCGCGACCACGAACACGGCGACGATCGCATAGCGACGCCCCGTCCGCAGCATTTGAGAGGTCACCAGCCCGGCTAGGCCGCCCAGCGACAGCACGACCGGCAGCTGGAAGCTGAGGCCAAACGCCAGCAGCAGCGTGGTCACCAGGGTCAGGTACTCCGACACCCGGGTTTGCAGAACCACCGTCACGCCGTCACCGACCATCTGCTGGCTCAGCGAGAACCACAAAACAAACGGCAGCATGACGTAATAGACCAGTGAGGCGCCCATCAGGAACAGCACGGGCGAGGCGATCAGAAACGGCAGGAACGCATTGCGCTCCTTCCTGTAGAGACCCGGCGCCACGAACCGGTAGAGCTGCCAGGCGATGATCGGGAACGCCAGGATGATGGCCCCAAACGCCGACAGCTTGATATTGGTGAAGAACTGCTCCAGCGGCGCGGTGGCCTGCAGGGTGATGTTGGCCAGCGAGCCGGCCGCGAGCTTCTTCACGCCCACCAGCGCCAGCAACAGGTCGAACGGACCGTGCTGCCCGCCCCCGTCCTGCATCGCCTTCAGCCCCTCCGCCACCGTGAACGGACGGACGAGGAAAAGGAAGATCGGCTTGACGAACGCGAAGCAAACGCCAAACGCGATGGCGATGGCCGCGACGCAGATGATCAGACGCGTGCGAAGCTCGATCAGGTGATCCAGGAGCGGCGCCCGGGAGGCCTCGATCTCCTCGTCGGGGTCATGTCCGATGGCTGTACTCACGAGACGATGTCCGAAGCGGTGGAGCCGCCGGCCTTGCTGGCGCGCTTGCGCGGCGTGCGGACGGCCTTGGGCGCCTCCACGGTGATCTCTTGTTTGGCGCTGGCCCGCTTGCGCGGCGCCTTGCTGGGTTCGACCAGAACAGGTTCGACGGCGACCTTCTTGCGAGACGCGCGCTTGGGCTTGGCCTCGACAATCTCCGCCGACGGTTCAGCCGTCGGCAGGATCGAGTTGTGGGTCTCGGCGGCCGCATAGGGATGGGCCTGCATCGCGCCGCTGGACAGCGAGGCGTCAATGTCGGCGAAGACCTGGTCGACCTGAACGTCGCGCGCGGCCTCGGCGGCGTCCTTGACGGGGCTGGAGAACTGTCCCGACCGCATGGCCTGAACCTCGCGGCGCAGTTCGTCGAGTTCGGACTGACGCGCCATCTCATCGAAGCTCGCGCGGAACTCCGACGCCATGCCGCGCATGCGACCGACAAACTGGCCGAGCTTGCGCAGCAGAAGGGGAAGGTCCTTGGGACCCACCACGATCAGGGCGACGGCGGCGATGATGAGAAGTTCTGTGCCGCCGATATCAGGAAGCATGGACGCGCCTTAGACCGCAGGAGCCGCAAAGCGCCCCGCGAGGTTGGACCATCGCGCGAGGCAGAACCCCGCGCGCTCGATCTTACGACTTGCGAAGCTCTTCGGCTTCGGCCTCGGTGCGCGGCAGAGCGCCCTTGGCCTTGTTGTCGGCGACTTCGCTGCTGGTGTCTTCCTTCAGGCCGTCCTTGAACGCCCGGATGCCCTTGGCGGCGTCACCCATGATGCCCGAGAGCTTACCGCGACCGCCGAACAACAGGGCGACGACCCCGATGACGATCACCCAGTGAATCCAACTCATGCTACCCATAGCGTCGGTGCTCCTTGCGACAGCGGCGCTTTAGACCGTGCGCCGCGTCGTTACAATCTCTGACTCTATATAGGCGCTCGCATGGCGCAGAGCCAAGCGTGACCGGACCTCAGAAGCGTCGGCGCCGAGCGGGTCAGGCTTTTTCGGGCTCGCCCAGGAAATCCTGCGCGAATTCGGGCGCATCACCGTCGTCGAGATCGAGGGGATCTTCCTCTTCGCCGGGTCTCAGGCCCAGCGGATCCGGCACGGTGAAGCCCGGCGGCAGATTCATTTCCAGGAGGCCGGCAGCCTTCATCTCGGCGATTCCGGGCAGGTCCGCCAAAGTCGCCAAGCCGTAGTGCTCCAGGAAGGCGTCGGTGGTGCCGAACGTCACCGGCCGTCCGGGGGTGCGCCGCCGCCCCCGCATGCGGATCAGACCCAGCTCCAGGAGGACGTCGATGGTTCCCCGGCTGGCCTGCACGCCCCGCACGGCCTCGATCTCGGCGCGCGTGACGGGCTGATGGTAGGCGACGATGGCCAGAGTCTCCTGCGCGGCCTTTGACAGGCGACGCGGCTCTTCCCGTTCCTCGGTCATCAGGAACGACAGGTCGGCGGCCGTCTGGAATCGCCACCGCCCCGCAACGCAGGCCAACTCGATCCCCCGCCCCTCGTATCGCCCGCGCAGGGCCGCGATCGCGGCGGCGATATCGGCGCCTTCGGGAAGACGCTTGGCCAGATCGACATCGCTCAGCGGCTCGGCGGCCGCGAACAACAGCGCCTCGATGCAGCGCTCGACAAAGAGAGGGTCCAGTTCGATGGTCATGGCCTCGCCATAGCCGATTTCCCCGGCGAATGCCGGGGCCCAGATTCAGCCTGAGCGGTTTGGGGTGATGCGAAAAGCGCTCTGTCGATCTGTCGAACGACAATGCGTTCGATCTGGACCGCGGCCTTCGCCGGGGAGGTCGGAGCGAAGAGCAAGTTCACGAACCGACGTCCAGCGGCTCCGCTCGTGTCCGCAAGTAGATGTCCTGGAAGTGCTCGAGCTGCCGCGCCTCCAATACGCCCTCCTTCACCAGCTCCAACGACGCAGAGAGCGTAGACGCCAAATAAGACGCCGATGACGGACCATCATCCTCCTCCAGCACCCGCCCCAAGGGCGCTACCGAGGTCAGGACGGTCCAGTCCTCCATCTTGGGCAAGAGCCCCCGCAGGCGGTCACGAGCATCTTCCAGCGGGTAGGCCGTAGGCGGACGCGGCGCATAGTGACGGCTGTGCTCACGCTTGCGCTGAACGATGTAGGCGCTCATCAGGCCGTAGAGATCGCCCTCCAGCCGGGTCGACGAGACGATCTTCACGGCATCCGGGTCACCGCGCATGAAGACGTCGCGCTTGAGGATCGGACGCTCCTTCAGGGCCTCCACGGCCTTGCGCATCACGTCCAGCTTGGCCAACCGGAACGCCAGTTGCGCGGCCATTTCCTCGGCCGGCGGCTCCTCAGCCTTGGCGCGCTCGGGCTTGGGCAGCAGCAAGCGCGACTTGAGATAGGCCAGCCAGGCGGCCATGACCAGATAGTCGGCCGCCAGGGCGAACCGCACGCGGCGCGCCTGCTGGACGAAGGCCAGATACTGTTCGGCCAGACGGGTGATCGACAACTGCAGAAGGTCGACCTTCTGGCTCCGCGCCAGGGCCAGCAGCACGTGAAGCGGGCCTTCGTAGCCATCGATGTCGATGACGAGCGCTGCGCCATCCTCGGCCGCCTCGTTGGCGGCCTCAAAGTCGAATGTGGGCTGAAAGCCCGTGCTCAAGCGTACTTTCCGTCGAAGGCCGCATCGAAGCGCGCCCGGGCTTCGGCCACATCGAACGGTTCGGGGACCTTGACCAGGCGCCCCATGACCGCCTGCGCGCGGCGACGGGCCTCCTTGCCCATCCGCCCGACGCCGGACATCACGGCCTTCATCTCGGCCATGTCGCCGTTGCAGTGCAGGACGACGTCGCAGCCGGCCGAAAGGCTGTCCTTGGCGCGCTGCTTGAAGTCGCCCGACAGAGCCTTCATCGACAGGTCGTCGCTCATCAGCAGTCCGTCGAAGCCGATGGACTCTCGAATGATCTTCTTGATCGCCTTCTTCGAGGTCGTGGCCGGGTTCTTGCGGTCGATGGCCGTGTAGACGACGTGCGCGGTCATCGCCATCGGCATGTCCGAAAGCACCCGGAACGGCGCGAAGTCGCGCGCGTCCAGTTCGGCCAGCTTGGCGTTCACCACCGGCAGCTCTAGATGGCTGTCGGCCATGGCCCGGCCGTGCCCCGGAATATGCTTGATGATCGGCAGAACCCCGCCGGCCAGCAGACCCTCCGCCGCCGCGCGGCCCAAGGTCGCGACCTGCTCGGGCGTATCGCCATAGGCGCGGTCGCCGATGATCTCGTGGCCCTTGGGATCGGGAACATCCAGTACCGGGACGCAGTCGACATTGATCCCCAGCGCATGCAGGTCATGCGCGATCAGACGCGCGCCAAGACGCGTGATCTCCCGCGCGACCAGCGGATCGTTCGCGACCAGCTCGCCATAGGCCCGGCCCGGAGGATAGGTGCGCCAGTGTGGCGGTTGCAGACGCGCGACGCGGCCGCCCTCCTGGTCGATCAGGATCGGCGCGTCAGGTCGGCCCACCGTCTCGCGCAGGGCGGCCGTCAGGGCCCGGACCTGGTTGGGGTCGGCGATGTTGCGCTTGAACAGGATGAAGCCCCAGGGCTTCACGTCCTTGAAGAAGGCGACCTCGTCGGCCGTCAAGGTCGTCCCGGCGCAGCCGAGAATAGCGGCGGAAGGCGCGCCCATCAGAAGGCTCACTTTACGAAGCAGGATTTGCCCGAGGCGGCGATCGCCTCGCAGAAGGCCTTGGCGGCCTCGCGGGTGGCGAAACCCGTCACCGAGGTGCGGTAGAGCGTCGTGCCGTTCTTATCGACCGTCTCGACCTTCTTGCCCTTGCCGGCCGCGAGGCCCGGCGCCAAGCGTACGGCCTCGGTCCAGGCCTTGTCAGCCAGCGCCGGCGACGACAAGGCGCCGATCTGCACGGAAGCCGGCCCGGTCGCCGTCGCGGCGGGCTTGGGCGCGCTGACGGCCGTGACCGGCGCCGCCGAGACGGGCTTGGGCGCGGTCTGCGCCAGCTGAACGGGCTTGGGGGCGGGCTTCTGGGTCGCCGCTGCGGTGGCCAGCGACTCGATGGTCGGGGCCGGCGTGGCCGGCTTGGCCGCCGGCAGGCTGGCGGTCTCCACAGGGGTCGCCGCCGTCGGCGCGACGGGACGGGCCTGGGGCGTTTCCGGCGGCGCAGCGAACGTCGCCGACGGCTGCGGATCCTCGTTGTGGTAGATCTGGAGGCCCGAGGCCGGGTCCTTGGGCTGGCTGCCCTCGGCCGGAGGGGTCTTCATCTGCGCGACTTCGGTTCCGACCGCCTGGGGCGGCTCATTGGGTCCGCGCACGCCGCCGCGATAGATCATGACGACCGCCACCACCAGGGTCACGAGCACCACCGCGCTGATGATGAGGGTCATGGGGAGCGGGCGCGCGCCCCGCACCGGCTGACGCGCATCGAACGACAACGGCGCGTCGGTAGGCGGCGTATAGGCCCCGCGGTGCGGATCGGACATCTCAGATAGGCTCCAAAACTCGGCGCGCCGACGGGCGGCGCACGGAACGACGCATCGAATCAGACGCGCGCGACGCTAGGTTACCCAAGGCCGGCCCGTCCCAGAAGCGCCCGCCCCGTTCCGGTGGCGGGCGATTGACTGCTCGCCTCCCCGGTCCGGGTCCCGATCCTTCGGAGATCAGTTCCAGACGTCGAGGTGGAACAGCTTGCGATGTTCTTCTATCGCGAAGCGGTCGGTCATACCCGCAATATAGTCGCAGACCACACGGGCTCGGCCGGCTTCGTCGCGGTTCTGCGACTTGGCGAACCAGACGGTGGGCAGCACCTCCGGCTCCCGCAAGAAAAGCGAGAACATTTCGCCCAGAATACGGCGAGCCTGGCTGCGCGTGCGATTGACGCGCCAGTGACGATACATTCGCTCGTAGAGGAAGCCGCGCAGCCTGGCCAGATCCTCAGCCATGTCCGACGAGAAGGCGACCAGAGCATGGTCCAGGGCCCGGACCTCGTCAGCCGACTGGACGCCGCTGGCCGCCGCGCGATGCAGCGTCTCGCCCATCACGTCGTCGACCATGGCCCCGATCATGCGGCGCACCGCCTCCAGATGGGTGAGGCGCGCGTCGAGATCCGGCCGCTCACTCTTCACCGCCGCCAGGATCGGGCCGATCAACGGCACGTCCATCAGCTCATCCAGCGTGAACAGGCCCGCCGTCACGCCGTCATCGACGTCATGGTTGTTGTAAGCGATGTCGTCGGCCAGGGCCGCGACCTGGGCCTCGGCCGAAGCCCAGGTGTTGAGGCCCAGCTCATACTCGTTGTCGTACTTGGAGATCGCCTTCCACGAGGGCTTGCCCAACTTGGTGGTCACCGGCCCATTGTGTTTGATCACGCCTTCCAGCGTCTCCCACGTCAGGTTCAGGCCCACGAAATCGGGATAGCGGTGCTCCAGCTCCGTCACGACCCGGAAGGTCTGCACGTTGTGGTCGAACCCGCCGTACTCGCGCATCTGGATCTCGAGTTCGTCCTCGCCCGCGTGGCCGAACGGCGGGTGGCCCAGGTCGTGCGCCAGGGCGATGGTCTCGGCGAGGTCGGCGTCCAGGCCCAGGGCGGTCGCCAAAGAGCGCGCCACCTGCGCGACCTCCAGGGTGTGGGTCAGGCGCGTGCGGAAGTTGTCGCCCTCGTGAGCGACGAAGACCTGGGTCTTCTCCTTCAGGCGCCGGAAGGCCGAGGTATGGATGATGCGGTCGCGGTCACGCGCGAACGGCGTGCGGGTGCGGCTCTCGTCCTCCTTGAACCGACGCCCCTTCGACTTGGAGGGATCCTCGGCGTAGGGCGCGCGGGGGACGAAGTACGGAGTCTGGGACATAGACCGCCTTTATCGCATTGGACGATTTGGCCCCTTCCGAAGAGGCCTCGACACCCTCATATAGGCCGAAGGTGATTTTTCCACAGCCATGACCCAGATCGACTTAACGCTTTCCGAAAACGCCGCCCGCCGGATCAAGGCCATCGCGCAGACCGAGGGCCGTCCGCTGATGCTGCGCGTCGCCGTCGACGGCGGTGGTTGCTCGGGCTTTCAGTACCGCTTCGATCTGGTCGACACCGTCGAGGACGATGATCTGAAGGTCGAGCGTGATGGCGCAGCGGCGCTGGTCGACGTGGTGTCGCTGGCCCTGCTGAAGGGCTCGGAGATCGACTTCGTCGACGAACTGGCCGGCGCGGAGTTTCGGGTTCGCAACCCTAACGCCAAGTCCAGCTGCGGCTGCGGCGTCAGCTTCTCGATCTGAGCTGTCAGACCGGCACGAACTGTAAAAGCGTCATCGTGGCCGCGCCCCAGGCCAGGGGCGTCACCATGGCGGCCCAGGCCAGCGGCGTCGCCCCCTTGCGCCAGAGGATCCATCCCGCCAGCGGCCCCAGCAGGCAGACCACCCAGAACAGGGCGGCGAAGGCGAAACCCAGCCACGCGATCGGATTGAAGACGTTGCCGGCGCGGTCAAAGACCAGAGGCGTAAAGATCGCCAGGATCGCGCCGAGCACGGCCAGCAGGCCGCAAACGCCGGTCGCCAGCGTCATCAACGCCAGCTGCGTGCGATCGATGGGCTTCTTCCCCGACTTGAGCGCGGCCTTCATGCGCCCTAGCCTCCCGCCGCACCTTGGAGCCGTCAATGCGTATCGCCACCTGGAACGTCAATTCGATCAACGCTCGCCTAGAAGGGGTATTGGCGTGGTTCGAGTCGGAAGCCCCCGACGTGGCCGTGCTGCAGGAGATCAAGTGCGTCGACGAGAAGTTCCCGACCGAAGCCTTTGAACGGCTTGGCTATAACGTCGCCGTCCACGGCCAGAAGACCTACAATGGCGTGGCCTTGCTCTCGAAGCATCCGATCGAGGATGTCCGCAAAGGCCTGCCCTTCCTCTCCGACGACGAGGCCGACGAGCAGGCGCGCTATGTCGAGGCGGTGATCGCCGCGCCAACGCCGTTCCGGGTGGTGGGTATCTACCTGCCGAACGGCAACCCGATCGGGACCGAGAAGTTCGCCTACAAGCTCTCCTGGATGCGCCGCCTGCACGCCCATGCCCAGGGCCTGCTGGCGTTCGAGGAACCTCTGGTGATCGCCGGCGACTACAATGTCATTCCCGAAGCCGAAGACGTGGCCAACCCACAGGCCTGGCTCGGCGACGCGCTGTTCCAGCCCGAGAGCCGCGCGGCCTTCCGCGCCCTGAAGAACCTCGGGTTTGCCGACGCCTACATGCAGGCAGACGGTGCGCCGGGCGGCTACACCTTCTGGGACTATCAGGCCGGCGCCTGGCAGCGGAACCTCGGGATCCGCATCGATCACCTGCTGCTTTCGCCTCAGGCGGCGGATCGCCTGACCGGCCTCGTGATCCACCGTGACGAGCGGGACAAGGAAAAGCCCTCGGACCACGTGCCGGTGGTCGGTCATTTCCGAGACTAGGCGCGATAGACACACCCAGGGTTTAGTGCAAAAACTCTGAAACCCTCGGAGGTTTCAGATGCTCGCATCAGCTGTGATAGCCTTCGTCCTGGCGACGACTACGCCGGTCGCGCCACCGGCCGCCGTTGCGACATCGCCCACAGAGGCCGCGCGCTACGCGCTGACCCACGGCTGCCTGGCGGCCGTGCACAAGGGCGTCAAGCTGGCCGGCCTCTCCAACCCGTTCATCGTCTTGGCGGACAAGGGGCGCGGGATTTACGTGATGAAGGGCGCTGGCCAGATTCTGATGTCGGATAGTCCGCCACAGGTCGGCTGCTACATGCGTGTCGGCCAGGGCGACGGCGAAGAGCTGCGCCGCATCGTGCTGGGCTTGCTGGCGGCCGAGGCGCCGACGCGTCCGGTTCAGGATAGCGGTCCGGGTTCCAAGCCGATGCGCCAGGAGCTTCATTGCGTAAAGGTGGGAGGGCGCCCCATGACGGCCCTCCTATCCAGCGCCAACGGTCCTGGCGGAGCGCCCCTGCAGGTCTCGCTCCTGCGTGAACAGGACATTTGCCGCGTCCCGTAGGCCGCCTGTCGCCTTGTCGCGACTCTCGTTAGCCTTGAGACACTATGAGCGAACTCGCGCGTCTTTTGCTGTTCGTGGCCATCGCCGGCTCGGCGGTGACGTTCCTGGGCAGCCTGGCCATCTGGTACGGCGATGAGGACCGGCGCATTCGCCGCGCCCTGCGCAACGTTCTCAAGAGCGAGCCGGAAGGCGTTGTGGTCGCGCGCGGGCGCGGACGCGGCGCGGGCTTTTCCTTCTCCACCAACCTGCTGGCGGTCGCCTGGGATCGCGGCGCTTGGTGCCTAATCTACCGCCTGGAGGAGCTGGTCGGCGCAGAACTTCTGGTGGACGGGCAGGTGATGGGCCGGGTCTTTCGAGGCGAAGGCCGGCGCGCGATCGACCATGTCGCGCCTCAGGCCCAGACGGTGACCCTCCGCCTGATCTTCGACGATCCGCGAAACCCCGACTTCGCTCTGGACCTCTGGGCGCCGGGCGACGAGACGCGTCGCGAGAGCAAGTCGCCCGCCGAACTGATGCAGGAAGCCAATCGCTGGCTGGCCCGTTGCGAGGCGATCGTGCGCCGCCCGCTGCCGCCGCGTCCCGTGCGGGAGGCGGCGGAGACCGTCGTGGCGTCTCCCCCGCTCCAGGCCACGCCGCCCGTCGCCCTGGAGCCGGACGAGGAAGAAGACGACGACTTCCACGCCCCCCCGCCCCCCCTGCCCGACACACCCCCGCCGCTGGCCCGTCGCTCGTCTTTCGACGACGCAAGACGGCCGACCGCGTCGCGTCCGGGGTCACGCCCCGCACCACCGCCCGTCGCGTCCCGCGAGCCGGACATGTTCGATGACCCGCCCTGGGACGATGACGAACCTGCGCCCCAAACGAAACCGGCGCCGGTCTACCAACCAGTCTCCAAGGCGCGGCGGGAGACCAACAACGATCAGGACGAGCTGCCGTTCGACCTTGATGAAGACTAGCCGGCGTCAGCGTCCGGTTTCGACGGCGATCCAGGCGGCGGTGGCGGCCAGCGCCAGGGCGAACAGGCGGCGGCTGACGGGACTGGAGCCCGTGGCGATCACGCGACGCGCCAAGCCGTCTGACGAGAGGACGATGGCGCCGTGGACCACAATGCTGACGAGGATATGCGTCCCGCCCAGGATCAGGGCTTGCATCGTCGGCGACGCGTGACCGGTCTGAATGAAGCCGGGCAGAAGAGTCACGTAGAAAAGCGCGGCCTTGGGATTGAGCAGGTTCGCCAGCAGCCCGCGACGAAAATGCACCCAGGCCCGGCCGTCTTCACCTCGCCAGTCAGTCGGCTTCTCGCCGCGCCAGGCGTCGAAAGCCAGCCATAGAATATACACGACCCCCGCCCAGCGTAGGATCTCATAGAGCGGACGATTCAGTCGGAGGATCTCGGTCAGTCCCGCCACTGAAGCGAGCATATAGGCGAGCAGGCCTGCGGTGATGCCGGCGATTGTCACCAGCCCGGCGCGACGCCCCTCGACCGCCGACAGGCCCGCCAAATAGCCCATGTTCGGGCCCGGCGTCAGCTCGATCAGCACGATGGCCGCTAGAAACGGGGCGATCGCGCCAGGATCGACAGGCCACGCGGCGTGGGACAAAGAACTCTCCTGCGGGTTCCGATCATCGAATCGGCGATCGTTCACCGATCGCCTCGGCTCTGGCGAGCCGGTGGTGAATGGGCTTACCGTGAAGGTCCAAGTGGGGGAACACCACAAGATGGATAGACGCCAGTTTCTGATCGGTGCGGCCGCGACGGCGCCGCTGCTCGCCGCGACCTCGGCGTTTGGCGCGCCAGGCCCACGTGACGCCGAGCTTCGGACGCTGCTCGACTCTTTCTGGACCGCCGAACTCGACGCCGCGCCGGAAATGACGACGTCGCTGGGTCTGGATGTGGGTACGCGCGCGGCGCAGCGCGGCAAGCTCAACGATGTCTCACGCGCCGGCCGTAACGACTGGATAGCCTCGCGCAGGGCCAGGCTGTCGCAACTTTCCAAGATCCCCACGGACCAGCTTTCGCCAGCCGCGCGCATCGACCTGGAGGTGACGACCTACACCTACCGCCGTTCGGTCGAGGGCGGTTTGAAGTACGACTTCGGCGAAGGCCGGGCCGGGTTCGGCTACGCGCCCTACTCGCCTTATGTGCTGAGCCAGCTGACCGGAGCCTATCAGGCGACCCCTGACTTCCTGGATTCGCGGCACCCGATCCGGACGCAGGACGACGCAGAGGCCTATCTCTCGCGCCTGAAGGCCTATGCCGTCGCCCTGGATAGCAACACCGAGGCTCTGGCGATGGACGTCGCCAAGGGCGTCCTGGCCCCCGACTTCGCCCTGGACGCCGGCCTGGCGCAGCTGCGGCGACAGCGAGCCGTCGCCGCGGCCGACGCCAGCGTGACCCGATCCCTCGCCACGCGCGCCGCCAAGGCAGGCCTCCCAGGGGACTGGGCGGCCCGCGCGGCGGAGATCGTCAGCGCCAGCGTCAATCCCGCCCTTGACCGGCAGATCGCAGCCTTGGAAGCGGCCCGCGCCAAGGCCACAGGCGACGCCGGCGCCTGGAAACTGCCTGACGGCGACGCCTTCTACGCCGATGCCCTGGCCTTCCAGACCACCACACGCCGCACGCCCGATGAGGTGCATCGGCTGGGCCTGCAACAGGTGGCTGAGCTGGAGGCCCAGATCGATGCGCGCCTGCGTCGCCTGGGACTGACCGAAGGGACGGTCGCCCAGCGCCTATCGGCGCTTTCCGCTCGCCCGGACCAGCAATACGCCAACACCGACGCGGGTCGCGCCCAGCTCCTGACGGACCTCAACGGCCAGACCGCCGCGATCCGCGCCCGCATGGGCACGGTGTTCAAGACCCTGCCGGCCGCGCCGGTCGAGATCGTTCGCGTGCCGCAGGAGATCGAGGATGGCGCGCCAAACGGCTATGCCCAGCCACCCGCGCTGGACGGCTCGCGCCCGGGTCGTTTCTACATCAACCTCAAGGACACGGCCGAGTGGCCGAAGTACAATCTGCCGACCCTCACCTACCACGAGGCCCTGCCCGGGCACGTCTGGCATGGATCGATGCTGCTGGGTTCCCAGGAGATCCCGATGCTAAGGCGCGCCGGAATGGGCTTCGCCGCCTATGGCGAGGGCTGGGCGCTTTACGCCGAACAGCTGGCCGCCGAGATGGGCGTCTACGACGGCGATCCTCTGGGCGAGATCGGCTACCTGCAGTCGCTGCAGTTCCGCGCCGTGCGCCTGGTGGTCGACACGGGCCTGCACTTCAAGCGCTGGAGCCGCGCTCAGGCCGTCGACTACATGGTCAGTCAGACGGGCATGCCCCGCCCCCGCGTCCAACGCGAGATCGACCGCTACTGCATCTGGCCGGGCCAGGCCTGCAGCTACAAGATCGGTCACGTCGAATGGGTGCGACTGCGGGAAGACGCCAAGAAGCGCGCCGGCGCCCGCTTCGATCTGAAGACCTTCCACGACGTGCTGCTGCAGGGTCCGATGCCGCTGGTCGTTCTGGAACAGACCCTGACAGCGATGTTCCCCGCCTGACGGTTGGCGCTCAGGTTGGTCGGGGGGGCGCTTAGCCCTCGACCGCCTGCTCGACCGCCAGCGCCAGATCCAGCGCGCGCGCAGCTTCCTCGCCGGTCACGATCGGCCCAGGGGCCTCGCCGCGCACCGCCGACAGGAAGCCAGCGACCGAAAGGCCCAGAGGATCCTTGCCGGCGGGGGTCTCAGTGAAGTTCTCGATCAGCGGATAGGGCGTGGTGTTGCGGAACGTGCGCTGCAGGAAGTCGATCTCGACCTCGCCCGACGGGTAGACGACCTTCATGGTCCGCTCACGGGCCTCGGCCACGCGCGAGCTGTCGAACACGGCGGTGAAGCCGTTGTCGAAGGTCGCCTCGGCCTTGACCCAGTCGAGCGAGGTCGAGCGGGTGATCGCGCCCTCGCCTTCCACCGCGATCGGCGCGCCGTCGCAGAGCGCCAGGGCCAGGTCGATGTCGTGGATCATCAAGTCCAGCACGACCGAGACGTCGAGATTGCGGTCCGACGGGGTGCCGCGACGCACCGCTTCCAAGCGTAGCGGCTGTTCGGGAATGTCCAGCAGGCCCATGGCCTGGAACACCACGCGTTCCTGATGCCCGCAGGCGAGCGGGACGCCAGCCTTGGCGGCGGCGGCGACCATCTTGTCAGCGTCGTCAGGCGACACCGCGATCGGCTTTTCCGAATAGACCGGCTTGCCCGCCTTGAGCGCGGCCAGGGCCGGCGCGGCGTGATGAACGGCCGGTGCGGCGACGGTGACCACGTCGACGGCGGCCAGGAACGCGTCCATGTCGTCATAGCCTTGCGCGCCGAGCGGTTCGGCCAGGGCCTTGGCGCGCGCCAGGTCGATGTCGAACACGCCGACCAGGGTCACGCCGTCCAGCTCGGCGTACTTCTTGGCGTGATAGCCGCCGAACACTCCGGCGCCGACGACGCCCGCTTTCAGAGTCTGGGTCATGGGCCGCTGTCTACCGCGCTTCGCCGTCGCTTAGAAGCACTGGCGACTTGCGTGAGGGCGCGCTAAACATCCGTTTAAATTTGCAGCCCTTGGCCACGACCAAGGCAGGGAGGACACCCATGACCACCTCGCGCGAGATCCGTCTGAAAGCTCGTCCCGTCGGGATGCCCAAGGCGTCGGACTTCGACCTGGCGACCGTCGAGCTGCCCGCGCCGGGCGACGGCGAAATCCAGGTCAAGAACCTGTGGATGTCGGTCGACCCCTACATGCGCGGCCGCATGTACGACCGCCCCAGCTACGTGCCGCCGTTCCAGCTGGGCGAAGCCCTGCAGGGCGGCGCGATCGGCGAGGTGATCGCCTCCAACGACCCCGACTTCAAGCCGGGCGACATGGTCAGCTCGATGTTCGGCTGGCGCGAGGCCTATAACGCTCATCCCAAGTCGCTGGCCGCCGCGGGCATGGGCGCGATCACCAAGATCGAGACCCATGGCATCCCTCCGCAGGCGTTCCTGGGCGTGGTCGGCATGCCCGGTATGACCGCCTATGCTGGTCTCCTGCGCGTCGCGGCGCTCAAGGACGGTGATGTCGTGTTCGTCTCGGCCGCCGCCGGCGCGGTGGGCTCGATCGTCTGCCAGATCGCCAAGCTGAAGGGGCACACCGTGATCGGTTCGGCGGGGGGGCCCGAGAAGGTGGCGTTCCTGAAGTCGATCGGCGTCGACCACGTGATCGACTACAAGGCCACGCCGGACGTGGTGGCCGAACTGGCCAAGGTGGCGCCCAAGGGTATCGACGTCTATTTCGAGAACGTCGGTGGCGTGCACCTGGAAGCGGCCATCAACTCCGCCCGCCCGTTCGCCCGTTTCGCGCTTTGCGGCATGATCTCGCAGTACAACGAGACCGGAAAGCCCGAGGGCCCGTCAAACATCATCCTGGCTGTCGGCAAGAGCCTCCGCCTGGAAGGCTTCATTGTCTCGAACCACTTCGATCTCTACCCGCAGTTCGCCAAGGACATGTCCGAGTGGATCAAGGCCGGTAAAATCACCTGGAAGGAAACGGTCGAGGAAGGCGTCGAACGCGCCCCGGACGCGTTCCTCAAGCTCTTCACCGGCGAGAACCTTGGCAAAATGCTGGTGAAGCTGGGCTGACGATAATCGCCACGGGGCCGGACGTCAGCCGGTCCTGTGGTCAGGCAAGAAGCGAGCGGGCGGCTGGGCGACCGGCCGCCCGCTTTCTTTGTTCAGGGCCGTGTGCGCAATTCCGCGATGTCCAGGCTCCGGGGCGTCTTCTTGAATGAGAAGGAGACCCGCGATCCTGGCGTGATCGGCGCCTCCGCCAAGACATCCGCGTAAACCCTGAAGCGATCACGGCCTGGCTTGAGGCCCGCGGGGCTCGCACCTTCGTGATCGAGCGTGAGAATCTGACCCTCCAGACTGGCGATAACGCCCTCCGAGTCGTATTTTGGCAGCCCTTCAGTCGACATAACGACTTCAACCGCGCTCCCAGCGGGACCCGTTTCAGGAGAATCTCTCCCGCAAGCCGCGAGCCCCAGAAGCGCAATAGCGCCTATAATCACTCGAAAATTCATATACTTATGAACCGATCCCGGAATGTCCGCCCACCGCTGCCGAGCGCGAGGTCACAAATTCTTCTCGCAACTGCGAAATCAACGTGATTTCTGGTAGCGAATTTGTGATCGAAGTTTTACTGTAGGCGCACCGGCGGCTCTCCACGCCGGTAGCTTCCGCCGCGCAGCGCTCCAGACGCCCCGCCCCGTTCCCTAGCGAACCCACGGGCTGGCGAAAAGAGGCTGAGGCGGAAGACGCGCGCGGAGAGAGCCCGGCTTGCCGGAAAAGTCCGAGAACTGACGATATGAGCGATCGCTCCGCCCTCTTCGATGTGCGCACCTCCACCAGCGTGAGCCTCGATCAGGTCGTTCGCCGTGACACCGTCGAGATCCCTTCGGAAGCGCCTCTGGCCATGCCGGTTCAGCCGCTGAGCTTCTGGCAGGGCGGCGCGCGTCGCGCCACGGCGCTGATCCAGAACATGACCCTGCGCCGCTGGTTGCTGGGCCTGATGACCGTGGCCATGGGCGTCGCGGGCTGGAAGGCGTCGTTCGACACGATCGCACTGGGCGGCGTGACTCGCCTTGAGGCCGTGGTGGTCGCGCTCCTGGCGCCGCTGTTCCTGGCCCTGTCGCTGTGGTTCTGCACCGCCTTCATCGGTTTCGTGGTGCTGATGGGCAAGCCGAAGGACCCGCTGGGCATCGACGGCGATACGCCGATGCCCAAGCTGCATACGCGCACCGCCATCCTGATGCCGGTCTATAACGAGGACGCTACGGCGGTTTTCGCGCGGCTGCGCGCCATGGACGCCTCGATCGCCGAGGCCGGCGCGGCCCGTAACTTCGACATCTTCGTGATCAGCGACACGCGCGACGCTCAGGTGGCGCTGGCCGAGCAGGCCTGCTTCGCCCGCTTCCGTCGCGAGGCCAGCTGCAACGTCTACTACCGCATCCGCAAGGAAAACACGGGACGCAAGGCCGGCAACGTCGCTGACTGGGTCAGCCGCTGGGGCAGCGCCTACGAGCACATGCTGGTGCTGGACGCCGACAGCCTGATGACGGGCGAGGCCATGGTGCGTCTGGCCGACGCCATGGAGCGGCACCCCGGCGCAGGTCTGATCCAGACCATGCCGATGATCATCAACGGTCAGACGATCTTCGCCCGCACCCTGCAGTTCGCCACGCGCCTGTACGGCCGCGTCGCCTGGACGGGCCTGGCCTGGTGGTCGGGCTCGGAGAGCTCGTTCTGGGGTCATAACGCGATCGTGCGCACCCGCGCCTTCGCCGAGACCTGCGGCCTGCCGCACCTGCCCGGCCCCAAGCCTTTCGGCGGCGAGGTCATGAGCCACGACGCGCTGGAAAGCGCGCTGCTCCGCCGCGGCGGCTGGAGCGTGCATCTGGCCCCCTATCTGGATGGCTCCTACGAAGAGAGCCCCTCGAACCTGCTCGACTTCGCCACGCGTGACCGTCGCTGGTGCCGCGGCAATATCCAGCATGTGCCGCTGATCGCCCTGCCGGGCCTTCACTGGATGAGCCGCATGCACCTGGTGATCGGCGTGCTGAGCTACGCCCTCTCGCCGCTGTGGTTTTTCTGCTTGTCGGCCGGCCTGATCTCGCGCGCCCTGATGCCCGAGCTGAAGAAGGCCGCCTTCACCATGGCCGACCTGAAGGCCGCCGCCCACGCCCTGATCGACTGGCGCGAGATCCAGGCCACCGCCTGGGCGATGATCATCACCTTCGTGCTGCTGTTCGGCCCCAAGATCCTGGGCGCCATCCTGGTGCTGGCGCGCAAGGGGGAAGTGAAGGGTTTTGGCGGCAAGCGGCGCATGGCCGCCGGTCTGGCCGTCGAAATGCTGTTCTCGGCCCTGGTCGCGCCGATGCTGATGTTCACTCAGACCCGCGCCATCGTCGAAATCCTGGCTGGCAAGGTCGGCGGCTGGGCCGCTCAGCGCCGCGACGCCGACAAGGTCGACTTCAAGGAGGCCTGGGCCGCCATGGGCTGGATCAGCCTGTCGGGCCTGATCCTGGCTGGCTCGTTCTGGTTCACGCCGGACCTTCTGACCGCCACCGCGCCCATTCTCGCCGGCCTGGTCTTGGCCGTTCCGCTGACCATGCTGGGCGCCCACAAGGTGGCCGGCCTGAAGCTGAAGACCAACGGCCTGTTCATGACGCCGGAAGAGCGCCGTCCGCCGGCGATCGTCCGCGCCGCCGTGGGCCCCGCCTGCGAGCCGCCGATCCGCTGGTTCGCGCGTCACGGCCGCCCGATCGGCCCGACCACCAAGATTCGTGACGCGGCCTGATCGTCGGTAACGCTGAACCGGGCTGGTCCTGACGTTCCCGGAGCGGTAGAAGCGCGGCTTCGTTTCCGTCCAAGGAGCCGCGTGCCGTGTCGCGTCTGTTCAGCGCCTATGTAATCGTCGATTGGAGCGCGGCGGCCAAGCCGACCACGGGCGCGGACTCGATCTGGATCGGCGTGCTTAAGCGCGACGTGCGTTTCCGCCTGAGTTTCGAGAGTTACAATCCGGCGACGCGCGGCGAGGCCGAGACCAAGCTGGCGGCTATTCTCGACGACCTGAAAAAGCGCGGCGAACGCGCTCTGGTGGGCTTCGACTTCCCGCTCGGCTTTCCGCGCGGCCTCGCCCATGCCCTGGCCCTGCCCGGCGAAGCGCCCTGGCGAGCGGTCTGGGATCAGTTGGCCAAGATGGTCAAGGACAAGGCCGACAACACCAACAACCGCTTTGGCGTGGGCTCGGAAATCAACCGGCGTCTGACTGGCGGCCCGTTCCCGTTCTGGGGCTGCCCACCGAAGGACGCCCTGACCACCCTGCAACCCAAGCGTCCGCGTGAGCACGGTCCTGAAGATCTGCCTGAGTTCCGCTATGCCGACCAGGCGGCCAAGGGCGCGCATTCGATCTGGAAGCTCTACTACAATGGCTCGGTGGGCGGTCAGGCGATCATGGGCATCCCTGCCGTGCGCCGCCTGAGGGACGCCCGCGGCGACGCCGTTAGGGTCTGGCCGTTCGAGACGGGCTTCAAGGCCTTGACCGACGCCGACTTGGAAGGCGTCGAGGTCGTGGTGGCGGAGGTCTATCCCTCGCTGCTGAAGCCGACACCGGCGCCGGGCGAGGTCAAGGACCTGGCCCAGGTCCGCAGCCTGGCCGAACACTTCGCCAAGCTCGACGAGGCCGGCAAGCTGGGCGCGTCATTCGACGCACCGAAGGCCCTGGGCGAAGAGGCGCTGGTCGCCGCCGCCACCGAAGAAGGCTGGATTCTGGGGGCTTAAGCCGCCCCCAGCGCCGCTTTGCGGTCTCGCCAGTCCAGCATCCGGAACCGCATCAGCAGGAAGCCTGCCGCCAGGAAACTGGTGACGATGATCGAAATCAGCACGCCGTTGAGGCCCATGCCCTTCGGGATCGCCAGCCACCACGCCAGCGGCCCCATGACCAGCGCATAGCTGATCAGGTGCGTGATCGTCGGGACCCAGACTTCGCCGCGCGCACGCAGCGCCTGGGCCGCGACGACCTGCACCGCGTCGGGCGCGAAGAACAGACACGAGAGCACCAGGGCCGGCAAGATAAGCGCCAACGCCGCCGGATCGGTGGTGTAGGCCAGGGCAACCCAATGCTTGGTGGGATAGAGCAGCAGGCCGAACAACACGCCGATCACTGCGATCACCGCAAAGGCGATCCACCCGGCGCGGGTCATGCCTGCGGGGTCGCGGGCGCCATAGGCTCGCCCCACCAAAACCGCCGTCGCCGAAGCCACGCCCAGCGGCACCATGAAGATGATCGCCGAGACGTTCAGCACCACCGTGTAGGCGGCCACGGCCAAAGCGCTGATCCAGCCGCAGATCAGGTTCATGCCGGCGAAGGCCGAAACCTCGAAGAAGTTGGACGCGCCGGCGCCATAGCCGATGCGACGCTGCTCGATCTCAGCCGACCGATTGCGCGCGGGCTTGTCGAATACGCCCAGCTCGCGAGCGTCCTTCATGCGGATCACAAAGATGGCCAACGCCAGCGCCAGCGCCGATCGCGCGATAAAGGTCGCCCAGGCGCCGCCCACAGCGCCCAGCGCCGGAAGCCCCATCACGCCCGGCACCAGTAAGAGGTTGGCGCCCAGGTTCACGACATTGGCCAGCCACATCATCGCCGCGCCCGGTCCGGGCCGCGAAAGCCCCTCTAGCCAGAAGGTCAGAACCACCGAAATCGCGTAAACCGGCAGGGACAGCGAAAACACGATCAGCGGCAGGGTCGCGCCCTCGGCAAGGCCGTCCTTCAACCCCATGGCCTGCAGGAACATGGGCCCAGACAGCGCCAGAAGCGTCATCGACCCAAAGCCCAGCCACGCGGCGTAGGCCAAGCCGCGCCGCAGCACCGCGCCGGTCTCATGCGGATTGCCCGCCCCCATCGCCCGCGCGGTCATCACCTGAACGCCGACCAGAAGACCCACCGTCGCAGTGACAAATACCGAGGACGGCGCCCAGGCCATGGCGTGATAGCCAAGCTGCTGCGCCGAGAAATGTCCCACCACGATCGCGTCGGTCAGGCCCATCACCATGATGCCCAGACGCGACAGCACGACCGGCCCCGCCAGGCGGAGCAGTTCGATCAGATCGGTCATAATGGGGCCGCGCGGCCGCTCCGGGAGGAGCGCCGTTCCGGCCGCGTCGCGCGGCATGGTCGTCACCACTGTCAAAGAAGGAGCGCAAAGTGGCTCATGCCCGTTTTCCGGGCAACCTGCATTTAGCGGCGCTTGGAACATCGCGCCACCCCGACGGTTACCCAACTCCGTCCCTCAGGAGCGCGCCATGACCAAGAGCCATACCCCGGAGTTCGAGCATACCGGCGAACGGGTCGCCCAGGCCTATCGCGAGATCCAGGCGCCGCTCGACGCGCAGGAAGCGCGATCATTCGATCCCAAGAACGAGCCGGCCGAAAGCCCGCCCAAGGCGATGCAGGCCGGCGCGCGCGCATATCCTGCGCCGCCCTATCCCGAGCAGCATCAGGCGAAGCCCGGCCAGGAGCATCGCCTGAATCCCGCGCCGATGTACGAGGCGCCCTTCTACAAGGGCTCAGGGAAGCTCGAGGGAAAGGTCGCGCTGATCACCGGCGCCGACAGCGGCATCGGTCGCGCGGTGGCGGTGCTGTTCGCCCGCGAAGGCTGCGACGTCGCCATCGCCTATCTCGATGAGGACCGCGATGCGGCGGAGACCAAGGCCGCCGTGGAAAACGAGGGCCGCCGCGCCATTCTGCTGCCAGGCGATGTGGCGGATGCAGGCTACGCCCGGGCGGCGGTCGAACGCACTGTCGAGGCTTTCGGTCGCCTGGACGTGCTGGTCAACAACGCCGCCTTCCAGGAACATGTCACAGCGTTCGAGGACCTCACGCCCGAACACTTCGACCGCACCCTGCGGACCAACCTCTACGGTTACTTTCACATGGCCCAGGCGGCGGTGCGGCATCTGCCCAATGGCGGCTCGATCATCAATACAGGTTCGGTGACCGGCCTGCTGGGAAACAAGGACCTGTTGGACTACTCGATGACCAAGGGCGGGATTCACGCCTTCACCCGCTCGTTGGCCACCCACCTGATCGACAAGGGAATCCGGGTCAACGCCGTCGCGCCCGGCCCGGTCTGGACGCCGCTGAACCCGGCCGACAAGTCCGCGCCGCATGTCGCCCAGTTCGGAGCCAAGACGCCCATGCGGCGGGCCGCGCAGCCCGAAGAGATCGCGCCGGCCTATGTGTTCCTGGCATCGCCCCAGACCGCCAGCTTCATCACCGGAGAGATCCTGCCGATCATCGGCGGCTACTCCGGCGGCTAGACCGTTAGGTGGCCGAGCGGCCGCGCTAGTGCGGCCATACCTCGGTCAGCACCTTGGCCTGACCGTCCTTGAAGCTGACCTCCATCGACGGATCCTTAGGCTTCCCGGCGGCGAACAGTTCGTAGATGACCACGCCGTCGTTCTGCTTGCTCTCAATCACCCGCACCGGCGTGATGGCCTTCCCCGAGGCTGCGGCGACGTCTCGCACAATCTTGGGCGCGTCGGACCAGGCGATGTCGCGCTGGGTTTCGACGATGGCCCAGACGCCGTCCTTCTCCAGCAGGTCGAATTCGATCTCCGAGCCGTCCGGCATCACGCCTTCCACGTCGAAGTAGCGGCGGTTCTCGCGCTCCTTGAGCTCGGCTTCCTTGATGGTCATGCCCGGCGCGGCGGCCCTGACGACGGCCACCACCGCGGCCGGCAGATCCTTCGCGGCGACGGGTGTGATCTTGGTCTCGACGGCGGGCGCGACGACGAAGGCAAGAGCCGAGATCAGATGCGGGATCATGGGGGCCTCTCCTTGAAACACAGGGGTCGACCATATCCGCCTTCCGGCCGAGAAACGATGCAAAGGCGGTATCGCAGACGCGTGCTATCAGTTTGCCCGTCATCTGGAGTCGCAAGTATGGCCCGCCGTGTCGCGCTCGTTTCCCTGTTGGTCGCTGATTACGACGAGGCGATCGCCTTCTATGTCGGCAAGCTTGGCTTCACACTCGTGGAAGACACCGACATGGGGCACGGCAAACGCTGGGTCATCGTCTCGCCGGGGAGCGACGGGACGAACTTCCTCCTCGCCCGCGCCGTGGGCGAGCAGGCCGAGGCGATCGGTCGCCAAGGCGGCGGGCGCGTTTGGCTGTTTCTGCATACGGACGACTTCGTTGGCGACTACGCCCGCATGAGCGAGGCCGGAGTGCGGTTCCTTGAAGAACCCCGCCATGAAGCCTACGGCACGGTCGCTGTCTTCGAAGACCTGTCCGGCAATCGCTGGGATCTGATGCAACCCAAGGCCTGAGAACGCTATGACCCGCCTTCTGACCCTTGTCGCGCTGGTGACCGCCCTCGCCTGTTCAGGCGCGCAGGCCGCACCGAAGATCCGCGTGCTCTATCTGGACCAGTCGGTTGGTTGGCTGCACGCACCGGTCGCCCGCCCCAAGAACAGCAACGGTCCGACACTGTCCGAAGTAGCCATCGCCGAGATCGGCGGCCAGAGCGGCGCCTTCAGCGTTGAGGCCACGCAGGACGCTCGCGAAATCACGCCCGAGAAGCTCAAGACCATCGACGTCCTGATCTTCTACACCACAGGCAAGCTACCCATCTCGGCCGCCAACTGGCAGGCGATCCAGCGCTGGGTCGAGAGCGGCCAAGGCGGCTTTGTGGGCCTGCATAGCGCCACCGACACCCATTGGCCCTATTCCGGCCCCGGCCAGACCTATACCGACTTCATCAACGGCAAGTTCGCGGGGCATCCCTGGACGCAGGGCACGCCGGTGACCATCCAGTCGCTCGGTGGCCCCAACCCGGTCAACAAGGCTTGGCCGGGGCGCTTCGCCTACGCCGAGGAAATCTATCAGTACTCGGACTATGACCCCGCCAAGGTCCGGGTGCTGCAGGCCTTGGACTTCACCGAGACGCCGCTGAAGCGTCCCTGGTTCGTGCCCGTCACCTGGACGCGCCAGATCGGCAAGGGCCGCCTGTTCCAAACCAATCTTGGCCACACGCCCAGCACCTGGGACGATCCGCGCTATCGCGCCCAGCTTCTGGATGCGATCCGCTGGACCGCGCACCGTCTTCCCGGCGCGGCGACGCCCAATCCCGAGGAGCAGGCGCTGTGGGCCCTGCGGTCTCTGCTGGCCTATGCGGGTGTTCCGAAGGCGGAGGTCGAGGCGCGGGTCGCTCGGCTGGCCAAGACAGACAGGGCCTGGCTGCTGGACGCAGCAGCCAGAACGGCCGCCCTGCGCCCGCTGTGGCCAGCGAAGGCCGAGGACGACAAGACCGCGTTCGACGCTGCCTACCAGGCTGTTCTTAGCGATGTACTGGCCCGCTCCGCGCGCTAAGCGCCCTCTTCGGCGGCGAAGGCTTCGGCGGCGTAGGTTCTAAGCTGGGCGGCGATATCGCCAGGCCACGCCTCGATCAGCGCTTCGAAGCCCGCGTCATCGCCGGCGAACAGTCGCCGCATGGCTTCCTCGAACCCTGGGAGATCTCCAGCCATGGCTGAAGCGAACCGATAGGCCGCATCCCGCGAGGCTCGGATTCGATCGGGTCCCTCCGCCGCGCGCCGGGCGGCCTCGACCAGCTTGCGCAACGCCACCGAAGCGCCGCCGGGCTGAGCGGCCAGCCAGTCCCAGTGGCGCGGCAGCAAGGTCACTTCGCGGGCCACGACGCCAAGCTTAGGTCGGCCCCGGCCACGCGGCGGCGTCTCTTCGGGTTGCAGCCGGGCCCTGACCGCGTCGGGACCACCACTGAGGTCGAAGTCCACCGAGCGCCCAGCCGGATCGAAGATCAGCACCCCGGCTTCACGCGAGAGGGCCTCCGCCGCCAGCGCCGCCTCGAGTCTCGAACCTGCGGCGATCCGCCGATGGCCGTGGAAGACCACAAACCGCTCATCCATCAGTTCAGCCCCCGGGCGCCCGCCGCGCCGATCCAGTGGTCCCGGCGATCCCGCAATCGCGAGGCGCGGCCAAAGGCGTCCAGGCCATCGACATCGATCACCTCAACCGCTTCGAAGGCGAAGGCGTCCGCGCCGTGAGCGTTCCAAGCCGCCTGAAGACTCGGCTCACGGTGCGAGCCGAGCCGTAGCGAGAACCAGATTCCGCTCTGTCGGGTGGAAAGGTCGGGCGTCGCACCGATCCAGACCTCGCCGGTCGTCACGCAGCGAACAGCGTACACACCGGCATCGAACTTGCGTTCTTTATAACCGCGAAGCAGCGCTTTGCGTCCGGACATGGCGAACCTCCTGGAGCGCCTTTTATCCGGATGAAATCTTGAGTCAATATCGCCCGGGTAATTATCCCGCGATCGGCTTGTACGTGATGTAGCCCCGCTCCACCATCCGGCGTGTGGCCTCGTAGACAGCGGAGAGCTCCTCGTAGGTCGACCGCAGATGAGCCAGACGCGCCAGCTGACCTTCCGAAAGCGTCGCCCCGCCTTCCGCCATCATCGCGGCTTCGCTGACCCACTTGGCCCGCGCAGTCGCCGCCGCCACGGCCAGCCGCTGGAACTGGGCGCCCTCCACCTTGGGAAAGGTCGCGCCCAGCACCGCCTTGTTGGAGGCGTAGGCGGTGTAGTCGATCTGTTCGAGATAGCCGCGCAAGCGCCGCTGGACCTGAGGGTCCACGTCCGTGGGCTCGAAATGGTCGCCGGTGCGGCGCGTACTGGAAGTCATGGTCGCCATGACGGCCTCCGATCCAGCCGAAAACCGGCCGCTCAGATCTCCAGTCTGCGCCGCAGTACTTAAGGACGGGTTGAGACCGTCCGCGCGCTCCCGTCCGGCTAGAGCCGCTAAAGCTGCTTGCGGAAGCCAATTCGCACGGTGCGGCCCAGTGGGTCCAGATAGTCGCGCTGGTAGGCCTGCGGGGTGACGCCGTTCTGGTCACGCACCGTCTGCTTGGCATCGAACACGTTCTCGACGTTAAGCGAGACCTGAGCGCCCTTCAGGATCGGATACTTGTCGACCAGAGGTTTACGCGCCGGGGCGTTGAAGCTGGCGAAGACGCTGAGGCCCAGGGTAGCAAGGTCGGAAAAATACAGGGTCTGGCCGCCGGTGGCCCCGCCGTTCACCCAGGTGGACGCCTTCCAGTTACCGTTGAAGCGCACGCCAAGGCCATCCTTGAAGTAACCGCCCTGCACCTGAACCTCATGGCGGGCCTGGCCCGTGCGCGAGCTGATCGCCGCGCCATCCAACTGGTCCAGCACGGGCAGGCCCTTGCGGGTGGTCAGTTCGTCCGTCAGACGCCAGGTGTGGTAGACCGACATCTGCAGCATGCCCTGGCCGGGCCGCATCATGCCGCCCGGACCGCCAGGGCCCATGCCCCCGCCCCCGGGACCACCGAAGCGCATCATGCCGCCCATGCCGCCGCCCGGACCACCGCCGAAGCGCCCGCCCCCCATGCCTCCTGGCCCGCCGGGACCCGCTGCGGCCCCGGGCGTCGGCTTCCCCACGGGCTTGAACAGGTTGAAGCCCCACCGGATGTCTTCACGCTCGGCGCTGGCGAAGTTCACCGGGCGGGCGTCGATGGCCAGCAGGCGGCCGGTGGCGTCCCGCGTGAACCGTTCCGGGAAGGCTCGCTCGAGGTCCGGGGTGATCGCCGGGAAGCTCGAGATCACATTGCTGGTTTCGGCGCGGGTGTAGGTGGCGTTGAAGGTCAGCTCCACCTTCTCCAGCGGCTTGTAGTTGACCTGGAACTTCGAGACCTTGCGATTGTCGTTGCGCAGGTTCGGATTGCCGCCGTCGGTGCGGGTGACCAGCACGGTCTGGCCCGTCGTGAAGTCGAACACCGAGACGTTCGGCGTGACCACCAGCGGATCATTGACCTGGTTGGTCGAGGGAGCCCCCTCCTCGTCGGTGAAGCTGGCGATCAGGCTGAGCGGCTTGATCGGCGTCCAGTTCACGCCCGCGCCCAGGGTCGTGAGGCCACCGAGATCCGACAGGTTCTCGTAGCCGGCGTTGAAGTTGGCCGAGAGGTCGCCGACCTTGGCCAGCACATCGTTCCGCGTGCTGGTCAGCGGCAGGGTGAAGCTGGTCTGCAGGTTCTCACGGTCGCGCGTCACCTTGCGCTGGGTGCTCACACCCGACCGCACGGTCTTGGCGTCGAGGCCCCGCGTGTCCGCGCCGATCTTGAAGGTGGTCTGAACGCCGCCCGCCGGCAGCTGGAACAGGTTGCCGTTCAGCACGAGCTCAGCGCTGGCCGAGGTCGACACCGAGTGCGCAGTGTCGGGCGCCACGGCCTTGTAGAGGTTGGATGCGATCGTCCCGAACGGATTGACGCTGGGATCGCCCGCCGCCACCGCCGCCTGGAAGGCCGAGGCGTCCAGACCGCGACCGGTCGTCGTGTCGGTGGCGGTGCGATCGAAGTCGCCGGTCAGGGTCCAGCGCCAGTCCTTCACGCGACCGTTGGCGGCCATGCTGACCTGGGTGCGCAGGACGTCGGTGTCGCGCGCCAGCGCGCCCGGCGCGTCGATGAAGCGATAACCGGTGACGGGCTTGGAGAACGGCGAGAACGGGCTGCCCGCCGGCAGGGTGAACGTGAGCCCTGGCAGGCCGAGCAAGGCCTGGCTGCTGGTGTCTTCCAGATTGCCGCTGATCGTCAGTTGTGTGGTCTTGTTCAGGTCGCGACTGATCGATCCGCGCAGCGTCGCGCGTTCGGACTTGGAGATCAGCGACCGGCTGGCGGTCAGGTGATCGGTGTTGTAACGCCCCGCCAGCGGCGAGAAGGCCGAGAGCCCAACCTTCCCCGCCCGGGCTGCGTCCGGCACACCGGCGATGGTCACGAGGCCGCCGGCCGCAGCGGACAGGGCCGGATCGATCTCGCCGCCGCCCAGGCCGCTCACATTGCCGACGAGATCGAAGGGCTGGCCGTTGGGCGCGCGGACGATGTTCCGGTCCGTCTCCAGGAGATAGGGATCGCGTTGTAGCTGGAGATCCAGATTCCAGCGCTTGTCGCCGTCGATATTGACCCGGTTGCCGCCGCCATTCAGCGTCGTGCGGCCGCCGTCGGTCGCGACCGTAGCCGCCGCCTGGATCGTGGTGGCCGTGTAGTTCTTCTTCAGGATGATGTTCACGACCCGCTGGTCGGCCTTGTAGCCGTAGCTCAGCGCGACCTCTTCCGGCAGGACCTGGAAGCGTTCGATCGCCTCGGGGGGGACGCCCTGGATTTCCTGGAAGCCCGAGATCCGCCGACCGTTGATCAGCAATACCGGCCCGCCGCCGCCACCGTCCCGGCCGCGCGTGCTGGCGGTCTGGGGAGTCAGGAGGGTGAGAAGCTCACCAATGCTATTGGCGCCGAAACTCTTGATCTCTTCTTCGTTCAGCTCGATCTCGGGTTGGATAGCGCCCTCGACCTTGCCACGTGGATCGGCCTGGATGACGAGCCCCTCGACCTCGTTGGGTCCTTCATCCTTCGCCCGCTGCGCCGTCTGGACGTCCTCGGCGACCACGGTGGCCGTGGTGGCGGGAGCCGCCGCGGCCGCAGGATCCAGCGAAACGGCGGCCAGCCCGTAGAGGAGCACGGTCGAAAGGGTCATTCAGGCCCACAAAAGCATGAGTTGCGAGGGACGCTGACGCGATCGGCGCCAACGCTGGGTTGCCGCTCCTTAAGGCTGGGCGGAGACCACCGCAACAACCATTGGGAACAAGCTCAGCTATTGCAGCACAATGCACACAGTGGTGTGTCCCAATCCGCGCCAAATGCGGCCTAGGCTTTGAAAAATAGACATATTTGACGCGTGCGAATGAGCAACACGACACGATGTTTCAGAGGGGAAACAAAATCGGTCGCGGCGCCATGTCCGCGGCGACGAGTTTCTGCCCGCCCGGCGAGCGTTCGATCCGCGCGCGCCTCGAAACAATCTATGCGCGTAAGGATTCGATGAAGGTTTCGAACCCGCCGAGGATCATGCGCTGGGTGTTGAAGGGCGGCCCCGCCATCTCGTTCTGGAAGCGCGGATCGGCCATTATCCTGGCCATCACAGCGTCACGCGTCGCTCGATCCTGGTAGGTGATCCAGGACAGCACGACCACCTCGTCGTCTTCCAACTGGACCGCGCTGGGAAACGAGGTCCGCTCCCCGTAGGGCGCGTCTTCTGCGAGGCACTCGACATAGGAGAGCGCGCCATGCTCCAGCCATATCTCGGCGGCCTTTCGCGCCAGCGCGCGGTAAGCCTCGAACTCGGCCTTGCGGATCGGAACCACAAATCCGTCGACATAGGTCATGATGCGGGCGCCTTGCGGGTTGCTGACCCCGCAAGGACGTTCAGCGCGCGGCCGTCCCGACAGCGCCCTCACGGATTTTCGTGATCAGATCCGCGATGGCCTTGGCATGCCCCTCCGACAAGTCCGCCTCCGGGAAGACAACCAAAGGGATTTCCGGCGCCAACCCCCGCCCTTCCATCTCCTGGCCATCCGCCGAACGGTAGAGCTCCGCCGGCAGGGCCAGCGTCCAACCGTTCGGCAGAGGCTTGGGCAGTTGATCGGAGAAGGCGCCGCGCGTCGTCGCGCCGACCTGGGTTACGTTCGACAACGCCTTCATCATCAAGGTGAAGGTCTCGCCGGCGCTGACCGTGATGTCGCTCGTCACCACATAGACAGGCCCCGTGAATCCGACCGCTCCGGAGGGCTCGACCCTGATGGTCTGCTGCGGGCCTTTCGCGCCGACCGGGACCTTGGCGTAGGCGACGCGGGGCTGGGCCGTGAAGCGCGCCGCGATGCGCCGACTGATGGTGTCGTATCCGCCCCGGTTGTTGCTGACGTCGACCACCACCGCCTTGGCGCCGGCGAAGGCGGCGAAGGCTTCGTCCAGAACGGCGTCCAGCGGGCGCGGATCATCCGGCGCGGCGTTGCGCGCGAAGGCGCCCATGGTCAAGATGTTGAGGTAACCCACATCGTCGACCCGCCCCCAGAAGATGCGATTGTTAGCGGCCTGACGCCCTTTGCCTTGCAGCAGGCTGGTCAGGATTCCCTCACGATAGGCCTGGAGCCAGGCCCTTTCCTCGCCGGCGGGGTCGGCCGCACGTACGCGCAGAAGCGTCGGCGATTCCCCTGGTTCCAGGTCGCGCTTGGCGCCCTGCGCTATCCCGTGCAGCTCGACGTGGGGATCATCCAGTCCGGCCAGGAGGCCGGCCAGGGCCAGCCACAGTTGATCTTCGGTCGCCGAAGGGCCCACCTGCGCCAGCGCCTTGGCCTTGCGCGCCGGCCAATCCAGTTTCCGTTCGGCCGAGCGCGGATAGAGCTCGGCGAAGGTGTCGGCGGCGAAGGCGACGATGCGATCCGGGGTCCAGCCTGCGGCCGAGATGCAGTCCGTCGGCAGGTTCGGCAGGCGATCAAACGTGTAGCGCGTGCCCTCGGCATCGCCCGTCAGGCTGACGACGCCCGGCCCCTCGGCCCGCCAGAGGGCCAAGACCCCGTCGGGATCCGGCTCGCGACGCGGATCGGGATAGCAGGCGCCGCCGGCGGTGTGGAACAGCTGCGCGCCGTCGGGCCCAAACTGGACAATCCAGCCATAGCCCCGGGACTTCCAGGCGCCGCGCAACTCGGTCGCTACCGGGCCATTCTTCGGCTGGACGGGCCAGAACGGGCTCTCCGCCAAAGCCGGAGCGGCCAGGGACAGGACAGCGACGGCCGTAGCGAGACTCAAGCGTTTCATGGCGCGACGGTGGAGGCGTCTCCCCCGCCGCGCCAGTGAAAACGACGTCACTCGGTCTTCAGATAGATTTCCGAGCCCTGCTCGCGGAACTTCTCGCTCATCTGCGCCATGCCCAGCTCGGCGTCGTTCGGGGCCTTGGCGGCCGCGAAGTCGCGGACCTCCTGGCTGATCTTCATCGAGCAGAACTTGGGACCGCACATCGAGCAGAAGTGCGCGGTCTTGTGCGCCTCCTTGGGCAGGGTCTCGTCGTGGAACTTGCGCGCGGTTTCCGGGTCAAGGCCCAGGTTGAACTGGTCCTCCCAGCGGAACTCGAAGCGTGCGCGGCTGATGGCGTCGTCCCACATGGCTGCGCCCGGGTGACCCTTGGCGAGGTCGGCGGCGTGAGCGGCCAGCTTGTAGGTGATGACGCCGGTTTTCACGTCGTCGCGGTCCGGCAGGCCCAGGTGCTCCTTGGGCGTGACGTAGCAGAGCATCGCCGTGCCGAACCAGCCGATCATCGCCGCCCCGATGGCCGAGGTGATGTGGTCGTAGCCAGGCGCGATGTCGGTGGTCAACGGACCGAGGGTGTAGAACGGGGCCTCGTGGCAGTGCTTCAGCTGCTCGTCCATGTTGGCCTTGATCTTATGCATGGCGACATGGCCAGGCCCTTCGATCATCACCTGGACGCCGTGGTTCCAGGCGACCTTGGTCAGCTCGCCCAGGGTGCGCAGTTCCGAGAACTGGGCCTCGTCATTGGCGTCGGCGGTCGAGCCCGGGCGCAGGCCATCGCCCAGCGAGAACGACACATCATAGGCGCGCATGATCTCGCAGATCTCGTCGAAGCGCTCGTAGAGGAAGTTCTCCTTGTGGTGCGCCAGGCACCACTTGGCCATGATCGAGCCGCCGCGCGAAACGATGCCGGTGACCCGCTTGGCGGTCATCGGGATGAACGGCAGGCGCACGCCGGCGTGGATCGTGAAGTAGTCGACGCCCTGCTCGCACTGCTCGATCAGGGTGTCGCGGAAGACCTCCCAGTTCAGGTCCTCAGCCACGCCGTTGACCTTCTCCAGCGCCTGGTAAATCGGCACCGTGCCGATCGGCACGCTCGAGTTGCGGATGATCCAGTCGCGGATGTTGTGGATGTTGCGGCCCGTCGACAGGTCCATGACCGTGTCGGCGCCCCAGCGCGTGGCCCAGACCAGCTTGTCGACCTCGTCGGCGACGGTGGAGAGCACCGCCGAGTTGCCGATATTGGCGTTGATCTTGACCAGGAAGTTGCGGCCGATCGCCATCGGCTCCAGCTCGCCGTGGTTGATATTGGCCGGGATGATCGCGCGCCCGCGCGCCACTTCCTGGCGCACGAACTCGGGCGTCACGAAGTCGGGGATCGAAGCGCCGAAGTCCTCGCCGTCGCGCACGCACGGGCGGTTCTGCTCGCGGCGAAGGTTCTCGCGGATGGCGACATATTCCATCTCGGCCGTGATGATCCCGGCGCGGGCGTATTCCAGCTGGGTGACCAGCTTGCCGGGCTTGGCGCGATAGATCTTGCGGCCGGTGTCAGGGAATTCCGGCGCCAGGTGCTTGCCCTGGGCGAAACCGTTGTCTTCCGGCTTCACCTGGCGAGGATCTGTGACCTCCTCGACGTCGCCGCGCGCCACGACGAAGGCCTCGCGGGTGCGCGGGAGGCCCTTCTCGATGTCGATCTGGACGGTCGGGTCGCTGTAGGGGCCCGAGGGATCATAGATGGTGACCGGCGGCTCGTTCGCCGACGGGTGGACGGCCACCTCGCGGAACGGCACACGCAGCTCGGGGTACAGCTCCCCGGCCTGATAGACCTTGCGCGAGCCGGGGATCGGACCGGTCGAGATCGTCTCGGCCACGGCCTTGATGGTGCTCTGGATATTCATTTCGGGCGCTCCTCAAGCTTCCAAGGAGACCCGGACGTGCGTGCTTGAGTCGGTCTTACGGACGAAACAAACGCTCCCGCCCGCGTTCCCTCCCTTCGCCGGCATGACCCGGATCAGGTTCTACGGGTCAGGGCGTGGGCCCAATCTCAGCCGCGCAGGCGGCCCCCCGGTGAACAGAGGGCGGAGACTAGGCTCGCTGACGCACAGGTCAAGTGCGGCCGTGCGATCAGAGCCGCGACGCCGAGAAGGTGTCGCAAGCCGCCGGGTCGCCCTGCTCAAAACCCCGCCGGAACCAGCGCATGCGCTGGGCGCTGGAACCATGGGTGAAGCTGTCGGGCACGACCTGACCTTGGGAGCGCTTCTGGATCGTGTCGTCGCCCACCGCCGCGGCTGCGCCAAGGCCGTCCTCGATGTCGGCGGGATTGATGACGATACCACCGCCTGAGGCGTCTCCGGCCCGCGCCGCCCAGACCCCGGCGTAGCAGTCGGCCTGCAGCTCCAGCCTGACCGAGCCGCTCTCTTCGCCGCGCGCCCCGAGCCTCCTGGCCTGCTGATCTGCGCCCAGCAGATGCTGGACGTGGTGGCCGACCTCATGACTGATCACATAGGCGCGCGCGAACTCGCCCTTGGCGCCAAAGCGCGCGTCCAGCTCCTGCCAGAACGAAAGATCCAGATAGACCTTCTGGTCGGCAGGACAGTAGAACGGGCCCATCGCCGATTGGCCGGTACCGCACCCTGTGCCGGTGCTTTGCTCGTAGAGAACGATGGCGGCGGGCGGCCTGTAGTCCACGCCTTCCTGACGGAAGATCGGCGTCCAGACGTCTCGGTTCGAGGTTTCGATCACATCGACGAACTGCCCCTCGGCGTCGGAGACCTGGCCCCGCACGCCCTCCTGTTGGGCGGGCTGCTGCAGGCGCTGTGTCGCCTCAAGAGTTGTCCGAGGGTCGACCCCGAAGACGAAGTAGCCGATCGCCGCGAGCACCACCGCGCCGATTCCACCGCCCGCGATCCCGACGGGTCCAAGCCCACGTCGGTCCTCAATATTGCCCGACCGACGGCCGCCTTCCCACTCCATGAGATCCTTACTCCTTGGGCTCGCTGGCGGGTCGGATCGCCCGCATCCGCGTATTGCTCTGCGCCAGCGCCTCTTGGGTAAGCCTTTCAAGGCGGTCCATAGAGGCATCGAAATCCAAGTCGAGCCGCGTCGCTTCATCGAGCGCGGGCGGCGCGGTCGTCTGCCTCAACACGACGGGTCCGGTGACCACGCCTGCGCTCAGGTCGCGCAGGATGACGTCGGTGCGAGCCCGCTCCTGAGCGTTGGAGGCCGTGATTTGGCTCTGCACCGCCTCGCGACGGAGGTCTTCGAGCGCATGGGCGGCGGCGTTTCGCGCCTGAATGTCCCGCAGATCCTGCGCCCCGGCGCACACAGGCCAGACCAGGAGCCAGCCCATCACCAAGGAAGCGGCGCTTGATCGCATCATATGACGCCCCCTTATCTGGCGCCCCTCGCGCGGCCGGACTCGATCATTCGGGCCTCTCGATCATTCCCGCCTCAGGGTCGTTTGACCGTGAAACGCGCGAGTTCGGTTTTTGGCGCCGTCCAATCCGGCTTCAAGGCGGCCGCCCGAGAATAGTCGCGATAGGCGGCGTTCAGATCGCCCAGCCCTTCGTTGGCCAGCCCGCGATTGAACCAGGCGCGCTCGGGATCCTTGACCCCCAGGGCCAAGCCCCTGTCGATCTGATCGACGCCTTCACGATAGCGCTTTTCGCCCACATAGGCCGCGCCACGATTGACCCAGGCCTCGCCCAGGTTCGGGTCAAGCTTCGACGCGGTGTCGAAATCGGCGCGAGCACGGGTGAAATCCCGCTGCCGCATCTGCAGAACGCCGCGATTGACGAAGGTCCGCGCGCGATCCCTGAAGTTGAGGTTCTCGGTCTCCAGGGCGGTCGTGCAGGTCAGCACCGAAGCCTTGTCCGCACGGCCGTCAAGCGCGGCCTCGGAACATTCCTTGGCCAGACCGCCCCCGATGACGAGGGTCGAGGCGTTGGCTACGGCGCTAACCGACAGTGCGGCTGACATCGTCGCCGCAAGAACCGCCGTCCCCAGAAGGTCACGCTGGTTCATGACGTCCTCCCATAATTTCGCGGTCGGCCCCGAGCGTGTTTGTGATCCGTGGCGACCGTTTTATGGCGTAGAGTCTAGCACGGTTCCCCAGCCTCAAGAACGACCGGACGCTGAAATCACGCGCAAACCGAACCCGTTCGGATCGAAGGCGCGAACAAAACGGCTGGGCTAGTCCTCAAAAGCGGGCCATAGAGGCCTGCTCACCCGCAGGTTGTCGCCATGCTGATCGTTGCTCTGCTTTTCGCGCTGTCGGTCCAGACTAGCCAAGATGGATCCGTGGATGCGGTGACGGTGGAAGCGTCTCGCAAGGTGCTCCAGAAGACCCTGCCGGATCAGGAGATCATTGAGCAGTTGAACGCGCTCCATAAGGCCGAGCCGGACCGGGTGGTCTGCGTGAAAAAGACCATGGGAGGCACGATCATCCCCAAAACGGTCTGCGGCACGCTTCGGCAGTGGTACGATCAGGAAAAGGCCAGGGACACGGCGAATGTCGTGGCCGAGATCATGGGTGATCCGAGCGGATCCCCGCCAACCACTGACCCGCCCTACGAACTGGTTCAGATGATCAAGAAGCAGCTCAAGGACCCCGAGGCCCGCGCCTTGGCGGCCGAGCGCGCCCGACGGCGCATTGAAACCAAGGCTCAGGCGCAGCAGCCCTGAAGTCGTGCGGCGACCAGCGCATCGGACGTGATAACAAGAGCGCGACTCGATCAGGAACCGCGCCCATGCACCTCGCTCGCTTTCCTCGCGCCCGTTTCGCGCACCTGCCCACGCCTCTGGAGCCCCTTCCCCGCCTCGGCGCGGCGCTGGGCATAGACCTGTGGGTCAAGCGTGACGACTGCACGGGCCTGGCCGGCGGCGGCAACAAAACCCGCAAGCTGGAGTTCCTCCTTGGCGAGGCCTTGGCTCAGGGCGCCGACACCCTGGTCACCCAAGGCGCGGTCCAGTCCAACCACGTCCGCCAGACCATCGCGGCCGGGGCGCGCTTTGGTCTGAAGACTGAGGTGATCCTGGAGGAGCGGACCGGCTCCAAGGCCAGTGACTACATGGGCAATGGCAATGTCCTGCTCGACAAGCTGATGGGCGCCTCGCTGCGCTACGTGCCCGGCGGGACAGACATGGTCGCCGAGCTTGAGGTCACCGCCCAGAGCGTGCGTCAGCGGGGCGGCAAGCCCTATGTGATCCCCGGCGGCGGTTCGAATACGGTCGGGGCGCTCGGCTATGGCGATTGCGCGCGCGAACTCGTCGTCCAGGCCGACCAGATGGACCTGAAGATCGACCGCCTGGTGACCGCGACAGGCAGCGCCGGCACCCATGCGGGCCTGGTCGCCGGCTTCGCGGCGCTATCGGTCGATATCCCGATCCTGGGCTTTGGCGTGCGGGCGCCCAAGCCGAAGCAGGAAGAAAACGTCTACAACCTCGCCGTCGCCACGGCTGAGACGATCGGCGCAGCGGGCCGGGTGCGGCGCGAAGCGGTCGTCGCCGACTGCGACTATGTTGGCGAAGGCTACGGCCTCGTGGACCAAGGCGTCATTGACGCCCTGGCCCTGGCCGCCCGCACCGAGGGCCTGCTGCTGGATCCGGTCTATTCGGGCAAGGCGATGAAGGGTCTGATCGATCAGGCGCGCAAGGGCGCCTTCAAGGACGAGCGCATTGTGTTCCTCCACACCGGCGGGGCGCAGGGGCTGTTCGGCTATCAGACCGTGCTTGAACCCGCCCTCGGCTAGGAGCGCCTCCGATGAGCAAGGTCCTGGGCGTTCTGGGCGGCATGGGTCCGGCCGCCACGCTCGACTTTCTGGCAAAGCTGCAGGCCGCGACGCCCGTGAGCCGTGAGCAGGACCATCTCCGGGTGCTGGTGGACATCAACCCCAAGGTTCCCGACCGCAATGTCGAGGGCTCGGATCCCGGTCCGGTGCTCGCGGGGATGGCGGCGGGCTTGCGCGACGCCGGGGCGCAAGTGCTGGCGATCGCGTGCAACACCGCCCACGCCTACGCTGCTGAGGTCCGCGCCTCAGGCTTGCCGTTGATCGACATGCTGGAAACCGCCGGCCTCGCCGCCCGCAGCCAAGGCGCGAACGTCGTCGGCGTTCTGGGCACCAGCCTGGCGCTTGGCCTCTATCGAGATCGCTTCTCGCAGCTCGACCTGGAAGTCGTAACGCTGGACGACCACGAACAGGTCGAGTTCATGGCCCTGCTCTACCGGATCAAGCGAGGCGATGTGGGTCAGGAATCGCGGGACGCCATGGCCGCCCTTGCTCACCGTTTGATCGGCAAAGGCGCGCAGGCTGTGGTCGCGGGCTGTACCGAAGTGCCCTTGGTGCTGTCCCAGACCGATCTTTCAGCGCCGTTTCTGGACGCCACCCAAACCCTGGCGGTTCGCTGTGTCGAGACCTGTCTGACGGAGTAGGGCCTTAGCTGCGGACGATCGGCAGCGGTTCGTCGTGGCTGGCCTCAAACAGACCCACCAGCGCAGCGGCGCCGCGTGAGGCTTGCGCCATGCGCAGCAGAGCCGCGCGGGCGTGCGCATTGTCGGCGATCTCGGCTTGTCGCTCGAGCCGCTCGGCTTCGGTCAAGTGGTCGTGTCGCGTCCCCATGATCGAAAGGTTTACAAGATATGAACGCCAATCCGCCATGCGACCGCTAGACGCAGAGTGATCACCGTTCGGCGGCAATGCCTGTGCCAGGGCGTCAAGCGTGAGATGAAAACGCCCCCGGACCTCTCCGGTCCGGGGGCGTTGTCCTGTTCCCCAACAGGACGGCGTCGGCCGCGCTGCGCCGAGCGCGGCGGCGTCGCCTCAAATGGCCACTCAAATTTCGCCGAACGCGCAACGACAGACAACGCGGCCGCCTGTCGCAGGGGGGGGACCTGTCGCATCGCCAGACCGACGAGCGAATTACCGATATTGCCGTGAAAAGTGGGTAGTCAAATCTATGACACCGGTATCATAATAGCGACAACGTCACTTCAAAGATGACGGAGCCGTCGCTGGCCAGGGAGGTTCGCTCGCCTATCCTTCGATGTAAGCTCCGCGCTGACCGGAGTTCATCCATGCCTCTGAGCCCGCTTTCCCGCCGTCGCCTCCTGGCCACCTCGGCGGCGGCCTTCGCCGCAGCGGGCGCTCTCGCGCCGCTCCGCGCAGTCGCCGCGCCGGGCCGAGACACGGCGCTGAAAACGATGAAGACGGCCACGCGCTTCATGGTCGACAAGGTCGCCTACAAGGGCGGTTACGTCTGGAGCTATCTGCCGGATTTCTCGCGCCGCTGGGGCGAGATGGAGGCCTTTCCGACCATGATCTGGGTGCAGCCGCCAGGCACGGCGACGATGGGGCACCTGTTCCTCGACGCCTATCACGCGACGGGCGACGAGTATTACTACAAAGCCGCGTGTAAGGCCGCCAAGGCCTTGATCGCGATCCAGCATCCTGCTGGCGGCTGGAACTATCTGGGCGATCTCGCGGGCGAAGCCTCGATCCGCAAATGGTATGACACAATCGGGAAAAACGGCTGGCGGCTCGAAGAATTCCAGCACTACTACGGCAACGCCACGTTCGATGACGCAGGCACCGCCGAGACCTCGCAGTTCCTGCTGCGCCTCTATGTCGAGAAGAAAGACAAGCGCATCAAGCCCGCCTTGGACAAGGCGCTGCAGTTTGTTCTGGACAGCCAGTATCCCAACGGCGGCTGGCCCCAGCGCTTCCCCCTGAAGACCGATTTCCAGAACCACGGCCATGCCGACTACACCGGCTACATCACCTTCAACGACGATGTGGCCGGCGAGAACATCAAGTTCCTGATCATGGTCTGGCAGAGCCTGGGCGATCCCCGCGCCCTGCCCGCTATCCGAAAGGCCATGGACTGCTTCGTGATCTGCCAGCAGCCCCAGCCTCAACCCGCCTGGGGCCTGCAGCACTATGTCGACACGCTCAAGCCCGCCGGCGCGCGCAGCTACGAGCCCGAGGCGTTCGCCTCCCACACCACAGGCGCGAACATCGCGTCGTGCATGGACTTCTACGAACTGACCGGCGACCCGAAGTACCTGGCGCGCCTGGGCGAGGCGCTGGACTGGCTGGACAGCATCAAGCTGCCGCAGGAAATCCAGAAGGGTCGCCCCTACCCCACCTTCATTCAGGTCGGGACGGGCAAGCCGCTCTACATCCATCGTCGGGGCAGCAATGTCGTCAACGGCGAGTACTACGCCGACCAGAACCCGCAGGGCACGGTCATCCACTACTCGTCGTTCCGCGCGGTGAACGTCGCAGGCCTGCGCCAGCGACTGGCCAAGCTGCAAGCCACACCACCCGAGATCGCGAGCAAGGACTCGCCGCTCAAGGGCGGCCGCAAGGCGCTGCCCAAGTACTTTACGACCGGCGACATATCGGTGTCGGACCTCAATGTGGACACCTTGAAGGCCGACACCGGTCAGACCTCGCCAGACAAGGCCGCAGGCCTGATCGCCGCGCTCAACGCCGAAGGCTGGTGGCCGACAGAGCTCCGGGCGACCAGCAATCCGTACATCGGCGACGGCTCGCCCACGCCCGCGCCCGGGGACTTCAGCCAGACCCGCGTCGGCGATGCGACGGACACCTCGCCTTACATCACCGACACGCCGAAGATCGGCATCTCGACCGGGACCTACATCGAGAACATGGCAGCGCTGATCAAGTACGTAACGGCGAGCTAGGACACTAACTCACTCGCAAAGGCGCTTGAGGTTCATCAGGACCTTGGGCGTGTCCTTGCGCAGCGCTTCGCGGATCAGCGCCTTGGGGACCGGCCAGTCCACAGCCAGACGGTTGTCGTAGTAGACGCGGGTCCGCCGCCCGCCGTCCAGCGGCTGAAGCTTCCACTCGCCCTGTTCGACCTTAAGGTCGCCGCCGACCAGTCGGAACTTGATCCGGCTGTAGGGCTCATAGTCGGAGCGAAACACAATCCGCATCCCAGGGAAAACCAGGTTGCGGCGCGTCACGTGCTCGCGAATGTCCCAACCCCGGGCCATGTCGCCCTCGACGATCCGGCAGACGGCGAGCGTGGTGATCATCACCTTGGCCGCCGAGCAGTCGGTCATGATGCGCCAGACTTTCTCGGGCGGCGCGTTGATGTCCACCACACCCCGCACATGACCCGAGATGCCGTCAGGATCGGGCGTCACCTCGGCATAGGCGTCACCCTTCGCCAACGCTGCGCGGGCCTTCGGAGAAAGTTCGAAGGGCCAGGCTTGGCCAGCGAGCAGAAGCGCGGACGCCAGAGCGGCCAAGGCGGCGGAGTATCGGACGCGCATGTACACAGTGCTCCTGGTCACGAGGAGCGGTACGGTTCCGGACACGCGCCGGACGCATCGCCAGGCCGCCTGCCCCTAAGACTTTGTCGTCTTCAGGAAGGCTGCAGTGGCCTCTATGGCCTCGACCAGGCTCACACGTTCCAGCGTCACCCCCTCGGGCAGGCTTGAGAACAACCGCGTGGGGGCTGCGGCGTCCAGCATCACGAACACGCCGCGATCATCGGCGCGTCGGATCAGGCGCCCGAAGGCTTGGCTGATCCGCGCCCGCGCCACGGCGTCATCATAGCCTTTGCCGCCAAAGCGCAGGCGACGCGCCTTGTGCAGTACGTCCGGGCGCGGCCAGGGCACGCGATCAAATACCAGGAGCCGCAGCGAGCGACCCGGGACGTCAACCCCGTCACGAATGGCGTCCGTGCCCAGCAGGCACGCGTCCTCCTCGGCCCGGAAAATGTCGACCAGCGCGCCGACCTCCAGCGGATCAACATGTTGGGCATAGAGCGCCAGGCCCTGGTCGGCCAGCGGCGCAGCGATGCGCTCGTGCACGGCCTTCAGGCGACGAATGGCGGTGAACAGCCCCAGCCCCCCGCCCCCGGCCGCGAGGAACAGTTCGCGCATGGCCGCCGAGACCTGGCGGGGATCTTCCTTGTTCACGTCGGTGACGACGAAGGCCTTGGCGTTGTTCTCGTAGTCGAAAGGCGAAACAAGCCGCAGCACTTTGGGCGCGGTCGGCAGGCGCGCCGCGCCCGTGCGCATCTCGGCCAGGGCGAACGGATCTTCCAGCGCGGGATCGACAAGAGTGGCGCTGGTCACCAGCACGCCGTGCGCAGGCGACAGCACCGCCGCCCGCAGCGGCTCGGTCGGATCGACCCAGTGGCGACGGCAGGCGGCGTCCACCACCCGCCCGTACAAGAACGTGGCCTCGAACCAGTCGACGAAGTCCGGGTCGCTTTCGGTCGGCTCGGCGTCATCCTCTTCTAGCGCTTTCAGGATCGAGCGCCAGGCGGGCAGGGTCATGCGGGCGCGGCGATCCAGGCCGCGCAGCGCGCCTTCGATACGGGCCCGCTCCGAGGCGCCCAGGTGCTCGGCGTCCTCATCCAGTACGTCTTCCAGCGCCCGCGCCAGCGCCAATAGCGGCGCTTCGATCGCCGCCAGCGCCTTGGCCGCCTCGGGCGCGCGCTCACGAACCAGATCGATCGGCGGACGCGCATCGCACTGCAAACCGAGGTCAGCGCCGCCCCGATCGCCGCTGCGGGCGCGGAGCTGCTCGATGACCGCAACCAGGAAGTTCTCGATCGGTCCGATCGGGTTGATCTGGCCGTCAGGCGGGGCGACGCGCCCCGACCAGCCCTCGCCCGGCAGAGCCGCCGCCGCCTGGATGGCCTGGCTCATCGCACCGCGCGCGCCCTCCCGGTCGCCCAGGATGTCCAGCAAGCGCGCCTCGAGGCCGCGCCCGCGACGGCCCCGCCCCTCGGGCCCACGGATCCAGCGCCGCAGTTCCGCCGCCTCAGCGCCGGACAGGGCGGCCGAGAAGGCGCTGTCGGCGGCCTCGAACAGATGGTGGCCCTCGTCGAAGACGATCCGCTTGAGGCTGGTGGTCTCGTTGTCGCCCTTCAGTCCCCGCGCTGTGCGCGCGCCGTCAAACGCCGCCTGCGTGAGAACCAGAGCATGGTTGGCGATCACCAGATCCGCGCGCTTGGACGCCCGCACCGCCTTCTCGATGAAGCAGATCCGATAGTGCTGGCAACCGGCGTGAATGCACTCGCCTCGCCGGTCGACCAGATTTGCCGGGCTGGCCTGCATCGAAGGGGGCACGGCGGTCAGGGTGGGTAGCCAGGCGGGAAAGTCGCCGCCGGTCATGTCGCCGTCGCGCGTGGCCCGCGCCCAACGCGCCGTCAGGGCCAGGCCGATCAGGTCGCCATTACCCAGCTGAGCCCCGTTGATCTGCTCCTGAAAGTTCAACAGGCACAGATAGTTCTCACGGCCTTTTCGCACGACCGCCTTGCGGGCGCGCTCTTTGGGATCGGGATAGATCGACCGGCTCTCGCGCTCGATCTGCCGCTGCAGGGCCCGCGTATACGTGCTGACCCAGACAGACGGACCATTGGCCTCGGCCCACAGGGACGCCGGCGCCAGATAGCCCAGGGTCTTGCCGACGCCCGTGCCCGCCTCGGCCAGCATCATGCGCGGCTCGCCCTCTCGCTCGCGCGGCTGGAAGGCGAAGGCGGCCTCCTTGGCGAAAGTCGCCTGAGCTTCACGGACTTCTTCCAGCCCCGAGCGCTGCAGCAGCTCGGCCAGGCGCTCGCCGGCGCGTTCGGGATCGATGGGCCGGGACCCTGCTTCGCCGGGCGGCGCCTGGTCCTCCCACTCGACAAGCCGCGCCCAGACATCGAGGCCGGAACCCCGAAACTGGTTACCGACGGGGACCGAGCGCAAGGCGCCGATGACCGCCGCCCCCCAAGCCCACCCCGCCTTGGCCAGGGTCTCGGCGATCGCCAAAGCCTCCTCGCGAGACGGGACCGGCGTCAGCGCCAGTTCCCGCAAAAGCGCATCAGCGGCCTCGCGAAGGGTCTGGGCCTGCTCGGCCGCGCCGTGCGGTTCGCGCAGACCCAGCGCTGTCGCCAGTCCTACCGCCGAAGGCGCGCAAAACGCCGCCGGCCGAACAAACGCGTGAAGTTCAAGCACATCGAACAGGCGCGACGAACGCGGCGGCGGCGACAGGTTCAGTCGGCGGGCGGTCATGGCCGCGTGAGCCACCAGGACGGGGCCGTGCTCGAAAAGATCGCGCGCGTCCGGCGCGCGCAACATCCTGGCCTCGCCGCCGTCCGCCAAGCCGGCGCGCGGTCCCGGCAGGACGACCAGAGCGGGAGCCAAGTCCAGAGTCGGCGGCGAAGCAGTCACCTCTGTCCGTTAGCAGAAGCCGGCTCGAAACAGAATGGAAACAGACCGCGCGGCGTCCTAGCCGACCGGCGTCTCATCATCGTCGGCCAGGCCCAGCAACCGGCCAATCGCCCGTTGGGCCTTCTCCCGCAGGGCCGGCTCGTCGCTCTCCACGGCCCGGCGATACATCTGGAGGGCGAGCTCAGGATCAGCTCGAACGCCGCGGCCGATCTCGCACATCAGCCCCAGCGCGAACCAGGCGTCGTGGTCGCCCCGGTCCGCAGCCCGCTGGAACCAGCGCATCGCCTCGACGTAGTTCTTGTCGGTCAGCTGACCGTTGTAGTGCGCCGCGCCCAGCCGATACATCGCGTCCGGTAGGTCGTTCCGGGCCGCAGCGCGATAGAAGTAGAGGGCTTTGGCCGGATCGGACATCACGCCCGAACCCTCCGCGTGGAGGCGGCCAAGTTCGTTCATCGCTTCGGCCGAGCCCATCTCGATGGCGCGACGCAGCCACAGTAAGCCCCGCCTTTCATCGACCCGACCACCATAACCCTCCAGCAGGACGACGCCCGCGCCAAAGGCCCCTGGCGCTGAACCTGCCTCGCCGGCGCGAAGATACCAGGCGCGCGCCAGCCTTGGGTTTTCCGGCGCTCCATGTCCGCCCCGGTGCATGACCGCCAGATTGTACATGCCGTTGGGGTCACCCAATCGCGCCGCGCGGGCGTAGAGCTTCAAGGCGGCGTCCGGATCCGAATCCAGGCCCTCCGCGCCAAAGAGATACAAGTTCCCCAGTTCGACCATGGCGTCGGTGTCGTCCAAGGCCAGCGCCTTGCGCAGCCACGGCAACCCCTTGGCGACATCCGGCTCACGCCCGTCGCCGCGAATATGGCAAACGGCCAGATCGACATAGAAGGACGCATCGCCAGCTTCCGCAGCCCGCTGGATGGCCTCGCAGTCGATCTGCGTCCGCCACGCCTCAGCGTACGCCGCCCCAGTGGTCCAAGGGACCATGAGCACCAACGCCATCAGCCAACCCAACCGCATCAAACCCCCACCTTGGCCGGAAGCGTCATGTGGCGCCGCGAGCGTTGGTCCAGACAATCGCAAGCCTCGGCGGAAGCAACCAGACTCGCGCCACGCGCGCGCAAAAGTCAGGTGAAACAGAAAGGGAACATGCTATATCGCGGGCAATGTCCGCGGCGAACGCCCTCCCTCCCCAGTTCCAGGCCTGGTTCTCCAAGCGCGGGTGGACACCACGCGCGCACCAGTTGGCGATGCTGGAAAAAGCGCGCGCCGGTCGCGGGGCCCTGCTGATCGCGCCGACGGGCGGCGGCAAGACGCTGGCGGGCTTCCTGCCCAGCTTGATCGAACTGGCCGAGCGCCCGCCTCGGAACACACCGGCCGGGGTCCATACCCTCTACATCTCGCCGCTGAAGGCGCTGGCGGTCGATGTCGAGCGCAACCTGCTCACCCCCATCCGCGAGATGGGCCTGCCGATCGTCGCCGAGAGCCGCACCGGCGACACCGGCGAGAGCCGCAAGGCCCGGCAAAAGGTCCGCCCGCCCGACATCCTGCTGACCACGCCCGAGCAACTGGCGCTGTTCTGCGCCTGGGAAGGCGCGCGCGAGTACTTCGCCGACCTCTCCTGCGTGATCATCGACGAAGCCCACGCGATCTGGCCCAGCAAGCGCGGCGATCTCCTGGCGCTGGGCCTGGCCCGACTGCAGCAGTTCGCGCCCAACATGCGCCGGGTCGGACTGTCGGCCACGGTCGATGATCCGGATCTGGTGCGAAAGTGGCTGGGCGTGAACAAGAACCCTCCCCCTAGCGGGGGAGGTGTCGGCGCAGCCGACGGAGGGGGAAGTTCTGCTGACCTTGCCCCTTCCCCCTCCGGCGCTTCGCGCCACCTCCCCCCTGAGGGGGAGGATTTCTCCATCGACCTCGTCCTGGGCTCGGGCGGCGCCCAGCCGGTCGTCGAGGTCCTGGTCTCCGGCGGACGCGTGCCCTGGGCCGGCCACACGGCCGAGCACGCCATGGCCGAGGTCTACGACGTCATCAAAGCGGCCAAGACCGCCCTCGTCTTCGTCAACACGCGTTTCCAGGCCGAGTTCGCGTTCCAGCGACTTTGGGAGCTGAACGACGAAGGCCTGCCAATCGCTTTGCACCACGGCAGCCTGTCGGCCGAACAGCGCCGCAAGGTCGAGGCGGCGATGGCGCGGGGCGAGCTGCGCGCGGTGGTCTGCACCTCGACCCTGGACATGGGCATCGACTGGGGCGACGTCGACCTCGTCATCCAGTTGGCCGCGCCCAAGGGGGCCTCGCGGATGGTGCAGCGGATCGGCCGCGCCAATCACCGCCTGGACGAGCCCAGTCGGGCTCTGTTCGTGCCGGCCAGTCGCTTCGAGATGCTGGAATGCCGCGCCGCCGCCGACGCGATCCTAGAGAACCATCTCGACGGCGAGCCGCCGCGCATCGGCGCGCTCGACGTTCTGGCCCAGCACGTCATGGGTTGCGCCTGCTCCGAGCCGTTCAAGCTGACCGAGCTCTATGACGAAGTCCGTTCGGCCGGCCCCTACGCCGACCTCACCTGGGAGGACTTCGAAGCCGTCGTCGACTTTGTCTCGACCGGCGGCTACGCGCTGCGCACCTACGACAAGTTCCGGCGGATCGTGCAAACCGCCGACGGCCTCTGGACCGCGCGTAACGCCCAGGCCCGCCAGCAGCACCGGATGAACGTGGGCGCAATCATCTCGCCGGCCACGATCAACATCCGCATCGGGGGCGGCCGCAGACCTGTCGGCGGCCGTAAGATCGGCGAGGCCGAGGAAGGCTATTTCGAACAGTTGACGCCCGGAGACACCTTCGTCTTCGCCGGACAGGTCTGGCGCTACAACAGCCTGGTCGGGGCCGACGCCTATGTCTCGCCCGCGCCCAACGATGATCCGAAGATGCCCAGCTGGGGCGGCTCGAAATTCCCGCTGTCGACCTATCTGGCTGGCCGCGTGCGCCAGATGATGCATGACGAGCGCGAGTGGAGCGCCCTGCCCGGCGATGTGCAGGAATGGCTGTCGTGGCAGAAGATCCGCTCGGCGATCCCGCAGGAAGGCGAGATGCTGCTGGAGACCTTCCCGCGCGGGAAGCGGTTTCACATGGTCTGCTATCCTTTCGACGGACGCCTGGCCCACACCACCCTGGCGATGTTGCTGACCCGCCGCCTGGATCGCCTGGGCGTCGGCCCGCTAGGCTTTGTCTGCAACGACTACGCGCTGAACCTCTGGTCGCTGAGGCCGATGGACGGCCTCGATCTCGACGAACTCTTCGCCCAGGACATGCTGGGCGACGACCTTGAGGCTTGGCTGGACGAAAGCTTCATGATGAAGCGGTCCTTCAAGCAGTGCGCCCTGATCGCGGGCCTGATCGAGCGCCGCCATCCCGGCGCCGAGAAGTCCGGCCGGCAAGTGACCTTCTCCACCGACCTGATCTACGACGTGCTGCGCAAACACCAACCCGACCACCTGATGCTTCGGTGCGCCCGTCACGATGCGGCGACCGGCTTGCTGGACATCGCGCGCCTGGGCGACATGCTGGCCCGCGTGAAGGGTCGTATCCGCCACATGCCCCTGGATCGCGTCTCACCCTTCGCGGTTCCGATGATCCTGGAGATCGGCCGCGAGCGCGCCCCGGGCGACGCCGCCGGCGAGATGATCCTGGCCGAGGCCGAAGCCGACCTGATCGCCGAGGCGCGCCCATGACCCGTTTCGAGCCCTCGGCCTGCGGCGGCCTTCGTGTCGCCCTGGCCAATGTCGAGGTCATGCTGCGCTGGTCGGGCGCGCTGTGGCTGGAACGCGAGCGCACGCTGATCGTGGCCGATCTCCATTTCGAGAAGGGCAGCAGCTACGCCGCCCGTTTCGGCCAGATGCTGCCGCCCTATGACACGCGCGAGACCCTGGATCGCCTTGACCGCGAGATCACGCAACTCACGCCTGAACGGCTGATTTTCCTGGGCGACAGCTTCCACGACGGCGCGGGTGAGACCCGGCTGGCGATGGACGACTATCGGCGACTGGAGGGCTTGGCTCTTGGCCGCGAACTGGTCTGGGCGGTGGGCAACCACGACGCCGATGGCCCCAAGGCCTTGCCGGGCGATGTGATCGACGAAGCCAACATCGCGGGGCTGACCCTCCGGCATGAACCGCTTCCCGGCGCGCAGCCGGGCGAGGTGGCGGGCCACCTGCATCCGGCGGCCAAGGTGTCGAGCGGGCGCGCGATGGTCCGTCGGCGCTGTTTCGTCACCGATGGCGCCCGCCTCGTTCTGCCCGCGTTCGGGGCCTATACGGGCGGACTGAACATTCTGGATGAGGCCTTCTCAAGCCTGTTCGACGGCCCGCTTTTGGCTGGCGCCTTGGGGCCGCGGCGGGTGCATGCCGTCGGCCAGAAGTCGTTGAGACCCGACTGACGTCGGCGTCACATCTGGAGGGCCTGCTCCAGCGAGAACGCCAGGGAGACCGCCGCACCGGCGGTCATCAACGTACGCATCCGAGGCCGCCAGCTTGGCCCATCATGATCGGTGACGTCCCAAACCCACTGCAGCAGGAACACCAGCAGGAAGCCTGACAGCTGCCAGGCCGGTTCGAACTTGAGCTCGCCGAGAAGCAGACCAAAGCCGGCCAACGGAAATAGCAGAGAAATGCCCAGGACCGACCAACGCGGGCTCGGGTTCTCAATCTCAAGGCCGGTGCGAACGCCGCCGAAGTAGGACACCATCGCGGCCGCGTAGGCCAACAACCCCAGCAGCGCGGAACTCCGGATGGCCGCAGGGCCATAACAGAACAGGCCCGAAGCCACAAAGAAGGGGATCAAGGTCGACAGACCAAAGACCCATGCCGCCGGTGGTACCGGCGTCCGCCCGCCCGCGGACTCGTTCATGCCATAACTCCTTCGGAAGGCGACCTTGGTCGCCCACCCTGCCCCGCGCCCGACTATTACCGACCGGACGCGATAGGTCCACGGACGATCTTCAGCGCGAGAAGCCCGATGTCAGGATCTGAATTGGCCCAGGAAGGTGTTTGATTGCAATGGACTTTGTCCCCACGCGCACGCAGAGGCGGTCGGCAAACGGCGTCGAGCGCGGTATAGCACCGACGCACGAGGCGCGGCTTGGCCGGCTCTAGCGCGCGTACACCGACAGGCGGTTGAGCGTCTCACCATCCATAGATCCCGTGGCCGGAAGGCCCTGATCACGCTGGTAGGCGGCGATAGCCATGCGCAGGGCGGGCGAGGAAACACCGTCGCGAGGCCCCTGATAATAGCCCAGCTGCGACAGGACACGCTGGGCCAGGCCCAGATTGGCGTTCGCCGCAGCCGGCGCGGCCGACGACAGGCTGGCGGTCTGGACCTGGGTCTGCGGACGGAAGGCCAGGGCCGACCGATCAGCAGTCTGCTGCGCCTCAGCGGTCAGTTGCGAGCGGAGCGCCGTGGCGCGGCCTCGCGCGGTGGAGTCGCCCGCACGGCCAGCGATCACGTACCACTTGTAGGCCTCGGCGGGATTCTGGCTGACGCCCAGGCCGCTTTCGTAGAGCTGCGCGAGATTGAACTGGCTGTCGACCAGCCCCATGTCGGCGGCCTTACGGAACCAGCTGGCGGCCGTCGTTGAATTGCGCGGACCGCCCTCGCCCTTGAAGTAATAGAGGGCCAGATTGTGCATGGCGCGCGGATCACCGCCATTGGCGGCGCGCTCGCTCCAGCGGCGCGCCTCGGCCATGTCGACCTTCACCCCGTTCTTTCCGCCCTCGTACATCTTCGACAGATAGAACTGGGCGGCCGGGTAGCCGCCGTTCGCGGCGCGCTTGAGGGTTTCGACGCCCGAGCGGTCCCCGGAATCGATCTTGCGGACCGCGTCCTCGAACAGGGTCTTGGCTTCGTTGGTCGGCGGCGCGGCCGACGCCTCGACCTCGGCCGGCACGACCTTGCCCGTGGTCAGAGCGACAGCGGCGCGCGGCGCGCCAGGCGTGGTGTCGGCTTCGGGACCATTGACCTCGACATCGGCCTTACGTCCGGCGATCGCCTGGGCCACGCGACTGGGCGAAGTGTTGACGTCGTCGCTGTTGAGCAACAGAAGTCCGCCCACGCCGGCGCCGAGCGCCCCAGCGGCGGCGAACACAACAACGGCCGTCGTCACCGTCGCGCCCAGACGGGCCTTGGACTTCTTGGTCGAGAAGCCGCCAAAGCCGCTGAACAGCGAGCCGCTGGCCTTGGTCGATTTGTCCTTCTTGGCAGATTTGGGCTTCCCGCCCCCCTTGCCTTCGGCGGCGGCCGCGGCGCGCGCGGCGGCGCGGGCCTGCTCGATGATGTCGCGGGTCGACATCGGCCGCGTGGGTTGAGTCGGCGCGAAGTCGGAGACCTCGGGCTCGACCTCATAGCGCGGCGCTTCCGGCTCGAAGCCGTCGGCGATCGCATAGTCGTCATGAGCGAAAGCCGGTTCCTCGGGCTCGGCGGCCGGGAACTCAGCCACGTCGAAGCCCCGGGTCGGAGCCGGCGGCGCGTCGAACGCGTCGTCCTCATCCTCAACCGTGCTGAACGAAGCGGCCTGGCTGAAATAGCTATCGTCAAACGGGGAGACCGCCGGCGGCGATGGACGCGCCGGCGCGGGCGCAGGCGCTGCGGCCGGCGCGGGCTGCGGCGGCGCGGCTTCCAGCTTTCGCTGCGCCTCCGAGAGACGGCTGTCGATCTTCTCGCGCGCTTCCTCCAGCATGCGGAGCGTGCGCTCTTCGCTCTGGCGGATCCGATCGACCAGCTCCTGGCTGGAGCGTTCGTGGCGCTGGTTCAGGCGCTCGGTGACGCGGGCGACCTGTTCGCCGACATCGTCGATCGCCAGGGCGTTGCGGCGTTCGGCGCTGCCGATGCGTTCAGCCAGCTTCTCAGTGATACGAGCGATCTCGCCACCAAGCTTTTCAAGCGCTTGGGCTTGCACGCTGTCGGCGCGATTGAGCTTGTGCTCGACACTTGCGGCGATGCGAGCGACTTCGCCGCCAACCTGTTCTATGGCGCTGGCGTTTCGGCTCTCGGCCGCATGGACCCGGCGATTGAAGGCGTCGGCGACACCGACGATCTCGCGCCCCATGCGTTCGATGGCCTGCGCCGAGCGCTGCTCGGCCGCCTGCACGTGAGCGGCCATCTCGCCGAGCTTGCGCTCCATGCGGTCAAAGCGGCCGTCGGCGCTTTCGCGAAGCTTCGCCGCCATCTCCAGGCGCGCGGCTTCCATCTTCTGCGTGAGGGTAGCGGCCAGGCTGTCCAGACGCTCTTGGACGCCCGTCGCGGGATTGGCGCTCTCGACAGCGCCCAGACGCTGATCCAGGGCCTGGAACGACGCGCCCAGTTCGCGGAGCGCCTCGCTGGTGCGGCTTTCGGCGGCTTCCAGACGCTCGCCCAGTCGCGCGACCACGGCGTCGACCAGGGCGCTGGGATCGCTCGTGACCTGCTGGTTCAGCCGCGCTTCCAAGGTCGCGATCGCCTCGCGGGTGCGCGCTTCGCCCTCGTAGAGATGGCCAGCGACCTTGCCCAAAGCGCCTTCCAGCGCGCGCAGAGCCTCGGCGGAGCGCGGACCGGCTGCCTCGGCCTCGATGCGACGCAGGCGTTCGGCCGCTCGCGCCTGTTCTGTCTTCAACTCGTCGACCGCGCCCTCGAACCGGGCGGCGACAGCGATCTGCTCGCGTTCGGACTGGCCAAGACGCGCCAGCGCGTCGCGGACGGAATGGTCGATGCCGGTGATCGCCGCGGCGTTGCGCCCTTCGGCGGCCTCGATGCGCTGGGTCAGCCGATCCAACGCCAAGGCGACACGGCCAACCTCGTCAGCAGGATGTTCAGCGATCTCGATACGCGGCGGCGCGTCGTCCTTGACGATCTCGAGATAGGCGCGGTTCGGCGCCTCGTCCCCCGCCGGACGCGGATCAGCGGCCGGACCATCGCCCTCGATGATCATGCGGTTCAGCCATTCACCGAGAGTCATGCCGGAGCGACGCGCAAGGTCCTTCGCGACCTCCCGTGCCTTGGGGTCTATCCCCTTAACGCTCCATGGCGACGCCGCCGTCATGCGAATCGATCTCCCCGCATCTGGGGAAAACGCTAGTCACCGATTCCTGGGGTGTAAACGCGACGAAAACGCCAGATGTTGTGGCCGCGCGATTCACTGTGGAGGAATCAGGACAGAGTCCCAACACTCTGTAGCGCGGTTCAAAAGCAAGAGGGTTAACGCAGGTTAACCATTTGCCAGGCGGATTGTCGCAGGCCTAGAAGCACGCATGGACCTGCCCGTCACCGCCGCCGCCGCGATCCTGTTCCTGATCCTGGCCGTACTCTTCGGGTGGCTCGGCGCCCGTCCGATCAACATTCTCAAGGGGCCGCGGATGGTTCCGTGGCGTCCGCTGATGATGATCTGCGTGGTGGGACTGATGCTGATGGTCGTGCATCTGGTGAACCTTCTGGGCGTCCAGACCGGCAACCAGACGCGTTACTAGGTCGCGGCCCTTTCAGGCTGCTTCTTGGGTCGTTTCGCCAGGCCGGAGACGCCGCCGGACGACAGCAGACCGATGTCGGCGAGCAGGAAGGGGATGGCCCACTTCTGAGGCGCGGCAATGTAGCGCGGCTGCCAGACAGGGTCGTACTTGTCCTTGTAGCGACGCACGCCCTGGAAGTTATAGATCTCCTCGCCACGCTCATAGAGCAGCCTGCCGACGCGCGACATGATCGGCGCCAGCGGGCGATCCTGTAGCCCCGCAAGCGGAGCGACTCCGAACTCGAAAGCGCTGTACCCCTCGTCCTTGCCCCATTGCAGGAGCTCAACGAACAGATAGTCCATGACGTTTTTTGGCGCTTCGTCCGAGTAACGCATCAGGTCCATCGAGAACGCCGTCTTGCTGGCCGTCGTCCAGAGCGTGGCGAAGGCCACGATCTTGCCCTCGCTGCGAACGATCGCGACTGGGAACTCGGCCACGTAGCGCGGATCGAAACCGCCCATCGAAAAGCGCTTCTCGCCGCCCGCGTGATGGGAAAGCCAGGAGTCCGAGATCGTCTTCAACTCGTCCATGATGGCTGGAGCCGCGCCCACCGGCAGAACCTCGAAGGCCGCCCCGCCCTCCCCGGCCTTGCGCCAGTTTCGGCGGAGAACCTCCCGGCGGCGACCAACAAGGCTGAAGGCCTCCAGCGGCACTGCGGCGCTTTCGCCGGTCTTCTGGATCGCCAGACCCAGGTCGACCGTATCGGGGAGATCGTCGGGGCCAAGGCCGTAGAAGCCCGCGCGCGCCGCATGGGCGTCGGCCAGCTCGCGGAACCGCCAGAACAGCTCCATGCGCTCTTCGCGCTTGCCGACCGGCGCCCCCAGAGCGATCCACGATCGTCCCCGAACGCCGAACATCAAGAAGGTCTCGCCCGAGGCCGAAAACAAGAAGCGCTTGTCGCCCAGCAGCGCGAGGTTGGCGCTGGGCTCGGCGCCTTCGGCCTTGGCCAGAATGGCGCGGACGCGGTCGAACTCGGGGTCGGTGTCATCGACCACGGGCGGTGTCGCCGCCGTCGCGATCAGCCGCCAGACCCCGACGGCCAGCAGCACGATGGCGGCGGCGACCGACGAGCGAATGGCCCGCGCCGCCTCGTCGTGGTCCTGCAGGATCTTGATCCAGGACTTGTCGGCGAACTCGGTGTGGTGAAATGACCACCAGCCTAGGACCGAGGCGCCGACGATCGCCGCAGCGGCCGATAGCAACCACCCGGGGGTGATCTCCATCTTGGTCAGCGCCGCCTTTCGAGGAAAGGCGTCATGGAACGGCAGTATCAGGAAGAGACAGACCAGCAACATGGCGGTCTCCTCCCAGTTCAAGCCCTTGAACATCGCCAGGACCGCCGAGGCGCCAAGCACAATCAGCGCCGCCCACCAGGCTGCGCCGAGCCGCGCGCGCAAGCCAAAGGCCAGCAAAAGGAGCACCAGCCCGAGGATCGAAGAAAAGAAGTGGCTGATCTCGATCAGAAGGTCCGGCGCGAAGGCGAGCAGCAGTAGGAAGCGGGTCGGTTCGGACGGTGTGGCCCCAGAAGCCAACAGCATGACGCCCGCCGACGCAGCCAGGATCGCCGCCACGGTGGGGGCGATCGCATGGGCCGCGGGCCTGAAAACTGTCGAGGACATCCAGATCCCGAAATCGCGAATCCCCAAGGGATCCAGGAGCAGGCGTTTCTATACCGCGTATTGCCCGACGTGGTCCCGCGCCAAGATGCGAACGATTGTTTGAAACAGCTTGCCGCCGGCGTCGCGAGGCGTAGTGTGTCGGCCAAACACCGGTCCGCTTAGGGAGATGAGACCATGGCCGATTTCGGGGGAACCGATCTCGACGCCTTCCGCGCCGACACCCGCGCCTGGCTCGAAGCCAACTATCCAAAGTCCCTGAACGCGCCAATGGGCGAGGACGAGGCGCCGTGGGGCGGCCGCAAGATGGTCTGGAAGAACCCGGACGCCAAGCTGTGGCTCGACCGGATGGCCGAACGCGGCTGGACCGCACCGATGTGGCCCAAGGAATATGGCGGCGGTGGTCTCTCCAAGGCCCAGAACAAGGTGCTGGAACAAGAGCTTCGCCGCCTCAAAGCGCGCCCGGCCCTGATGAGCTTTGGCGTCTGGATGCTGGGCCCGGTGCTGCTGGAGTACGCCACCGAGGAGCAGAAGCGCCGTTTCCTGCCCGAGATCGTGCGCGGCGAGACCCGCTGGTGCCAGGGCTACAGCGAACCCGGCGCGGGCTCTGACCTGGCGTCTCTACAGACCAAGTGCGAGGACAAGGGCGACCACTACCTGATCAACGGCCAGAAGGTCTGGACCAGCTACGCCGACCAGGCCGACTGGATCTTCTGCCTGGTGCGCACAGACACCAGCAAGAAGCACGAGGGCATCTCGTTCGTGCTGTTCGACATGACCTCGCCCGGCGTCGAGGCGCGGCCGATCAAGCTGATCAGCGGCTCGTCGCCCTTCTGCGAGACCTTCTTCGACAACGTGAAGGTCCCCAAGGAGCAACTGGTCGGCAAGCTCAACGGCGGCTGGGATATCGCCAAGCGTCTGCTGCAGTACGAGCGCCAGAACATCAGCGCCTCGGGCTTCGGCGGCGGCGGCGGTCTTTCGGTCGTCGAGGCGGCCAAGAAGGAGATCGGCGTCGACAGCGAAGGCCGGATCGCCGACGGCGACTTCCGCGCGCGCCTGGCGGCCCACTCCATGGACGCTCACGCCTTCATGCTGACCGTGCGCCGCGCCGAGGCGGAGTCCAAGCAGGGCTCTGGGCCAAGCGCCGCCGTCTCGATCATCAAGTACGCCGCCGCCAAGATGAACCAGGAGCGCACCGAGCTGCTGGTCGAGGCTCTGGGCCTGCAGGGTCTGGGCTGGGAGGGCGACGGCTTCAGCGCTGAAGAGCTGGCCGCCCCGCGCGCCATGCTGCGGGCCAAGGGCAACTCGATCGAGGGCGGCACCAGCGAGGTCAACCTCAACGTCGTCGCCAAGCGCGTCCTGGGTCTTCTGGACCACCAGTAGCCGCCGCAAAGCAAACAGCGCGCGCCGTCGGCACGGCGCGCCGAGACCAAGACTTTTCGAGGAGCCTGAACATGGCCGTCCTGACTGAAGAACAAACGATGCTGCGCGACGCCGCCAAGGGCTGGGCCAGCGAAAGCGCGCCCGTCGGCGCCCTGCGCAAGCTGCGCGACAGCAAGACCAAGCAGACTTTCGATCCCGCCGCCTGGGCCGAGATGGGCCAGATGGGCTGGGCCGGCGTGATCGTGCCCGAAGCCTATGATGGCTCCGCGTTCGGCTATCTGGGCCTGGGGCTGATCCTGGAAGAGACCGGCCGCACGTTGGCCGCGTCTCCCCTGCTCTCCACCGCCATGATCGCCGCCTCGGCCTTGCAGCTGGGCGGCTCGGACGCCCAGAAGCTGGCATGGCTGTCCAAGATCGCTTCGGGCGAGGCTGTCGCCACCCTGGCCATCGACGAAGGCGCTCATCACGCACCCGCCCGAACCGCCCTCTCGGCGACCAAGGGCGGCGCAGGCTACGTGCTGAACGGAACCAAGACCCTGGTGCTGGACGGCGAAGCCGCCGACCTGCTGATCGTCGCGGCCCGCACCAGCGGGCAGCCGGGCGACACAGCGGGCCTGACCCTGTTCCTCGTGCCGGGCGACGCTGCTGGCGTTGGTCGCTCGCACCTGTCGTTGATCGACTCGCGCGGCGCAGCCAAGATCGTCTTCGACGGCGTCGAGGTCGGCGCGGACGCTGTGCTCGGCGAGGTCGACAAGGGCTGGGCCGTGCTGGAGCCGACGCTCGATCGCGCCTATGCGGGCCTCGCCGCCGAGATGCTGGGCAGCGCCAGCGCCGCCTTCGACATCACCCTGGATTACTTGAAGACCCGCACCCAGTTCGGCCAGGTCATCGGAACTTTCCAGGCCCTTCAGCACCGCGCCGCCAAGTGGTTCACCGATCTCGAAACGACCCGCTCCTGCGTCGAGGCCGCGCTTGAGTCCTTGGACGCCGGCGCCGACAGCCGCGCACTGGCGTCGTTGGCCAAGGCCAAGGCGAGCGAGCTGGTCCATTTGGCGTCGAACGAGATGGTCCAGATGCACGGCGGCATCGGCATGACCGACGCCCATGACGCCGGCCTCTACATGAAGCGCGCCCGCGTCACCGAGGCTCTCTTCGGCGGGGCCAGTTTCCATCGAGATCGCTACGCCCGACTGATGGGCTTCTGACACCCCCTGTTCAGGGGATAGGCCCCCCGCCGGCCGCCGGATACCGTCGTTCACATTATGACGGACCGGCCGCCCGCGGTGGGCTTAGACGGTCGCCGGCTTCCGTCATTCGGGAGCTGAACATGACCAAGACCCTGGCCACCTTCGCCGCGCTGAGCCTCGCCCTCAGCGCGACGGCCGCCTACGCCCAGGCGCCGCTGCAACTGAGCTACCCCACGGACGTGTCGATGAGCTGCGAGCAGATCAGCGCGGAGATGGTGCGGATGGACCAGTTGATGGGCCTGTCGACCTCCGCCATCGCCAGCGCCGAGGGCGCTGCGCGCGGTGCGGAAGCCGCCGCTAGCCTTGGGGTCAACGCCGCTCTCTATAGCGGCGCCTTGGGCCGCGTGCCCGGGCTCGGCGCGTTCGCCAACGCCGCTGCGGCCCAGGCCAAGGCTGCAGCGGCCGCCAAGGCGCAGCGCGAGGCCCAAAACATCCAGATCGCCCAGCAGCGGCGCGCAGTGATGGGCGGTCTCTACCAAGGCAAATGCGCCAACGCGCCGACCGCGACCCCCGTCTCCGCCACCGTTCCGGCGACGATGAGCGCGACGGCCGCGCCCAATCTCCTGGCGACTACCCAGGACGTCTCCCTTCGGGGGGCTGCTTCCCCCACGGCTACGATTGTCGGAACGGTCAAGGCCGGGGCCACAATCTACCCCACGGGCCAGCGCAATGGCGTGTGGATGGAAGTGGACGACGAGAACGGCGCGCGGGGCTGGATGTCCTCCGCCTTCGCCAAGCCGAAATAGACAGTTCGGCGGGATCGCGCGGCGGTGCGATCCCAAGGCCGCAGCGTGCAGGGACGCCGCAAGGGTAGTCGGCGAACCTTGTGCGTGGGAACAGGTCAGGCGCGCGTTCCTTTTCCCAGGAACAAGTCGCGAGACCTGAGGCGTAGGAACCGCCGCCCGCGCCATTGGTTCTTCCTTGCGATTCCCCGATCGCAAGGAAGGCCTCCCATGCAAGACGCTATTCACGACAGAGCAGACGCCGAACGCCGGCTCTGGAAAGAAATCGACGACGTCCGGTTCGGCATGCTCGGCGTGCCCGCGCGTGGCGACCACTTCCAGCCCATGACCGCCTTCGCCGAGCCCGAAGACAACGCGCTTTGGTTTTTCACCAACGAAGACAACGGCTTGATTCAGGCGCTGGGTGACGGCCAGGACATGGCCATGTTCATCATCCAGGCCAAGGATCAGGACTATCAGGCCTGCATCGGCGGCCGCCTCACCGAGGACAAGGATCGCGCTCGCATTGAGCGCTACTGGAATCCCATGGTCGCCGCCTGGTTCCCGCGCGGCAAGGATGACCCAAGCCTGACGCTGCTGAGATTCGACCTGACCGACGCCGAGACCTGGGCCTCCAAGGGCGGCCTTCGCTTCGCCTGGGAGATCGCCAAGGCCAATCTGACCGGCGATACCCCGGATGTCGGCCGCCAACAGCACATCAATCTGGCCTGACGCCCCTAAGAGCCGCCTTCCAAGGCGGCTCTTTCTTTATCCGGTCAGAAAAGGAAGCGCGCACGGCCTGCTTGCTGACGGATCTAAGTCGGAATCCCGACAAAGCGGACTGAGGGTCAGTTAAAACGAAAAATAGTCAGTTCTGTGGACTCTTCTGCATTTAGACCGTTCCTGACTGCCTTGTGTCGGCTACGCGACGGCGCCTGCTCCTAAGTCCACCTATAGCTTGCAACCCTTGCCGGGAGACGGCGTTCGACTCCACATGACTGGGCCGTTGCCGACCTCTATGAACCGCCTGCTGTTCGCCCTCCCGCCGGAAGACAAGGCCCTCCTGACGCCTCACCTTTCGCAAGTCGAGCTTGAGAAGGGCCGACTTCTGTACGAACCCGGCGATCTGATCGACCAAGCCTACTTCCCGACCGATTGCGTCCTCTCGCTGATGACCTTGATGGACAACGGCGCAGCGATCGAATCCGCCACTATCGGGCGGGAGGGCGCGCTCGGCCTGATGGCGGCCGTGGCGCCGCGGCAGTCCCTCGGACGCGCGATCGTCCAAGCGCCGGGCTCGGCTTTACGGATCGCAGCCGCCCCGCTTCATGAAGCTTGGCGGCGCAGCGCGCCGCTGCGGGAGGTCGTGGATCGTCATAACGAGGCGCTCTTTGGCCACGCGATCCAGTCGGTCGCCTGCAACGCCCTGCATGCTGTCGAGGCGCGGTTCTGCCGCTGGCTCCTCTCGTGCCATGATCGCTTAGACACCAACACCGTGTGCCTGACCCAAGAGTTTCTGGCCGACATGCTGGGCGTGCAGAGAACAACTGTAACGGCCGTCGCCGGCTCCCTGCAGACCAAGGGCGTGATCCGGTATCGTCGTGGCGTCGTCGACATTCTCGACCGCGCCGGCCTCGAGGCCATGGCTTGCGAGTGCTATGGCGCGGTCAGGCGCGGCTATGAGCGACTCCTCCCGGCCTCGTTCAGCTAGCGACGTCGAGCCGGTGCTGGCGCATGGGCCAGACGCAGCAGGTTCGCCGCGCCCGGAGCCCCGAACGGCGTGCCGGCCACCACGAGCAGTCGCTCGCCCGGCGCCACCAGTCCTAACTCAAGAGCCTTGCTCGACGCGTCGGTCGTCACGACCTCCAGGCTGTCAGGCTGAGCGCTGACGCGCGGCTCGACACCCCAGACCAGGCACATGCGACGGACGGCGCTGAGCTCGGGCGACAGCGCCAGCACGGGCTGCAGCGGGCGCTCGCGTGACAGACGGCGCGCGGTCGCCCCGGTCGTCGTGAACGCCACGAGGCATTTGGTTGACCCCGCCTTGGCGGCGCCCGCGGCGGCGACCACAAGAACATCGGCGTCCACGTCGTCGTGGCTCTGTTCGGCGTACATCAGCTCGGGCCACTTCGGGTCGCGTTCGACCCGTTCGATGATGCGGTTCATCATCGAGACGGACTCTTCAGGATAGTCGCCGGCCGCAGACTCCGCCGACAGCATCACCGCATCCGCGCCCTCGTAGACGGCATTGGCGACGTCTGACGCCTCGGCCCGGGTCGGGGTCGGCGAGCTGGTCATCGACTCCAGCATCTGGGTGGCGACAATCACGGGAATGCCCCGCTCGCGCGCGGCCCGCAGGATTTCCTTCTGGGCGACCGGCACCTCCTCGGGCGCCATCTCCACGCCAAGATCGCCCCGCGCCACCATCACGCCGTCGCAGAGGTCCAGGATAGGACCCAGAACCTTCAGCGCCTGGGGCTTTTCGATCTTGGCCAGCACGGCGGCGCGGCCTTCGACGATGCGGCGCAGCTCGGCCATGTCCTCGGGCGCCTGGACGAACGACAACGCCACCCAGTCCACGCCCAATCGCAGGGCGAAGGCCAGATCCTCGCGATCCTTGGCGGTCAGGGGGGACATCGGGATGACCACGTCCGGCACCGCCACGCCCTTGCGTTCCGACAGCTTGCCGCCATTGACGACCTGGGTGTTAGCGTAGCCAGGGCCCGCCTCGGTCACCGTCATGCGCAGCTTGCCGTCATCCAGCAGCAGCGTCGCGCCCGGCCGCATCGCGGTCAGGATCTCCGGATGCGGCAGGTGCACGCGGGTCTCGTCCCCTGGGGTCGGATCGCTGTCGAAGCGGAACGCCTGCCCTGGCTTCAGCATCACCGGGCCGTCGGCGAATTTTCCGACGCGCAGCTTGGGCCCCTGAAGATCAGCCAGCACGCCGAGCGGACGATCAACGACCTTCTCAGCTTCGCGAATGGCCGCGTACACGGCCGCGTGGGTCTCGTGCGCCCCGTGGCTGAAGTTCAGGCGAAAGACGTCAGCCCCGGCCTTGGCCAGGGTGACGATCATCTCGAAAGAGCTCGACGCAGGGCCGAGGGTGGCGACGATGCGAGAGCGACGGGCGCGGATCATGCCGTCGCTCCTTCCAGGGTTAGGCCGGGCAGAAAGCGTCGCCCTCGTTGGACGCCAAGCGGATTTCCGTGAACGACAGCGTCAGCGGCCCTGTTGTCCACAGCCCGAACGGGGACAAAACATGCGTCATGTCCGCCCCCTTGGCCTGGAAGCAGGAAAGTTTGATCTTCGCCGTACGCCATTCGCCCGTTTTCGCACCTGACAACGTTGACGTAACGTCTACCGTCGCCCGGCAGGATTCGCCACAGGTTAGGCTGAGCGAAACAGGTTTGGTCGGCGCGGCGTCCACGCGGTAGCGGAACATCACCGCCATGTCGCCGGTCGTCTGGCGGGAAAGATCCACGGCCGAACCCATCACGCCAACCACGCCGAAGCCTTCGCCGCTCCAGGTGGCCTGGCGCGCGTTTTCCTGTGCGCCGGCGTCAATCGCCTTGAGCGACGCCGCGCCGGACGCGCTCATCATCCACGGCGGCGGCGTCCTGCCGTCGACAAAGTAGCGATCGACGTTCGCCGCCGCCGAGGCCGCGCCAGGGTCTTCTGACAGCGTCGGCACCTTGCCTGGCTTGGCGTAGCTGAGGCCGTAGCCGTAGGCGAACAACGGATCATAGCCTGGGTCGCCCACATTGATCGGCTCCTGGTCGGCGCGCTTGGGCCAGGAGAAGGACAGCTTGCCCTGGAAGTCGTGGCGGGGCTTGCCGGCTCTGTCGCCGACCAGCACGTCGGCTACGCCGCCGCCCTCCGAGCCGGGCAGCCACGCCGCCACGAACGCGTCCGAGGCGTTGAGCTCTGGATTGGTCCACAGCGGGCGGCCGCTCAGGAACACCGCCACCACCGGAACACCGGCGGCCTTCAGCTTCTTGAGCAGCGCCAGATCGCGCTTGTCGCCAGCCTGGTACTCGATGCTGGTGATGTCGCCCTGGAACTCGGCGTAGGGATTTTCGCCGAACACGACGATCGCCACGTCCGGCTTTTTCTGGAAATCGCCCGTAACCGACAGCTCGGCGCTGCCGCCACCGGCCTTCACCGCCTCGGCGACGCCGGCGTAGATCGACTGGCCGTGCGGGAAGTCACTGTTCTTGTTGCCGGTGCCCTGCCACGTCAGGGTCCAGCCGCCCGAGGCCTTGCCGATGTCGTCGGCGCCGTCGCCGGCGACCAGCACGTGGGCCGAGCTCTTCAACGGCAGAACGCCCTCGTTCTTCAGCAGCACCAGCGACTTGCGCACGGCTTCCCGCGCCACAGCGCGGTGTTCGGGCGCGCCCAGCAGGTCGAGCTTGCCCTCCAGCGGACGCTTATCCGCGAACAGGCCCGCCTTGACCTTCACGCGCAGGATACGACGCACGGCGTCGTCGATGCGCGCCATCGGGATCTGCCCAGCCTTCACCTGCGCCAGGGTGTTATCGTAGAGGCCCTTCCAGCTGTCGGGGGCCATCATCATGTCCATGCCGGCGTTGTAGGCCTGGGCGCAGCTGGTGTTGGTGCAGCCCTCGACCTGGCCATGGGCGTTCCAGTCGCCGACGACGAAGCCCTCGAAGCCCATCCGGCCCTTTAGGACATCGGTCAGCAGACTCTTGTTGCCGGTGTGCTTGACGCCGTTCCAGCTGGAGAACGAGACCATCACCGACAGGATCCCGGCCTCGATCGCGGGCGGATAGCCCGCGTTGTGCAGGCGCACGAGATCGGCTTCGGAGATCTTGGCGTCGCCCTGGTCACGCCCGTTCTCGGTGCCGCCGTCAGCCAGAAAGTGCTTGGCCGAGCCGGCCACGCGTCCCGCCGCCAGCGGCTTGCCCGCTTCCAGCGCGCCCTGCAGGCCCAGCGTCATCGGGCCGGAATAGGCCTTCACGATCTCCGGGTCCTCGCCATAGCCCTCGTAGGCGCGGCCCCAGCGCTCGTCGCGCGGCACCGCCACGGTGGGTCCAAACGTCCAGTCCGCGCCCGTCGCCGCCATCTCCTTGGCGGTCACCTCCCCGATGCGGCGGATCAGGTCAGGATCGCGCGCGGCGCCCAGGCCGACGTTGTGCGGGAAGATCGTAGCGCCCACGACGTTGTTGTGCCCGTGCACGGCGTCGACGCCGAAGATGATCGGGATCTCCTGGCGGTCGCCGCGCTTGTCCAGCGCGGCTGCGCGGAAAGCTCGGATCCATTCGATCCAGCGCTGGGGGCTGGCGCGGTCGTTGCCGTCCGGCGCGGAGTTGCCGCCGACCAGCACCGAGCCCAGCCGATACTGCTTGAGCTCCTCGGGCGTGATCGAAGCGCCGTCGGCCTGGATGGTCTGAGCGACCTTCTCCTCGACGGTCATCCGGCTCATCAACTGGGTGATGAAAGCCTCAGTCTTGGCGTCGGTGATCGTCGCGGGGCTGGCCGCCTTCGGCCAGACCGCCGGGTTGGCGATGGCGTTCGGCGGCGTCTGAGCCAGGACCCCGCCAGCCGCTCCACAGGCGATCGTGAGAGCCAGGGCGGAAGCGAAGGCGAAACGGCGCGGAAGCATGGGCGATCCTTGGAAGGGGCGTCCGTCGGGCGGAGCGGTATTTTGAGGAAAGGCGCTCGACGCGGCGCTTGCGGGGTGACCGCGTCGAGCAAAGAGAAGCGGGTTCAGGCCCGCTTGGAGGGGAGTGATCGTGCGCACAGGGCGCAACAGCCGCTGGACTGGCCAGGCGAGGTCATGGGGTTTCCTCCTGACGCCGCCTTGTCGTGGCGACTGTCTTGATCAACGTGATCTCGCGCGCATTGGACAGCGCTGTCAAGGGGAATATGATTGCGGTAACATCACCCACGCCGCCAATCGCTACCGCGGAGCCTGGCCGGTGGACTCCCGCACTACCAATTCGAAGTCCAACAGCCGCGATGGCGGCGGCGCCCCCTCCTCCCGCTCCACGCCCTGCATGAGCATGTCAGCGGCCGCGCCAGCCATGGCGTGGATCGGCTGGCGGACGGTGGTCAACTGGGGCCAGGTGATCTTCGCGCCCGGCGTGTCGTCAAAGCCGGCGACCGACAGTTGGGACGGCACGTCGAGGCGCAGACGATTGGCCACCGCCATAACGCCCAGCGCCATATCATCGTTCGAAGCGAAGATGGCCGTCGGCTTGTCCGGCCCGCTCAAAAGCCGCTCCGCCGCCTCGAAACCTGAGCGGAACGAGAACCACCCCTGCTCCACGCGATTGTCGCGCACCAGCAACCCGCTGTCGCGCATGGCGTCCAGGAATCCCTGGTGGCGCAGGTGCGAGGCGCCGTGATCGGGGTGGCCGATGATAAAGCCGATATCCTTGTGACCCAGATCGATGAGGTGCTTGGTCATCTCATAGGCGGCCAGTCGGTCATCCATGCTAACCCAGGGCGCGCGGTCGAGGTCACCGCCCGGCGCGATCCGAACATAGGCCACGCCCTCCCGCTCCAGCGCCGCCAGAACCACGGGATGGTCGCTCAGCGGCGGCGTCAGGATCACGCCGTCCATGCGCAGCGTCGCCAGCATCGGCGCCACCTGCTCCTCGACGTCGGCGGTCGAGTCGATCGGCTCGACGATCAGGTGAAAGCCCTCCTGCCGGCAGCGCGCGATTGCGCCCAGCTGAACGTCGGTGACGTAGCCCGGGCTCGGGTTATCGAAGAAGACGCCGATCAGATACGCCTTCGAACCCGCCAGGCTGCGGGCCGAGATATTGGGGCGATAGTTCAGCGCCGCCACGGCGGCCTGCACCCGATCGCGGGTGTCGGCCTTGACGTTGGGCTCGCGATTGAGCACCCGCGAGACGGTTTTGATCGAGACTCCGCTTTCGCGGGCCACGTCGTGGATCGTGACTTTGGCGCTCAATTCCGTCCCTCGCCGCCCCGATTCGTTCGGTTCGGCGCGTACTTAGCCATGACAAGGCTGTCATGGCGAGCCCCAAGAAATCGACTACGAAACGGCCGCGCGGCCCTCCGGCGTCAACGCCACCGCCGCGCCGATCAGGGCGGTGTGCGGGTGCAGGATCACATGAGTCGGGATCGCCTGGGTGAACCCCGAAAGCCGGCCCTTACTGTCGAAGCGCTCGCGGAACGGGCTCTTCTCGAGGATGTCGATGATGCGCGGCGCGATGCCGCCCGCAATGAACACGCCGCCGCGCGCGCCCAGCGTCAGGGCGATGTCGCCGGCCGTCGAGCCCAACACGGCGCAGAAACGATTCACGGTAGCCAAGCTGTCGGCGCAGCCTTCCACGGCGCGTTCGGTGATCTGCTTGGCGCTTAGCGCCTCAACCACGCGGCCTTCAGCAGCGGCGAGGTCGATATGAAGATCCTCCATGCCCGGGCCCGAGAGGATGCGCTCGACCGACACCCGACCGCCGTCCAGACGCTTGGTCAGGGCGCGCAGCACCTCGATCTCGACGTCATCGACCGGCGCGAAGGCGACATGACCGCCTTCGGTGGCCAGAGGGATCTCCTGGCCATGCCGACGCACGAGGCCGGCGACGCCGAAGCCGGTGCCCGGGCCGAGGATGGCAAGATCCCCCTCGCCCGAGGTCGGGAGCAAACCGACCTGACGCAGGTCCTTGGGGCTTAGGCGGGGGGCCGCCAGCGCCTGGGCGGTGAAGTCGTTGATCAGCTTGGCGTTGCGAAAGCCGCCGGCGCGGCGAAGGCCGTCCTCAGAAATACGCCAGTCCAGGTTGGTCATGTGGACCTGGCCATGGTCGATCGGACCGGCCACGGCGACCACCGCCTGGTCGGGGTGCCTGACGCCGACCTTGCGCAGGTAGTCCTCGATCGCGTCCTCGGCCGTGCCGTAGTCCTCGCCCTTATAGGCCGTCGGCTCGATCAGGCGCGGGTCCTGACCGTCGAACTCGACCAGGGCGAAGCGGGCGTTCGTCCCGCCGATGTCGCCGACGAGGCCAAGCCCGCCGTTGTGATTGACGTCCATGACCTAGCGCTTCCTCAGGCAAAGACGGACGCGCCGGCGTCGGCCGCGCCGACCCCCGCTCGCATCCATCCAAACAGTTCCCTACCAAAGCCCGGCTTGGACGCCGGGACGTTCGCCGGCGTCCGAGCGCGCAAGACCGCCTCGTCCACCAGGATGTTCAATTCGCCGGTCTCGGCGTTGACGCGGATCACATCGCCGTCCTGGACATAGGCCAGCGGCCCGCCTTTTGCGGCTTCCGGGGTGACGTGGATCGCGGCGGGCGTCTTGCCCGACGCGCCCGACATCCGGCCATCCGTGACCAGGGCCACCTTGTGTCCGCGATCCAGCAGCACCGAGATCGACGGCGACAGGTTGTGCAGTTCGGGCATGCCGTTGGCCGACGGTCCCTGGAAGCGGACGACGACCACCACATCGCGGTCCAGCTCGCCGCGCTTGAAGGCGGCGATGAAGTCTTCCTGTTCCTGGAACACGGCGCACGGGGCTTCGATCACGTGATGCTCGGGCTTCACGGCCGAGATCTTCATCACGCCACGCCCCAGATTGCCGGCCATCAGACGCAGACCGCCTTCCTTGCTGAAGGGGTCGGAGACCGGACGGACGATGGCGGTGTCCAGGCTGTCTTGCGCCCCGTCGCGCCATGCCAGCACGCCGTCCTCGAGGACCGGTTCGCGCGTGTACAGCGACAAGCCCGCGCCCGCGATCGTCTGGACGTCTTCGTGCACGAGACCCGCTTTCAGCAATTCGCGGATCACGAAGGCCATGCCGCCGGCGGCCTGGAAGTGGTTCACATCGGCCGAACCGTTCGGATAGACCCGCGCCAACAGCGGCGTGGCCTTGGAGATGTCGTCCAGGTCTTCCAGGGTCAGTTGCACGCCCGCAGCGGCGGCCATGGCGATGATGTGGAGCGCCAGATTGGTCGAGCCACCCGTCGCCATCAGCCCCACCACGCCGTTGACGATCGACTTCTCGTCGATCATGCGGCCCACCGGCATGAACTGGTTGCCCTTATTGGTCACGGCGGCGACGCGACGCGCGGCTTCCTTGACCAGGGCCTCGCGCAGCGGCGTGTTCGGGTGAACGAAGGCAGAGCCAGGCAGATGGAAGCCCATCAGCTCCATCAGCATCTGGTTGGTGTTGGCCGTACCGTAGAAGGTGCAGGTGCCTGGGCCGTGATAGCTGGCGCTCTCGGCCTCCAGCAGCTCGGCGCGGCCGACCTTGCCTTCGGCGTAGAGCGCGCGGATCCGGGCCTTCTCGCTGTTGGGCAGACCCGAGGTCATCGGGCCCGCGGGCACGAACAGCGCCGGCAGGTGGCTGAAGGTCAGGGCCCCGATCACCAGGCCCGGCACGATCTTGTCGCAGACGCCCAGGTACAGCGCCGAGTCGAAGGCGTCATGGGTCAGGGCCACAGCGGTGGCCATGGCGATCACGTCGCGCGAGAACAGCGACAGCTCCATGCCGGGACGGCCTTGGGTGACGCCGTCGCACATGGCCGGCACGCCGCCGGCGAACTGAGCGGTCGCGCCCACTTCTCGCGCCGCGTCCTTGATCAGCGCCGGATAGGCTTCCAGCGGCTGGTGGGCCGACAGCATGTCGTTGTAGGCCGAGACGATGCCGATGTTCGGCGCGTTCGGATCCAAAGCGCGAACCTTATCGACGCCCGGCGAGGCGGCGAAGGCGTGGGCCCAGTTGGCGCAGGACAGCTTGGCCCGTCCCGGCTGGTTCTCGATGGCCTGCTCCATGTTGGCCAGATAGGCCGAGCGGCTGTCCTTGCTGCGCGCCACGATCCGGGCGGTGACTTCGGCGATGACCGGGTTCAGGCTCATGGCGATCTACTCCGCCCAGAGGATGCGGACCTTGGCGCGGTCCTGGTTCAGGATGGCGGCGACCGGCAGGGCCGGATCGACGTCGCCTTCCAACAGCGCCTTCTTGGCCGCGCCGGTTACGAGCAGCACGATCAGGTCGGTACGCGTCAGCGCCGCGAGCGTCAGGCTCAGGCGCGGAATGTCCGGCGCCGGATCGCTCGGCGGCACGGCCAGGACGCTGCGATCGGAGGCTAGGTCCAACCCCTGGGTCAGCACCGGATTGCCGGGAAACAGCGAGGCGAAGTGGCCATCCGGACCAACGCCCAACAGGACAACGCCGAAGGGCGCCGCGGCGTTGACACCCGCCTCAGCCCGACGCGCGCTGTCCTCGTGGCTGACGCCATCGAAAAACAGGGGCGCGAACGAAGCTTTGGCGGCCTCCCCCACCAGCAAATGCCGGCGAACCAGACCCTCATTGCTGCTGGGGTCGATAGCCGGAACGAAGCGCTCGTCCGTCAGGGTGACGGTGATCTTGTCCCACGGCGCGGTCATGGTCGCCATGCGGTCGTACACCGGCGCCGGCGTCGTGCCGCCGGTCGCGGCGAACCCGACCCGCCCGTGGCTGGCCACGGCGGTCGTCAGCGCGCCGACGAGGATCGAGGCGGCGGCGTCGTACAGGTCTTCGCGCGACGCGAAGGTTTCGAGCTTGGTGGGACTATGAGGCATCGTCAGGCCTTCCAGGCCCGACCGCCGGGCGAAATCAGCCCTTGGGCCGACTGCGGCCCCCAGGTGCCTGCCGCGTAGTGGGCCGGCTCGATCTGGGCTTCTTGCCAGGCGGCCGAGACGCCATCGATGAAGCGCCAAGCCTGCTCGACCTCGTCGCGACGCACGAAAAGGGTGCGGTCGCCACGGAAGGCGTCAACGAACAGCTTCTCATAGGCGATGCGACGACGCCCGCCGGTCTGGCCGAACGACAGCGACAGCGGCAGCGATTGCAGCCGCATCCCCTCGTCCGAGAGACCCGGCCGCTTGTTCATGATCGTCAGCGAGATGTCTTCATCCGGCTGCAGGTCGATCACCAGCCGGTTGGCGCACAGTTCGCCGTCGGTCGCCGGGCCGAAGATGTTGTGCGGCAGCGGCTTGAACTGGACGACGATCTGGGTGCGGCGATCCGGCAGGTTCTTGCCGGTGCGCAGGAAGAACGGCACGCCGTCCCAGCGCCAGTTGTCGATGGCCACCTTCATGGCCACGAAGGTCTCGGTCTTGGTCGGCTTACCGACCTCCTCGACATAGCCCGCCCGCGCGCCGCCCTCGACCACGCCGGCCACGTACTGACCGCGCACGGTGTCGTGGGCCACGGTCTCCTTGGTGAACGGACGCAAGCTGCGCAGCACCTTGACCTTCTCATCGCGCACGGCGTCCGGATCGAAGCCCGACGGGGCTTCCATGGCCACTAGGCACAGCAGCTGCAGCATGTGGTTCTGAACCATGTCCCGCAGCGCGCCGTACTCGTCGTAGTAGGGCCAGCGGTCGCCGACCTTCTCGGTTTCGGCGATGGTGATCTGCACGTGGTCGATCGTGTTGCGATCCCACAGCGGCTCGAACAACACGTTGGCGAACCGTAGGGCGGTCAGGTTCTGAACCGTCTCCTTGCCCAGGTAGTGGTCGATGCGGAACACTTGGCTCTCGTCGACCACCGCGGCGACGGCGGCGTTGGTGGCCTTGGAGCTTTCCAGGTCGCGGCCGAGCGGCTTCTCGAGGATCAGGCGCGTTTGCGGGCCGGTCAGGCCGGCGGCCTGAAGCGCCTGGCAGGCCGGGCCGTAGAGGCTGGGCGACAGGGAGAAGAAGATCACCAGCGTGCCGTGCTCGCCGATCCGCTCGGCCAGCTTCTTGGTGTCGTCTTCGCTGGTGATGTTGGCCGGGACGTAGTCGAGGCGCGCGGCGAGGCGATTCCAGACCGCCTCCTCCACCGTGGCGCGCTTGCCCAGCTGCTCACGCACCAGCGCCTTGTAGCTGGCCGCATCATGGTCGGCCCGCGCAACCCCGATGATCCGCAGATCGTGCGGCAGAAGCCGGTCTAGCTCGAGAAAGTACAGCGAAGGCAGCAGCATCCGGAGCGCCAGATCGCCTGCTCCGCCCAGCAGCACCAAGACTTCGCGGCCGTTATCGCCGGCGTCGTTGTTCTTAGCCAATGTCGTCCACCCTATGACAACGTTGTCATGACATGCCTGCGAGTCAAAGGCAAGCGGTCGCGCGTCACGCTCATCCGATTGGCGCGCGGCGGGGCCCTAACTAGGCCAATCGCCCGAGGCCCGCCATAAGACCAATCCGATTTCAGATCAGATATTTCGCCGGTTTTCACGCCAGCCTGAAACGCCATGCCCCTGGATGGCCCGTCACGTGGTCGTTTGCGGTGAGCCCTGCCCTAACCGCCCGCGCGCGCTGGCGCCCCCGCAGGCTGCCCGGTGCGGAAGCGTTCCTTCAGGCGCCCAATCCAGCCGTTGAACGCCTCGTTATCAGCGGACACCCGTCCGAAATCGGACGCGGACACCGAGCCGAGCGACATGCCCTGCAGCGCCACCCGGAGACCTTCGGGGTTGCTCGCCGTATCGACAAAGCCGGACCAGCGGGCGCGGAGACGCCCAAGCGCGGCGTCATCATCGGCCAGGCTATAGGCCACGGCGGCGCGCAGCAGACGGGCCTCTTCGGCGGCGCTCAGCGCCCCACCCGTTCTGAAGCGGTCGCCCAGGGAGCGCTCATAGAGCGCGCCCGCCGCCGGCCAAGACCTTTGCTTCCAGGCGATTTCGCCGCGAATTTCCTGTCCGTCGCGACTGGCGTCCGTCTCGACAAGATCAAGCGCCGCGTCGTAGCGCCCAAGCCCCATCAGAGCGCGCGCCGTGGCCAGGCGACGCTCGGCGTTGAGCGCAGGCGGCAGGATCGTGGTGCGAGTCGCGTTGATGGTGTTCAGCGCGTCCTCGGGCTTCTTGTCCATCAGGTAGATCCAGGCCAGATCCGTCGCGACCTGAGCTTTCGAAACGCCGTTCAGGCGGTTCTCGACCTGGTACTTCAGCAGCTTGGCCGCATCGCCCAGCAGGTCCACATCAACCAGTCGGCGCACGAGATTGCGCACCATCTGGTCGCCGTCCGCGCCGATCGGCGTCAGATCCTGGAAGTCATAGAACAATCCCACGGCCTGGATCGGCTGCATGCCGTCGGCCAGACCTTGCAGGAAGAGCTGGCGGAAGGCTTCGGAGAGATCGTTCTGCAGCGCGACGGCCTCAGGGCGGTCCGACAGACGACGTCCCGCAGACCGCAAAGCCTCCAGCGCCTCGCGATACTGCCCCTGGTCGATGTAGAGCTTGCCCAGCGCGCGAATGACTTCCAGCTCGACGCCGTCGCCGCGCCAGCGATAGCGGAGCTGGTTCAGCATTTCGGCCGCCTTGGTCGCGTTGATCTCGCCGCGAGCGTATTGAAGCTGGGTCGCATGCAAGGTGGCGGGCGCGGCGATGCGATCGATCGGCGCCTTCGCGATAGCCGTGTACATGCGCTGCGCACGCACCTTCTCGCCCTTGGCCTCGAAGATTCGAGCCTGGACCAAGCGGATGTCGAGTTGGTCTTCGATCGGGATCTTCGCCAGAGCCAGGGCTTTGGTCACCGACTGCATGGCGCCGGTCAGGTCCCCGACGCCCAACGCCGCCTCGGCCTGGGCCTTCAGGAAACGCGCTCGCCAGATCGGCGGGAAGAGATCCAGCGCGCGGGACCCGTTGGCGAACTGGGTGCGCGCATCGAGCCATTGGCCGTTCTTGGCCGAGATGTAGCCGCGCCAGAGGGCGCTCGACGGCTCGTCGGCCAGCACCGGCGACGAGAAGTCCGCGTCAGCTTCCGAGAGACGCCCCGCCAGCACGCGCGCCACGCCCCGCAGACCGCGGAACTCGGGATTGCCCATCAAGGTCTGATGCTTGCGCGCGCCCGCGTTCAGGACCCCGATCGCCTCGAATGACATCTGTGAGCCGACCAGGAAGCGGGCCAGCGCCAGCCTTGCGCCGACGTCAGCCTCATCATCGGTCGCCGCCGAAACGGCGCTCTGCAGCGCATTGTATCGCGCCAGGAACCCGCCCGAGCCTGTCTTGGGCCAAGTTTCCAGGTCGATGAGCGCCGGCATCGACAGCGGCTGCGGCGCGCCGGCGGTCGCCTCCTCCGGCGGGGCTGCCGCAGAGGCTGGCGACAGGGCGAGCCCCTTGGGGCGGCCGATCCGCACCTGATCGGCCTGCGCCTGGACCATCAGGTCGGCGGCGTAGGCTTCTGCAGCCAAGCCCTGCGCCGATTGCAGGAGCGCAAACTCGACGTACTCGCGACGCGACGGCAGTCCCTTGGCCGGCGCCAGGGCCGGCGCGACGATGATGCGGTCGCCGACCGCAGGATCGTCGACCCAGATCGCCCGCGTGACGCCAGCGACGGCGGCGGAGAGCGCGGCCGAAGGCGACTGCTCGGCGCGCGTGACCTGAATGATCTCCGGGCTCTGCTGCGGTCCCGCGCCGAAGCTGACCCGCCAGGACGGACCTGACCCGACCGCGACATAGGGCTCCCCAGGCGGGGCGACGACGCGAAGGGCGACATAGTCGGCCCCGCGATAGACTTGCAGTTTCGAATAGCGCGGCGTCGTGCCGGGCAGCTTGGAGATGTCGAGCCGGGCGGGCGTGTCGAAGACGATCCACACCGCCTCGCCTCGCCGGAAGACCGCCGCACCGGCCGGCGCGGCCCAGTCGAACGACAGCGTGACCTGCCCGTCCCGCCGCTCGATCCCGGCCCGAACGACGCCGTCGCGCGGCATGGGATTGGGGCGGCCGATCGGCGCAGCCGCCGTCGCCGGAGACGCCGCTGCGGCGGAGGCGATGACGCCCGCCTTGGGATAGATATTGACGAAGTCGACGCCGTCCGCCGTGCCGAGCTTGGCGTCGGCGTCATCGGTCAGGGTCAGAACGATTTCCAACACGCCGTTCACGCGGCGGGCGTCCGCTGACTTGATCCAGCGCGGTGGCGCGATCCTCAGCGCGGACAGATCAGGATTGGCGTCGCGACTGAACCGCAGGACCAGGGTCTGGCCTTGCCGGACGGGCGTCATTCGCGCGCCGCCGGCCCAGTGGAACTCGACCCGTGAGAACTCCGCCGCCTGCGCGACACGCACGTCCAGCGCCCCGCGCGCAGCCGTCGGCGGTGGCGCGGCGTAGCCGGTCGGCGCCAGCGTGCCCGCGATGCACGCGGCGGCGACGCTGGAACGCAGGAGCTGACGGAGGGTCATGGGCCTCCCTTAACCAGCCTGGGGAGCGGGCGGCTTGGCGGCGGCGGGCGTCGCCCCCGCCAGCGGGCCAGCGGCGCGCTGGCCGGGCGCGGCGTTATCAGCGACCGCAGCCTTGCCTTTGTCCACCGCCGGATTGGTGAGGCGCGAGGCGAGGCGTTCGGTCAAGATCTTGGCGTCGCCCGGAGCCATGTTGGCCAGGATCATCGCCAGCGTCTTTTCCTTCATCTTGGCCGCGATCGGCAGTCGAACCTCGTCCGAAAGCAAGGTCATCCGGGCGGCCGCGTCCTTGGGCTTCATGCCCTGATAGACGACCACCAGCCGATCGACCTCAGCCTGCTTCTGGGCGTCGACCTGGCCCAGGAGCCCCTGAATGTCGCCCTTCAGCCCGGTCAGGGCCTTCATCCTGGCGTCGAGCTTGGCCTCCGCGGCCGCCAGCAGCTGAAGCTGGACGTCGATATCCTGCTCGCGTTGATCCAGCTGCCCCCGGCGCGCGCCCAGGCTTTGCAGGATGCGCAGTTCAGCCGGCGAAAGACCCGCCTCCCGCGCCAGGGCGTCGGCTGACGGCGCACACACCCGGGGCGGCGGCGCTTTCGCGGCGGCGGGCTGTGCGGCGCCTTCGGCCGAGGGGGCCTCTTCGCCTTCCTTGGCTTCGGGCTTGGCGACGCCCTCGGCGAACGCCTTGGCGCCGCTAACGAGGTCGGGCAGCGACTTGGCGCCCGACAGGGCGTTGATGGCGAGCACGCCGCCTGCGGCGACGCCGATCAGGGGCAGGATGCGCGGAATATTCTTCATCGGCGTGGCGCTCGTGGATTGCTGGCAGGGCGCGGGGGATCAACCGCCCCGTCGAACAGGTCATCATCGACCCGCGCTCGTGAACGCGGGGTTTCAGGGGGCAAATTTGGGCGCGGCGCAGGACGCGGCGTCGGTTCGCCGCGCGCGGCGCGCTCGACTCGATCTTCTCGCTCGAGCAGACGCTCGAAGTCCGCCGCCGACAGACGGCGCTCACTGACCGAAGCGGTCGGCGAGGCCTCTATCGCGCGCGACGGACGGGCGGACGCCTCGCGCTCAGGAGCGGCTTGGGCCGAGGGCGACACAGGCCGGTTGACCCGCTCTTCCAGTTGCGCCGCCAGCGCCTGGGCGCGCTCGATCCGCACGGCCAGCGTCTCGGCGGCCTCGTCGGTGGCGGCGCGCAGGTCGGCGAGCCCCTGCTCGGCGCGCGCAGCGGCCTGGTCGAGGTCGGCGACAGCCTTGGCGAACCCTTCGTGGCTGTCGCGCAGCGCCTTGAGCCGGCGTTCAAGACGCCAGCCAAAGATCAGCGCCGCGATCAGCAGCACCGCCAGGAAACCATTCATGGCCAGGGCGACGATGCTCATTTCAGCTTCTGCACGGCCTTCTTCGCCGCCGGCGTCAGGGGCGCCTCGGCCCGGACGGCGATCGAATGGTTGCGGCGCCCCATGCGTCCGCGCGTCAGCGGAATGGCGCCGGCGCGCAGCTCCACCAGGCTATCAGGCGTGGCGTTCAGCATCAGAGTGTCGCCGACCTGCATGTTCAGCACGCGCGACAGCGGCACCTGCTGCTCGTCGAGAACGGCGCGGACCTCCATCTGCGTGCTCCACAGCTCGGTGGCCAAGTGGCCTTCCCAGATGTTGTCGCGACCGAACTTCTCACCCATGAACTGCTGCAGCAGCATCTTCCGGATGGGTTCCAGCGTCGCATAGGGCAGCAAGAGCTCGATACGGCCGCCGCGGTCTTCCATGTCGATCCGCAGCTTGACGAGGATGGCCGCGTTTGCGGGACGGGCGATGGCGGCGAAGCGCGGGTTGGTCTCCAGGCGATCCAGCGAGAAGCTGACCGGATGCAGCGGCTCGAAAGCGCTCTTCAGGTCATGCAGCACCACCTCGATCATCCGCTGCACCAGCACGCGCTCGATCGTGGTGTAAGGACGCCCCTCGATGCGCATCGCGGCCGTGCCACGACGGCCGCCCAGCAGAACGTCGACGATCGAGTAGATCAGGTTCGAGTCGACCGTCAGCAGGCCGTAGTTGTCCAGCTCCTCGGCGCGGAACACCGCCAGGATGGCCGGCAGCGGGATCGAGTTCAGATAGTCGCCGAAACGGATCGAGCTGATGTTGTCGAGGCTGACCTCGACGTTGTCGGAGGTGAAGTTCCGCAAGCTGGTCGTCATCAACCGCACCAGGCGGTCGAAGACGATCTCGAGCATCGGCAGACGCTCGTAAGACACCAGCGCCGAGTTGATGATGGCGCGGATGCCGGTCCGGTCGTCGGAACCATCGCCCGAAAGATCGAAGCCCAGGAGACTGTCGATTTCGTCCTGGTTCAGAATCCGCTCGGAGGCGCCGTCGCCGCCGCCATCGTCCCAGCCGCCCATGCCGCCGGAAAAATCGCCAAACTGGTTCACCCCCTCGTCGCCTCCGGGAGGGTTCTCCGAGGCCCACTGGGCCATCGCCGCCTGATCGTCGAGTTCGTCCGCCATGATCGTTCGCCCAACCAGCCCCGAGGACTAGTTGATCAGCATCTCCTCGATGAGCACGGCGTTCACCTTGGCCGGCGCTGCGACCAGGTTCACCCGCCGCAGCAGCTCCACGCGCAGCTGGTAAGTGCCCTGGCTGCCGTTCAGGTCCTCAGGACGCAACTCGCGAAGGAAGGTCTGGAACATGTCCTGCAACCTGGGGAGATTCGGCGTCAGCTCATCAGCCGTTTCCTCGTCAGGCAGCTCGAAGGTCAGCTTCAGCTTCAGGAAAGTCGACTTGCCGTCAGCGGTCTGCATGTTCACGACGATGTCGGGCAGCGTGTAGAACACTACGCCGTCAGGCCCTTCCTTGATCACCGGCGTGCCGGCGGCGCCCTCGGCGCCCTTCTCGCCTTCCTTCTTCTCTTCCTTCTTTTCCTTTTTCTTTTCCTTCTTTTCTTCCTTCTTTTCGCCGTGCTCGCCGGCTTCGGCGGCGGGCTTGGGCTTCATCAGGAAAAAAGCGGCCGCGCCGCCGCCGCCCAGAACGAGCACGCCCGCAGCGATCGCGATGATCAGGATTGGCGGCTTTTTCTTAGCCGGAGCTTCGCCTTCAGCGCCCTCTTCGCCTTCGGGAGCGGGAGCTTCCTTTTCCGGTTTCTTGGCCACGCGCGCGGTTCCTTGGAATCTATGCCCGTACTCATGCGTGAAGCATGGTTAACGATGTGTTTTGGCGGCCAATTAGTCGCAGGCTGAATCTGCCCGGCAGACTCCGCCCAACACCCCGTCGTTAACCTTCCTATTTATTGAATTATATGAACTTTTGGCGTTGGCACGAAGGTTGCTTCCTAGGCTGCGACGCATTTGTCGCGTCAGCCGCCCGAGTTAACTCGCCATGGACAACGCGCTTTATGTCGGCCTGTCGCGTCAGATGACGCTTCGCCGCGAGCTCGACATCGTGGCCAACAACATCGCCAACGCCAACACCACGGGCTTCAAGGTCGAGAACCTGATGGTCCGCACCGAACAAGCCAAGCCGGCCAAGACTCTGGACGGGTCCTCGCCGGTCAAGTTCGTCTTGGACACCGGCGTGGCCCGCAATTTCACCCAGGGTCCGATGACCAAGACGGGCGGCGACTATGACCTGGCGATCAACGGCATGGGCTTCTTCAAGGTCCAGGCCGGCGGCGGCGAGCGCTACACCCGTGACGGCCGTTTCACCACCAATCCCGAAGGCGTGCTGGTCACCCAGGCCGGCGCGCCAGTGCTGGACGATGGCGGCGGCCAGATCACCATCGATCCCCGCCTGGGCCCCGTGACCATCGGCAAGGACGGCATCGTCAGCCAAGGCGCGATCCGCGTGGGTCGCATCGCGCTGGTGCGCCCCGACGACCTGTCGACGTTCGCCAAGGACGGCGACAACCTCTACCGCAACACCACCAACACCAACCCGCAGCCTGTCACGGACGCACAGATCCACCAGGGCATGCTGGAAGCCTCCAACGTCCAACCGGTTATCGAGATCACCAAGCTGATCGAGATCCAGCGCGCTTACGAGAGCGTCGCCAAGATGATGGACAACACCGCTGAACTGTCGCGCACCGCCGTCGAGCGGCTGGGCAAAGTCAATTAAGGACCGCTAGCCGATGCAAGCTCTCCGCACCGCCGCTTCGGGTATGGCTGCTCAGCAGCTGAACGTCGAAGTCATCTCGAACAACATCGCCAACATGAACACCGTTGGCTTCAAGCGCCAACGGGCCGAGTTCCAGGACCTGCTGTATCAGACGATCGAGCGCGCCGGCTCGCAGTCGTCCAGCGACGGCAATATCGTCCCGACGGGCGTGCAGGTCGGCGGCGGCGTCAAGGCCGGCTCGGTCTACCGCATCACCGAGCAAGGCACCCCGACCCTGACCGACAGCCCGCTGGACCTGGCGATCCAGGGCAAGGGCTACATGCCGATCCTGCTGCCGTCTGGCGAGACGGCCTACACCCGGGCCGGCAACTTCTCGACCAACGACCAGGGCCAGATCGTCACCGAGGACGGCTACCTGGTTCAGCCGGGCATCACCATCCCGCAGAACGCCACGGACATCACGATCAGCAAGAGCGGCCTTGTCCAGGTGAAGCTGGACGGCCAGCCTCAGCCCCAGACCGTGGGCCAGATCCAGCTCGCCAACTTCCTGAACGAAGGCGGTCTGGAAGCCATCGGCGACAACCTGTTCCTGGAGACCGCCGCCTCCGGCGCCGCGACCCTCGCGGCCCCCGGCGAACCGGGCTTTGGCATGCTGCTGCAGCACTACACCGAGGCCTCGAACGTCGACGCGGTTTCGGAAATCACCGCCCTGATCACCGCCCAGCGCGCCTACGAGATGAACTCGAAGGTGATCTCGACGGCCGACCAGATGCTGCAAGCCACCTCACAGCTGCGGTCGTAAGCTCATGAAGGCCTTCCTCTTCGCCGCCGCCGCCACCCTGGTGATCACCGCCCTCTCGGCGCCCGCCTTCGCCGGAACGCCGGTGACCCTGCGGATGGACACCACCGACGCCGACGGGCGCATCACGCTGGGCGATCTCTTCGACGGCGTCAGCGGTCCCGCCGCCAACGTCGTGGTCGCCGCCCGCATGGGCGCCACCGCCGTGCTCGACGCCGGCCAGGTGCAGATGTCGGCCCGTCGCGCCGGCTATGACTGGACCAACGCCAACGGCGTGCGCCGGATCATCGTCCGCGAGGGCGTTGATAACGGCGGCGTCTCGTCGGCTGCGGCCGCTGGAGCCCGCCTTGCGGGCGCCTCGCGCGCCAATGTGGAAGTTCTTGCCTACGCCCGCAGCCTCTCGGCCGGCGAAATCGTCCAGCCGCAGGACCTCATCTGGGTGAAGATGGCCGGTGCGCCGGCCGATGCGCCCCGCGACGCCGACGCCGTGATCGGCCTCGCCGCCAGGCGCCCCCTGCGTGAAGGCGCCGCAGTCGGCATGAAGGACGTCGCCGCCGCCCAGGTCATCAAGACCGGCGACCTGATCACCATCACCTATGAAGACAGCGGAATTTCCCTGTCGCTTCAAGGCAAGGCGGTCACCGGAGCGGCCGTCGGCGACGTGTTCGCCGTCCAGAACACCCTGTCGAAAAAAGTCCTTCAGGCGGTCGCCGTCGCGCCCGGCCTCGCCGCCGTCGGCCCGCAGGCCCAGACCTTGCAAGCCCGTTCTCAACCCGTCCGTTTCGCTGCTCGCTAAGAGGCCATAGACCATGCGTCGTCCCGCCATCCTCGCCGCCGCTGTCCTCCTGGCCCCGCTGGCCGCCTGCTCGACCGTCAAGGAAGCCGTGAAGGGCCCTGACCTGGCGCCGGTCGGCTACCCGGCTCAGCTGGCCCCCATGCAGCAACAATATGTGTCGGCTCGCGAGCCCGCCCCGCAGGCGGCTTCGGCCAACTCGCTGTGGCGGGTCGGCGCCCGCGCCTTCTTCAACGACCAGCGCGCCAGCCGGGTCGGCGACATCGTCACGGTGATGATCGACATCGACGACAGCGCCAGCACCAAGAACGCCACCAACAGCTCGCGCACCGCCAACATGAAGGCCGGCGTGCCGCATCTTCTGGGCATGGAGTCGAGCCTGGGCAAGATCCTGCCGGGCGGCTTCGACCCCGCCTCGGCGCTGGAGACCAACTCGACCACCACCAACGCCGGCTCGGGCGGCGTCAGCCGGTCGGAAAAGATCAGCCTGACCATCGCCGCCGTGGTCAGCCAGGTCCTGCCCAATGGCAACATGGTCATCCAGGGCACCCAGGAAGTCCGCACCAACGCCGAGCTGCGGCAGCTGACCGTGGCCGGCATCGTGCGCCCCGAGGACATCTCCTCGGCCAACACCATCCGCCATACCCAGATCGCCGAAGCCCGCATCAGCTACGGCGGCCGCGGTGATATCAGCCGCGTCCAGAAGACGCCGGCCGGCCAGTCGCTGGTCGAGAAGTTCTCGCCCTTCTAAGCGCGGCTTTTCGGAGACACAGATCGGGCGCGGCGGCCGAGCGGCTTCCGCGCCCTTCCTGTTTCAGGAGCCATTCATGCGGCCTCGACGTTGATCGGACGTGGAGGATCATCATCATGGCGTCCCGAACTCTCGCCCTCGCCGCCCTCGGCCTTGCCGCCGCCCTCGCCGGGTGCGCGCACGAGAAGCCGGCGTCCACCGGTCTGCAATGGGCCTATGTCAGTGACGACGCCGCCGAACCACGTCTCGCCTATGGCCGTCCCAACAGCGATGACGTCGTCATGATGATCCGCTGCCAGCCTGGCCGCGATCAGATCGATCTCGCCGTGGCCGGTCTCAGCGACGCACAGCTCGTCCTGGCGTCCGGCAGGACCGAGAGCCGCTTCGACGCCGCCCGGGTGGAAGACCCGATGAGCGGCGACCTGCTTGAAGCGCGTGGCAAGTCCAGCACCGCCGCCCTGGCGGAGTTTCGACAGTCAGGTGATCTCGCGCTCCTCACGAACGGCCAACGCCACAGCTTGGCGGCCACGATGGCGGATCGAGACCAGGTGAAGGCGTTCTTTAAGGCCTGCGAGGTCTGAGCTGCTGAATGCCGGACCGGGGGGCTCTGGCGGTCGAAAGCAGACGTGCGGAAGGGCCGTCGAGGGGTGGAGACGGGAGGTTAGATGCTCCCCCGCGATGCGGGGGAGCTGTCGCGAAGCGACTGAGGGGGCGAGCCGGGCAGGCCTCGCGTTAGCCCCCTCCGGCCCTCTGGGCCACCTCCCCCGCATAGCGGGGGAGGATCTGTCCGCTCTGGGCCATAAGCAGCCTTGAGCCTGGCGCGAGAAACCCGACCTTCCCCTGCCCGCCGGAACGTCGTTCGCCCTCGCAGAAGAGCCCTTAGGCCCGACGCCCCGCGCCGGCCGCGCTGACATTGTCCATGCCCAGCGCCGACAGCGCGCCGTGCAGAATGCCCTCGGCGTCGAGACCCGCCTGGGCGTACATCGCGTCAGGCTTGTCCTGGTCCTGGAAGAGGTCGGGCAGGCACAGGGTGCGGATCTTCAGGCCGCGATCCAGGGCGCCGTGCTGGGCCAGAGCCTGCAGCACGAAGGCGCCGAAACCGCCCATGGCGCCTTCTTCAACGGTCACGATAGCCTCGTGCTCGCGCGCCAGGCGCAACAGCAGATCCAGGTCCAGCGGCTTGGCGAAGCGGGCGTCGCAGACGGTGGCCGACAGGCCGCGCGCGGCCAGGAGGTCTGCGGCTTTCAGGCTCTCAGTCAAGCGCGTGCCGAACGAGACGATGGCGACGCTGGTCCCTTCGCGAACGATGCGGCCCTTGCCGATCTCGAGCGGTTCGGCGATGGCCGGCATGTCGAGACCCAGGCCCTCGCCGCGCGGATAGCGGAAGGCGCTGGGACGGTCGTCGATCTCGGCGGCGGTGGCGACCATGCGGGCCAGCTCCACCTCGTCGGCAGCGGCCATCAGCACCATGCCCGGCAGAGCGCCCATAAAGCCGATGTCGAAGCTGCCGGCGTGGGTGGGACCATCGGCGCCGACCAGACCGGCGCGGTCCATGGCGAAGCGCACCGGCAGGCCCTGGATGGCGACGTCGTGCACCACCTGGTCGTAGCCGCGTTGCAGGAAGGTCGAATAGATCGCGGCGAACGGCTTCATGCCGTCGGCCGCCAGGCCCGCCGCGAAGGTCACGGCGTGCTGCTCGGCGATGCCGACGTCGAAGGTGCGATCGGGGAAGGCCTTGCCGAAGAGATCAAGGCCCGTGCCCGACGGCATCGCGGCGGTGATGGCGACGATCTTGTCGTCCTTTTCCGCTTGCTTGATCAGTTCCTGGGCGAACACCTTGGTGTAGCTGGGCGGGCCGCCGGCCGCCTTCTGCTGCTGGCCGGTGACGACGTCGAACTTGACCACCGCGTGCAGCTTGTCGGCCGCGCCCTCAGCCGGAGCGTAGCCCTTGCCCTTCTGGGTGACGCAGTGGACCAGCACCGGCTTGTCACCGAACGCTTTGGCGTTCTTCAGCACGCTGACCAGGGCGTCCATGTCGTGGCCGTCGATCGGACCGACATAGTGGAAGCCCAGCTCCTCGAAGAAGGTGCCGCCGGTGACCATGCCCCGAGCGTATTCCTCGGCCTTGCGCGCGGCCTCGCGCATCGGGGTCGGCAGCTTCTCGACGACGGTCTTGCCCAGCTTCCGCACCGAGCGATAGGCGCCGCCCGAGACGAGGTTGGCGAGGTACGCGCTCATGCCGCCCACCGGCGGGGCGATCGACATGTCGTTGTCGTTGAGGATGACGATGAGGCGCTTGGTCGTGTCGGTCGCCGCGTTCATCGCCTCATAGGCCATGCCGGCGCCCAGCGAACCGTCGCCGATCACGGCGATGACGCTATTGTCCTCGCCTTTCGCGTCGCGCGCGGCGCAGAAGCCCAGCGCCGCCGAGATCGAGGTGGCCGCATGGGCCGCGCCGAAGGGGTCGTATTCGCTCTCGGACCGCTTGGTGAAGCCCGACAGGCCGCCGCCCTGGCGCAGGGTGCGGATGCGGTCACGGCGACCGGTCAGGATCTTGTGTGGATAGGCCTGATGGCCGACGTCCCAGATAACGATGTCCTTGGGCGTCTCGAACACATGGTGCAGGGCGACCGTCAGCTCGACCACGCCCAGGCCCGCGCCCAGGTGGCCGCCCGTCACCGACACGGCGTCAATCGTCTCTGCGCGCACCTCGGCCGCAAGCTGCTTCAGCTCGGCGAGGGACAGCCCGCGCGTGTCGGCGGGCGAGGCGATGGTGTCGAGGAGAGGCGTTTTGGATGACATGTCTGTAAAAAGCGCGGTCAGTTGCGGCGGTCCAGCACGAAATCAACGCTTTCGCGCAGATGTTCGGCCCGATCGCCAAAGATTTCGAGATGGGAACGCGTCTGCTCGGCCAAAAGCGCCACGCGCTCCTTGGCCGCATCCAACCCCAACAAGGTGACGTAGTTGGCCTTGCCCTTGACGGCGTCCTTGCCGCCGGCGGCCTTGCCCAGTGTCGCCTCGTCGCCCTCGGCGTCGAGGATGTCGTCGACGATCTGGTAGGCCAGACCCAGGTCCTGGGCGAAGGCCATCAGGGCCGAGCGCTCGGCGTCCTTGGCCCGGGCGATGATCAGCGGAATCTCGAAGGCGAAGGCGATCAGCGCGCCGGTCTTCAGGCGCTGCATGCGCGCCACCGCGCCCAGGTCGTCGCGAACACCCAGGAGGTCGATCATCTGGCCGCCGCACATGCCGCGCGCGCCCGAGGCGATGGCCAGCTTGCGCACCAGCTCGGAACGGACATGACCGTCGTCGTGGGTGTCGGGGTGGGCCATGATCTCGAAGGCGGCCGTCTGCAAGGCGTCGCCCGCGAGGATGGCCGTCGCCTCGTCATACTGCTTGTGCACGGTCGGACGGCCGCGACGCACGTCGTCGTCGTCCATCGCCGGCAGGTCGTCATGCACCAGGCTGTAGGCGTGGATGCATTCCAGCGCACAGGCCGCGCGCAGCACCGGCCGCTCGGGCAGGTCGAACATCTTGCCGGTTTCGAGGGCGAAGAACGGCCGCAGGCGCTTGCCCGGCCCCAGGGCCGCGTAGCGCATGGCCTCGGTCAGGCGGCTCTCGGGACCGTCGGCGCGCGGCAACAGCTCGTCCAGCGCCACCGTGACGATGTCAGCCGCCTGCACGATGCGTTTGGCGAGGTCGCTCATGAGGGGCTCCCCTCGCACGCCGGGCGATCGCCAGGCATCAGTTGAACTCGGCCGGTTCCGCGGCCACCGCGCCGCCCTGCCCCAGCACGATCTTCTCGACCTTCAGACGCGCAGCCTCGAGCTTTTTCTCGCAGTGCGCCTTCAGGGCCGCGCCGCGCTCATAGATGTCGATCGAGCGCTCGAGCGCAGCCTGACCGGACTCCAGCTCCTGCACGATGCGCTCCAGCTGCGACAGCGCTTCCTCGAAGCTGAGGGCGGAGATGTCAGCGGGCGTGTTCGCGGCGTCGGTCATTTCAACTCTCAGGTGAACAGCCGTCAGCCTAGTGGCGACAGGCGGTGCGGGCAACGGCCTAGAGCCAAGGCGTGGTTAAGGGAAGAGGCTTTGAACAGTCAGGCGCGGCGGAAGCGCTTGATGCTCCAGTAGGCGTGACCTTCATCAACGATTTTCGCCCATCCCCGCGCCTTCAGCGCGTCGGCGATCATCCAGTTGAAGAAGCCGTGCGCCAGGACCAGCACGTCCTGGCCGCTCGCCGCGAGTTCGATCAGGAGATCCGCAGCCTGCCCGGCGCGCGCCTCGGCCTCTTTTCGTGTTTCCTGGCCGCCGTGATTGTCGAAGAACCACCACCAGAAGCGGGCGAAGAAGCCCAGTCGCTTTGGCGACATCCTAACCCACAGGGGCCAGGGCGGCGGCGGCAGCGGCGCCTCGATAAAGGTCGGATCGGTGGCGAAGGCCCGCTCGCCCACCACCGCCTGGGCGGTCTCGATCGAGCGACGGCGCGTGGAGGCGATGATGGCGTCCGCGCTGCGGGCGATCTCGACCAGCGTGGCCGGCGGCGTCTGTCCAGCCTTCAGGCCGCCCTCTTCGTAGCGGCCCCACCATTCGCCGTATTCCGGCGCGTTCAGGCGGACCTTGCGCGACAGGGCGGGTTCGCCATGGCGCGCCAGGGTGATGACGCCCGATCGCGCGGGCGGGGACGTGTGGTCGGCGATGGTGGCGTCGGCCATGTTTAGGAGAAGTCGCGCGGCCAAGAGGCCAACCCGTCTTCTCACCCCTCCTGAAGAGCGCGGACATGCGCGGCGGCGGAACGCCCTAGCGCCTGAAGGTCGTAACCGCCCTCGAGCGAGGACACAACCCGGCCCTTGGCGCGCGCGCGGGCCACCGAGAGGATCGCGCGGGTCGCCCAGGCGAAGTCGTCCTCCTCAAGGCTTTGCGCCGACAGGGGATCGCGGGCGTGCGCGTCGAAGCCGGCGGAGATGATCACAAGTTCGGGGGCGAAGCCGTCGACCTTGTCCAGCAGGCCTTCGAATCGCGCCCGCCAGGTCTCGCGCGATGCATGGGCGGGCACCGTGGCGTTGGCGATGTTGCCCAGGCCCGTCTCGCTGGGATCGCCGGTGCCGGGATAGAGCGGCGACTGGTGGATCGAGGCGACGAACACCGTCGGATCGTGCTCGAAGACGGCCTGTGTGCCGTTGGCGTGATGCACGTCGAAGTCGACGATCGCCACGCGCTGCAGGCCGGCCGCCTGGGCCGCCCGCGCGGCGACGGCGACGCTGGAGAAGACGCAGAAGCCCATGGCCACGCCGGGCTCGGCGTGGTGCCCCGGCGGGCGCACGGCGCAGAAGGCGCGCCCGGCGTCCCCTGCCGCCACGGCCCGCACCGCTGCAACGCCGGCGCCAGCGGCCCGGCGCGCGGCGGCGAGACTGCCCGCCGACAGAACGGTGTCGGGATCCAGCGCCACCCGCCCCGTCGCGGGCGCGGCGGCGAAGACGGCGTCGACATAGGTCTTGGGATGAACCCGCAGCAGGTCCTCGACCTCGACCAGCGGCGCGTCGAACGGATCCAGCGCCAGATTGGGATCGTCGCTCAGCGCGTCGACCACCGCCCGCAGGCGTTCAGGGCGCTCGACGTGCCCATCGCCGGGCCGGTGGTCGAGCATGTCCAAATGCGTATAAAGCGCGACAGCCATGGGAGACTCCTAGACCGTGAACGCTGATCCGACCACCGCCTCGTACACCATCCGTAGGGCCACGATCGACGACGCCGACACGGTGTCCAGCCTGGGCGCGCGCACCTTCAGCGAGACCTTCGCTCACCTCTATCCGCCCGAGGACCTGGAGACGTTCCTGGCCTACGCCTACGGCCTGGAGCGGACCCGCAACGACCTTGGCCATCCCGACAAGGCCACCTGGCTGATGGAGGACGAGGACGGCGAAGCGATCGGCTACGCCCTGGCCGGCCCCTGCGACTTACCGCACGACGAGGTTGCGCCCGAGGACGGCGAGTTGAAGCGAATCTACGTGTTGAAGAGCCACCAGGGTGGCGGCCGTGGCTCCGCCCTCCTGAAGACCGCGCTCGACTGGCTGGAGCCCGCCGGCCCGCGCCGCCTGTGGATCGGGGTGTGGTCCGAGAACTTTGGGGCGCAGCGGCTCTACGGCCGCCTGGGGTTCGAGAAGGTCGGCGAGTACTTCTTCCCCGTGGGCGAGACGAACGATCTGGAGTTCATCCTGCGACGGGGGTGAGGGGCGGCCCCAAATCCTCCCCCTAGCGGGGGAGGTGTCGACTCGAAGAGACGACGGAGGGGGAAGAGGCAAGGTCTGAAAACTTCCCCCTCCGGCCCTTCGGCCCGCCTCCCCCGCTGGGGGGAGGATTGCATTGCGTCGGCCGCCGGAACACAGCACAATCCGAACAACCGTTCGAAAGTCGCGCCGATGTTCCTCCGCTTCTTCTCTGAGCTCCGTCAGGCCAAGGTGCCGGTCAGCCTCCGCGAGTACCTCCTGCTCATGGAGGCGCTGGACAAGGACGTCATCGACCGGTCGGTGGAGGACTTCTATTTCCTCTCGCGCGCCAGCCTGGTGAAGGACGAGAAGAACCTCGACAAGTTCGACCGCGTGTTCAGCCACGTCTTCAAGGGACTGGAGACGGTCAATGACGGCCTGGCCGCCGACATTCCCGAGGAATGGCTCAAGGCCCTGACCGAGAAGTTCCTCACTGACGAGGAGAAGGCCCAGATCGAGGCCATGGGCGGCTTCGAGAAGCTGATGGAGACCCTGCAGGAGCGCCTGCGCGAGCAGAAGAAGCGCCACGAGGGCGGCAACAAGATGATCGGCTCGGGCGGCACCAGCCCGTTCGGCAACAACGGCTACAATCCCGAGGGCGTGCGCATCGGCCAGGACAAGAGCCGCCATGGCCGCGCGGTGAAGGTCTGGGACAAGCGCGAGTACAAGAACCTCGACGACAGCGTCGAACTGGGCACCCGCAACATCAAGGTCGCCCTGCGCCGCCTGCGCAAGTTCGCCCGCACCGGCGCGGCCGAGGAACTGGACCTGAACGGCACCATCAAGGGCACCGCCGAGAAGGGCTACCTCGACATCCAGCTACGCCCTGAGCGCCGCAACGCCATCAAGGTGCTGCTGTTCTTCGACATCGGCGGCTCGATGGACAGCCACATCAAGCTCTGCGAGGAGCTGTTCAGCGCGGCAAAGACCGAGTTCAAGAACATGGAGTTCTACTACTTCCACAACTGCCTCTATGAGGCCGTCTGGAAGGACAACCGCCGTCGCCAGACCGAGAAGATCCCGACCTTCGACGTGCTCCACAAGTTCCCGGCCGACTACAAGGTGATCTTCGTCGGCGACGCGACGATGAGCCCCTACGAGATCACCTATCCGGGCGGCAGCGTCGAGCACTGGAACGAAGAGCCCGGCGCGATCTGGATGCAGCGGGTCACCGATATCTATCAGAGCTGCATCTGGCTGAACCCGACCCCCGAGCGCCACTGGGACTACACCCAGTCAATCGGCGTGATGCGCCAGATCATGGGCGACCGGATGTTCCCGCTGACCATCGAGGGGCTGGACAAGGCGATGCGGGAACTGGTGCGGGGATAAGGGCGCGGACGGAAGCCGGCCGGCACTCAGTGGCTGTCACCGGAGCTCCCTGCCCCTGAATCTCCGTAGTTCCGGGTGTCAGCGGTGTGCGACGCAGAACCAAGCCGCCGCGATCGCCCGACAAGGCCGCGCTTGACCTGACGCGGCGACGATCAGACGTGCGCCCAGAACCCGAACGCCTGGAACTGGTTTCCAAGGTAGAAGTTGCCAGCCCGATACTGAAAGTTTGTCGCGCCAGCCTGGCTGATCAGAGGCTTCGTCACTTTGCCGCCTTTGCGCACGGCGCTGAGCCCGCCAGGCGCGCCCGGCTCAGGCGCCACGGCGGTGATGTGGCCTGACTGCGTCAAATCCTTGCGCTTGGCGCAGATAATCACCGCCTCGCCGAGGTTGGCCGCCGCCTGGGCCTCGTCCGGCGTGGTCAGCCGCCGCCAGCCATAATCGTCGCTCCAATGGGCCAACCAGTCGAACAGGCCGTTGGCGTTCATCTCTCGCAAGGTCTCGCCATAGATTGCGGAGGGGGTCTCCCCCTTGGCGATGGCCATGAGCGCCTTGTCCATCCACCAGACGCGCGGCAGGTAGACTCCAGCTAGGTTGGCGTAATCATAGGCCTAGATGTTGCAGTAGGTCTTGCCCGCGCCAGGAGCCCAGCGGCCGCCGGTCGGGCTGTCCAGCCAGGCGATGGCGGCGTGCAGGGCTGCGATTTTCTGGGCCGCGCTGTCAGCGGGTCTGCGCACAGCCGGCATGCCGGCGACGGGGGCTAGGGCCGAGGCCATTGCGGTCTTCGTCGCTCGCACGCCTCGGGGCGGGGTCAAATGGACAGCGGGGGGGACCACCGCTGCCGGCGCAGGCGGCGGAGCGGAAGGCGCCTGGGCTGTAGCGAGGTGCTGCGCGCTCACAAAGCCACGGAAGAGCGTTGCGCCGAGTTGGACCTCGACTTCGATCCATCCGGGGACGCTCGAGTCGCCAATCTGCCGAACAAGCTGCCCCTGGTTCAGCGTGGCGAGACGCGTCGAGGGTTTTACAACCGGCTGCGAGCGCAGATTCAGGCCCGTCGCCGTCACCTGGAACCAGTTAGGCATTGTCCGCCTCCATGGATGTTTATATCGCCATAAGTGGCATACGGAGGAGAAACAACTATTGCGAAAACTCGACCCCAGCGGCGCGCGGGATCTTCGCCTCCATTTCGGTTCACATTGCGGTGACAATTCGTGAAGTCAGACGCTCATAGAGCGCTGAACGGATCAGCCGCGCGGCGCAGGCTCGCCGACGGGGCCCAGATCGGGGCTCGGCTGACCCACCAGCGAGACCTTCTCCAGCGGCGCGGCGGCATGGTCGTTGGCGATCGTCATGCCGAGATGGAAGCTGGCGGGGGTCGCGCCGCCCAGCAGGATGAAGACGTCTTCCCGGCCATCGCCATTGATGTCGAAGCCCACCCGGGCGCCCGCGACCGGCTGGGCGACCTCGGCAGTGACGGCGACGTTAGGCTCCCCGAGCGCCTCGCCCTGAGCCGCCAGCACATCGGCCACCCAGGCGGCGCTGACGACAGTCATCTGCCCCTGGCCCTGAACCTCCAGATGATCGCCGCGCGCCGCGGAGAAATCGAGCACGACGCCCAGCAGCCCCTCTGCCTTGTCCGCCGGCGGCTGGGCGGAGACCAGGAAGGTGTCGGCCCCGACCCCGCCGCTGGCGACGACGCGCGCGCCCATGACGATCTGGTCGTTTCCATCCCCGCCCTCGAGGCGATCCACCTGGCCCGCGCCTGCGCCGTGGCCGTCGACATAGTCGTCGCCATCGCCCGCGCGGATGACGTCGCCGCCTTGAGAGCCGCTCAGAACATCATCACCGGCCGTGCCCTGCAGGACCGCCTTGCTGGTCGCAAAGCCGTTTCCAGACAGCTCCGCGCCTCCCTTGGTCTCGCCCGACTCGGTCGCGGCGGCAGGTTGCGCGGATCGGGGATGTTCGGCGGCGGCCTGCGCGGCGAGCGCGCTCGGCGGCTTGAAGCTCCCCAGGCTGGACGCCTCGGCGTTGGCGGCCTGGATGGCGATGGCCTGCCCCTGAACCGCTTTGAACACGGGCTGCGGGGCGGACTCGCGCGCGGCGGCGGCGGCGACCACCGCTTCGACCTCGCTCTTGCCCGCGTCCAGGTTGAGCGCGGCGATCAGCTTGGAGGCCAGCGCCTGCATCGACAGGTCACCGGTGCGTGGCGCGCTGTCGAAGTCCAGACGGCCCGCGCCGCCAAACTCGACGCCGCGGATCTCCAGGTAGAGGCCGAAGGCGACCACCAGCGACAGGAACGACTGGGCCTCGCGGCTGGCGGGGTTGAACGCCACCACGACGCCGGTCTGCTCCTGCGGCGCGCCGGCGGCCAGCACCTGACGCAGCGCGCCCCACAGGCTGCCGACCTGGTGGAACATGTCGACCGCCGCATCGTGCACGACGAACTGGCCGTCGATCCGCGCGATATGGACCAGCACGTCCTGGTTGGCGTCGGTCACGACATACCAGGGATCCCCGGAGTCGGTCTGGCCGAACACGCCATCGACCTCGCCATAGCTGGCGGTCAATTGCTGGGTGAGCAGCAACAGCAGGCCCCGCTCGTTGGCGGACCAGTCGGTGGCCGGCGGCCGGGGACTGAAGGCTAGGACCTCACCCATGGCGTCGCTCGTCAGGCCTGCGCCGCCCGGTCAGCGACAAAAGGCTCGACCGGTTCTGCAGGTTCGCTCTCCTCGACGGCGCCGTCGAACAGCAGGCGATAGAGCTCAGGCTCGTAGTAGCGCAGCAGGGTTCGTGCGAATTGGGTCGGGTCCAGGCCCAGGCTCTGCGCCCAGACGGCCTGCGCCTCGATCGGCACACGCCCCAGCCCATTCTCCACCTGAGAGACGAAGGTGTAGTAGCGAAGTCCGGTTTTTTCCGCCAACTCGGCCTGGGTCAGGCCAGCGGCTTCGCGTGCGGTCTTCAGCCAGCGGCCGGCCTCGCGTCGCAAGCTCTTGGTCAAGGCCGCCTTGGCGGGATTCATCGCCGTTCGTGACATCGCAACGCCGCTCACACGCCCGACTGTGGGCGCTCCCTAGTTGTTACACATTGCATAAAAACGCAACAACCCGTTGCGTCGCGCCTTAACAGGCCTTGCAACGGACTCTCACCCCGAATACAGTTTTAACGCAACTATTTTGAACGAAGCGTCGCCATGTACCTGACCATCGATCCAGCGCACTCCCGGGCGGCCGCCTTGGCGGTTCGGCCCCGTCTCTCGGTCGTGATGGTCGTCTACATGACCGGCCCCGTCTTGATGGAAAGTGTCCGACACGCCCTGGCCGAGCCCCTCGCGGAGGAGCTGGTCATTGTCGACAACGGCTCATCCGTGGCCGACGCGGCGTGGCTGCGAGCGCTCGCCCGCCGCGAGCCCCGCGTGCGTCTGCTGCAAGGCCTGGGCAATATCGGCTTTGCGCGCGCGGCCAACCTCGGCGCGACCTCGGCCAAGGGCGAAGAACTGGTGTTCCTGAACCCGGACGCCTTCCTCACGCCCGGCGCGATCCCCGCCCTCCGCGACGCCGCGCGCGACCGCCCCTCGCCCTGCGTGGTGGGGGCGCGCGTGTTCAACACCGACGGCACCGAACAGCGGGGCGGCCGACGCGGCGAAATCACGCCCGTGACCACCCTGCTCAGTCTCTCGAAGCTTAGCGCCACCCTGCCCCCGCTGCGCCGCTTCGAGATCCACCGGGAGGGCGATCCCCCCCCGCCCTACCCGGTGGACACCCCTACGATCTCGGGCGCGTGCTTCTACATGACCGCCGGCGACTTCCAGCGCCTCGGCGGTTTCGACGAGGGCTACTTCCTGCACGTCGAGGACATCGATCTTTGCTGGCGCGCCCGCCGCCAGGGCGGATGCGTGCTGTTCCAGCCGCACGCCCGTGTGGTCCATGTCGGCTCGACCAGCCGCGAGAGCCCGCTGATCATCGAATGGCACAAGGGGAAGGGCCTCGTGCGCTACTTCCTCAAGCGCGCCGACAGCGCGCCTCGGAAGGCGCTGGCGTTGCTGCTGTCGCCGCTGATCCTGGCGGCGGCCGTTGCCCGCCCGTTGTTGAGATCGGCCCGTCGGCGGTCGACGCGGGTCCCTGCCCGCCTTGCGCCGGTGACGCGCTGAACCCTTCTCGGCGAACCTCGTTACCGCTATCACAGGCGAGCAACGTCGGAACGCGCCCATGCTTCGCCCTAAGATCCTAGTCGCAGCCCTGATGGCGGCCCTGACCGCGCCCGCCGCAAACGCCGCCGCCAAGGACAGCTGGGGCAAGCCGGGGACCTCGTTCCTCCAGTACCGGACCGACGCCGTGGAGTGCGCCTACGAGGCGGAAACAAAGGCGCCGGTGTCGATCCCGACCGTCGATCTGACCTACATGACCGACTCCGCCCAGCCGGACGCGCAACCCTCGTTCGATCCGACGCAACCGAACCTGAACCAACCGAACATGGATGTATCGGCGCTGGTCGATTACGCCGCGCGGGCGCAGTTGCACATGAACAAGACTTGGCGAGAGGTCGCGCGGCAGCTCAAGCCGGCGCTCGAGACCTGCCTGCGCGGCCGCGGCTATCATCCGTTCCGCCTCGAGAAGAACCAGATCGAGCAGCTCAACCGCCTGCCCGCCGGATCGCGGGCGCGCCAGGTCTATCTCTGGAACCTCTCGCTGAACGGCCAGCCGGATCGACGGCGCTAACCGCCGCTGTCCGGCTGCATGCAGGCGGCTTCGACCACCGTCTCGTCGAAGGCGCCCGCCTCGGGCTTGGCCCAGCCGGTCTCGTCGAACTTGAAGGCCACCGGTTCGCCGCCGAGGTTGTTTTCCGGATAGCGATAGACCGCCAGGCTGCGGAACGCGCGGGCCTTGCAATCCACGTCCTTGGCCAGCCGTTCGGAGCGGAACGTCAGCCCGGCGTCGGTCTGCGGCAGTCGGAACTCGTGCCGGACCCAGACCCGCTGATAGTCCGCGCCGGAGGGCGCCTTGCCCGTCTTGGCGAACATCAACACGGACCGGTCCTCGCCGACGCCCAGGAACGGCCAGCCGATTCCTTCGATCTTCCGCGACCAGGGCGGCAGGGGCGACGGCTTTCTGTCGGTCGCGGTGATCGTGACCGAGTCCACCTTGGCCGGATCATCCTGCGCCGAAGACGTCGGCGCGCCAGCGTGCCCGGTCAGCAGCAGAACAGCCGTCAGCATGCCGATCATCGGGTCGCTCCCACGAGGTCTACGGAAAAAGCCTAAACGCGAACGCCGTTACGCGCTACAGGGACGATCTTGACGCTTGCGCCAAATTCGAACGCCCGTAAGACTTCCCTGCGGGTAAAGGGGAATCTGTAGTGAGTCCGACGACCGACGCCGCCGCTTCGCACGAAGTCGACGCGGGCGAAACCGAAGCCGCCACCAAGAACCTGGTGTTCGTCGCCGCTGAACGGCTGTTCGCGCTGCACGGCTTCCAGAACGTTTCGGTGCGCGACATCACGGCCGCCGCCGGCGTGAACCTTGCCTCGGTGAACTATCACTTCGGCTCCAAGGACGCGTTGCTGTTCGACATCTTCAAGCGGCGAACGGCCGAGCTCAATCGCGAGCGCGCCAAGATGTTGCATGAGGCCAACGACCGGAACGCCGGCGCGCCGCCCCTGCGCGAAATCCTGGCGGCCCTGCTGACCCCGCCCCTGCGCTGGCTGGCGCCCGACCATGAGCGCCGCATCTCGCTGCAGTTCCTGATCCGCGCCCGCAGCGAGGGCACCGACGAGATCCGGCAGGTGCTGAAGACCGACGTCTCGCATCTGCGCCGCTTCTCGGACGCCCTGCTGCGCGCCCGCCCGGACCTGTCACCGGAAGAGGTCTACTGGCGACTGCACTTCACCCTGGGCATGCTGCACAATAACCGGTTCGCCGAGTTCGACCGACTGAACGTGCTGTCCGAAGGCCAGACCAGCGAGGCGGACGTGACCGCGCTGCTGAACCGCATGCTGGCCTTCGCCGAGGCGGGCTTCCGCGCCTGAACACCATTGGACAGGAACGGTCCTGCGCGCCGGGACGTTGTCGCCCCGCATGGGACGACTGCGTATCCTTCACGAGACCCGGTACGCCTATGAGCGACCGGTCGATTTCGGTCCGCAACGGCTGATCATCCGGCCACGCGACAGCCATGCGCTGCGCATCGTTGAAGCCTCGCTTGTCCTCTACCCGCCTGGCGCGACGCGTTGGAGCTATGATGCGAACGGCAACTGCGTCTGCCTGTTTCAGCCGTCACAGCGCTCAGACAGCATGCGGGTGGCCAGCGAACTGGTCATTGATCGCTACCCCGCACCGCTGGCGCCCCAGCGCCTCGCCAACACCGACACGCTGACCCCGATTGTCTATTCGCGCGAAGATCGCATCACGCTGGAGCCGTTTATCGCGCCGGTGACCGACGACCCCGATGGCGTGCTGCTGCGCTGGCTTCGCAGCCTGCAGGCGGATCGCGATGAGACCGCCCTGGCCTTTCTGCTGCGCATGAACCAGTTGATCCATCGGGAGTTCGACTACGCCGTCCGCGAGGCGGAAGGCGTTCAAAGCCCCGTTGAGACGCTCCAGAAGCGGAGCGGCGCTTGCCGGGACTTCGCCTGGCTGATGATCGAAGGCCTGCGTCGCCTGGGCTACGCGGCGCTCTTTGCGACCGGCTATATCCATTGTCCCGGCGCCCAGATCCGAGGGGCCGGGGCCACGCACGCCTGGTGCGAAGTCTTTCTGCCCGATCTTGGCTGGCTGGAGTTTGATCCGACGAACGGGATCGCGGAGTCCCCCGACCTCATCCGCGTCGCGGCGACGCGGACCCCGGCCGAGAGCCTTCCTGTCTCGGGGGCGATCATCGGAGACCCGGGCGAATCCCGCCTTCACGTCTCTGTGGAAGTACGGTTGGCGGAAGAATTCGCCCCCGAAATGTGTTAGTGAGTAAGCGTACGGGAGAAGAAGCCATGACCAGCGGCTTTCAGAATCAAGACCCGAACAAGGGCCTCTGCCTACCCAAGACCGCGCCAAAGCCGCAGCATGGCGGGAAGCCGGCGCAAGAATGCGTGCGATTGCAGGAAAAACGCAGCTTCAAGCCACGCCCCGGTCATTGAGGCGCCCAATTCGGGCGCGTCACGTCAGCGCAGGCTTTCAACTGACACGCTAGGCGCCTGTACAGCGCCCTAAGACGCCCTTAACCTTCCCGTCAGGGATTGGGGGAGAGCTGACGAGCATGCGACATGTCGCGCTCGGATGTGCGCTGGTGGCGACAGGTCTCGCGGTCGTAGGGACCGCGACGGCGTGGTCGACTCATGTTCCTGAAGAATTCAATCAGACCCTGACGCTGGCCGGTGGCCCCAAGGCCGGGGCCGTCGTTGATGATCCCGACGCGCCCATCACGACGGCGCGTTACGGCGGCGAGCGCGTCGCAGCGACTGCCGCCGAAGGAACCGCGCCAGTGGCCGCCGCGACCGTGGCGCTGGCTGGCGGACTGTCTGAGACGGGCCTCGCCGGCGCAGCCCCCGCCAAGGCCGCGCCAACGCCCGCCCCGGGCAAGGTCTATGCCCAGGCGACGCCGCCGCCCGCTCGTCCCGCGGCCCGGGTTCTCACCGAGAGCGTCGCGTCGCATCCACGGCCTGTTCTGGCCCTGACCCACGTCAAGACCTACCGCCCCTATCCCAAGCCCATCAAGGTCGAGGTCGGCGGGGCCCCACTGCCGTTCACGCCGCTGGGCATGCAGTCCAGCGCGGTGAAGCGGCTGACTCTGAGCGCCTCGAACATCGTGTCAAAGGCCGGGACGTCAGCAGAGGATCTGCGTCGCGGGCGCTGGATGCTGTTCGCCGCCAGTTCCGGCAAGGCCTACAGCCTGAACATGGTGCGCGACGCCCTCAATGGCTGGCGTAACGCGGGCTTCAGCGAAGACAAGCTGGCGCGGTTCGGCAGCCGCCAGGTCGGCATCGGCTATCGCAAGAACAACAATCAGGTGTCGCTATCGGCGACGCGGCGCAAGCTGAACTCGATCGACTATTCCAACAAGGACACGGTCGTCGGCGTCACGGTCTCGATCCACGGCCGCTAGAGCGTGAGGCCGAAAGTGGGAACCGGTTTCGGCTATTCTCACGCTCTAAGTATCTGATTTAGAGCCCATCCGATCTGACCAACGACGATCAGATCGGACAAAAAGGGCCCGGTAACTCAGCCGCGCGCCGCTGCGATGCGCGCGCGGGCGATCTCGTCGGCCACCAGGTTGGCCGGACGCTTCTCGGCGATCGACTGATCGATCACTTCGGCCAGGGTCTGCGCCAGGCGATCCAGCTTGGCCGCCACCCAGCCGCCATCGAAGGCGCCGCCGGCTTCCAGGGCTCGGATTTCGGCCGCCACATTGATGATGCCGCCGCCATTGATGACGTAGTCCGGCGCATAGAGAATACCGCGATCGAACACGGTCTGGCCGATCATGGCGTCGGCCAGCTGGTTGTTGGCGCCGCCGGCGATGATCTTGACCTTCAGGCGCGGCAGGGTCGCGTTCGATATTGCGCCGCCCAGGGCGCAAGGGGCGAAGACATCGGCCTCGACGTCGAAGATCGCATCAGTCGGCACGATCGTCGCGCCGGTCTTGGCGGCGACCTCGGACAGGGCCACTTGGTTCACATCGGCGATGATCAGTTCCGCGCCGGCCGCGTGCAGCTTCTCGGCCAGATAGGCCCCGACGTGGCCCACACCCTGGATGGCGACGCGGACGCCCTTCAGGTCGCGGTTCAGAGCGCGTTCGACGCAGAGGCGTACGCCCCGGAATACGCCCTCGGCGGTCACCGGCGACGGATCGCCCGAGGCCGCCGCGTGACCTTCCAGGCCCGCAACGAAGCGGGTGGTCTTGCGCGTGCTTTCCAGGTCGGACGGCGAGACGCCGACGTCCTCGGCCGTCCAGTACTTTCCACCCAGGCTGTCGACCGCGCGACCGAACGCCTCGAACAGCTCGGGCGTCTTCTGGCTGCGGCTGTCGCCGATGATCACGGCCTTGCCGCCGCCGAAGTCCAGATCGGCCATGGCGTTCTTGTAGGACATGCCGCGCGACAGCCGCAGGGCGTCGGTCAGGGCCGCCCCGGCGCTGGAATAGTCCCACATCCGGCAGCCGCCCGCAGCCGGGCCGCGCGCGGTCGAGTGGACCGCGATGATCGACTTCAGACCAGTTTTTTCGTCGAAGAAAGCGTGTACGCCTTCGTGTCCCTCGAAATCGGGGGAATCGAACAAGGTCATGCTGCCGGTCTCGCCTCAGCCAGGATGAAGTTGGCGGGCGGTGTACGCTGGGTTTCTCCGGCTCACAAGCCCGAAGGCTGACCTTGCGACACCTTGCGCTTGGCCGGCTTGGGCGGGTCCAACGCTGTCATCGCTGCAAGGCTTGAGGGGATGGCCGGAACACCGGAGGGCGGCCAAGCCCCGGGCGCATCGCGCAGGAACGCCACGGCGTCCGCCCAGACGGCTTCGGCCTGCTGATCGACCAGGAGGAGGTGATAGCCCTTAGGGTAGTACGCGGTTCGCGCGCCCGGCCTCAAACGGCTCACAGCCTCGACCGTCGGCTCGCGGGGAATGATGTGGTCATTGGCCCCGTAGAACCAGGCAACGCGGGTCGCGATCGCATCGGGCGATCGCCAAGCCCGCTCCATCAGCCCGACGAGGCCGTACAGGGTGTCAGAGCGCGCGCCCCAGATCATCAGCGGGTCGCGCCCCATCCGACGCAACTCGTCCAAATTGTCGGAGGGCATGACATTGCGGACCAGCCATTCGGGCGGCTTGACCACCCAGTCGCCCTTCGTATGGGCGGTGATCCAGAGGCTCAGTTTGTTCGGCAACGGCTGGTTCGACCAGCCCCAGACCGCCGGCGCGAACAGCAGGACCTTGTCGACGCGCGGCGGGCTCTGCGTCGACATGGCGCTGATCGCCAGCGCGCCGCCCATGCTGATCCCAGCCAGGGCGATCTTGGCGTTCGGATGTCGCTCACGGACGGCTTCGACGAGCAGGCGGACATCCTCGATCACCAGGTCGGCTGGAGCCCAGACGCCACGCTCGGGCGAACGTCCGAACCCGCGCACGTCCAGCGCATAGGTCGCGATCCCCCTCCCCGCCCACCAGGCGGCGGCAAGGTGATAGGCGTTGGCGTAGTCGTTCATGCCGTGCAGGCCGACAATCACCCAGTCGGGCTCGCTCGCCGGCAGCCAGCGCATCAGACCCAACTGGGCTCCGTCAAAGCTGACGAAGGCCTGGTCCGTCAGGCGCGGCCCGCGAAAACCTAGCGCCGCCAGCTCCGGTCTCTGGCGCAGCGGCGCGCAAGCCGACAGCGCGGCGGCCGAAGCGGTCAGGATCAGGGCGCGGCGGTTCATCGCCCCAGAATGTTCGCGACACGCTCGCGAAGGAAGGGCGTCACCTCCGCCTCGAACCAGGGATTGCGCTTCAGCCAAGCGGTGTTGCGCCAGGATGGATGCGGCAGCGGAAGCACGTTGGGCCCGAACTCACGCCAGCGGGCGACCGTCTCGGTCATGGTCTTGCCGGTTCGACCATCCAGCGCCCAGTCCTGGGCGTAGCTGCCCACCAGCAGGGTCAGCTCGACATTCGGCAGCGCCGCCAGCAGCTGCGATCGCCACAGCGCCGCGCAGCGCGGCGGCGGAGGATAGTCGCCGCCCTTGGGGTTTGTGCCCGGAAAGCAGAAGGCCATGGCCGCCACACCGATCTCGGAGCGGCCATAGAAGGTCTCGCGGTCGATCCCCATCCACTGGCGCAGGCGGACGCCCGAGGGATCGTTGAACGGAAGACCGGTTTCATGGACGAGCCGCCCCGGCGCCTGTCCGGCGATCAGCAGCCGCGTCGCCGTGCTGACGCGTGTGACCGGCCGCGGCGTGTGCGGCAGGTATGGCGCACACGCCCGGCAGGCGGAGATTTCCTCAAGAAGCGCGTCGAGAGCCATGGACGGGATTTAGGCGATCCCGTCCGCCGCCCCAAGCAGTGCCTTAGGCGCCGAGCATCCGGCGCTCGCGCTTGATGATGTCCGCAAACGACGGACGGGCCAAGATGGCGTCGGCATAGGCTTTCGCCTTCGGCCATTTGGCGAAGTCGAACCCAGCGTGTTCCAGGTTCACGAAGGGGCTGGCCACGGCGATGTCAGCCAGGGTGAAACGGTCCTCGACCAGGAAGCCGCTCGCCGGGATCGTGCGCTCCAGATAGTCGAGCACCGGCGGCATGGCGACGTTGGTCCCCTTTTCGATCGCCGCAAGGTCAGGCTCGACGCCCATGAAGCGCGGCCCCACCACCCGGTTGAAAAAGATTGGTCCCGCCGCGCCGACGAAGATCGAGTCCGCATACTCCTCGTACCAGACCGTCCAGGCGCGGGCCTTCGGCTCGGTCGGGATCAGGTTCGGCTCGGGATGGGCCGCGTCCAGATAGGTGATGATCGCCGAGGAGTCGGAGATCTTGAAGTCGCCATCCTGGAAGCCCGGAATCTTGCCGAACGGGCTGCAGGCGTCGAACTCAGTGTCGGGCTGGCCCAGCCGGACCACCTTGTTATCGTACGCCAGCCCCTTTTCGGTGGCGAACACCATGGTCTTGCGAACGAACGGCGAAAGCGACGAGCCGTAGATGAGCATCGATGGTCTCCCTAGTTTGGGAGACCATAGGCCACGGACTCAGTTTCTTTTCAAGACGAACTCGGCGTCGAGACTAGTCTTCGTCGCCGGCCGTCTCCTCGAAGCTGGTCGGATCACCTTCGAGGCGCAGGCGGATGCGATAGACGCCCCGGAACTTCTCGGGATTGGTCGGCTTGTTGTGGCGCAGGATCACGACCTTGCCCTCGCGGGCCAGTTCGATGGCGTTGGTGCGCACGTGGCCCAGCTGCTGCTGCCAGCGCTCGGGCTGGATCGCCTTGGCGACGTTCATCGGGTCGATCGACTTGCCGGCGGGCAGCGCCGCCAGCTGGGAGAGGATGGTGTCTTGGATCGGGGTCGTCATGCGCTTCGCCATGCCACGGATCGCGCTCAAACGCGAGGCGCGGCTTGCGCCCGATGGGCGACCGCTCTAACTGAACCTCGATAAGTTTCGGAGGGGACGACATGGACGGCGGGGCCGAGAATTCCAGCAGCTCGCGACTGGTCGAGACCGGCGAATGGGCCGGCTGGCGCACGTGGCAGGGCATGGACCCGTTCGAGGACCAGTCCGGCCCCTTCTATTTCCGCGAGGATGAAACCGGCCGCGTCACCTGCGCCTTCCGCGCCGAGCCCAAGCACATGAACGGCGGCGGCTTCATGCACGGCGGCTGCATGATGACCTTCGCCGACTTCTGCCTGTTCGCGATCGCCTGGCGCGACCTTGCCGGCGCCCACGCCGTCACCGTCAGCCTGAACGGCGAGTTCGTCGGCCCCGCCCGCCCCGGCGACCTGGTCACCGCCACCGGCGAAGTGGTCCGCGCCGGCGGCTCGCTGCTGTTCGTGCGGGGCCTGATCTCGACGGGCTCAAGCCCGATGCTGAACTTCTCGGGCGTGATCAAGAAGCTGCGAAGCCGTTGAAGAACCGAAAACCTCGTCTTTCGACAAGCTCAGGATGAGGTTTTCTGCTGACACCGCGTCAAAGTTCGTCCTCACCCTGAGCCTGTCGAAGGGCGAGGAGGGCTCCACTCATTCGATCTAGGCCGTCATGCCCGCCGCTGCGGCGGGCCGGGCCAGCATGGCGTCCAGCCAGCGGTTGACGTGGACCAGAGCCGGATCCGGCCGCCACTTGATCATGCGGCCGAAATCCAGACTCGTGACCGCCACCACATCGACGATGGTGATGCGGTCGGCGGCGATGAACGGGCTCTCGGCCAGTCGATCATCGAGCACCTTCAGGCTCTTTCGGACGCTCTCGAGATTGTAGGCGGCCACCTCGGGGACCTGCACCTCCAGCGCCGCCATGCCGGGATGGCTGTGCCGCACGCCCTGCATCATCGGCGTGGCGACCATCATCTCGGTGCGCCGCAGCCACATCTCGATGATCGCGGCCTCCTTCGGATCACGCCCGAACATGTTCGGTTCTGGATAGACGCTTTCCAGATAGCGGCAGATGGCGACCGACTCAGTGATCACCGTCCCATCATCCAGCTCCAGCGCCGGCACATGCGCTAGACCGGCCTTGCCGCGATACTCCGGCGACCTGTGCTCTCCGCCCATGATCGACAGGGTGACGATCTCGACATCGTCGATTCCCTTCTCGGCCATGAACCACCGCACGCGACGGGGATTGGGCGCTCGCAGGCAATCGTAGAGTTTCAAAAGAAATCCTCCCGGCTTTTGACCGGGAGGATGCTTGGCTTTCGCTACGGAAGGAAAGCGGCTTACAGCCCAAACAGGCTCCGCGGCATCAGGCCGACCAGCGAGGCGGTCAGGCAGGTAGCCAGGAAGCCGGCCATCATCGCCTTCCAAACGAGGCCCAGCACTTCCTGTCGGCGCTGGGGCACCAGGACCGAGAAGCCGGCCACGTTCATGCCGACCGAGCCGATGTTGGCGAAGCCGCACAGCGCATAGGTCATGATCATGCGGGTACGCTCGTCCAGCAAGCTCTCGCCCACCTTGGACAGTTGGATGAAGGCGGTGAACTCGGTCAGGATCAGCTTCACGCCCAGGAGGCCGCCGGCCGTGCCCGCTTCCTTCCAGGGGATGCCCATCGACCAGGCGAGCGGGGCGAAGATCACGCCCAGGCCGCGCGCGATGCTCAGCGGCTCGCCGCCCACCGGAGGAAAGGCGCCCAGGATCTTGTCGACCATGGTGGCCAGGGCCACGAAGACGATCAGGGTGGCGCCCACGTTGAGGGCGATCTGCAGGCCGTCGGTTGTGCCCTTCATGACCGCGTCGATCGAGCTGCCATAGGTCTTGTCCTCGGCCGCGAGGTCGAGATCGGCGCCCTTCTCCATCGGGTCGGACGGCACGATGATGCGGGCCAGCAGCACGCCGGCCGGGGCCGAGATGATCGAGGCCGTCAGCACGTGGGCGGCCGCGTTGGGCAGCACGTCGGCCAGGATGGTGGCGTAGGCGACCATGGTCGAACCCGAGACGCAGGCCATGCCGACCGCGATCAGCATGAAGAGTTCCGAGCGCGACAGCTTGTCGAGATAGGCGCGAATGAAGATCGGGCCTTCGACCTGTCCCATGAAGATCGTCGCGGCGGTGGCCAGGGCCGGCGGGCCGCGCAGGCCCAGCGTCTTCTGGAACACGAAGCCGAAGCCCTGGGCCAGCCACTCGAGGATCTTCCAGTGCCACAGCAGCGCCGACAGGGCGCAGACCACGAGGATCACGGGCATGACGCGGAAGGCGAAGATGAAGCCCGCGCCCGGATTGCTGACCGTATAGGGCTGGTCGCCGCCGGCCAGGAAGCCGAACACAAAGGCCGTGCCGGCCTGGGTCGAGGCGCCGAGGCCCTCGACGGCGCCATTGACGCCGCGCAGCATCTGCTGGGCCTGCGGCAAGCCGAACAGCACCAGCACCAGCATCACCTGGATGACGACGGCGCCGATGGCCAGGCCCCAGGGGAACCGCTTGCGATTCTCGGAAACGAGCCAGCAGAGGCCCAGGGTGAGCGCCAGACCCGCCAGGGCCTGAACGTTCTCGGGACGGAACATCAAGACGAAGACCTTACAATGAGGCGACGCCCCCGCGACGCCGACCAAGGGGCGAGATTGACACCAACTGCGGCGTCGCACGCAAGCGCCTTGCGTAAGGAATGGTTAACCAGCCCGCAAGGCGCCTAAGTCATAAGCCGCTTACCGAAGGGGGCGCGCATCGCCTGGCGACAAGCGCCGTCCGCGCTAAGACGCCGTCGCCGCGGACGATTTCAGCCCTGAAACGCGCCTTACCCCGATTTAACTTGGCCGCTCGGCGATCGACGTTCATTGCTGCAACCGTCGATTGGGGGAGCACGAGTCCGCAAATGTCGTTGGCCTTGGCCACACTTCTATACGAGTGGCGTCGTTACATGGCGGCTGTCGTCGCCCTGGCCTTTTCAGGCCTTCTGGTGCTGGCGCAGGTCGGCATGTTCGTCGGTATCGGCAAGGGTTTCACCGCCCAGATCGATCGCGCGCGCGCCGACATCATGGTGCTGGGCCCGGGCGCCAAGGCGCTGTTCGGCGGTCCTTCGGGCCTGCCGCGCCGGATGATCCCCCTCGTCTACAGCCACCCTGAAGTGACACAGGTCGCGCCGCTCGACGGCTCTGGCGGTCGCTTCCAGAACATTCTGTCTCCCGAGGAGCAGGCCAAGATCGAGGCGCGCACCAAGGCGGCGGCCAAGGGCGGCAAGGCGCCGCCCCAGGGCGGCGGTCGCAAGACCGAGTTCGTCAACGTGACCGTCATCGACGCCATCCCGGGCTACGTGACCGTGCCCACCGACTATACGCCTGAAATGGTCGAGGCCTTGCGCCGCCCCTTTGCGGTCGCCGTGGACCAGACCGCCCTCAAGCGCCTGGGCGTCAAGAAGGGCGACAAGGCGCTCTACAACGGCAAGACCATCAATATCGCTGTGGTGACAACGGGTTATCCCAACATCATCCAGCCCACGCTCGTCATGTCGCGCGACACGCTGCGGATGCTGGGCGAGGCCGATGTGGGCCAGCGCGTCGGCCCGCTGATGGTCGAAATCAGCGACCCGTCCCGCGCCGAGATCGTCGCAGCCCAGCTCAACAAGAAGGCCGACGGCAAGTTCCGCGCCTGGACGCGTCAGGAGCTGGCCGACGCCAATTCCAGCGCCATGCTCGACGACCAGATCATCGGCATCATGCTGGGCTTCTCGGCGTTCCTGGGCCTGCTGATCGGCGTGGCCATCACCTGGCAGACCCTGCGCGGCGCGATCATGGCCAACATCAAGGAATTCGCCAGCTTGCGCGCCCTGGGCGTGTCGATGGGCGACCTGCGCAACATCGTCATGGAGCTCAGCTTCTGGGTCGGCATCGTCGGCGTTCTCGCTGCGGGCCTGCTGACGTGGGGCGTCTCGTTGCTGGCGGCCATGGGCGGGGTGCCGATGTACTTCCCGCCGGCCCTCATCGCTATCGTCGCCGGCTTCCTCGTCGCCATCGCCATGCTGTCGGGCTTCCTGTCGCTCGGCGTCCTCAAGAACAGCCAACCCGCGGACCTGCTGCGATGACCCGTGACAACGCGCACAAGCGCGGCGAAACCGCCCTGCAAGCCAAGGGCTTAGTCAAGCGCTTCAAGACCGGCCGCTCGTATATCGAAGTGCTCAAGGGCATCGATTTCGACGCCAAGCACGGCGACGTGACCATGGTCATGGGTCCGTCGGGCTCGGGCAAGTCGACCCTGGTGGCGGCGCTATCGGGTTTGTTGAAGCCGGACGAAGGCAAGGTTTCGGCCCTTGAGGCCAAGGACCTATGGGCCCTGTCCAGCGGGAAGATCGACAAGTTCCGCCTGGACCACTGCGGCTTCATCTTCCAGGGCTTCAACCTGTTCCCGGCCCTCACGGCCAAGCAGCAGGTGATGACGGCGCTGAAGTACCAGGGCGCCAGCCCTGGCGAGCAGGCGCGTCGCGCCCAGGCCGCGCTGGAGTCGGTGGGCCTTGGTCCGCGCGTCAACCAGCGCCCGTCGGAGCTGTCGGGCGGTGAAAAGCAGCGCGTGGCCATCGCCCGCGCGCTCGCCAAGAACCCAAACCTGATCTTCGCCGACGAGCCGACCTCGGCCCTCGACGGCGAGAACGGCCAGGTTGTCATCCGACTGCTGCGCGAGGCGGCCTCCGTCCGCGGCGCGGCGGTGATCTGCGTGACCCACGACCCGCGGCTTGAGGCCTATGCCGACCGCGTCATCCACATCGAAGACGGCCGGATCCTGGACGACGTGCGTAGAACGCCCGACGCCAATCCCGCGCCGCTCAGCCACTGATTTTCTGGGGGAATTTCCACATGCCCGGCTTCCTGCGCCGACCCGCCTTCTACATCGTCCTGGTCGTCGTGCTGCTGCTCGGCGGCGGCTTCTTCTACGCCAAGGGCCAACAGGCCGAAAAGAAGAAGAAGCTTGAGGCCGCCGCCGCCCAAGAAGAGCCCTCTCCCTACGCGGCCATCGCCCAGGGCAAGGCCGACGTCGAAGGCGGCGTGATCCAGGTGGCCGCGCGCCGCCCGGGCATCGTGCGCGAAGTCTTCGTGCAGGAAGGCGACATCGTCACCAAGGGCCAGCCCCTGGCCAAGCAGGAGGACGACGACGTCCGCCTGGCCGCCCAGACGGCGGCGGCGAACCTTTCCTCGGCCAAGGCCCAGCTGGCGCTCTATCAAGTGCAGCTGCGCACGGCCCAGCGTGAGTTCAACCGCCTGCAAGGCCTGGCTGGCGCGAACTATGTCGCGGCCCAGAAGCTGGACGCCGCCCGCGACCAGATCGCCCAGGCCCAGGCCAATATCGGCACCCAGCAGGCGCAGATCAGTGTCGCCTCGGCCCAGCTGGCGCAGGCCAATTACAATCAGGAACTGACGGTGATCCGCGCGCCGGCCGACGGCCGCATCGCCCGCCGCCAGGCCAATCCGGGCTCGGGCGCCTCGACCCTGAACGTCACCGCCATGTTCGACCTCGAGCCCAACACCCAGCGCATCGCCCGCGCCGAGATCGTCGAAGCCGACATCCCGAACGTGACGATCGGCCAGGAGGTCGAGATCCAGCCGGAAGGTGATCCGGACAAGACCTATGTCGGCAAGGTCCTGCGCCGCGCCGCCGTCTTCGGCGCCCGCAAGCTGGCCTCGGACGACCCCAGCCAGCGCAGCGACGAGCGCGTCGTCGAGGTGGTGGTCAGCGCCGACGGCGCCCCGCTGCTGGTCGGCCAGCGCGTGCTGGTGAAGTTCATGAAGCCCGGCCAGAAGGCCGGCGTGAAGCGCGACAAGCCGACCCCGCCGGTGGCCGGCGGAGCCAAGAAGAAGGCCTAAGGCCCGCCTCAGCCCACAACGCCTTGAAACGCCGCGCGGCCCCCGCGCGGCGTTTTTATTTTGCTGCGCTGGAGAATGTGCGGGTCGGGCTTCGATCCTGGGCGGATACTTCAACAACCGACCTCCCCGGCGAATGCCGGGGCCCAGATTCATCCGGGGCGGCTGGGGATGATGCGACGTAACGCAGCGCTGAATGGATCAGTGTCAGTGGGTTCGATCTGGGTCCCGGCATTCGCCGGGAAGGTCGGGTTTTTGTGGAAGGCGCCAGACAGCTATCGACCCTGGTCGGACGTTCTGAAAATCCTCCCCCCAGAGGGGGAGGAGGCCGAAGGCCGGAGGGGGAAGTGCTGCCAAGCCGGCTTCTTCCCCCTCCGTCGGCTCCGCCGACACCTCCCCCGCTGGGGGGAGGATTTATCCCGGCCCTTCCCCATCAAGGGGAAGGGAGATCCAAGCACTGCGGAACGATGGAACCCCCTCCCCTTGACCTCCCCTCTCCCGCGCCGCACAAACGCGCCAAACCAAACACACGTTTGAGGGAGACTTCGGCATGGCGGACATCCGCTTCGACGGCAAGGTGGCGATCGTGACGGGCGCCGGCGGCGGGCTTGGCCGACAGCACGCCCTGGAACTGGCGCGTCGCGGCGCCAAGGTGGTCGTCAACGACCTGGGCGGCAGCGTCGACGGCTCGGGCGGCTCGTCCGAGGCGGCTCAGAAGGTCGTGGAAGAGATCAAGGCGTTTGGCGGCGAAGCCATCGCCCACGGCGCTTCGGTGACCGACGATGCGGGCGTGGCCAACATGGTCCAGACCGCCATGGACACCTGGGGCCGTATCGACATCCTGATCGCTAACGCCGGTATCCTGCGCGACCGCACCCTGACCAAGATGGAGCTGGCCGACTTCGAGGCGGTCATGCAGGTCCACGTCTGGGGCACCTTCAAGCCGATCAAGGCCGTGTGGGACATCATGAAGGCCCAGAACTACGGCCGCATCGTCGTGACCACCTCGTCGTCGGGCATGTACGGCAACTTCGGCCAGAGCAACTATGGCGCGGCCAAGATGGCGGTGCTGGGCCTGATGAACACCCTCAAGCTTGAAGGCGCCAAGAACGACGTCAAGATCAACGCCATCAGCCCGGTGGCGGCCACCCGCATGACCGAAGGCCTGATGCCGCCCGAAGTGCTGGCCAAGCTTGCCCCCGAATATGTGACGCCGGGCGTCGTCTATCTCTGCTCGGACGAGGCGCCGACCGGCGCGATCCTGACCGCCGGCGCCGGCGCCTTCGCCCTGTCGCGCATCTACGAGACCGAAGGCGTCTATCTGGGCGAAGGCGGCCTGTCGGCCGAGGAAGTCCGCGACAGCTGGGGCCAGATCACCGCTGAGGACGGTCAGAAGGCCTATTTCAATGGCGGCGAACAGGGCCAGAAGTTCTTCCGCAAGATGGCTGGCGGCTGACACCACCCCAAATAAAACAATGATCGAAAAGCATCGTTCGATCAGTATTTGACAGAACAGCGATTAAAACGGGGGCGATTGCCCCCGTTTCTTTTACAGACAGTACAAAATTCACACCCACTTCAAATAATAACAACGATATTTTACTAGATGGGTTACAGGCGGCGCTCCTCGTGCGCCAGCCGGCGCCCGGCGGACCTCCTCCTCCCCAAGAAGGTCGCAAGTCAAAATGTCTTCTACGCGTACCCGCCTCGCCGTCGGCGTGGCTTTCGTGGCGCTCGTCGCCGCCTCCCAGGCCTCCGCTTCGGCCTTCTACCTGCAGGAACAATCGGTCCGCGGCGCGGGCCGCGCCTATTCCGGCGAAGTCGCCGACAAGGGCGTCGGCAGCCTGTGGTGGAACCCCGCCGCGATCGCCGGCATCGCCCGCAGCGAAGCCTATTTCGGCCTCAACGCGATCCAGGTGGACTCGAAGGCCACCAGCACCGGCTCGACCATCACCCGCCCGGTTCCGCCGGCCGGCCTGACCACCCCGGTGGGCGGCGCCAACACCGCCTTTGATCCGATCAACGACGGGATCGTCCCGAACCTGGGCGGCGCCTGGAAGCTCAACGACAAGCTCTCGCTGGGCCTGTCGGTCGCCGCGCCCTACAACTTCACCACCGAGTACAACCCCGACAGCTGGACCCGCTACGACGCGCTGAAGTCGCAGCTGCGCACGGTGAACGTCGACGGCGTCGTCGCCTACCGCGTCAACGACATGCTGGACCTGGGCGTGGGCGTCACGGCGATGTACGCCGACGCCGAACTGACCAACGCCCTGCCCAACATCTCGCCGCTGCAGCCCGACGGCGCGCAGTCGCTGAAGGGCGACGGCTGGGCCTACGGCTACACGGTCGGCGCTCAGCTGCACCCGACGAAGAGCCTGACCATCGGCGCCAGCTACCGCAGCAAGATCGACCACAAGCTGGACGGCACGGTGAAGGTCTCGGGCCTCCTGGCCCCGATCCCCGCCGCCAACAACTTCACGGTCGATGGCCAGGCCAAGATCACCCTGCCCTGGATCGCCAACCTCGGCGCACGCTGGGCGGTGAACGACCAGTGGACCCTGAACGGCTCGATCAGCCGCGTGGGCTGGAGCGAGTTTGACGCGATCCGCGTGGCCTTCGCCGGCGGCGGGTCGACCAGCGCCCAGGACTACAAGGACATCACGACTTACGCGGCCGGTGTCGACTACCAGGCCTCGCCCCGCCTGACTCTGCGGGCCGGCGTCCAGTACGACCCGACCCCGACGCCGGACGTGGGCCGCACCGCCCGCGTGCCGGACGGCGACCGCATGATGTACGCCACCGGCGCCACCTGGGCCGCGACCGAGAACCTGAAGCTCGACGCCGCGCTCAGCTACATCGCCTTCGACAAGAGCCAGATCAACCGCACCGACGTCACCGCGACCAGCTCGACCGTCCGCCTGCGCGGCGATGTCGAAGGCTCGGCCGTGGTGCTGGCCGCCGGCGCGCGCTTCAGCTTCTAAGGCTGAACGTCCCTGGAACAAGCAGCCCGCCTGGAGCGATCCAGGCGGGCTTTTTCGTCTAGTCGATTGCTTCCCAGAGCTGCTGCGCGGCCCCGACGAACACCTGCGCGGCCTGCCCCTTGGGCTCGCCGATGACCGCCGGCACGCCCTGATCGCCGCCCAGGCGGACGGCGATCTCGATCGGCACGCGGCCCAGCAGCGGCACGTTCAGCCGCGCCGCCTCGGCGACGCCGCCGCCCTCGCCGAAGATCGGGATCGGCGCACCGGTCGAGGGATCAGCGAAGAAGGCCATATTCTCGATCAGACCCAGGATCGGGGTCGCGGTTTTCTCGAACATCGAGGCCGCCCGACGCGCATCGATCAGGGCGATCTCCTGCGGCGTGGTCACCAGCACCGCGCCGTCGATGCGGAGCTTCTGCACCAGGGTCAGCTGCACGTCGCCAGTGCCCGGCGGCAGATCGACGACCAGCACGTCCAGCGGCTGCGCCTCAGAGCCCCAGGCCACGTCGTGGATCATCTGGCGAACGGCCGACGAGGCCATCGGCCCGCGCCAGATCATCGCCTTGCCCTCATCGACGATGAAGCCGATCGACATCAGCTTGACGCCATGCGCCTCCAGCGGCTGCAGCTTCTCATTCTCAAATAACGGATCGCCGTCGACACCCATCATCTTGGGGGCCGAGGGCCCATAGATGTCGGCGTCCAACAGACCCACGCGCAGTCCCATCCGGGCGAAGGCGACCGCGAGATTGGTCGAGACGGTCGACTTGCCCACCCCGCCCTTGCCCGAAGCCACGGCGATGACATGGCGCACATGCTTGGGCTTTTCCGCCTCGGGCGGCGGGGCCATGCGGGCCTGGGGATCCTCGGTGATCTTGGCGCCCTTGCGAACGCGGGTCGCGCCCTCGGCCGCCTGGGCGGTCAGCACCACCTGGGCCTGCTCGACGCCCGGCAGGGCGGCGAGAGCCTTCTCGGCAGCCTCGCGCACCGGGGCGTAGGACGCGACGACGCTGGCGGGGACCTCCAGCATGAAGCCGGCGCGGCCGTTACGGACGACGAGGCCCTGGACCAGTCCCGCCGCCACCAGCCCCTGCCCGCTGGCCGGGTCGGCGATACGGTCCAGCGCCGTGCGGGCGTCATCGAGGGTTGCGGTCACGGGCGAGGCCTCCTGTTCCGGGGACCTCATATCCGCGCGAGCGCTAGGCATTTCAAGTGCGGAGCGGCCCTACCGCTCGACCACCTTGCGCTGCATGGGGGCCAGCTTGGCCAGCAGCTTGTTCTGGACGGCGAAGGGCACGCCCTCCTTGTCCATCGCCCACTGCAGGTTCTCGACCAGGGCGTTGAAGTCCTTATTGGTGACGCCCATGTCCTTGTGAACCGCCGCCATGTCGCGGCCAGTATAGACGCAGCCGCCGCCCAGCACGTAGCAGAACTGCTCGGTCAGGGTCCGCTTCAGACGCGGGACGTCGGTGGTGGCGAAGATCTCCTTGATCCTCGGATCGGCGATGCTGCGGTCGACGAGGTCAGAGGCGATCCGCGCCAGCCCTTCCTTGCCATGGAAGGCCTGAAAGGTCGCCGGGTCGGACAGCGGCGCGGCCCCGGCGTTGGCCGGCGACTGCGTATAGGGATCAACCGGCTTTTCGCCGGCCGGCGTCGTGTCCTGGGCGAAGGCGGCGCCGGCGACGAGCATGCAGGCGACACCGGCTTGGACGAGGGCTTTGACGGTCTTCATAGTCATGTTCCCTTAGAAGCCGGCCTGCAGCGACAGATAGACACCGCGCTGGTTCTTGAAGGTGGCGATGTCGCCGAGATCCACATAAGCGGCGGTCACCGACAGGTTCTTATTGATGGCGTAGGCGGCGAACAGGTCCATCCAGTCGTCCTCCTTGGCGAACGCCAGGTTGCTGGGCTTGGTCCGATACTCCGCCCCCACCACCAGACGCTTGCTCAGGAGGTAGCCTGCCGAGCCTTCGAACTGCGGCTTGTAGCCATCGGTCCCGCCGAACCCGAGCAGCCCCGTCTGGTTGGCCTTGGTCAGCCGCACCGCGCCACTCAGCACCAGGGACTTGTCGAGCAGGATCTTGGTCGCGGCGACATAGTAGTCGACGCCGCTGTCGTTCTTGGCGCCGAGCGCCCGGACGAGGGCGTCCTGATTGTTATCCTTGTACTGCGCGCCGACCGCGATCTGTGGCAGCCAGCGGTCCTGGTCATAGACCGCATCGCCCATCACCCGCACCTTGGCGCCCAAGACGGTCTGCTTGAACTTGAAGCCGCGCCCCAGACCAAGCTTGGCGCCGGTCGCGCCGGTGTCGAACACCTGCTGGGTCGCCGACAGTTCCACACGATCACGATAACCCACCGCTGCGCCGTAAGCGCCCAGCTTGTAGTCGTCGACGCCGACATGCGTGTAGTGAACCTCGCCGCCGACGCCGCGATTGGTCTCGCCGCCGGCAATCACAGCCCAGGTCGCAAGGCCACCGCCCGCGCCGCCCTCCAGCGCGCTGACGCCGTGAGTTAGAAGAAGCTTCCCGCCGGTTTCAATCTCGCCGGCCGATGCCTCGCCCGCCAAAGCCGTGGCCAAGAGAATAGTCGCTGCTGGAAATCGCTTCATAGCCCCCTCCAAGAGAGCCGATCGCGAGTCCCACGTCCCGCATCGGACGTTCAGACCTTGTTATCCAAAGTTTTTACAGATGGTTTCCGAAAAGATGATCTGCATCAACTTTCTGGCGGGCTTGAACATTCGAGGAAGCCTGCGTTAACGGCGATTTCATGGGCGCTTCGCTATAGCTCCACGCATGAAGCGCTTGGCGACATTCCTCATCGCTCTGTCCGTCGCTGGGTACGCTCATGCCGGCGACCTCACGGTCTCGGTGCGCGGCGCCGACGGAAAGCCTGTCCAGGACGCCGTGGTCATGGTCTATCCGAACGGCCAGCCCACCAAGGGCCCAATCAAGTTCCCCTGGGCCTATCGGGTCGCGCAGCAGAATATCCAGTTCAACCCGCTCATGCTGGTGGTCCCCGTCGGCGCGGACGTACAGTTTCCGAACCTCGATAAGGTCCGGCACCACGTCTATTCATTCTCGCCGGGCAACAAGTTCGAGATCAAGCTGTACGGCCACGAAGAGAACCGCACGGCGAAGATGAACGCGCCGGGCGTCGTGGCCATCGGCTGCAACATCCACGACAAGATGGTCAGCTTCATCCGCGTCGTCGACACGGCCTACGCCGCCAAGACCGATGCAAACGGGGTGGTGACGGTCCGCGACGTGCCGGCCGGTGCGATTACGGCCAAGGTCTGGCACCCCTATCTGCGCGGGATGAAGAACGAGAAGGCCCTGGCGATCACCAGCGTCGGCGCAGGCGCCGCACGCGAAGCCGTGACCGTCGAACTGCGCCAGCCCTCAGGCCACCACTAGACCGGCGATGTTCAAGCGCCTCCAGACCAAGCTGACCGTCCTCTACGCAGGACTCTTCGCCCTGGCCCTGAGCGTGGTTGCGGTGACGGTCTATGTAGCGATCGCCAGCAACGCCCAACGCGCCGTTCGCCAGGAGCTTGCGGCCACCGGGACGGTCTTCGACCGCATCTGGGCCCTGCGCACGCAGCGCCTGCAAGACGGGGCCGAACTGCTATCTCGGGACTTCGGCTTCCGCGCCGCCGTCGCCACGCATGATCGCGCCACCGTGGAGTCGGCCGTCACCAACCTGCGGCAGCGGCTCGGCCTGGACCTCGCCTTCACGATAGGCGTGGATGGCGAAGTTGTGGGCCTCGATCCCGGCCGCCTGGATCTGGAGACCCTGTGGACTGCGCTGGACGCCGAGGATGGCGCACAGGGCGTGTTCGCCATCGACGGCCAGCCCCATCAACTGATTTCCGCGCCGATCCTGTCACCGACCCTGACAGGCTGGGTCGTCTTCGCCGCCAAGCTGGATGAGCGCGAGATGAAGGCGCTGGAAAAGCTGTCGGCGATCGGCCTGGACGCTCAGGTGTTCACGCAGCGCAACCAAGCCTGGGTTTCCGCCGACCAAACACCGGCCGCTAGCGCCCTGGCCGCCTTCGTCGCAAAGGCGATGCAGGACAAATCCCGCGCGCCCGTCAGGCTGCGGGCCGATGGCGATAGCCTGGTCTTGGTGCAGCCGATCCGCGCCCTTGATCAGACGCGCGGGGCGGCGCTCGTGCTGCGCTACCCCATGGCGCAAGCCCTGGCGCCCTATCGCCCCCTGATGGCGGCCGTGATCGTCGCAGGCCTTATCGGCGCCGCCCTCGTCGTCGCCGCAAGCTGGGCGCTGTCCCGGGGCCTGGCCAAACCGATCACCGCGCTGGACGAGGCCGCCCGCCGTCTTCAACGCGGCGAAGAGGTCTCCGTCGAGGTCACGACCCGCGACGAGATTGGCCGGCTTGCCGAAAGCTTCAACCTGATGGCCGAGGAGATCCGCGATCGCGAGGCGGAGATGATCCATCAGGCCCTTCACGACGCCGAGACCGGCCTGCCGAACCGGCGCGCGCTTGAACGCGCCATCCACGATCGCCTCACCGGCCTATCGGTCAACGAGCAAGTCGTCATCGGAACGATCGGCTTTGATCGCTTCCCCCAGGTCCGGGCGGCGATTGGCTACGAGCTGGCGACCGAGCTGGTCGCCAAGCTCGGCCAGCGTATCGCAGATACCGTCCCGGGCCTGATCGTCGGACGCCTGACGACCTCGATCCTCTGCGTCATCTCGACCGCGAGCGACATCGAGGATGCGCTCGCGCGTGCTGAAGCCCTGCTTCCCGATCTCGAAGCGCCGCTGCGGATCGGCGGCGAGCCAGTCGATGTGCATATCACCCTGGGCTTGGCGTCTGCGGCGAAGGGCGATGTCGACGCGGCGCGCCTGATTGAACACGCCCTGATCGGTCTGGATCAGGCGCGCGCAGCCCATCGCAAGCTGATGGCCTTCGACCCCATCGCCTACGGCGACCCGGCGTCGAATCTGTCCCTGATGAGCGAGATGCTGGACGCTGTTCGCGACGGCGACCTCTTCCTGGCCCACCAGCCCAAACTGGATCTGCGCTCCGGCCAGATCACGGGCGTCGAAGCGCTGGTCCGCTGGAACCATCCGACACGCGGCTTCCTCCGCCCCGACCTCTTCGTCGGCATGGCCGAGGAAACCGGCCATATTCGCGCCCTGACAGACTATGTGCTGACCCAGGCCATCGAGGATCAGGCGCGTCTGCGCGCGGCCGGTCATGAGGTGCTGATGTCGGTCAACGTTTCGGGCCGCCTCATTGACGACCAAGGCTTCGCCGAGCACGCCATCGCTCAGGTCATGGCCACCGGGGCGAACATCTGCTTCGAGATCACCGAGACCGCCGTCATCGGCAATCCCGACATTGCGCTGGCGGTGCTGGCGCGTCTGGCCGAAGCCAATATCCGCGTGTCGATCGACGACTATGGCTCCGGCCTCTCGTCCCTTGCCTATCTCAAGCAAATCCGCGCCGACGAATTGAAGATCGACAAGATGTTCGTGACGGCTCTGGCGTCCGGCGGCACGGACGCGCTGCTGGTGAAATCCACAGTCGACCTGGCGCATAGCCTGGGCATGAAGGTCACGGCCGAAGGCGTCGAGACCCGCGAAGTGATCGCCGCCTTGCAGTTGATGGGCTGCGACCTCGCCCAAGGCTACCATGTCGCCAAACCGTTGGCCGTCGACAAGCTGATCGAGTTCCTCGACGCGTGGGCGATCGACCTGCCGGTCGAGACCGAGAGCCGGCTTAGCGCCTGACCTCGGTCAGGCCGACGCCTTCAGCAGATCCAGCACGTGGTGCAGGCTGTCGGCGATGTGGACGCACTTGTCATGCATCTCCTCGTTCGGATCGAGGATGTCGGGCACCATCACCGTCATCATGCCGGCCGCGTGGGCGGCGCGGACGCCAGGGTGGGAGTCCTCAAGCGCCAGGCACGCGGCCGGATCGACGCCGATGCGACGGGCGGCCTCGAGATACGGATCGGGATGGGGCTTGTGGCGCACCACATCATGGTGCGCGACCACGGCGTTGAAGCGCGGCAACAGTTCAAAGCGCCCCAGATAACGTTCCAACGCCGGCTTGCCGTTTGAGGTCGCGATGCCCCGCGGCAGGCCCAGGTCATCCAGGAAGTCGAGAATCTCGATCACGCCGGCCTTGAGCCGGGTCTCGGCCTCCAGCAGGTCCTCGACATCGGCCCAGACCCGCTCGAAATAGCTTTGAACCGGGAAGGTCTCGCCGAACAACTCGCGCAGCATGACGCCGCATTCGGGCGTGGTCTTGCCCACCATCGCCGCGTAGATCTCGCCGGTGAAGCCGACGCCGAACACCTGCCCGGCTTCAATCATGGCCGCGCGATAGACGATTTCGGTGTCCAGCAGCAGACCATCCATGTCGAAGACGACGCCCTCGACGCGGCGGGGAAAACTCACGCGTGGAACTCCTCGGCCTTGTAGCCCTGGAAGTAGAGCAAGGTGGTTAGGTCGGTGTGATCGACCTTGGCGTCGGCCTGCGCCGCCACGATCGGTTTGGCCCGGTAGGCCACGCCCAGACCGGCCGCCTCGATCATCGCCAGATCGTTGGCCCCATCCCCGACCGCCAGGGCGTCGGCGGGCGTCAGGCCAAGGACTGCAGTCTCTTCGCGCAACGCGGCCAGCTTGGCCTCCTTGCCCAGGATCGGATCGCCAACGGCGCCGGTCAGGACGCCATCCAGTTCGATCAGGGTGTTGGCGCGGTTCAGGTGGAAGCCCGCCGCTTCGGCGACGCGGCTGGTGAAGAAGGTGAAGCCACCCGAGACCAGCGCGCAGCGGGCGCCGTGCTTGGCCATGGTACGGACCAGCGTCTCGGCGCCGGGATTGAGCTTCACCCGCTCGTCATAGCAGGCCTGCAGTGCGGCGACGCCCAGGCCCTTCAGCATGCCGACACGCTCGCGAAGCGCGCCCTCGAAGGCCAGTTCGCCGCGCATGGCGCGCTCGGTGATCTCCGAGACCTGCGCCTTGACGCCTGCGAAGTCGGCCAGTTCGTCCAAGCACTCGACGTTGATGATCGTGGAGTCCATGTCCGCGATCAGCAGGCCCTTGCGGCGGTTCGCGGCGGGCTGGATCGCGAAGTCTACGGCCAGATCCGCCAACGCCGTATTGACGGCCTCCGCATGGCCGCCGTCGACAAAGAAGTCTGCGGCCAGCGGCCCCAGGCCTTCGCGGCGGCTGGACACGGCCGCTTCGACGCGCGAAACGGCTTGTGCGTAGGCGTCGGGGTTTGCCCCCACGACGGTGAGGACGGTCGGAATGGTGGAGAGTTCGGACATCGCGCCCCGCATCTGGCTGATCGCGGGCCCGACCGCAAGCGGCAAGTCCGCCTACGCCCTGGATTTGGCCGAGCGGATCGACGGCGAGATCGTCAACGCCGACTCCATGCAGATCTATGCGGGCCTTCGTGTCCTGACGGCTGGTCCGTCACCCGAGGAGACCGCGCGGGCGCCGCACCACCTGTTTCAGGTCGTCGACCCGGCCATCGGCTGGTCGGTCGGACGCTGGCTGGAGGCGGCGACCCAGGCGCTCGCCGAGATCGAGGCCCGCGGCAAGCCGGCGATCGTGGTCGGCGGCACCGGGCTCTATTTCCGCGCCCTGACCCACGGCCTCGCCGACGTGCCGCCGGTGCCTGAGACCCAACGCGAGATTTCCAGCCTGTTGTACGCGGCGCGGGGTGAGGCCGAGTTCCGCGAGATCCTGAAACCGCTCGACCCTGAGGCCGAAGCGCGGATCGAAACGGGCGACCGCCAGCGTCTGGTCCGGGCTCACGCCGTCGCCATCGCCACGGGCAAGTCTCTCACCGCTTGGCAGACCGACACCAAGCCCGCCCTCGCCCCTGGGTCCTGGAAGGGTCTCGTCCTGGACCCGCCACGGGCCGAGCTCTATGCGCGTTGCGACGCGCGGTTGGCGATCATGGTCGAGCAAGGCGCCTTGGACGAGGTTCGCGCCGTGGAAGCCCGGAACCTGGATCCCGCGCTGCCCGCCCTGAAGGCGGTCGGCTATCGCGAGTTCGCCGCGCACCTTCGCGGGGAAACAACGCTCGACCAGGCCCTGGACGCCGCGCGCCAGGAAACCCGACGCTACGCCAAGCGGCAATTGACCTGGTTCCGCAACCAGACGCCGGATTGGGAGAGGGTCGTACCGTGAGTCTGATCGAAGAGATCGCCGCCCTGCTGAAGACGCGAGGCGAGACCATCGCCGTGTCGGAGTCCTCCACCGGCGGCCTGGTCTCCGCCGCCCTGCTGAGCGTCGAGGGGGCCTCGGCCTATTATCGCGGCGGGGCGATCGTCTACACGCCCAAGGCGCGCGCCGCTCTGATGGGCGTGAGCAAGGAAGAGATGGGCGACATGCGTTCGGCCAGCGAGCCCTACGCCCAGTTCATGGCGCGCACCGTTCGCGAACGCATGGCTTCGACCTGGGGCCTTGCGGAAACCGGCGCCACCGGTCCGTCAGGCAACGCCTATGGCGACGCCGCCGGGCACTGCTGCGTAGCGGTGTCCGGTCCCGTTTCGCTGAGCCTGGTGATCGAGACGGGCCATGGCGATCGCGTCGCGAACATGGAAACCTTCCGCGACACGGCCCTGAAGCTGCTGCTTCAAGCGCTGACCACCCCGCCCCGCTAGCGAGAAAATCGCGGCGGCGATGAGCCTCGCGTCGCTGTATTTCGCAACAGCGGCCCTGGCGGGTGAAACTTGCCCCTCAGACCGGCGACACCGGTAAGGCGACACCGCCCCAAAAGGCAGAACCTTGCGGCGAAACGCGCCTTGACGCGTTTACACGCGCATGTCATCACCCGTTCCGTAGCTTTGGAGCAAGACTCGTGCGCAAAACCATGATCGTACTTATGGAGCGGCCGTTCGCGGGGTGACCTCGAAGTCACGTCGTAGCTCGGTCGCGCGCGCAAAGGTCCTTCGGGACCTTTTTTCTTTTCCGCCCCCTCTCTTCGCCTCTCTCCCCCGGATCGTCCCATGACCGCCCACCAGACCATCGAGAGCCCAGCTCCGAACGACACCACCGATCGCGCCATGACGGGCGCCGAGATCGTGGTTCGCGGCCTCGTCGACCAAGGGGTGGAAGTTCTGTTCGGCTATCCGGGCGGCGCGGTCCTGCCAATCTACGACGCGCTGTTCCATGAGCCGCGCCTGCAGCACATTCTGGTCCGCCACGAACAGGGCGCGGCGCACGCGGCCGAGGGCTACGCCCGGAGCTCCGGCAAGCCCGGCGTCGTCCTGGTCACCTCGGGCCCCGGCGCGACCAACGCCATCACCGGCATCATGGACGCCCTGATGGACTCGATCCCGATGGTCGTGATCACCGGCCAGGTCCCCACGCACCTGATCGGCACCGACGCCTTCCAGGAAGCCGACACGGTCGGCATGACCCGTTCGTGCACCAAGCACAATTACCTGGTCAAAGACGTCCGCGACCTGCCCCAGATCATCCACGAGGCCTTCAAGATCGCCACGACCGGACGCCCCGGCCCGGTGCTGATCGACATCCCCAAGGACGTCCAGTTCGCCAAGGGCGAATACTACGGCCCGACCGAGGTGGCCTCGACCCACGCCTATGCGCCGCGCACCAAGGGTGACGCCGGCCGCATCGCCGAAGCCGCCAAGATGATCGCCCAGGCGCGCCGACCGATCTTCTACACCGGCGGCGGCGTCATCAACGCGGGCCCGAAGGCCAGCGCGGCGCTGCGCGAGTTCGCCGCCCTGACCGGCGCGCCGGTCACCTCGACGCTGATGGGCCTGGGCGCCTTCCCGGCGGCGGATCCGGCCTGGCTGGGCATGCTGGGCATGCACGGCACGTTCGAGGCCAACAACGCGATGCACGACTGCGATGTGATGATCTGCGTCGGGGCGCGCTTCGACGACCGGGTCACGGGACGCCTCGACGCCTTCTCGCCGGGCAGCAAGAAGATCCACATCGACATCGACCCCTCGTCGATCAACAAGAACGTCCGCGTCGACCTGCCGATCGTCGGCGACGCCGGCTCGGTGCTTGAGGACCTGATCGCCGCCTGGAAGGCCGCGAACCTGCAGCCCAACAAGACCGCCCTGACGGACTGGTGGGCGCAGATCGACCAATGGCGCGCTCGCCAGTGCCTGGCCTACAAGCGCTCGGATTCGGTCATCAAGCCGCAGTACGCCATCGAGCGACTGTACGAACTGACCAAGGACAAGGACGTCTACATCACCACCGAGGTCGGCCAGCACCAGATGTGGGCCGCGCAGTTCTTCCGCTTTGAACAGCCCAACCGCTGGATGACCTCCGGCGGCCTCGGCACCATGGGCTATGGCCTGCCTGCAGCCCTGGGCGTGCAACTGGCGCATCCGAACAGCCTGGTCGTCGACATCGCTGGCGAGGCCTCGATCCAGATGTGCATCCAGGAGCTGTCGACGGCGATCCAGTTCGATCTGCCGGTCAAGATCTTCATCCTGAACAACGAGTGGATGGGCATGGTGCGCCAGTGGCAGCAGCTGTTGCATGGCGAGCGCTACAGCCATTCGTACTCGGACAGCCTGCCCGACTTCGTGAAACTGGCCGAAGCCTATGGCGCGGTCGGCATCCGTTGCGAAAATCCCGCCGAACTGGACGGCAAGATCCTGGAGATGATCAACAGCGACAAGCCGGTGATCTTCGACTGCCGTGTCGAGAAGCACGAGAACTGCCTGCCGATGATCCCGTCGGGCAAGGCGCACAACGAGATGATCATGGGCGAGGTCGAGGACATCGGCAACGTCATCGGCGAGGACGGCGCGGGGCTGGTCTGATCGGTCCTGCGTCCTTCGAGGCCCTCCTGCGGAGGGCGCCTCAGGATGAGGTATTCAGTAGAAGCCCCGTTTTTCCGCTTTCACCTCGCAAAGTCTTCCTCATCCTGAGGCGCCCGCGCAGCGGGCCTCGAAGGACGCAGGGCCGATGTACGATCTCCAAAGCGCATGGGTTTACGTACTGAGGTGCCGTGATGGCTCCTACTACGTGGGCTCCCACCGAGGGGCTGAGGTCGAAACCCGCGTCTCGCAGCATCAGGAAGGCCATGGAGGCGCATATACGGCCGACCGATTACCGGTGGAGTTGGTCTGGTGCGAAGCGTTCCAGTTCATCACTGACGCGATCGCGGCGGAACGCCGTATCAAAGGTTGGTCTCGCGCCAAGAAGGAAGCGATGATGCGTGGTGAGTGGGACAAACTCCCGTCATTGTCCCGTCGCCGAGGCGGAAAGCCTAAACCATTGAACGAAACAGAAGTCAGAGCTCACGAATGACCGCCAACGTGCAACCCGCTCCCGCCTCAGCCTACGACCTTAGCCCCAAGGACCAGGCCGAACAGTCCGCCACCTTCGCCCTCCTCGTCGACAACGAGCCCGGCGTCCTGCATCGCGTAGTCGGCCTGTTCGCCGCGCGGGGCTACAACATCGAGAGCCTCACCGTCGCCGAGACGGACCGCAAGGCTCACACCAGCCGTATCACGGTGGTGACCCGCGGCACCCGCCATGTGCTGGACCAGATCGAGGCTCAGTTGAACAAGGTGGTGAACGTCCGCCGCGTGCATGACGTCACCCGCGACCCCAACGGCGTCGAGCGCGAGCTGGCCCTCGTGAAGGTGCGCGGCTCGGGCGTCGATCGACTCGAAGCGCTGCGGATCGCCGAGATCTTCCGCGCCAAGCCGGTCGACACCACCCTGGAGAGCTTCGTGTTCGAGATCTCCGGCGCGCCGTCCAAGATCGACAAGTTCCTCGACCTGATGCGGCCCCTGGGCCTGGTGGAGCTGTCCCGCACCGGCGTCCTGTCCATCGAGCGTGGCTTCGAAGGCATGTAGCGCGGATGCGCCGATCTAGAGCCTTTAGCCTGAAATCGGAATCGATTTCAGGCGCAAAAAAAGGCTCTAAGTCAAACACTTAGAGCGTGAGAATAGCCGAAACCGGTTCCCACTTTCGGCCTCACGTCTAGGCGCCCGCCGCCATCGGCTCCGGCTGCTCGCGCAGCCGCGCCACGTCTCTGAGCGGCGGCGCGCCGAAGAGACGCGCATATTCCCGACTGAACTGCGATGGGCTGTCGTAGCCCACCGCATGGCCGGCGCTCGCCGCGTCCAGACGCTGGACAAGGATCAGCCGTCGCGCCTCCTGCAGGCGGATCTGTTTTTGATACTGCAGCGGTGAGAGCGAGGTCACCGCCTTGAAGTGCTGGTGCAACGCCGATGCGCTCATCCGCGCCTCTTCGGCGACGACATCGATACTGAACGGCTGGTCGAAGTTGCGCCTGATCCAGCCAATGGCGCGGTTGATCTGGCGCAGGCGGCTGTCGCGGCGGGCGATCTGGGCCAGGCGCGGCCCCTCGGGTCCCGTCAGCAACCGGTAGAGGATTTCGCGTTCGATCAGCGGCGCCATCACCGCGACGTCCTCAGGCGTTTCCAGAAGTCGCACCATGCGGACCACCGCGTCGAACAGGGCGGGTGTCATTGCGCCCGCCGACATGCCGCCCACCAGAGGCGCGGCGGCGTCCAGGCGTGCAGCCAAGCCCGCCTCCATCATCATCTCGCTGATCAGGTTGGCGTCGAGAACGATGCGGAAGCTCAGATACGGCTTGTCTGGAGAGGCCTCCACGACATGACCGACCACCGGCACGTCGATCGACGACAGGAAGAAGTTGCGCTCGTCATACTCGTGCACCGTGTCGCCAACAGCCACGCGCTTGCGTCCCTGCGCCAGAACGCAGAACGAGGGATCATGCAGCCCATGTGAAGGCTCACTGGGGCGGCTGAGGCGATACAGATTGACCCTGGGGCAACACGTGTCGACAGGGCCCTCCTCCGGCGTGAATCGTTCAATCAATGCCGCAAGCGTCTCGCGCGTGCTCATCAGAATTTCCCTAGCTTGACGAGAACTTCTGTAGACCTTGGTGCTGCGGCCGTCACGCGGCCACCCGCTGTTCCGGAGGATCGTGCAATCAAGCCGGAGCATCGATCTAGGTCGGAGAAGTCTGGCGAGGCATAGTCGTCACGTTCCGCCTCGACGCGGTGAGCCCCACAATCAGAGTTTGGTGATGAGACGACACACGCCCCGCCGTGGCGTGACGGCTCCGCGCTGGTTCGTCGCCGCCCTGCTGGGCGGGACCGCCGCGCTGACCGCCGCGACCGCCCTGCTCCCCGACACCCCGCCGACCCAACGGGCCACAGCCTGGAGGGCCGCCCGATGATGACCGCCGCCATCATTCCCCACAGACCCGTCGCCGGTGTCTGGACCTCGTCGGACGGTCGTGTCTCGCTGGAACTCCGCGCCGACGGCCGCTTCATCGAGACCCGCTCGGACCTGGCCGATGCGTTCACCGGCGTCTACGTCCTGGTCGGCGAGACCCTGAAACTGTTCGAGGACCACGGCGCGGTCGTCAGTGGCAAGCTGGTCGACGGACGCCTCAGCCTGGGGACACCTTAGGACAGGCCCTTCCCTCGCCGCCCTCGCCTCCCTATATATGAGGTGTCCGGCTTCGGCCGAACTATGGGGATAAACGCGCACGTAATAAGCGGACTGGACCCGGGTGCGATTCCCGGCGGCTCCACCAAAACTCTCCCAAGTTATCATGGGACTGTATGGGGCCGATCAGCATCGACAGACGTGTAAAGGTGTCTGCTTTCTCTCGGCTTGGCCCACCGTTTCGGGCCTTTATCTAAATGCGAACGATAACTTCGCTGAAGAGTTCGCTGTCGCTGCGTAATGCGGCGCCGGTGAATTCGCCTCTTAAGTCCTAGGGGTTCAGATCCCTAGGCGGGGCCCGGAGGGAGCCTGCCAACAGAATCCCTCCACTTTCAACGACATCATCGAGGCTCCCTCCTCTCTTCTTCGAGGGCATGGGGGAGCCTGCCAACAGAATCCCTCCACTTTCCACGACATCATCGAGGCTCCCTCCTCTCTTCCTCGAGGGCATGGGGGAGCCTGCCAACAGAATCCCTCCACCTTACTCCGACATCGCCGATGGGATTCCGTAAGCGCCCGCTTTGCGCGTGGCCCACGACGCGCTAGGTTCGGAATCTCGTTTTCAGTTCGAAGTTTCACGCCGAGCATGTCCCAGACCGAACCGCCCGAAGACCTCATGCAATACGAGGCCATGGCCCAAGACGCCCTCCGCGGCGTGGTCAAGGCGGCGCTCAAGAAGGCTGCCGCGCCGGGTGGCCTGCCCGAGCCTCACCACCTCTACATCACCTTCAAGACCAAGGCCCCGGGGGTGTCGGGTCCGCAGGACCTGCTGTCCAAGTACCCCGACGAGATGACGATCGTCCTGCAGCACCAGTATTGGGATCTGGCGCCGGGCGAGACCTTCTTCTCGGTCACCCTGAAGTTCGGCGGTCAGCCCAAGCGCCTTTCGGTGCCCTACGCGGCGCTGACCCGCTTCTATGACCCTTCGGTTCAGTTCGCCCTGCAGTTCTCTGCGCCGGAAGTGGTCGAGGACGAGCCGGAGCCGGATCCGGAGCCCGAGGACAAGGCCACCAGCGCTTCAAGCGAAGATGGTCCCAAGATCGTTTCGCTGGACCAGTTCCGCAAAAAATGAGCGACATCGCCTCGGACGCGCCGGAAACCCTGACGGATGAGGCGATCCTCGCCCGCTTCCGTGCGTCCAAGCGACAACCAACGGGCTCCCAGACCCTGGGCTTCGAGATGCTCGCCGTCCGCCAGGCCGAGCGTGAGGTCGAGGTCGGCTTCACCGCACGCGCCGAGCTGCTCTGCAACCCGATGGGCCAGATTCAAGGCGGCTATGTCTGCGCCATGCTGGACGAGTGCATGTCGGTGGCCGGCATGGTCACGTCCGGCATGACCCATGTGGTTCCGACCCTCGAGATGAAGACCAGCTTCCTGCGCCCCGCCATGCCCGGACCGCTGCGGGGGGTCGGCCGGGTGGTGAAGTGGGGGCGCACCATCTGCTTCATGGAAGGCGAACTCTACGACGGCGAAGGGCGACTCCTGGCCAAGTCCACCGGTACGGCGATCCCAACCCCCTTCGCGAACTTCAAGAAAACGTAGGCGCGCGATGCGGAGAGCGGCGGCGGTCATAGGACTTCTGGTTTTGCTCTTCTCGCCGGCGACGGCGGCGCCCGCCGGCGGCCCGTTCTCGAACTGGAGCGCAGTCGTCATCGCGGGCGACTTTCAAGCCCATTCGGGCGGGCCTACCGAAGCCTTCGACAATGCGCGTCGCGACGTGACCAAGACGCTGGTCGCCATGGGCTTCGACAGCGCGGCGATCCAGCAGTTTTCTGTCCGCCCGGAGCGCTATCCATCCGAGGCGCCCAGCCGATCCGAGGCGCGGACGATCTATGACGCGCTCCGGACCAAGGCGGAGACCGCCAAGGCCGGCTGCCTCTTCTACATCAGCACGCACGGCAGCCCCGAGGGCGTGATTCTCGGCAAGCAGTTGCTGCGCCCTCACCTGCTGGCGGCGATGTTGAACGACGCCTGTCCCGCGCGCCCCAGCGTCGTGGTGATTTCAGCCTGTTTTTCGGGTGTCTTCATTCCGCCTCTACAGAAGCCCGACCGACTGATCCTGACCGCCGCGCGCCCGGATCGCGCGTCGTTCGGCTGTGGCGAGAGCGACAAGTATCCATTCTTCGACGACTGCTTTCTGTCCGTCGCGCTGGACGCCCGGGACTTCGCCGCCCTCGGCGCGGACCTCAAGGCCTGCGTGGCGCGCAAGGAAAAGGAGACCGGCGCAGAACCCGCCTCCGAACCTCAGATCTGGGTTGGTCCGGCGCTACGCCCCCTGCTGCCGCTCTACGCCTTCGAACGACCGTCAACAAAGGCGCCGTGATGGGGCGTTCGGGTTTGACCGCGGCGAGGAGCGCGCTACACAAACCCTAGAAGTTTTCCGCTTCACCCAGGGGACATCGTTGACGTCGCGCGTTTCGCCCGCAGCCGCCTTCATGGCGGCCATGCTCGCACTTTGGTCCATCACCGGATCGGAGGCGTGGGCCCAGGACACCGCGGTGAGCGCCCCCGCGCCAGCGACGGCGCAGCAGGAGACCACGGTCCGCCCCTATTCCAGCCTGCGCCAGAGACGCGCGCGCCCGCAGCGCCCAGTTGCGGTCACTTCGGCGACCGCGTCGCGCCCGACTCCGATCGCCGCCACGACCTCTCCGCCCGCGACGCCCGTCACGACGCCGACCCCGCCAGGGATCGCCCCCCTGCCCCGTCCCGAACTGGAGGCCTTCGTGGACGGGGTCGTGCAACGCGCCATGACCCGCGACCACATCGCCGGCGTGACCCTGTCTGTGGTTCAGAATGGTCAAGTCGTACTCAAGAAGGGCTACGGCTTCGCCAATCTTGGTCAGCGCAAGCGGGTTGATCCCGACAGGACCCTTTTTCGGGTCGCCTCGATCTCGAAGACGTTCACCTGGATCACCCTGATGAACGAGATAGAGGCCGGCCGCATGCGCCTCGACGGTCCGGTCAATCTCTATCTGCCCGAAGCGCTGCAGGTGAAGGATCAGGGCAAGAAGACCCAGGTGCGGTTGCGAGACCTGATGACCCACACATCCGGCTTCGAGGATCGCGCCTTGGGTCAGCTGTTCGAGCGTGATCCGAACCGCGTACGGCCGCTCGCCGACTATCTTCGCCAGGAAAGGCCTCGCCGCGTCCGAGAGCCCGGCCTTCTCCCGAGCTATTCCAACTATGGCGCCGCCCTGGCCGGGGCGGCGGTCTCGAACGTCACAGGCAAGCCGTTCGAGCAACTGGTGAGCGAGGAGATCATCATCCCCGCCGGCCTCACGCGCACCACCTTCCGGGAGGCCCGTCCCTGGCGCGACGACCTGCCGGCCCCCATGGCCGAAACCCTGGCCGCAGACCTCTCCGACGCTTTCTCCTGGACCGCGATGGGCTGGAAGACCCAGCCGCGCGAGTTCATGGGCCAGGTCGCCCCGGCGGCCTCCGCTTCCAGCACCGCCGGCGATATGGCGCGATACATGACGCTGCTGCTGAATGGCGGCGCTATCGATGGCCGGACCATCTTCTCGCCGAGGACCGCCCAAGCGTTCCGGACGCCGATGTATCGCCCTTCGCCTGACGCCGCAGGCTGGAACGCCGGGTTCCAAGACGTACCGCTACCCGGCGGCCGTCGAGGTTTCGGCCATCAGGGCGCAACGCTGTACTTCCACTCAAACCTCGTGATCGTGCCCGAGCTTGGTCTTGGGATCTTCGTGTCGGTCAACACCGACAGCGGCGCCAATCTGCCGGCCACCCTGCCCTCGACCATCGTCGAGCACTTCTACGCACCGGCCTCGCCCGTACCCGCCGGCAGCGCTTTGAGCTATCAGCAGGCCAAGGCGTTCGAAGGCGACTATCTGACCACCCGGCGCGCCTACGGCGGACTGGAAGGTTTCACCAACCGGCTGATCGGCCGCGCCCAGGTTCGCGCCACGTCGGACGGCAGGCTTTCGGTGACCGACGGCGGTTTCACGACGCTGTTCAACGGCACCACCCGCCCCGGCGTGTTCAAGGCCGTGGACGGCCCGCTGACCCTGGTCTTCGATACGAACGGCGACCGTCCGTCACGCTTCTACGCCGCCCGAGGCTTCGCGACCTATGAGCGGATCGGTTTCCTGCGATCGGCGTCGCTGCTGTCCTGGACGGCGACGATCGCAGGCCTCGCCTGCGTGGTGACGATCCTTGGAGCGCTGTTCCGCAATCGACGCGAGGCTCGGCAGACGCCGATCCAGGCTCGAGCGGGCCAGATGCAGGTCATGCAGGCCGTGCTTTGGCTCATCTCGGCCTGCTGCATGGGCGTGTTCGCGGTCAAGGCCGCAGACCAGACCACCGTCTTCTTCGGCTGGCCCAGCGGCTGGCTGCTCAGCGGCTCGGCCTGCGCGCTCGTGGCTGCCGCGCTGGGGGTCCTGACGCTGGGCCTTCTGCCGATGGTTTGGCGCGGCGGCCGTCGGGTCGACAGCTGGAACGAGGCCCGCAAGGTCGCCTTCACCTTCACCGCCTTGCTGCTCGCCTTCCTTAGCCTGCTGCTGGCCCTTTGGGGCTACCTGCTGCCCTGGATGAGCTGACATCGCCCACGTCTCCTTCGTCCCCGGCGCCGACCTTGCAGATCGGTGTTCGGGGAGACGAGAAAGGAGACGCGACGTGTCAAAACTGGACGGTCTGGCGTTTGGGGGAACAGGGCTAGCGGCCTGGTCGGCGGCCACCCTGTTTTACGCAGCTTTCGGCGGGGGAGTTCTCGAAAGCGCCTTCTGGTTCTACGCACTGAACGCGTTCGCGGCCGCGGCGGCCGTAACGTTCGCCTTTCAGGCGGTGGCGCGGCTGACGCACACGCCGCGCCGCCGCCGCTTGTTTCCAATGCTGATGTTCTCGACCCCGGGCCTGGTGGCGGGCGCCCTGGTAGTGTCGCGCTACGCCGAGGTCATGCCGACCACCGACCCGGTCAGCGTCGGTCGCTACGGCGCCTTCCTGGTCGTGCTCTACGTGGCCGTGGCCGCGTCAATCTTCGAGCGTTCGCCGCATAAGGCTTGAGCTGAGCTTCCGCACCTGGATGACGATCCGTTCGCGATCGCCCGGCCGTCGCTCGACCAGCAATCGGGCGACCTGGGCGTCGTCGTGGAAGGCGTAGCCCTTGATCGCGTCCAGCAGCGCCTTGGCCAGGTTGTCGAGGTCCATCCACGGCGGCTCGCCGACATATTCCATGCCGATCTCGACGCTGAACTCGCCCCAGGCCGGCCGCGAACCGCGCCAGGACTTGCGGAAAAACTCATAGATCAGCGGCTTATAGTACTTGCCCTGGGTGGTGAGGCCATCGACCACAAGGGTCAGCTCGCCGCCCGCCTCGCGGGCGCGGACCTTGCCGTGGTGGGTCCAGTCCGCTCCGTCGAAGGACTGGCTCACGCCGCTACCATCTCGGCCAGCTTCAGAACCGTGTTCCAGTTGCGCGTGGTGCCGAGCGGCTCTCGCTTGGTCTTCTTCCAGTCGCGATCCAGCGTGGACTCGCCGATGCCGTCCTTGAAGTCGATATAAAGCGCCCGCCCATCAGCGTGGATCTCCTCGCGCCCCGTGATCGCCGCGCGCAGGACCTCAACCGTGTCGCTGTCGATCGGCGTCTTCAGGAAACTGACCAGCAGGTGATTGGGTCGCGTGGCCGCCTGATCCCGGAAAGGGTTTGCGGCTATCACCGCCCGGAGCTCGGCGGGCGTGCGGACCATGAAGTCCGTCCGAAGCCCCATGCGCTTTTCCAGCCCCTCCTCCAAACGCCCCTCAAGATCGCCGCCTGCTTCGCCCCAGAGCACCAGGTTGCCGCTAGCGAGTAGGGTTTTGGCGCTCTCGAACCCAAGGTCCCGCGCCAGGCCCAGCAGGTCATCCTTGAGAACCTTGCGCCCGCCTACATTGACGGCTCGCAGCAGGGCGATGTGCGGACTCATTCAGGGCTCCGGCCGGACGATGGCCTTGGCGTAGGCTCGCCCGGCGCTTATCGCAACCGCGAACATTGCCCTCCCGCCGCGCAAGGTCTAGACCGCGCTCGACCGTTTTTGGGAGACACGCCGCATGACCGCCACGCGTATCGAGACCGACACCTTTGGCCCGATCGAAGTCGCCGCCGACCGCTACTGGGGCGCACAAGCTCAGCGCAGCCTGGGCAACTTCAAGATCGGCTGGGAAAAGCAGCCGCTCCCCGTCGTTCGCGCCCTGGGCATCGTCAAGCGCGCCGCTGCGGAGGCCAACCTGGCGCTGGGCAAGCTGGATCCGAAGATCGCCGAGACGATCATCGCCGCCGCCAATGAAGTGATCGAAGGCAAACTGAACGACCACTTCCCGCTGGTGGTCTGGCAGACCGGCTCGGGCACCCAGTCGAACATGAACGCCAACGAGGTGATCTCGAACCGCGCCATCGAGATGCTGGGCGGCGAGATGGGCAGCAAGAAGCCCGTCCACCCGAACGACCACGTGAATATGAGCCAGTCGTCGAACGACACCTTCCCGACGGCCATGCACATCGCCTGCGCCGAGCAGGTGGTTCACGACCTGATCCCCGCCCTGAAGCACCTCCATAAGGCCCTGGCCGCCAAGGCCGCCGAGTGGAAGGACATCATCAAGATCGGCCGCACCCACACCCAGGACGCCACCCCGCTGACGCTGGGCCAGGAGTTCGGCGGCTACGCCCAGCAGATCGAGAACGGCATCGCCCGGATCGAGAGCACCCTGCCGATGCTGATGCAACTGGCCCAGGGCGGCACCGCCGTCGGCACCGGCCTGAACGCCCCGGTGGGCTTCGCCGAGCTGGTGGCCGAAAAGATCGCCGGCATCACCGGCCTTGGCTTCACCACCGCCCCGAACAAGTTCGAGGCCCTGGCCGCCCACGACGCGATGGTCTTCACCCACGGCGCGATCAACACGGTCGCCGCGTCGCTGTTCAAGATCGCCAACGACATCCGCTTCCTGGGTTCTGGCCCCCGCGCCGGCCTGGGCGAACTGGCCCTGCCGGAGAACGAGCCGGGCTCGTCGATCATGCCGGGCAAGGTCAACCCGACCCAGTCCGAAGCCCTGACCCAGGTCTGCGCCCAGGTGTTCGGCAACCACTCGACCCTGACCTTCGCCGGCAGCCAGGGCCACTTCGAGCTGAATGTCTTCAACCCGGTCATGGCCTACAACTTCCTGCAGTCGGTTCGTCTCGTCGCCGACGCCGCGATCAGCTTTACCGACAACTGCGTGGTCGGCATCGAGCCGCGCGTCGACAACATCAAGAAGGGCGTCGAGAACAGCCTGATGCTGGTCACGGCCCTCAACGGCAAGCTGGGCTACGACGCCTGCGCCAAGATCGCCAAGACCGCGCACAAGAACGGCACCACCCTGCGCGAAGAGGCTGTCGGCGGCGGCTATCTGACGAACGAAGAGTTCGACCAGTATGTCCGTCCGGAGAAGATGATCTCGCCGGGCTGATCCAGCGATGCTCCAGCTCGTCCGCATCTTCGACGAGCTGCCGGAAGGCTTTGGCGATCTGGTCGCCGAAGCCTCCGGCGAAGGCGCGCGCAACATGGCCCTGCTGGCCGAAGGCTGGCAGGCCGGCGTGCGCTTTGAGGACGACGGCGAGGCCTTGCTCGCCGCTTTCTTGGCTGGGGCCTTGGCGGGGATCGGCGCCATGACGCCCGAACCCGCCGCGGCCGAGCCCGCGCGGCGCCTGCGCCGCTTCTACGTTCGCCCCGCCCTGCGCCGGCGCGGCGTCGCCACCGCCCTCGCCTCAGCGCTGATCCACGAAGGCTTCGACAGCGTCAGGCTTCTGACCGTCAACGCCCGCGCCTCGGACGCCGCCGCCTCGTTCTGGGAGGCGCAGGGGTTTCAAAGCGATACAGGTTGGCCTTGGACGCACGCCCTGCGGCGCCAGTAGTGCAATTTCTATTTTAGATTGATTTTCCTCCCCAACTTGCCAAGGTGATCGCATACTGTGAGATCAAGGCGCGCGATGTTAGTTTCCCGTCCTATGGACGTCCCGGACCTCGACCAAGGCATTGACCCAGAACTGCTAGCCCAGGCTGAGCGGCTCGGGATCTCGGTCGTCGGTATGAGCGAGACACGACTGCGCCTGCATCTCCAGAAGGTCGATCCCGCGGGCGGCGAGGAACGCGCGCGGCGCTGGGCGGAAGAAAACGCGGAAGCGATCAGGGAGCATAACGAGCGTATCGCACAACGTGGTCTGATTTCGGACCATTTCAGGCGTTGGTAATTGCGCCAGTTCGATGCCTATCAGAACCCATCCGCTGAAGCTCGCAGCCTAGCCCCCTACCTCGTTGTTATCTCCTCGCATCACCTGCGAGGGCTATCCGAAGTCATTGTCGCGCCCGCCGTGAAGAACGCGACCCGTTTGGTCTGCGAACTGGAGATTGAGGTCGAGATCCAAGGGGAGCCGCTGGCTCTGCTTATCAGCGAGCTCTTTAGCCTGACAGCGACCACCTTGCGTCGCCGCGCCTGCAGCCTCGCTCAGCACGAAGACGCAATCCGCCGCGCGCTGGAGAGACTGTTCACCGGCTTCTAGCTACCGCTTGACCACCGCAACGCCGATCGGGGCCAGGGCGATGCGGGCCAACTGCAGGTCCTTGATGGCGAAGGGGATGCCGATGATGGTGATCGCCTCGGCCACCGCCACCAGCAGGTGGCTCAGCGCCAGCCACCAGCCGGCGAGCAAGAACCAGATCACGTTCAGCAGCGCCCCGATCGGGCCGGTGCCGATGTCCTCCTGACCCGTCACGATCTGGCGACTGACGATCTCCTTGCCGAACGGCCAGAAGGCGAAGCCGGCGATGCGCCAGGCAGCGCCAGCGTAGGGCAGACCCACGATGGTGATCGCCAGGATGACGCCGGCCAGCAGCCAGCCAAGACCCGTCAGCAAGCCGCCGAAGATGAGCCAGAGAACATTCAGGATGAAGCGGATCATGTGCTGCCCCAAGGAGAGATCCTAGAGGTGGCCGCACACGACCCTTCTGTGAAGGGCTTTCCGTGCGGATTACGCCGAATTCACCGGCCTACTTCAGAAGCTGCCAGCGGCGCGCCCAACGGCTCCGGCCCACGGGAGCCAGGGCCAGCAGGTAAATTCCCGCATAGACGACCGATCCGGCGATGATCAGCGCCCATGACCAGGGTCCCGGCATCTGGAGGGTCGGCGCGGTCGTCACCCAGTCGTGCCGCGGCGAGTTGAACTCCAGCCACAGCCCGCCCACCCAGAGCACGGAGAACAGGGTCACCACAGGATAGCGCAGCGCCGGATGGCGCTGGATCAGCAGGAAGGTCTGGATCAGGGCCATCGCGACAAACGCGGCGACGCCGCCAAGCCAGGGTTGCCAGGGCCCGCTCAGGAAGCGGGCGACCCGCAGGCCCGCCCAGCCCGGCGCCCAAAGCACAGGGCCCAGCAGCAGCAGCCCGCAGAGCGTCACCAGCAAGACCCCAAGCCCGCCGCCGATCACCTTGCCGGCTGCTTCCCCCGCCTCATGCGGGCGGATGTTGGGATCCCCGGCCGGGTTCTCGGGCGAGGTCGCGATGACGGTTTGCAGGCGTGGCGCCTTCTCACCTGGCTTCAGCGGCGGAAGTCCGCCCAGCATGGACTTCCGGCTGGACATCTAGGCGCGGCGGCTGACCGCAAAGTCGGCCAGCTCCTCCAGCGCCTCGCGCCAGTCGTTGGCCGGGAACATCGCCAGCGAGGCCTTGGCCTTATCGGCGTAGTCGGCGGCCAGGTCCAGGGTCGCATCCAGCGCGCCCGAGCCGATGATCAGCTCACGCGCGCGGCGGAAGTCGGCCTCGGTCTGTTCGCGACGACCGATGGCGCGTTCCCAGAACTCGGCCTCGCGCGGGCCCGAACGGGCGATGGCCAGTAGCAGCGGCAGCGTGGCCTTGCCTTCCCGGAAGTCGTCGCCGGCGTTCTTGCCCAGAGTCTCGGTCGCGCCGCCATAGTCCAGGGCGTCGTCGGCCAGCTGGAACGCCAAGCCGAGGTTGAGACCGTAGTCTCGCAACGCCTGGGACTTCGCAGCGTCGACGCCCGCCGAAACCGCGCCAGCCTCCGAAGCGGCGGCGAACAGCTCAGCCGTCTTGGCCTGGATGATCTCGAGATAAACAGCCTGCGACAGGTTCAGGTCGTGGCTGCGCATCAGCTGCAGGACCTCGCCCTCGGCGATGACGCGGCTGGCGCGGGCCAGGATCTCCAGCGCCTTCATCGAGTTGGTCTCGACCATCAGCTCAAAGGCGCGCGCGAACAGGAAGTCGCCGACCAGCACGCTCTGGGCGCCGCCCCAGATCAGGTGTGCGGCGACCTTGCCGCGACGCAGCTGGCTGCCGTCGACGACGTCGTCATGCAGCAGGGTGGCGGTGTGGATGAACTCGACGGCGGCGGCGAGCTTCTGGAAATGGTCGTTGTCGGCGCCGGCCAGCCGGGCGGCGGCGACGGTCATCAGCGGACGCAGGCGTTTGCCGCCAGCGGCGATCAGATGCTCGGCCAAGGCGGGGATGATCGCCACATCGCTCTGCATGCGATCGGTGATCAGACGGTTGACGCCCGCCATGTCGGCCTCGGCGAGGCGCACGAGACGATCCACCGATCCCGACTTCCGGGGCAGGGTCGCTGCGGCTGCGTCCAAAACCATGCTCTCCTTAAAGCGGCCCCCCACGAACCATTGCGAGGGACAATGGTGGCGGGATAGGTCAGGGTCAAGGCGAGCACAAGGCCTGACGAGCATTGAACGACTTAGGTGTGACCGAGGATCGGGTTCTGGGCGGCCGGGTACGGCTCCGTCAGGCGCCGGATGGATACCGGCCCGGCATGGACGCCGCGCTGCTGGCGGCGACCTGCGACGCGATGCCGGGCCAACGGGTGCTCGAGCCCGGCTGCGGAGTCGGAGGCGCCCTGTTGGCGGCGGCGACTCGCCGACCGGACGCGCTGTTCCAGGGCGTCGAACGCGACGACGCCGCCGCCTTGCTGGCCGGCGAGAACGTTTCCCTGAACGGCTTGGCGGCGCGCGTGCGCGTGATGAAGGGCGACGTCGAGGCGGGCTTCCGCGCTCTGAATCTGCCGGTCTTCGACGCCGTGATGGCCAATCCGCCCTATTTCGACGACCCCAACGCCCTGCGTGCGCCCTCGCCCGCTAAGAGCGGAGCCTGGATGGCGGACGGCGGTTTGGCGGCCTGGACGGGGTTCTGCTTGAAGGCGGTGCGCGAGGGCGGGAGCATCACCATGATCCATCGCGCCGATCGGCTAGCCGACATTCTGGCCTTGCTGGCGCCGAAGGCGGGCTCCTTCCGGATCCGTCCCGTAGCCCCGTTCGTCGATGCGCCGGCCAAGCGCGTGATCGTGCGCGCGATCAAGACCGGCAGGGCGCCGTTAGTGCTTCTGCCGCCGCTCGTCATGCACGATCGCGACGGGGGAAAGCACACCGTCGAGGCCGAAGCCATTCTACGCGGCGAGACGAACCTGCCCTGGTAGTTAGGGACGCGGCTCGCTGGGCGGGGTTGTGACCGCCCCAGCCCGCGTCTGGATCGATTTCAGATAGGCCACGATCGCCGTCACGTCTTCGGGCGGAAAGGTCCACTCGGGCATCGGGCCATGCCCCACGGTCAAACCCTCGGCCAGCCCTTCCGCCAGGGCCTCGACGTCGTATCGCTCCTGTAGTTGGCGAAAGCGGGGCGCCGTCGGGTTCGGGCTGTCGCCGCTTGTCTCCACCGCATGACAGGCGGCGCAGTTTCGCGTCACGATCGTCTTGCCTCGGGCCACCGGATCCTGATCCGGCGCGGCGGCGCTGGCGGTCGCCATGGCCAGCATGGCACCCAAAACCAAGGCGCTGCGCAGCTTCCCGATTGTCATGGTCGTCCCTCCAGCCCGTGCGGCCAAGATGCGGCCCCTAAACAGGCTCACCTTGACCCAACTCAAGTCAAACGCGCTATTCCGCGTAGAGGGCCAGCGCCTCCAGGCACAGCTCCAGGCCCGTGAGGTCTCGCAACGGATCGTCGGTGACGATCACGAACAGACGCCTCGCCTCGCCCCAAAGCATCACGGTCTCCGGCAGGCCATGATCCTCGATCATGCATCCCTCAGCGTCCCGCCAGACCCGATTCTCATCCAAGGTCGCGCCAAGGTCCGCATCGACACGAGCGATGTACTCCGCGCGCAACTCGCTGGTCACGTTCATGTAGGCGAACGTCGGCTTGCCAAGTCCCGCCAGCACGCCGGCCTCGAACACCGTCGCAGTGTCCGCCGTAGGCCCCCGGAATGGGGTGAGATTGATCACCCCGGCGTCGGCTTGGCGCAATTGCGCCATGCGCTCGGCGTAGAACTGTCTAGCCTCCAGTTCGTCGCCGGTATCGCCGACAGGCATGCGGGCGGGGACCAGGGCCTCGAGCCCGGCCTCCAGGCAAAGCGCCCGCTGGCGCGAGGCCTGGATGTCGAAATCGGGGAGCCAGGCGTCGGGACCAGCCAGCCACAGGGAACGAACAGGTTTCATGGCCCTTAGGTCTGGTCGCGAGGGGCGGGTGTCAATGCTGGGCCTGACGTTAGGCCGTTGGAGATCGAATGCGGACGATCGCGCGTAGAAGCTTGCTGACCGCCGGCCTGACCTTGGCCGCCTTCCCGGCCCTCGCGGCGCCGGCCGCGCCCTGGATAGCCTACGAGCGCCGCTTGCGCACATTGTTGTCGGATCCCCCCGGCGGTGACTTCGATCCCGCGTTTGAAGAGACCCTGCTCGACCTCAACAACCTCTATCGCCGCCGCCAGGGCCCTGCGGCCTTGGCCTGGGACGAGGGGCTGCGTCTGGCCGCCCGCGCGCACGCGGCCGACATCGCGATGACGGGCGTGTTCGAGCACGTCACCCGCGAAGGATTCTCGCCGGCAGGTCGCGTCGGCCTGTTCGCGCGCGATCTGGTCGGCGCGCCGGGCGAGAACATCGCCATGCGCCGCAACGCCGCCAGCGCCGTCACCTACGATCAGATCATGAACCAGTGGAAGACCAGCCCCGGCCACCGCGCCAATCTCCTGGCGCCGGGCTTCACCCATGTCGGCTATGGCGTCTTTCGCCAGGGCCCCCGCGTCATCGCCGTCGGCGCTTACGCAGAGGTCAGCGCGCGCCTGGCCGGCCCCGCGCCGCTGCGCGTGCGGTCAACCGACGAGATCGCCCGCGCTTTGTCCTTTGCGACGCCGGCGATCCGCCAGTTCTCGGTATCGGAGCCCGGCGGCGAAGTGCTGACCGCGACCTATCTGGAAGACCGCGCGGCCGCAGCCCTCAAACCTGGGGCCTGGCAGCTGCGCCCGCATCTGTCGACCGGCGAGCGCCGCTACCAGGTCGCCTGGGGCCCTGTGTTTGTCCTGGGCTAGCCCTACTGGGCCACCGCCAAGGCCTCGATACGGATATTCACCGCATCGCCGATCGCGCCGGCGCCGATCGTGTGGCCAAAGGCCTTTCGGCTGATCTGGCCGGTGATGGTGAAGCCGGCCTGCTTCTTCTGATTGTTGCCGACGCCCATCTTGTTCAGCTTTACGTCCAGGGTGACGGGCTGGGTCACGCCCATCACGGTCATGTCGCCGGTGACCTTGGCGGTCGTGTCGCCCGTCTTCTCAACCTTGGTCGACTTGAAGGTCATGGTCGGGTTCTTGGCGGCGTTCAGCCAGCGCTCGGCCTTCAGATGTTCATCACGCGCGGTGTTGGCGGTGAGAATGCTGCCGACCGCAACGGTCGCCTCGACACGCGACTTCTCGGGCGCGGCCTCGTCCAGCCAGATCGTCCCTTCTGACTGGGCGAACAGGCCCAGGATAGACGTGAAGCCCATCCGGTCGATCGAGAAGAAGGTCTCGGTGTGCGACGAGTCCAGCTTGTAGGCGACTTCTTCGGCGAAGGCCGGGACGGCGGCGACCGACAGGACGGCGCCGGCGATCATGGCGGCGAGCAGGCGTTTCATGGAGCGTCTCCTTCGTCATTCCCGAGCGGGACAGGCCGGGACCTTCCCGTGCGACGCGGAACCGCGCAACCCACAAACGCCCGCCCTCTCCCCTGTCGATCTCAGGCCACCAGTTCCGGCAGAAGCTCATCCAGTTGCTCGAACTGGACCGGCAGACCTGCGGCGGAACCCTGGAGGGCCTCATCGCAGGCCTCCTTGCTGGGATAGAGTTCGCTGAGCGTCAGCAACGTCTTGCCGGCCCGATCCTCGAACGTCACCGTCGTCACGGTGATCTCGCCGCTCTCTTCATTGGTCCAGACGATCCGCGAGGGCGGCGTCACGTCCGTGTACTTGCCGTAGAACGCCATGGCGTTGGCCGCGTCGAGCCCAAACTCCAGGCGATAGCCGCCACCGGTGCGGACATCCATCTCGCAGGCTCGCAGAGGCACGCCCAACGCCTTGGGAACCCACCAACGCTGAAAGAGCTCGGCCTTGGACCAGGCCTCGAAGACGATCTCAACCGGGGCCTCGAACAGGCGGGTCACCACCAGTTCGCATTCCGACCTGCGCTCGACCACGGTTTTATTCTTGCCGGCCATTCAAGTCGCCCTTCTGCTTCAAATCCTCGACGATCTCGTCCAGCGCGTCGAACCGCAGCGCCCAGCGCTGGCGATATCGTTCGATCCACGCCGCTTCTGCTTCCAGCCCGCCGTCCTGCAGACGGCAGAGCCTGACGCGCCCAACCTTTCGGGTGGTCACCAAGCCCGCTTCCTCGAGGAGCGTGACGTGCTTCTTCATGCCCGTGAGGGTCATGCCGAACCGCTCGGCCAGATCCGTGATCGAGGCCTCTCCGCGCCCCAGATGCTCCAGCACGCCCCGCCGCGTCGGATCCGACAGGGCGGCGAAGGAAACATCGAGACGGGCGGTAAATTGCTGAACCATTTAGTTCAGTATGCACGCGGACGGATCCTGTGCAACCCACAAACAAAAAGCCCCCGGCCTGGGAGGACCGGGGGCTTCGTGGGATCTTCTGGGAAAGAAGCTTAGTTCTTGGCCTGGTCGACCAGCTTGTTCTTGGCGATCCAGGGCATCATGCCGCGCAGGCGAGCGCCGACCTCTTCGATCTGGTGCTCGGCCGAGCGACGACGCGTGGCCTTGAAGCTGGGCTGGCCCACGGCGTTCTCCAGCATGAAGTCGCGGACGAACTTGCCCGACTGGATGTCTTCCAGCACGCGCTTCATCTCGGCCTTGGTTTCCGGCGTGATGATGCGCGGACCCGTCACGTACTCGCCGTACTCGGCCGTGTTTGAGATCGAGTAGTTCATGTTGGCGATGCCGCCTTCGTACATGAGGTCCACGATCAGCTTCAGCTCGTGCAGGCACTCGAAATAGGCCATTTCCGGCGCGTAGCCGGCTTCAACCAGGGTTTCGAAGCCGGCGCGCACCAGTTCGACCGTGCCGCCGCAGAGGACGGCCTGCTCGCCGAACAGGTCGGTTTCGCACTCTTCGCGGAAGTTGGTCTCGATGATGCCCGAGCGGCCGCCACCGATGGCCGAGGCGTAGGCCAGGCCCAGATCCAGGGCGTTGCCCGTGGCGTTGTGGTGCACCGCGATCAGGCAGGGCACGCCGCCGCCCTTCTGGTACTCGCCGCGCACGGTGTGCCCCGGGCCCTTCGGCGCGACCATCAGCACGTCGATGGTGTCCTTGGGCTCGATCAGGCCGAAGTGGACGTTCAGGCCGTGGGCGAACAGCAGGGCCGCGCCGTCACGGATGTTGGGGGCGATCTCGTTCTTGTAGATCGCGGCCTGATGCTCGTCGGGCGCCAGGATCATGATCAGGTCGGCCCAGGCGGCGGCTTCGGCCACGGTCATGACCTTCAGGCCTTCGCCTTCGGCCTTCTTGGCGGTCGGCGAACCGGCGCGCAGCGCGACGGCTACGTTCTTGATGCCCGAGTCCCGAAGGTTGAGCGCGTGGGCATGGCCCTGGCTGCCATAGCCTACGATGGCGATCTTCCGGTCCAGGATGCGGGCCAGATCAGCGTCGCGGTCGTAGTAGACGCGCATGTTTTTTCTCCAAGACTGGTCAATCGAGGCCGCTCGGCGCAACAGCAAAGCGACAAAGGCCGGGCGTTTGAGCGTTTTTTTGCCGTTTCGTCAAGGCGAAGCCGACATAACGCAGAAATGCGAGAGCCTTCGAGACCCCTTTTACGCGCTCCCGAAGACCCGCGCTATGCGGCGCCGCACGCAGCGCTCTTTCGCAAACGCGAAAATTGCGGCCGCGAGACCGGCCAAATGAAAAGGGGCGGAAGCTCTCGCCTCCGCCCCAAGTCACCAGTGATCCGCTATCACCAGAACAGGTCGTAGTAGACGCTGAGGATCTGACCGCTCCAAACGTCGACCAGCAGAGCGTTGTCGCCGACCCGGATCCATTCGCACCCGATCGGCGGCCGCGGCAGGTCGTAACGCCAGGAGTCCAGATAGTAGGACGGCGTGTACCAGCCGTACGGCAGGTAGTCGCCAAACGACCAGGCTCGGGCGTACCAGCCGCTGGGATAGCGATAGGCCGGGGCGCGGTAGCGCTGAACCGACCGGAAGCTCGGACGATAGTAGCCACGATCATAGTGCTGACGCCCCCGATCGCGGTCACGATACTGGCCATAGCCTGGGCGACGGTCGTCGCGGTCCCAACCGCCGCGATCCCACCCGCCGCGATTGTCCCAGCGGTTGTTGTCACGCCCCCGATGGTCGTCACGGTCACGGCCGCGATCCTGACCGCGGTTTTCGTTCCGGTCTCCGCGATACTCTCCGCGACCATTGTTGTCGCGGTTCCAGCCGCTGCCGCCGCGAGTGTTGTCGTCGCCACGGTTCCAGCCGCTGCTCCCGCCATTGCCGACGGGCGCCTGCGGTTGGGGTTGAGGTTGGGGTTGAGGTTGGGGTTGAGGTTGGGGTTGAGGACGATCACCGCCACGGTTCCAGCCGCCGCTTCCGTCCGGCCGACCGCCGCGATCGCCGCGCTCTCCACGATCAACGCGATCACCACGATTCCAACCGCCGCCGCCCTGGTCCTGCTGCTGGACTTGCGGCTGCGGGCGGTCGCCACCCCGGTTCCAGCCGCCCTGCCCCCCGCGTTCGCCCCCACGCTCTCCACCGGGCCGACCGCCGCGATCACCTCGATCGCCGCGCGGACCGCCGTCGCGCTGCTCGCGCTGGGCTTGCTGCTGTTGGGCGACCACCGCCCCGGCGGCGCCGGCCTCGGCGGCCGCACCTCCGATCAGCGAGAGCATCATCGCGGTCGTGATCAGACGTTTCATTTCCTGCTCCGAAGGGCCTTGAAGCGCGGCCCGGGCTTGTCCCTTGATAGCAGCATCGGACTCGCCGGATGAACCGAGCTTGAACGGAGCCAGGATGAGCGCGCACCCCAACGATATCGTCGGCTTCTGGCGCAACGCCGGCCCCAACAAGTGGTTCGCCAAGGACCCGGCGTTCGACGCCGCGATCGCTCTGAAATTCGAGCAGACCCACTATCGCGCCTCGATGCGCAAGTACGACGCTTGGAACCAGACGCCGGAAGGCGCCCTGGCCTTGCTGATCCTCCTCGATCAGTTCCCGCGCAACATGTACCGCGGCACGCCGCACGCCTTCGCCACCGACCCGCTGGCGCGGATGTTCGCTCGCGAGGCCATCGCCGCCGGCCATGACCAGGATCCCGTCCTGCCCCTGGAGCTCCGGCGATTCTTCTACCTGCCGTTTGAGCACTCGGAGTCGCTGGTCGACCAGGAGTTCAGCGTCCAGCTGTTCGCCACGTTACAGGCAGACACAGGCGACGAAGAGTCGATGAAGTATGCGCTTATCCATCGCGACATCATCGCCCGCTTCGGTCGCTTCCCACACCGGAACCCCAGCCTGGGCCGCGAGACCACCGAGGCCGAGCAGGCATTCCTCGACGAAGGCGGCTTCGCGGGTTAGCCACACCAGCTGTTAACGAATCAACAATCACTGTGGAACGATCGCGGCAGCGTGGGGGTCAGCAATGTATGATGCCGAGGCGCAGATCGCGCGCGCGACGCTTTCAGGGCAAACCGAGACACCCCCTTCTACTGGTGTCTCGATGAACGCCATCCTCCCGATCCAAGCCCCCAAAGCTGACGCTGACCACCCTGAGCGGCAGTACCTGAACCTGCTAGCCGACATCCTGGACAACGGCGTCCAGCGCGGCGATCGCACGGGCACGGGAACGCTGGGCGTGTTCGGCCGCCAGATCCGCTTTGATCTGGCCAAGGGCTTTCCGGTCCTGACGACCAAGAAGCTGCATCTGCGCTCGATCATCATCGAGCTGCTGTGGTTCCTGAAGGGCGACACCAACATCGCCTATCTCAAGGACAACGGCGTGCGCATCTGGGACGAGTGGGCCGACGAGAACGGCGACCTCGGGCCCGTCTACGGAAAGCAGTGGCGCTCCTGGGCCACGCCCGACGGCCGGGTGATCGACCAGATCTCGGCCCTGGTCGAGAACCTCAAGACCAATCCGAACAGCCGCCGCCATATCGTGACCGCCTGGAATCCGGCCGATGTCGACGACATGGCCCTGCCGCCCTGCCACTGTCTGTTCCAGTTCTTCGTCGCGGATGGAAAACTGAGCTGCCAGCTCTATCAGCGCAGCGCCGATGTCTTCCTGGGCGTGCCGTTCAACATCGCCAGCTACGCTCTGCTGACCCTGATGGTCGCCAAGGTGGTGGGTCTGCAGCCCGGTGAGTTCGTCCATACCTTCGGCGACGCCCACCTCTATCTGAACCACCTCGACCAGGCCCGCGAGCAGCTCACCCGCGAGCCGTTCGACTTCCCCACGATGAAGATCGCCGACAAGCGCGATCTCTTCGGCTTCGCGTACGAGGACTTCACGCTGGAGGGCTACCAGGCCCACCCGCACATCAAGGCCGAGGTTTCGGTTTGACTTGGGTAGCGCTATATTAGGTTGTCCAAGGAGAGGCCAATGTCCAAAGGGCAGCATGTTGTACCGGCGATCCGGGGTGGCTGGAGCGTAAGAGCCACCGGGGCGGCGCGCGCCTCCAAGACCTTTCCCACCCAAGAGGCGGCAATTAAGCATGGGAAGGCGCTCGCCCAGAAGGAAGGCGCGGAGCTTTATATCCATCGGACTGACGGTACTATTCGGTCACGAAACAGTTACGGCAACGATCCCTTTCCGCCAAAGGGTTGAGCCGCTCTATGGCCTTTGAGCGTAGCGTCTTCATAAATTGCCCTTTTGATGACGCCTACAAGCCGCTGCTCAGGGCCATTCTGTTCTGCATTTATTATCTGGGCCTCGAGCCTCGCATCGCCGTCGAGCGGCTGGATGGGTCCGAGCCACGCATCGAAAAAATCATAGAGCTGATCGAAGCTTCGAAGTTCGCCATCCACGACTTGTCGCGAATTCGCGCCGAACGTGCTGGAGAACTATTCAGACTGAACATGCCCCTTGAGCTGGGCCTGGATATCGGCTGCAAGCGGTTCAGGGGGCCGCCGTGGTCAGATAAGCGCTGCTTGATCTTGGAGACGGAACGCTACCGCTATCAGGCGGCGATTTCGGACCTATCTAATTCGGACATCGAGGCCCACGCCGACGACCCAGCGGAAGCTCTAACCGTCGTTCGAAACTGGCTAAACACAGAGTGTAAGCTGGATGCTGAGGGCCCCTCATACATATGGGGGCGTTTCACCGATTTCATTGCCGAAACTGACGACGTGCTTGTAGCTCGCGGCTACTCAAGGCGCGATATCGACCGGCTACCAATGGTCGAGTGGATGACGCGGATGTCCGTTTGGGATGGCATGGGGAAATAGCCCTAAGGCTTCAACACGATCTTCCCCGCCAGCTTGGCCGACTGCAGCAGGGCCTGAGCCTCGCCGGTCTCGCTGAGCGGAAAGACCTTGGCGATCTTTGGCTGGATCGCGCCGTCGGCGATCAAGCCCAACACCTTGGCCAGATCCTCGCGATAGGGCCCGGGCCGCGCATTGCGCCACGACGTGACGTTGTAGCCGACAACGCCCCGGCTGCCGCTGAACAGCTTCAGCGCCGAGAGCCGATCGGCCAGCAGCATCTTGATCATGGCTGCGGGACGCGCCTTGCCGCCCTTGGTGGCGTCATAGCCGCCGTAGAGGACCGCCGTGCCGCCATCGCGCAACGCGGCCATCGAGGCGGCCTTCAGGTGCGGACCGCCCACATGGTCAAACGCCGCGACCACGCCGCCGCCCGAGATGGCCAGCGTTCGCTCAGCGACGGCTTCGGTGCGGTAGTCGACGTGGACGCCCCCCTTGGCCTCGACCTCGGCCTTCTTGCCCGCTGAGGCCGTTCCGATAGCCCGGACGCCTGACAGGCGGGCGAGTTCCAGAAGGAGGCCACCCACGCCCCCGGCCGCGCCGTGGACCAGGACCCACTCGCCAGGCGCGGGGGGAGCGACGCGGTGAAACATCTGCCAGGCCGTCAGCCCGTTCAGCACGCCCGCGACCAAGGCCTCAGCCGGCGCCGCCTCGGGCGCGGCCACCAGGTAGCGCGCCTCGATATTGCGGCGCGTGGCGTAGGAGCCCGTCACCGTCAAGGCGGCGACGCGCTGGCCAACCTCGAAGCCCTGAACATCGGGGCCCAGCGCCTCAATCCGGCCGACGAAGTCATAGCCCGGCGTAACCGGGGCCTTCACGCCCGGATAGAGACCCGTGCGCATGACGATATCGGCGAAGGCGACCCCGGCGGCCTCGATCGCTACCCGCGCTTCGCCGGGACCGGGTGGCGGCAGGGCGACCTCGCGCCCCTTCAGCACCTCGACGCCGCCCGTCCGGGCCATGTGCATCTCGAACGCCGTTCCAGACATCGCGCCTCTCCCCGATCCTTGCTCTTAGACGCGCAGAGTTATCGACGTTCAGTTTGGGATCAAGGCATGGCGTACAGAAGCAACGCTCGCTAATCAGGAGGCATGAGCATGCCCACCCTCGCCATTGTCGTCGCCCGCGCCGCCAATGGGGTGATCGGTCGCGACGGCGACCTGCCCTGGCGCCTGAAGTCGGACCTGGCCCTGTTCAAGGCCAACACCCTGTTCAAGCCCATCATCATGGGCCGCAAGACCTGGGACAGCCTGCCCCGCAAGCCGCTGCCCGGTCGCACCAACATCGTTCTCTCCCGCGACCAGAGCTTCGAGCCCGCGGGCGCGGTGGCCTGCGAGACCTGGATGGAGGCGGTCGAGATCGCGCGCGAACAGGCCGCCGACGACGGCGCTGACGAGGTCTGCGTGATCGGCGGCAGCGCCCTGTTCGAACTGGCGCTGCCCAAGGCCAAGCGCCTCTACCTCACCGAGGTGGCCGCCGAGGTCGAGGGCGACGTACGCTTCCCCGCGTTTGACGAGAGCCACTGGACCGAAGTCCGGCGCGAGGAGCATCCCGCCGGCGAAGGCGATGACTACGCCTTCGTCTTCAGGGTGCTGGAGCGGCGCTAGAGCCTCGCGCGCCGAAACCGTCCCCGTTTCGGCGTCACGCTCTAGTTCGACGCGGGAGCCAACGCGAGCGGGCGCGGCTTGCGCTCGAGGTTGGCCAGTTTGCGGCTCTTGAGAACCTCGCCGGTGCACGGACGGAAGACAACCTCGACCTCGCCGCCCTTACCAGGCTCAGGCAAGGTGTAGCCGGCCGGCCCGATGCGGTGCGCGGTGACGACCACATTGTCGCGGTCATCCCGGCTCCATCCGGTGCGGAACTGAACGGCGGTGTCCCGGTAGCGCTTGCGCAGGGTGCGATCGAACGCCTTGTGGATGGCCGCGTCGAGCACTGGCTTCCACTCGGCGTCCTTCATGGCCGGGCAACTGGGGCGCGTCGGCATCGCCACCGCCTTCCGGGCCGGCTTCGGCGGCTTGGGAGCCGAGATCATGGCGGGCTTGTGCGGCAGGAACGGAACCTTCATTCCACACCCGGCCACCACAAGACCCATCGCCGCCGCGGCCAAAACGGAAGAGCGCATCCCAGAATCCCTTACACGCAAGTCTGACCCCGACTCACCGCGAATAAGCACGCGGCGCAAGTCACCCTGGCCAGATTCAAACGCGCGTTTATAGTCTCAGCCATCGCCCGTCAGAGGCGCGCAGGGAGATGTGACATGGATATCCAGCTGGTGGCCGAAGGCCTGCAGTTCCCCGAGGGCCCGATCGCCATGGCCGACGGCTCGGTGATCCTGACGGAGATCCAGGAACAGCGCCTGACCCGCGTCTGGCCGGACGGCCGCAAGGAGACCGTGGCCGAGACCGGCGGCGGCCCCAACGGGGCGGCGATCGGGCCGGACGGCGCGATCTACGTGACCAACAATGGTGGCAGCTTCCAGTTCTTCGAGGCCAACGGGCTGAACATTCCCGGCCCCACGCCGCCAACCCACGTCGGCGGCTCCATCCAGCGCGTGGACCTGAAGACGGGCGCGGTCACGACGCTCTACGCTGAATGCGACGGCAAGCCGCTGGTCGGCCCCAATGACCTGGTTTTCGACAAGCAGGGCGGCTTCTGGTTCACCGACCATGGCTGTTCGACGCCCGACGGCCGCAAGTATGGCGCGCTGTACTACGCCCTGCCCGACGGCTCCAAGATCACCCGCTGGCGCGATCACTTCGTCTCGCCCAACGGTGTGGGCCTCTCGCCCGACGAGAAGACCGTCTATATGGCTGACACTATGCTGGGACGGCTGTGGTCGTTCGATGTCGCCTCGCCGGGCGTTCTGGCCGACGCTGTCCCGCTGCTTCCGGGCAATGTGGTTTGCAACCTGCCGGGCTATCAGCTGCTGGACAGTCTGGCCGTCGAGGCGGACGGCAAGGTCTGCGTGGCGACGATCATCAACGGCGGGATCACCGCCTTCAGCCCGGACGGCTCAACCGAGCACTACGCGTTCCCGGATGTGATCGTGACAAACATCTGCTTTGGCGGGGCCGACATGCGCGATGCGTGGATCACCGCGTCAGGCACCGGCAAACTCTATAAGGCGCGGTGGCCGCGCCCAGGCCTGAAGCTGAACTTCAACGCCTGAAGCTGGCTATTCTTCGCGCAGGAATGATCCGGCGATCAGCAGGGCCACGGCCAGCACGGCCAGAAGGCCTGCGATATAGGGCAGCCAGGACATCGTTCACCTCCCAAGAGCGGCGGTGACGATGCGCCGGGGCTGTCCCTGCGGACAGCCCCGGAACAAGGGGGTTAGTACAGCGTGCCGAGCGCGGCGCGTTCGAACGCTTTCAACTCGTTCGAGCGGCCTTCGCGGATCTTCGTGACCCACTCCGGGTCCTGCAACAGGGCGCGGCCGACACCGACCATGTCGTACTCGCCGCGCTCCAGGCCGCCGATGACGTTGTCGATCGAGGTCGGCTGGCTGCCCTCCCCGCCGAACGCGGCGATGAACTCGCCCGACAGGCCGACCGAACCGACCGTGATGGTCGGGGCGCCGGTCAGCTTCTTGGCCCAGCCGGCGAAGTTCAGGTCGCTGCCCTCGAACTCCGGCTCCCAGAAGCGACGCTGGCTGCAGTGGAAGATATCGGCGCCGGCGTCAGCCAGCGGCTGCAGCCAGGCCTCCATCTCCTGCGGCGTCTGCGCCAGACGGGCGGTGTATTCCTGCTGCTTCCACTGCGACAGGCGGATGATGACCGGATAGTCCGGCCCGACCGCCGCGCGCACAGCCTTGAGGATTTCGGCGGCGAAGCGGCCCCGCTCGCCGATCGTCGGACCACCCCAGGCGTCGCTACGCACGTTGGTGCCCGACCAGAAGAACTGGTCGATCAGATAGCCGTGGGCGCCGTGCAGTTCGATGGCGTCAAAACCCAGGCGCTTGGCGTCCGCCGCAGCCGTGGCGAAGGCCTGGATGGTGTCGGCGATCTCGGCGTCGGTCATCGGCTCGGTGAAGGGGTTGCCGCCGGCCTTGGACAGGCCCGAGGGGCTGTCGACCTTGCCCAGCACGTCCTTACCCTTGGCGGCGCCCACGTGCCAAAGCTGCGGCGCGATCTTGCCGCCGGCGGCGTGAACCTCGTCGACCACCTTCTTCCAGGCCGCCAGCTCCTTCTCGCCGTGGAAGCGCGGCACGTTGGCGTCGTTCAGCGAGGCCGGACGCGCGACGCCCGTTCCCTCGGTCACGATCAGGCCAACCTGGTTCTCGGCGCGGCGACGGTAGTAGGCGGCGACCTCGTCGGTCGGCACGCCGCCCGGCGAGAAGGATCGGGTCATCGGCGCCATCACCACCCGGTTGGGCAGCTTCAGCGACTTGAACTCGAAGGGCTGGAAAAGAGCGTCGAGCGACATGGGGGCTCCAGAAGCGAGAAAACTTTAACCAAAATTCAAACACGCGTTCGAGAGCTAAGCCAAGGCAGAAAAACTGCAACGGCTACGGTTCCGCGTGAGAAGTCTTGCGCCGGCGCGTCGGCGACGCGAGAACCGGCGCGGTGGAAATGGGAGGGACGGCCATGGCTCGCAAGCCGGCGAACTGGTGGATCATGCTGGCGGCGGGGATCTTCGCCGCCGTATTCCTGCTGAAGGACTTCATGGACCACGGCCATGCGATCCTGGCGCACGCGGGTTACAAGGGGCTGCTGACCTCCCCCACCATTCACCACAAGGTTGGCGAGGCGCTGATCGGGGTGATCCTGTTCATGACCGCCCTGATGCGGACAATCTGGCCCGCCGAGCGCCTGGTCGCGAACCTCAAGGCTTCGTACCCCTTGATGCTGGTCGGCGCGGCGCTGAACGCCCTGGCGTGGTTCGGCAGCGGACAGCCGGCCACGGACTTCAACAAGATCTGGTTCGCGCTGCTCGTGGTCGTCGGAGTCGCTGCGCCGCCCCTGCTGATCCGTTGGCTTGGCAAATCCAAGGGGGCCCAGGCGCAAGCCTGAGCCCCTCGGGAGCCACTAAAGACCCAGCACCATCTTGGCCATGATGTTGCGCTGGATCTCATTCGAGCCGGCGTAGATCGAGGCCTTACGATAGTTGAAATAGGCTGGAGCGGCGGGACCGGCGTAGTCCGGGCCTGCGCGACCGTCATTTGCAGCCGACCAAGTGTCCCGCACGAACGGCGCAGCGTAATTGCCGACCGCTTCCAGAGTGAGTTCGGTGATCGCCTGCTGATGTTCCGAACCGACGCACTTCAGCATCGACGAGGCGGGGCCGATGTTCTTGCCCGCGCCGCGCCCGGAGAAGATGCGCAGCTCAGTGGCGTTGAGCGCCTCTACCTGGATCTCAAGATTGGCGATCTTGTTGCGGAAATCCGGGTCGTCGATCAGACGGCCGCCATCGTCAGCCCGCTCCAGAGCGGCGATGCGCTTGACCTTCTTGAGCATGTTCATCAGGCCGGGCGCATAGGCGTTGCCGCGCTCGAACTCGAGCAGGTACTTGGCGTAGGTCCAGCCCTTGTTCTCCTCGCCGATGCGGTTGGCGACCGGCACGCGGACATTGTCGAAGAAGACCTGATTGATCTCCTGCTCGTTGTCCGGCGGACCGTCCAGCGTGGGCAGCGGCTTGATCTGGATGCCGGGCGTATCCATCCGCAGCAGCAGGAAAGAGATGCCCTCCTGCGGCTTGCCCTCGGTCGAGGTGCGGACAAGGCAGAACATCCAGTCAGCCCACTGAGCGTGGGTGGTCCAGATTTTCGAGCCGTTGAGGACATAGTCGTCGCCGTCGCGCACCGCCCGCATCTGCAGGCTGGCCAGATCCGAGCCGGAACCCGGCTCCGAGTAGCCCTGGCACCACCAGATGTCGGAGTTGAGGATCGGCGGCAGATGCTGAGCCTTCTGCGCGTCGGAGCCGAAGGCCATAATCACCGGGGCGACCATCTTCAGGCCCATCGGCGAGGAGGTCGGCACGCCGGCCAGGCTCATCTCCATGTTGAAGATGTAGCGCTGCGAGGGCGTAAAGCCCGCGCCACCCAGCTCCACCGGCCAGTCCGGCGCCGCCCAGCCGCGCTCGGCCAGCTTCTTCTGCCACTTCACCTGGCCAGCCTTGTCCAGATAGCCGTTCTTGGACTGGCTCATCTGACGACGAAGATCATCGTCATAGGCGGTGGCGATCCAGTCGCGCACCTCCTGCTGGAAAGCCAGATCCTCGGCCGAGAACGCCAGATCCATCGCGCCCTACTCCACCGCGTCGAGATATTCGATGACCGGCGCGCCCGCCATGGTCGGCCCCATGGCCGCGCCAGCGGCCTTGAAGTAGTCCGTGCCACCGTGATGCTTCAGCGCATCCATCGAGGCATAGAGCTCAAGCACCTTGTAGACGCCCTCTTCGGTCTTGGAGCGCGTGAGTTGGTATACGAGGCAGCCCGGCTCATTCGCCTTCACCTTGGCCGCAAGATCCAGGAACACCTTTTCGAATTCCGCAGCCTTGGCCGGCTGCACCTTCAAGGTCGCGACAACGCCGATCATGTCTTCCTCCCAACAATTGTTTGAATGGCAGGATGAGCGAGCCGGCGGCGGGCGGCAAGGGCGACGTGAGGTAAGTTGACGGATCTCGGCTCAGTGGCGAGCCGATCAGGCGCGCTCAGCCTTAGGAGCGCTCGTTCCAGCCGTAAGCGACCCAGGAGTGGCCGCCCACATTACGCGCTTCGATCAGACCATCGTCGGCGGGAGCCTTGGCGACCTTGCGGCCCCGGAACGCAAAAGCGGCGAGGCCGAACAAGGCGCTGCCGATGAAACCAACAACCACAACCGTGGCCGCGAAGATGACCGCCAGCACCGCGCCCACGACCACCGCGACCGACGTCGCCAGGGCGCCGGCCAGCCAAGCCAGGTTTCGCAAGGGCGAGGCGATAGTGCTCATCGGGGTCCTTTCATCGACGCTCATGGTCAATCAGGTTGGTTCACAAGCGCTGAACGTCAACTGAACACCCCCACGCGAGGGATGAAAAGCCTTTTTCGACGCCCGCTGCGAGACGGATTGTCTCGGCTAGCCCGCTACGGCGAGACCAAGCTCACGCCGCTCGCGCATGACGGTGGAAAACGCCGCATTGATCGCGGCCGCCTTGGCTTCGGCCACTTCGATGAACTCGCTCGGAAGCCCGCGTGCGCGCGCGCGATCCGGGTGCGCGCTGGACAAGGCTGTTTTCCAGGCCGAACGCACCGTGGCGTCGTCGGCGTCGGGGGGCACTTCCAAGATGGCGTAAGGGTCGTTGGCGTCGACGCCCAGGTGAGTCGCGCGCAATCGCCGGAACGCCAGCGGCGACATGCCAAACAGATTTGACACGCGCTCGAGGTAGTCGAGCTCGTCCTGAGAGACCATTCCGTCGGACTTGGCGATATGGAACAGGCCGTCGACGACGTCTTCCAGCAGTTGCGGGCAGCTTGAGTAGCGTTTGGCCAGCCGCTTGGCGTAGCTTTCGAAGCCGTGCGTCGTCTGGCGCGCCAGGTCGTACAGGCGATGAATATTGGGTTCGGACGCCGGATCCGGCTGGAAAACCTCGGTGAAAGCGGCGAACTCACCACCGTCGGCGCGGCCGTCCACCTTGGCCAGCTTGGCGCCGAGCGCCGTCACGGCCGTCGAGAACGCGGGATCCTCGCCCGGAAGGCCGCCGGGACATTCGGTGCAGTCGGCCAGGTCCAGGCGCCGGGCGGCGATGCTCGCGATATTGCGCCAGAAGGACATGGGTCGCCTCGAAACCAGCAACGGATAAGAGAGATACGCACGACGAAGCGACCGGATCACCTCATTTGGTGCTTCTAGCACAATGAGAATGATCGTTCACATGACTTTAGTGCAATGCGGCGAAAGCGCGCCTGGTCGGCGCCCCGGGAGCCGAACGCCGCCTTGCCCGTTGAGGCTCCGCTTGACGATGAAGCCGCATCGCCACGCTACGGTCCCAATCCGGACCGAAATGCTTTAGTGACAAGACCCCTTAGATTGAAAGGACCTCCGCCCGCATGGCGAACGCCCTCCTCCTCGCCCTGGCCCTGCTGGCCCAAGACGGCCAGACAGGCGCTCAAAGCCCGAATGCGCCGCCGGCCGACGAGTACGGTTATGTCGCCTGGTGCTACGGCGCCCTGGGCGGCTACGCCTCGCTCTATGACCAGGTGATGCCGGAGGTGACCCGCATCGAGAAGGCCTTCCCAGGTCCTGATGGCGTGGAGGCGTCGCTGAAGACCTATCCGGAACTGCGCGCGCAAGCCCAGAAGGACCTCAAGATCTTCGCCTCGGCGATTACGGCCGCTGAGAAGGCGAGCCCGCGTCCGATCTCTGAGTATGGCGGCGCTCAGGTGAAGCGCGGAGCGGCGATCTGGCAAGGCGCCAGTTCGGTGGACAAGGCGCGTCTGGCCCAGATGTGGATGAGCTGGAGCCCTCCAGGCGATTGTGAGAAACGCGCCAAGACGCTGGAGATGAAGTCCTCGATCCTGGGTCGCGCCCTGAACTTCAACGCGGCCTCTGCGACGACCCCGGCGCCGACGCCTGCGACGCCGGATCCCGTCGCTGCGCCGCCTGAACGTCCGACCCCAGCTGCCCCACCGGCCGAGGCTCCGGTCGCCACGCCGGCCTCAACGCCTGCCGTCGCAGAGGCGTCGACGGTCACGCCGGCGAAGGCGAAGACCAAGCCCGCCCCCGCGAAGCCTGCGGCCGCAACGTCCAAAGAGATCATCGTCGACCCCGCCAACCCGGCCCCCTGCGCAGGCAGCCTGCTGCCGGCCAAGCGCGGGGGCAAGGACGTCCTGATCTGTAAGGCGGATTAGGCCTCTCCTCACGGGGAGGACGGCAAGATCCCGCTCTGCGCCAGGGCCTTGTACCAGCCGTAGGAGGCCTTCGGGATCCTGCGTCCGCTGGCGGCCTCCATCGTGGTCAGGCCAAACTTCGAGGTGTAGCCGAGGTCCCATTCGAAGTTGTCGATCAGGGTCCACTCGAAATAGCCGCGGATGTCGCAGCCTGCCTCGCGCGCGGCCAGCACCGCCTCAAGATGCCGCCGCAGATACTTGATGCGGAAGGTGTCATCCAGGAGCGCGGGCCCGCTGCTGAACGGGTCCGAGCACCCGTTCTCGGTGACCAACATCTTGGGCGCACCGTACTCCCGCCGGACGCGGTTCAGCACCTCAAACAGGCCGGATGGATCGATGTGCCTGCCGAACGCGTCCTGCTCCGCGTCAGAGGGCGCGGGGGCGGCGGCGATCTTGCTCGGCGCCGCCAGGTCCAGCCGCACGTAGGCTGGTGCGTAGTAGTTCACGCCCAGAAAATCGACGAGCTGACGCGTGATCTTCATGTCGCCGTCCCGGACGACGCCCTTGAGCGGCTCGTCCATCGCTTTCGGATAGGTTCCCTTGAACAGCGGATCCAGCCAGGCGAGATTCCAGATCTCATCGAGGCCGTCGGACGCCAGACGGTTCCAGAACGCCAGCGGCCCGCCCGCAGGACGGCACGGCTGCAGCGCCATGGTGGTGCCGACCGCGAGGTCGCTCCGCGTCGCGCGCAGGGCCTGGATCGCCAGACCTTGACCCAGGTTCATGTGGTGCGTGACGGGCCCAAGCAGGGCGGCATCCTTGAGGCCTGGCGCATGCTCGCCCAGCACATGGCCGAACACGGTGTGCACCGCCGCCTCGTTCAGGATGATGTAGTTCTTCAGCCGGTCGCCGATCTTGTCGACCACGGCGCGGGCGTAGTCCGCCAGACGCAAGGCGGTGTCGCGGTTGGCCCAGCCGCCTTTGTCCTGCAAACCTTGCGGAAGATCCCAGTGGAACAGGGTTGCGTAGGGGGTGATCCCCTTGGCCAGCAGGGCGTCGACCAGTCTGGAATAGTGATCCAGCCCAGCCGCGTTCACCTGTCCCTGCCCGCTCGGCAGAATCCGCGACCAGCTCATCGAGAAACGATAGGCGTTGAGGCTAGCGCCGGCGATCAGGTCGACATCGTCCTGGTAGCGCCGATAGCTATCGGTGGCGTCCGCAGCGGTGTCGCCGTTCTTGATACGGCCCGGTATCCTCTCGAACACGTCCCAGATGCTGGGTCCGCGTCCGTCGGCCGTTTGCGAGCCTTCGGTCTGGAATGCCGCCGTAGCCACGCCCCACACGAAGTCCTTTGGAAACTGCCGCACCTTGGGCGTGAGGTCGGTTTCATGACGCGGCGCGCAACCCGACAATCCAGCCGCCGCGCCACCCAGGGCCAGCGCGCCCAAGGCGCGGCGGTTCAAGCCCGATCCTGTCATGGTCCCCTCCCGGTGCTTCGTGAGCGACAGGATGCGGATGATGCGGGCCTTTGACCAGCTTCCGCATGGGCAGCGGGGCGTGGAGGCTTATCGCACCTTGAACGACGCGCGCGCCTCGGAGATTGCTTCGGCCGGCATGGGGCGTCCCAGCAGGTATCCCTGGAACTCCGAACACCCGAGCTTCACCAGAGCGTCCAACTGCCCTTTGGTCTCCACGCCTTCGGCGGTCGTCTTCAAGCCGAGCGATCTGGCCAGGCTGACGATCGCGCTGGCGACGGCCATCGACTCCTCGTTGTTCGGCAGGCTGGACACAAATGAGCGATCGATCTTCAGCTTGTCGATCGGGTGTCGGCGCAGATAGGCCAAGCTGGCGTAACCGGTGCCAAAATCGTCCAGCGCCAGACGGAAACCCATTCGCTTCAGGCGGCGCAAGGCGCCGTGGACGCCGTCGCTGTCCTTCAGCAGGGCCGTCTCGGTGATCTCGAGCATGAAGGAATCAGCGCGCGCTCCCGTCTCGGCAAGGGTCGCCTCGATCTCGTCGACGAAGCCTGGATTGGAAAGCTGGATCGCCGAGACATTGACCGAGACTTCAAGGTCGGACCAGCGCAGGCTGTCGTAGCAGGCGCGGCGGAACACGGCCGCTCCAACCTGGCAGATCAAGCCGCAGGACTCTGCGAGCGGTATGAAGATCGCGGGCGAAATCTCGCCCCGGTCGGCATGACGCCAGCGCGCCAGAGCCTCGACCCCGACCACGACGCCCTTGGCGTCGGTGAGCGGCTGGTAGGCGACGGTAAGCGCTTCACGCTCCAGCGCCGCACGCAGATCGCGCTCGAGTCCCTTCCGAAGGCGCAGGGCTGCGTCCATCTCAGGCTCGAAGAAGGCGAAACGGCCGCGACCGGCCTCCTTGGCGCGATAGAGCGCGACGTCGGCCTGCCTTAGCAGTTCGGCCTGACCTTGCTCAGCGTCTGACACCACCGCGACGCCGACGGAGCAAGACAGCTCCGCACGACCGATCGACAGGTCGACCTCGCCCGAAAGACCCTCGACCACGCGCTGCGCCAACGCCGCAGCGCCAGCGGGATCGGTGTCAGGCTGGATGATCGCGAACTCGTCGCCCCCCAGGCGGCAGATGGTGTCGGTCTCGCGGCAGATCGTCTTCAGGCGTCGAGCGACCTCGCGGATCAGCTGATCGCCTGCGTCATGGCCATAGCTGTCGTTCACTTCCTTGAACCGGTCGAGGTCGATGCACAAAACCCCCAGGTGTCCTGGCTTGCGGCGCAACAAGCTGTGGGCGTGGATCAGCCGGTCGGTGAACAAGGTGCGGTTGGCCAAGCCCGTGAGCGGATCGTGCAGAGCCAGATGCTTGGCCTCAGCCTCAGAGAGCAGAAGCTTCTTGGCGGCGCGACGGGTTACGCGGAACAGCAGGAACGAGCCGAAGGCCGCCGCCAGCACCGCGCCGCCGAGGATCGGCGTCGCGGATTTCAGGAGATCCTGCCCCGGTCGACGCGGCGTCCATCGCATGACGATCCGGCGCCCGTCCCTCGCCTTGCCGATCACCCGCTGGGCCTGGCCCGTGTCGGGGCGCCCTGCGGCGATGATCTGGATATGGGCGTCGTGCAGGAGAAAGCGATCTGAAAAGGCCTGAACCACGCTGTCGGCGACGGAAATCCCCGACACCAGCAGCGGCGCTCTCGGCCCCCTGGTCTTGGCCTTGAGGTCCGGGCGGACAAGCGAAACAGTCGCCAGGATCGGCGTCTCTCCGACCAGGATGACACGGCTCTTATGGACCGTGCGCAGCTTGGCGAGCTTTTTGGGGTCTGCTTCGATCGCACGGACCCGACCCACGAGGTCCTCAAGCTGAGCCTGGTAGGCCGCATACTGCTTCAGAGGCACATCCTTACCCGCGATGCGGCCGTAGATCGGCTGGTCGCCAGCGTCGAGCACGAAGACAACGTCGTTGCCCAGCACGTCGCCGACCGAAACACCGACATTCTGGACCGCCCAAGCCCGATCGAACGCGTTGTCGAGCTTGATGACCGCTTCGTCCCAGATGACATAGGGGTTGATGGCCGTCTGGATTTCCTGGCCACGCTGCCTCAGCCCGTTTTCCACGAGCTTTTGCTCATACTGACGCTCACGAACATCAGCTTGGCGCGTCGCGACGGTCAGGGCGAAACCGGCGAGCAAGATCATGCCCGCCGCCATGCCGGCGATCAGGCCAAAGATCTTCAACTCGATGTTTCTGCGATCCATCTCTCTCCCCCGAGATGGCGCATGGTTCATACCAACGGTTGCGGAAATCCTTACCCTGTCCCGACGCGAGACATTTTATCGCACGCCGTTACACAAAATGGGTTCGCAGCTACCGACAGACCTTACGCAGCACGATCCACTCCTGCTGCGAGAGGGCGGGGCGACCAGGCCGAATGGCGCGGCGGGCCGCTTCGGCCCTGTTCGCCGTATCGGGATGGGTCTGGAACCACTCGGCGGCCGCACGCAGCTTCAGCGTGTCTTCACGATTGGCCAGGCGGCCAAAAAAGTCGGCCATGCCGCGGGTTGAGATCTCTTCCGCACGGAGCAGCTCAATCGCGCGTTGGTCCGCCTCGGCCTCGAGCGCCCGGCTGAAACGGTGATCAGCGAACCCGCCCGCGAGAACGATCAGTTGCTGCCCTGCTCCGCTGCCGCCGCCGACGACCGCGTCCAGCAGCAGGCCAGCCCCCATGGCCCGCCACGCCGCCTGCATTGCGTGACGCCGTTCGATATGCGCGATCTCGTGGGCCAGCACCGCCGCCAACTCGTCCGGCCCTTCGGCGCGCGCGATCAGCTCTCCGGTGACCAGGATCGTGCCCCCGGGCAAGGCGAAGGCGTTGACGAAGGGGGCCTGGACCGCGCGCACCCTGATGGGGAACGGCGTATCCGACGCCGCCCCCAACCGCGCGCCGAGACCGCTCAATAGGGCGGCGCCGCGCGGCGAGGACGAGCAGGCCCGGAACGGCACGCTCAGCTGGCGCTCCATATTGGCGCCGAACCTCGACTCAAGCGCCGGGGGCGTGTTCAGCGCGAGCGGACGCGCCGCCATGGGGATGCCGACGAAAACCAGGGCCGCGACGCCTAGACCGGCGACGGTGAGACTGCTGATCAGCCTCGCCTCCCGCCGGCGGCCGCTCCGCCTGATGGCGGCTCCGGAGCGTCCTGACAGAGCGCGCCAATCGTCGGCCTCAACGATGATCCGCGCATCCTCTTCGTTTCGAGAAAGGCTGTAGCGACCGTCGCTGCGCAACGTTTCCTGCACGTCGGGTAACGGCCAGTCCAGGTCGATCGAGGCGTCGTCAGGCGCACGCGCGCGCAGACGCACCGCCTCAATGGAGACCTCGACGGCCCAGGGACGGGCGACCAGACCGTCGTGCAGCAGACCCTTCATGCGCGCGGTCAGAACGGGGAGACGTCGAACGCGTCGGCAAGCCCCTCACCCGTCTTGGGCCCGCGCGGCGCCTGGTGCGCCGACATCAGCGGCGCCGTTCCCGCCGATGAGAGTCGGTCGATCAGAAACTTGACGGTCCGCGCCATCGCCACCGGCTGCAGGAACCCCAAGCTCAGGACGATGAGGGCGATGTTGCTGAGCGTAAGACCCATGAGCGCCCCGGCCTTGACGTCCAGCGTGAAGCGCGCGTCGGCCATGCGGATGGACGCGGCGATCTCTCGCATCACCGCGGCATGGTAGGCGGCCGTAGCGATGATCAGGAACAGGACATAGGCGAACCCGTAGGCATAGAAGCGCAAGAACAGCAGAACGCTGGGCTCGGTTCCGGCGCTCGCGCTGGCGGCCGCACTGGGGATAATCGCGGCGATGAGCGCGCCGTAGCCGAAGATCCCGGCGATCCACGCGATGGCGAACGGGCCGTAGAGATTGTGCTTGTAGGCGCGCGCCCAGCTCAAGCGCTGGTCGCCGTACTGCATGCCGCTCCAGATCTTTTCCGCCAGCTTCATGGTCATGGCCGGCGAGTACCAGCCGAACGTGATCCCGCTTAGCAGAGCGTAGCCCAGATAACTCCAGCCATACCGGCTGGGCTCGCCGCTCAGGTGGAACCGAACGCCCCGCCAACGGGTCCGGCTGGCCTGGTAGCGATACGTCATGAAGATCGCCATGCCGATCAGCACGATGAGCCCGATGTACACCGGGATCAGCAGCAGCGTGAACAGCGGGCTGACGAACTGGATGGCCAGGATCAAGGCGAGGTACGGCGCCCCGACCGCCAACATCGCCAGCAGAAAGCCCAGGAAAAGCTCCTTGCCGCGGCCGGTGTACTCGAACGGCTCCTCGTTGAGCGTGACGTGGGACCAGACCCGTCGCCGAACCTCTGTCTTGCCCCAGAAGCGGTAGAGCGTGAGCGTGATGATGTTGAGGAGGCCGTTCTTCAAGCTCAGGCCGACGAAAGCCGCTGGCCTGATCGTATGGCCAAAAGTCAGCGTCTCGCCCGACGCCGGCGTCCCACCGTTGTCCATGAAGTCCCCCGAATGCCCCCGTCAGCGCGCATAGCGCCCGAGGGACCCTCGAGGGATTTTCCTACGCGGTCAACTCCAGATCACACGAGGCCCGATCACGCCCAAAAGGCGATCACGCCGCAGCGCCCTGGGCGCGCGCCGCCGGATCGTAGTTGAGGATCGGCGAGAGCCAGCGCTCGGCCGTGGCGACATCCCAGCCCTTCCGGCGGGCGTAGTCCTCGACCTGGTCGGCGTCGATCTTGCCGACGCCGAAATAGTGCGCCTTGGGGTGGCTGAAGAACAGGCCTGAGACCGCCGCGCCCGGGGTCATCGCGTAGCTCTCGGTCAGTTGCAGACCGGTGGCCGCCTCGGCGTCGAGCAGCCTGAACAGCGTGCCCTTCTCGGTGTGGTCGGGCTGGGCCGGATAGCCGGGCGCGGGGCGGATGCCCTGGTACTTCTCGGCGATCAGGCGCTCGACGTCGGCGTCCTCGTCAGGCGCATAGCCCCACAGCTCGACGCGGGCCTTGTGGTGCAGCCACTCGGCGAAGGCTTCGGCCAGGCGGTCGGCCAGGGCCGAGGCCATGATGGCGCTGTAGTCGTCGCCGGCGTCCTTGAAGCGCTTGACGATCTCGTCCTCGCCGTGGCCGGCGGTGACGGCGAAGCCGCCGACATAGTCGGCCCCCTGCCCGATCGGCGCGACGAAGTCCGACAGGGCGACATTGGCCTTGGCCTCGCCGCTCTTGTCGGCGCCCTTGTCCATCTGCTGGCGCAGGGTGTGCAGGCGCGAGAACTCGGCCACGCGGGTCTCATCGGTGTAGAGCACGATGTCGTCGCCCTGGGCCTGGGCCGGCCAGAAGCCGATCACGCCCTTGGCCCCGAACCATTTCTCGGCGACCACCTTGTCCAGCATGGCGCGGGCGTCGCGATAGAGGTCCGTGGCGGCCTGGCCGACCACGTCGTCCTCCAGGATCTGCGGGAAGCGGCCGATCAGCTCCCAGCTGGCGAAGAACGGCGACCAGTCGATGAAGGGGACCAGTTCGGCCAGCGACGGCTCGAACACCCGCGTGCCGATGAAGGCCGGCTTGGGCGGCGTGTAGCCCTTCCAGTCGATGGCGAAGGCGCGCTTGCGGGCTTCCTGGATCGAGGTGCGGGCCTTGGTGGTCTGGCCGCGCGCGTACTGCTCGCGGACCTTCACATACTCGGCGCGGGTCTCGGCGATAATCCGATCGCGCTCGCCCGGCGATAGCAGGCCCGAGACCACGCCGACGGCGCGGCTGGCGTCGACGACATAGGTCGTGGGGCCCCGGCGATAGGCCGGCTCGATCTTGACCGCCGTGTGGGTGCGGCTGGTGGTGGCGCCGCCGATCAGCAGCGGGATGTCGAAGCCCTGGCGCTCCATCTCGGCGGCCACGAACACCATCTCGTCCAGCGACGGCGTAATCAGGCCCGACAGGCCGATCATGTCGACCTTGTGCTTCTTCGCCTCGTCGAGGATGCGATCGGCCGGCACCATGACGCCCAGGTCCACGACCTCGTAGTTGTTACACTGCAGCACGACGCCGACGATGTTCTTACCGATGTCGTGGACGTCGCCCTTGACGGTCGCCATCAGCACCTTGCCAGCGGCCTGGCGCTCCTGGCCTTCCTTCTCGGCCTCCATGAACGGCATCAGCCAGGCAACAGCCTGCTTCATGACGCGGGCGGACTTCACGACCTGGGGCAGGAACATCTTACCCGCGCCGAACAGGTCGCCGACGACGTTCATGCCGTCCATCAGCGGGCCTTCGATCACGTGCAGCGGACGCTCGGCGGCCAGACGCGCCTCTTCGGTGTCGGCTTCGATGAACTCGGTGATGCCGTGGACCAGGGCGTGGGTCAGGCGCTCGTTCACCGTGCCCTTGCGCCATTCCAGGTTGGCGACCTGCTGCTGACCCTTCTCGCCCTTGTAGCGGGGCGCCATCTCGACCAGGCGCTCGGTGTTGGTCTGGTTCGGATCGCGTTGCGGGCGGTTGAGGATCACGTCCTCGACGGCCTCGCGCAGGACCGGGTCGATGTCGTCATAGACCGGCAGATCGCCGGCGTTGACGATGCCCATGTCCATGCCGGCGTTGATGGCGTGGTACAGGAACACCGAGTGGATCGCCCGGCGCACCGGCTCGTTGCCGCGGAAGCTGAACGAGACGTTCGACACCCCGCCCGACACCCGCGCATTGGGCAGCATCTGCTTGATGCGGCGCGTGGCCTCGATGAAGTCGACGGCGTAGTTGTCGTGCTCCTCGATCCCGGTCGCCACGGCGAAGATGTTGGGGTCGAAGATGATGTCCTCGGGCGGAAAGCCAACCTTGTCGACCAGCGTGTTGTAGGCCCGCTCGCAGATCTCGACCTTGCGCGCCTCGGTGTCGGCCTGGCCGACCTCGTCGAAGGCCATGACCACCACCGCCGCGCCGTAGCGCAGGCACAGCTTGGCCTGTTCGAGGAACTTCGCCTCGCCTTCCTTCAGGCTGATCGAGTTGACGATCGCCTTGCCCTGCACGCACTTGAGACCGGCCTCGATCACCTCCCACTTGGAGCTGTCGATCATCACCGGCACCCGGGCGATGTCGGGCTCGGCCGCCATCAGGTTCAGGAAGGTGACCATGGCCTGCTGGCTGTCCAGCAGACCCTCGTCCATGTTGACGTCGATGACCTGGGCGCCGGCCTCGACCTGCTGGCGCGCGACCGACAGCGCCTCGGGATAGTTCCCCTCGACGATCAGCTTCTTGAACTTGGCCGAGCCGGTGACGTTGGTGCGCTCACCGATGTTGACGAAGACGGGGCGCATTTCAGGATCCAATAGCAGTCATCCCTTCTCCCCTTGCGGGAGAAGGTGGCCCGCGAAGCGGGTCGGATGAGGGGTTGAAAAACGTCGCTGCCGCGAGACAGCGGTTGAAGGGCCGGCGAGACCCCTCATCCGTCGCCTTCGGCGACACCTTCTCCCGCAAGGGGAGAAGGGAATTTGCAGCCATAGCCACTAAGCCAACTCGAACGGTTCGAGCCCCGCCAGACGCATGGCCTTGGGGCGCTCGGGGATCTGGCGGGGCTTCACGCCGCGCACTTCGTCGGCGACGTGGCGGATGTGGTCCGGCGTCGTGCCGCAGCAGCCGCCCAGGATGTTGACCAGACCGTCCTTGGCCCATTCGTGCAGGGCGTGGCCGGTCTCGTGCGGCTCCTCGTCGTACTGGCCCATGGCGTTGGGCAGGCCGGCGTTCGGGTAGGCGGCGACCAGGGTGTCGGCGATGCGGGCCATCTCGGCGATGTGCGGGCGCATCAGATCCGCGCCTAGGGCGCAGTTGAAGCCCACCGCGAACGGCTTGGCGTGCTTAACGCTGTTCCAGAAGGCTTCGGCCGTTTGGCCCGACAGGGTGCGGCCTGAGCGGTCGGTGATGGTGCCGCTGATCCAGATCGGCAGCTCCTCGTGACCCTCGTCGCGCCAGTCCAGGATCGCCTTGATCGCGGCCTTGCAGTTCAGCGTGTCGGTGATCGTCTCGATCAGGAAGAGGTCGACCCCGCCCTGGTAGAGCGCGTCCACCTGCTGGCGATAGGCCTCATAGACCTGGTCGAAGGTGACCTTGCGCGCGCCCGGATCGTTCACGTCCGAAGACATCGACAGCATGACGTTCAGCGGCCCCATGGAGCCAGCGATGAACTTCGGACTTGCCGGGTTCTCAGCGTTCCACCGGTCGGCGACCGAACGGCCGATCTTCGCGCCTTCGATATTGATGTCCCAGACGTCCTGTTCCGACAGGTGATAGTCGGCCTGGGCGATCGTGGTCCCCGAGAAGGTGTTGGTCTCGGAGATGTCGGCGCCGGCCGAGAAATAGGCGTCGTGCAGCTCGGCCACGAGATCGGGCCGGGTCAGACACAGGATGTCGTTGTTGCCCTTCATCTGGCCGTTGTAGGCGGCGAACCGCTCGGCGCGGTAATCGGCCTCGGTCAGCCCCTTCTTCTGGAACATCACGCCCCAGGAGCCGTCGAGGATCAGGATCTTCTCTTTCGCGGCGGCCTTGAGCGCGGCCACGCGGTTGGCGCGGATGGACAGATCGGTCATCGGCTGGGCCCCGCCGCCTGCTGGCGCGCGAGCTCCTTGTTGAAAGCGGCTTCGGAGGCGTCGACGAACCGGGCGAGCTCGGTCGGGTCGACGAAGGCGTTGGCGTCGCCGCGCAGCTGCTTCTGGCGCTTGGCCAGCAGGTTCCCCTGCTCCTCGTGGGCGGGCAGCATGACGTCGGTGGGAATGGCGCGCAGCTTGGCGAAGCTGGCGCGATAGTCGGCGACGATGGTTCGGTGGGTCTTGTTGCCGACCAGCACGTTGCCGGCGACCGACAGCGAGCACGGGAAGGTCACGTTCAGCGGCCGCCCCTTCTCGACCACCGCCGTCGTCCAGCTCGTGCAGCCGATGGTGTGGCCGGGCGTCAGGTGGGCCACCATGGCGATCTCACCCAGCTTCAACTTGGTCTGGTCGCCGAAGGTCCGGTCAGGCCTGGCGGCGGGCATCGGCGTCGCGCCGTAGATGTTGTCGCCTATATGATGGCCCGCCGTCATGGCCGGCGCGTCGCCACGTGAGATCCACAGCTTGGCGCCCGTATCGGCCTTCAGCTGCGCCAGACCGCCCGCATGGTCGTAGTGGGCGTGGCTGTTGATCAGGATCTTCACGTCGGTGAGCTGGAAGCCCAGCGCCGTGATGTTGCGCTCGACCAGCTTGCCCGTCTCGGCGTTGGGGCCGCCGTCCAGCACGACGTGCCCCTCGGACGAGGTGATCAGCCAGGACGAGATGCCCTCGGCGCCGACATAGTAGATGTTGCCGACCACCCGGTAGGGCTTGGTCGGCTTGGTCCAGTTGGCCGGCATGTCGTCGGCTTGGGCTGCGGGAGCGAGGGCCAGCAGCGAGGCGGCGGCGATCAGGATCAGGCGCTTCATGCGGCGACCTCCGACGCGGCCGGCGACACCTCGCGCACGCCCAGCACCCGGCAGATGGCGTACACCAGATCCGCCCGGTTCAGGGTGTAGAAATGGAAGTCCTCGAAGCCCTGTTCCTGCAGCTTGGCGCACATTTCGGCGGCGACCGAGCAGGCGATCAGGCGACGGGTCTCGGCGTCGTGCTCCAGACCGTCGAACAGATTGCCCAGCCAGGCGGGGATCGCCGTCTGGCAGGCGGCGGCCATCTTCTTCAGGCCCACGAAATTGGTGACCGGCATGATCCCCGGCACGATCGGGATGGTGATCCCGGCGGCGCGCACCTTGTCAACGAAGCGCAGGAACGCATCCAGATCGAAGAAGAACTGGCTGATACCCAGCGTCGCGCCGGCGTCGACCTTCAGCTTCAGGACGTCGACATCGTGATCCAGCGAGGGGCTCTCGGGGTGCTTCTCCGGATAGACTCCGACCAGCACCTCGAACGGCGCGATCCCGCGCACGGCCTTGGTCAGCTCTGTGGCGTTGGCGTAACCGTCAGCGCGCGGCACATAGACACCGCCGATGCCGCCCTCGCCCGGAGGCGGATCGCCGCGCAGCGAGACGATGTGGCGAACGCCCGTCTCCCAATACTCGCGGATGACCTCATCGACTTCCTCGCGAGACGCGCCGACACAGGTCAGGTGCGCGGCGGGCTTCAGGCTGGTCTCGTCCAGGATGCGCTTGACCGTGCGGTGCGTGCGCTCGCGCGTGGAACCGCCCGCTCCATAGGTCACGGACACGAACGCCGGGTCCAGCGGAGCCAGGCGCGTGATCGCCGCCCACAGGCTCTCTTCCATCTGCGGGGTCTTGGGCGGAAAGAACTCGAACGACACGCGCGGACGGCCGGTCCGCTCGCCGGCGCGAGCCACGGGGCCGATGACGCGGCGGGTGGGCGGAAGGGTCATGCGGCGCTCCTTTCGAGGGATGCCTTGCTGGGACGGCGCGCCGTCCAGATCTTGACGGTCAGCCCCTCAGCCGTAGCGGGCGGCAGGGCGATATTGCTTTCCAGGGCAAGCCCAGCAGCCTCGATCCAGGCGACGATCTCGGCGTCGTCGAAACCGAGGCGGCGGTGCTGGTGAACCTCGCGAAGGAATTCGTGATCGTGCGGGGCGAAATCGGCGATCAGCAGCAGGCCGCCAGGCGTCACGAGGCGGGCGGCCTCGGCGACGGCGGTCGCGGGATCGGTCAGGTAGTGCAGCACCTGGTGGACGGTGACGAGATCAGCGCAGCCCCCCGGCAGGCCGGTGCGGAAGATGTCGCCGTGGCGCAGTTCACAGGCGGTCAGACCCGCCTTGGAAACCTGGTCGCGGGCGATGTTCAGCATCTGTTGCGAGAGATCCAGGCCCAGCGCATTGCTGGCTCGCTTGCCCAACAGGGTCAGCATGCGTCCCGCGCCGGCGCCCAGGTCGACCATCTCGTCGAACGGGCCTTCGCCGGTGGCGCGCAGGATCGCAGCCTCGACCTCGGCCTCGTCGACATAAAGCGATCGGATCTCGTTCCAGCGCGCGGCGTTGCGAGCGAAATAGGCCTGGGCGTCGGTCGAGCGCTCGGCCCGAACGGCGGCCAGCTTGTCAGCGTCCGCTTGGATGGTCTCGTCGCCCTCATCGATCAGGTCCAGAGCCTGCTCGACCAGCAACCGGCCTGGCGACTTGGCGGCCAAGCGATAGAACACCCAGGCGCCGTCCGGGAACCGCTCCACAAGGCCCGCCTCGGCCAGGAGCTTCAGGTGACGCGACACGCGCGGCTGGCTTTGATCGAGGATCCGGCACAGCTCCAGAACCGACAACTCCTCGGCCGCCAGCAAGGCCAACAGCCGCAGGCGCGTGGACTCGCCGGCGGCGCGCAGCACCTCGACAACCTGTTCGGCGGTAAGCTTCATAGGGATATAAAGATATCTTTATATCCGATTTGGCAAGAGAAACTTGTGCCTCGGAGTCGCCTTTGACGGGCTCCCAGAGCTCAATCTTCACCCCGGCGGGGTCTATGAGCCAGGCGAAGCGCCCCATGCCGTCCTCGTCCTGGCGGCCCACAGGCTCGACGCCCTCGGCGGCCGCCTTGGCCAGCACCCCATCCATATCATCGACAATGAAATTGATCATGAACGGCGCGGTCGACGGCGCGAAGTACTGGGTGTCCGCCGCGAACGGGGACCAGGTCGTCGAGGTCGACCGGGGATGCTCGAACACTGCCCCGCCCCAGTCATGGATCTCAAAACCCAGAACCCGCGCGTACCAATCGCGCACAGCCTTGGGGTCCTCGGCCTTGTAGAAGACCCCGCCCAGTCCCAGCACCTTGGCCATGTCAGGTCTCCAGCGCGCTCGCCCAATCCTCGGACCACCTTAGCAGGGGCCACAGCGCGACGATCAAGTCCGCGCCGCGCACGTTCCCTTCTCAGGTTAGGCCGCGACAGGCGTCGCCAGCGGCTCTCCATGGAAGTACCGGCGCAGGTTCTCCAGCGTCAGGCTGACCATGGCCGGAATGCTGTCCAGGGTCGCGCCGGCCGTGTGCGGCGTCAGTACGGTGCGGGGCACATCCGCCCACCGCGCCGCCGGCGTCGGCTCGGTCTCGAACACATCGAGGGCGGCCATGCCAAGGGTCCCGGACTTCAGGGCCTCGATCAATGCGTCCTCGTCGATCAGCGACCCGCGCGCGACATTGACGATCAGCCCCTGCGGTCCGAGGGCCTCGATCACCGCCTTGTTGATCAAATGCCGATTGGATGCGTCGGGACGGGCGCAGACGATGAGCACGTCACTCTCGCGCGCCAGGGCCATCAGGCTCTCGGCGCGCGGATAGGCCGACTCCTTGGCGCGCGGCGCCCACCAGGCGACCTTCATGTCGAAGGCGCTCAGGCGATGGGCCACTGCTTCGCCGATGTGCCCCAAACCAACAATCCCCGCCTTCCGACCCCGAAGCCCGTGGCGCGGCGCCATCCGCTCGGCGTGCGACCAGCGCCCGTCGCGCAGGCGCTGGTCGCCTTCGACGATCCCGCGCCAAGCGGCCAACACCAAGCCCACCGCGTGGTCGGCGACATCCCCGGCGTTAAGGCCGGTGGAATGCGTCACCGCGATCCCGTGCGATTTGCACCACGGCACGTCGACGCCATCGTAGCCGACACTGACGCAGGCGATCAGGCCCAGGCGAGGCATCTCGGCCAGCATGTCGCGGCTCAGGGCCATTTCGCCCGCATGGACGACCGCTCGGATGCTCTGCCCCGGCCCCTCAAGGAAGGCCATCCGGTCCGGAAAGTCCCACAGCCGATGCACGACGTAGGCGCTCTCGAGGAGCGGCTGCAACGGCATCAGCATTTCGTGCGAAAGCAGGACGTGGGGCTTGTCGGCGGCGGTGTGCGGCATCCGTTTCCTCCGAAGCGCCGGTCGAAAGCGCCAGCGTCAAACGCGTCTTTCGTTCAAGCTACTCCACCTGCGGCGTTTGCACAGACCAAAGCGGCGTGGCGGCTTGTCGCCATCCGCGCCGCCGCGCCCGAAGGCTCTACGACCGTTAGCGCCGCCCTTCGGCGAACTCCTCGATCATCTTGGCGCAGAAAGCCGGCAGGTCATCGGGCTTGCGCGACGTGACGAGGCCATCGTCCACGACGACCTCGCGATCCACCCAGCGGGCGCCGGCGTTCGTCAGATCAGCCTCCAACGACGGCCACGAGGTCACTTCGCGTCCCTCCACCGCGCCTGCGTTGATCAGGGTCCAGGGACCATGGCAGATGGCCGCGATTGGCTTCTTTGCGGTCACGAAGTGGCGGATGAAATCGATCGCCTTGGGCTCAAGCCGCAGGGCGTCCGGATTGATCACACCGCCTGGAAGCATGATCGCCTGGTAGTCTTCCGGACGGGCCGCCGAGAGTTCGCGGTCGACCGGCACGGCGCGTCCCTTGTCGTGATGCTCCCAGCCCTGAATCTCGCCCGATTTCGGCGAGACCACCTCCACGATGGCCCCGGCGGCCTTCAGCGCCTCGACGGGCTTTTCCAGTTCGGACTGCTCGAAGCCGTCGGTGGCGAGCACGGCGACCTTGCGGCCAGCGAGGGTTTGATCGGTCATGGGGGTCTCCTGTCGGGCCGAGCGTGGCCCGCCAACAACCCCGCGCCGCACCGACGAGTTCCCTTTGACCGATCGCCTTCGCCAGCCGCGGCGCCCGCCTCTGAGCCGGCGGACGCGCTCAGATCGCTATCATCCGCCGAAGACAAAGTCGGCCTTGTAGTAGCCGTTCGAGGGGTCCAGCAGGCTGACGGCGAAGGGGGCCGAGCCGTCGGCGAGATCGGTGAGCCAAGCGTCGTTGGATCTCACCATGACGCCAAGGTCGGCCTTCTGCGCCTCCGCAAGAAGCCAGCCCACCATCGCCGCCTTGGTTCCGACCCCGTTGGGCCCATCGCCGCCGTAGGCCGCGAAATAGTCGACGCGGGTGTCGATCATCGCGTGGATCTTGGCGTCCGTCGGCGCCGCGCCGAAGATGGTCTTGTAGGCCTCGCGCGTGGCGTCGACCATCGACAGCGCCCCGTACTTGGCCGCGAACGCCTCCTTGCCCTCGCCCAGCTTGCCCAGGTTGACCGCGAAATTGATGTAGCGGTTCTCGAGATTGAAGGTCTGGTAGTAGGCGCTGTTCAGGTTGTTTGGGTTCGGGCCCGTGGGCGCAACCAGATAGTTCAGGCCCGCCTCCCCAGGAATCTTCCCCGTGAAGAACTCGTAGGCGAGGGTCGCAACCGAGGTCGTGGCGCCGGCCGCCTTGACGATCTCGGCGGTCACCTGGCTAGACGTCAGCTGGCCAGCCCCCCAACGCTTGAACAGATCTTCCAGCATCGCGGTCAGCGCCGAATTGCCAGTGAAGACCTGCCGCAGGATCAAGTCCATCTCGCGCGCGACCTCGGCCGCCGACGGCTCCTGGGCGAAGACGATGTTCTCGACATTCATCAGGCGGTCGACGCCGTCCGGCGACCCGGCGCGCAAATCGGTGACCGTGATCGTGCCGTCGGCCGCCTTCACCACCGAATAGTTAGACTTCCAGCTGGTGTAGAAGACCGTGTCGTCGCCGACGCCGCCGTCGATCTGGTCGTTGCCCGCGCCGCCGATCAGATCATCGGCGCCGTCGCCGCCGTACAGGATGTCGTCGCCGGCGCCGCCGTCGAGGCTGTTGGCGATGGCGTCGCCCGTCAGCGTGTCGGCGTGGGCCGAGCCCCTCAGGCCTTCGATCCCGTCCAAGAAGTCGACGCCCGCCCCACGCGTGTTCTGCAGGGCGCCAGCCTTGGTCAGGTCGACGGTGACGCCGCTGCTGGCGAATTCATAGGACGCGATGTCGACGCCCTGATTGCCGTAGAGTCTGTCGTCGCCGTCGTCCCCATGCAGAATATCGTTGCCGCCCTCGCCCATCAGGGTGTCCGCGCCGCCGCCGCCGCGGACGAGGTCGTTGCCCGCGCCGGCAAAGATCAGGTTGGCGTTGGCGTCGCCCGTCAGCGTGTCGCTGAACGCCGAGCCAAACAGGTTCTCGATGGTTGTCAGCGTGTCTACGCCCGCGCCCTTGGTGTCCTGCGCGTAGGTCAGGCTCAGATTGACAGTGACTCCGGTGAAGCCGTCGCGATAGTCGGCCCAGTCGTTTCCGGTCCCGCCGTCCAGACGGTCATTGCCGGCGCCGCCTGAAAGGACATCGTTCTCACCGTCACCGATAAGGGTGTCGTCGCCCGCTCCGCCCGACAGCACGTCGTCGCCGGTGAAGCCCTGGAGACGATCAGCCCCGCTGGTCCCCACGATGGTGTCGGCAGAGTCCGTGCCGCCGTCGGCCTTCAGCGTGGACAGGTTGACCGAGACGGCATTGGCGTCGCCGCTGATCAGCATTCGGGTTCCGTCAGCGCTGACCAGCACACGGTTTCCGAAATTCCCCGAGTAGTACCCCGACGGACTCAGCCCCACGTCGACGCCCAGCGAATAGACCTTCTCCAGGGTCCAGGGCCCCATGGTGAAACCGGTGATGTACTGGAAGACACGGTCCGTCGTCGCATCGACCACATAGAGACGCGAGGCGTCGGGGCTGAAGCTCATGCCGAAGATGCTGGCGCCCACCAGTTCAGGGTGGGTCTTGGACACGTCGCCGATGAACTTGAGCGCACTGTCATAAATGTAGAGGCCCCCGCCGGAAGCCTGCGCGATCAAGGCTCCGTTGGCCGAGATGGCGGTGGCGCCGTTGTAGCCAGAGACCCCATCGGCATACATGCCGTGATAGGCGGTCTGGCCGACGCCCGCCGTGTAGAGATAGAGGGGGGCGTCAGAAACCCCCGTATCGGTGAACAGCGCCTTGCTGCGATCGACGGTCGTCGTGATCGTGTCGGTCTGCGAGTATGACTGGCTCGACCGTGTGAAAACGCCAGTCGCCAGGTCGAGCGACGCCAGCGGCGCCCCCGAACCATAGCCGGACTGCGTGAAGATCACCTTGTTGTCGCTGGTGAAGGCGACGTCGTAGAAGCTACCCTCGTAACCGTTGACCTGGGTGGCGTAGTCCTTCACCTGGCCGGTGAGCGTATCCAGGACATGGATCTTGGCCGTCGCGGTATAGCTCCACTGGCTGCCCTTGCCGTTTTCCAGCGCACGCTCGGCCACCACGATGTAGCGGCCGTCCGTCGACAGATCCATGCCGCCCAGCTGAACGCCGACCTTCCACCGCGCCGAGACCTCGCCGGTCGCCGTGTTCAGCGCCGAGATATAGCCTTCGCTGTTCGAGACATAGGCCGTACGTCCGTCGGACGACAGCAGCGCGTCGACGAGCTGGCCGGTGACGACGGTCTCGGCCGAGATCGCCGGCAGAACGTCCTTGAGCGTGACCCCTGCGTCCCCCGAGGTCAGGGCCACGGTCTTGTCGGAGAACTGCAGCTTCTCGACGTTGAGCAGCATGTCGCCGCCCTCCGGCCCCGAGAGCCGCAAGTCTCGCACCGTCCAGGTCCCGTTGACGTTGCGCGTCCAGCTATAGTTGGTCGACGCAGCGCCGTAGATCGCCGTGTCCTCGCCGCCGCCACCGTCGATAACGTCGTCGCCGCCGCGCCCTTCGAAGCGCTCGTCGTCCGCCGAGCCCTGGAAGACATCGGCGAAGGCCGACCCCTTCAAGCCCTCGATCCCGGTGAGGCGATCAAAGCCGGCGCCGCGCGTGTTCTGTAGGACGCCGGCCTTGGTCAGGTCGATCCGGACACCGGCGGCAGCGTCGTCGTAGGAGGCGATGTCGATACCGGCGTCGCCGTTGAGGGCGTCGTCGCCGATCCCGCCGTTGAGGACATCATTGCCCACCCCGCCGTTGAGCGTGTCGCCGCCAGCCTGCCCTTTGAGGAGATCGTCGCCCGCGCCACCATCCAGGCGGTTGGCGTTGGCGTCGCCGCCTAGGGTGTCGGCGAAGCTGCCGCCGACAACATTCTCGATTCCGGTCAGGGTGTCGCGCCCCGCGCCGCCGGTATCCTGCATGTAGGTCGTGGTCAGAGCGACCGTGATCGCGCCCGCCGCCGTACTGTAGTCGGCGGTGTCGACGCCAGGCCCGCCGTCCAGGACATCATCGCCCGCGCCGCCGATCAGCCGATCGTCGCCATTGCCGCCGTACAGGCTGTCATCGCCCGCGCCACCGTCTAGCACGTCGGCGCCGCCATAGCCCTTCAGCAGGTTGACCGAAGCGTCGCCGATCAGGGTGTTCGCGCCGTCCGAACCGCCCATGGGGCTCGCGGTCGACAGGTTGATGGCGTTCAGCAGCTTGTCGGTGAGGACGAGCAAGTACTTGCCGTCGGACGACAGGCTGAGGCGATCGCCATAGGCGTACCCCGAGAACAACTGGCTGTAGCGGTCGCTCTTGGTCAGGCCTGAAGCAAAGGCCCGCAGGATCGACCAGTCCGTGGTTGAAACCTGCAGGATCAGGCCATCGTCGTTGTTCAGGAGGTATAGGCTAGCGCCATCGGCGCTGAAGACGGCTCCGACTGCCGTGATGGGCTCCTTCTGGAGCGTGGACAAGGAGCCCTTGAGGTTCAGGTCGCCGTCATAAAGAGCGCCGCTCCGGTAGATCAGATTGCCATTCTGCGAGACGGCTTGTGCGCCATAACCGCTAAGACCATCATCGGAAGCGTCGCGTGACGCGGTGACCCCAACCCCGGATTTGTAGATCTGGAGCGGCAGGGACGAGATGCCATTCTGGGCATGGACGACCAGGGTCCCGTCGCCCGAGGCGGTGAGGATGCCGTCCTGGTAGTAACCTTGCGAGCCGAAGGTGAACGTCCCGGAGACTGGATTCAGGATCGTCAGCGGCTCCCAACCCGACCCCTGATAGCTCTGGGACAACACGATGTTGCCGTCGGCCGTAAACACCGCGTCGTAGAAGGGGCCGTCGCCGTTTCTCTGAACCACGGTGGTGTAGTCGCGAACCTGCCCGGTCAGCAGGTCCAGGACGTGAATGGTCGCATTGACGTAGCCCGTTTCAGTAGTCGTGTAGGTGCGCTCGGTCGCAACCAAGAAACGGCCATCTTGCGACACATCCATGCCACCAAGGGTCTTGCCGACAGTCCATCGCCCGACGAAGTCGCCAGTCGCGATGGTGAAGGCGTTTACCACACCCTCCCCGTTCGAAACGTAGGCGGTCTTGCCGTCACCGCTGATGACGACGCCCTTCAGATCGCCCGAAGCGATCGTCTGAAAAGTACTCACGAAACCCCGCCCAACTTCGAACTGCAACGCACGCGTCAGTACACTATTTCAAGTTGAGCTGTACAACCCTCTATCTCAGGCGCCCGATACGAAAAAGGCGACGGCCAAAGCCATCGCCTTTCAAGTTCACGCGATCCGCCGCGCCCTACCGCGCGAACTTCTGGAACTTGATCCGCTTCGGAATGAGGCTGTCGGCGCCCAGGCGGCGCTTCTTGTCTTCCTCGTACATCTCGAAGTTGCCCTCGAACCATTCGACGTGGCTGTCGCCCTCGAAGGCCAGGATGTGGGTCGCCAGACGGTCCAGGAACCAGCGGTCGTGGCTGATGACCACGGCGCAGCCGGCGAACTCTTCCAGCGCCTCTTCCAGGGCCTGCAGGGTTTCGATGTCCAGGTCGTTGGTCGGTTCGTCGAGCAGGATCAGGTTGCCGCCGGTGGCCAGGGTCTTGGCCAGGTGTACGCGGTTGCGCTCACCGCCCGACAGCAGGCCGACCTTCTTCTGCTGGTCGCCGCCCTTGAAGTTGAAGCTGCCGACGTAGGCGCGGGAATTGATCTCGCGCTTGCCGACGATCATCACGTCGGTGCCGCCGCTGATCTCTTCCCAGATGGTCTTGTTCGGGTCGAGCGCGTCGCGCGACTGGTCGACATAGGCCAGCTTGACGGTCTCGCCGACCTTGATCGTGCCCTGGTCCGGCTGCTCGCGGCCGGTGATCAGCTTGAACAGGGTGGACTTACCGGCGCCGTTCGGGCCGATGACGCCGACGATGCCGTTCGGCGGCAGGCGGAACGACAGGTCCTTGAACAGCACCTTGTCGCCGTACTCCTTCTCCAGGCCGTTGACCTCGAGCACGACGTTGCCGAGGCGCGGGCCGGGCGGGATCTGGATGTGAGCCTGGGTCTGGGCGGCGCGGGCGTTCTCCTGCGCGGCGACCATTTCCTCGTACGAGGCCAGACGCGCCTTCGACTTGGACTGACGGGCCTTGGGCGAGCTGCGGACCCATTCCAGTTCGCGGGTGAGCGCGCGCTGACGGGCTTCCGATTCCGACTGCTCCTGGACGACGCGCTTTTGCTTCTGCTCCAGCCAGCCCGAATAGTTGCCCTCGTAGGGGATGCCCTTGCCGCGATCCAGCTCCAGCGTCCACTTGGTGACCTGATCCAGGAAGTAGCGGTCGTGGGTCACCAGGATGACGCAGCCCGGGAACTCTTCTAGGTGATGCTGCAGCCAGGCCACCGACTCGGCGTCCAGGTGGTTGGTCGGTTCGTCGAGCAGCAGCATGTCGGGCTTGCTGAGCAGCAGGCGAGCCAGCGCGATGCGGCGCTTCTCACCGCCCGACAGCGTCTCGATATTGGCGTCGTTCGGCGGGCAGCGCAGGGCGTCAATCGCCATCTCGACCTTGGAGTCGATGTCCCAAAGATCCTTGGCGTCAATGATCTCCTGGAGCTTGGTCATCTCCTCCATCAGCTCGTCGGAGTAGTCCTCGCCGAGCTTGGCCGCCAGTTCGTTGTACTTGTCGAAGATCTTCTTGTCTTCGCAGTCGGCGATGACGTTGCCCCAGACGTCCAGAGTCGGATCCAGCACCGGCTCCTGCGGGAGATAGCCGCGCTTGATGCCGTCGGCGGCCTTGGCCTCGCCCGAGAATTCCTTGTCGAGACCGGCCATGACCTTCAGCAGGGTAGACTTACCCGAGCCGTTGACGCCGACGACGCCGATCTTGGCGTCGGAATAGAACGACAGCCAGATGTTCTCGAAGACCTTCTTGCCGCCGGGATAGGCCTTGGTCAGGCCCTGCATCTGGAAAATGTATTGCTGCGCCATGAGGCTCGCGATCTCGCTGGACGATGTTTCGGGGATTGGGCGCTGAAATAGCGGTCCGGAGCCCTTCGCGCAATCGTCGCCGCAGCGGCGCGAAGCATCGGCTCGCCCCCAGCTGTCATCGTTCATTCGCGATACCGTCGGAAACCCGACACGGAAGCTTCGCCTTGGCGTCGCCAAGCGCTGCTAGCCGGACCCCCAGCCAGCGCCGCCAGCGCTGGAACAAAGGGGATGCCTTCATGAAGAACCACCTGTTGCTGAGCGCCGCCGCGGGCGCGCTCCTAATCGTCGCCGCCCCGGCTTTCGCCGCCGACACACCCGCCGACACCGCGCCCATCGCGACCAACGCCACGCCGCCCGAGACGTCGGAAGTCGACGCTGTCATCGTCATCGGCCAGGGCCAGAGCCGCCAGGTCCAGACCCTGAACAGCGAAGCCATCGGCCTTCAGGCCGCCGGCACGAGCGCCCTGAAGGCGATCGACAAGCTGCCGGGCGTCACGTTCCAATCCGCCGACGCCTTCGGCGCCTACGAGTGGTCGACCCGCATCTCGATCCGCGGCTTCAACCAGAACCAGCTGGGCTTCACGCTCGACGGCGTGCCGCTGGGCGACATGAGCTACGGCAACCACAACGGCCTGCACATCAGCCGCGCCATCGCGTCTGAAAACATCGGCCGCGTTGAGCTGGCCCAAGGCGCCGGCGCCCTTGGCACGGCCTCGACCTCGAACCTGGGCGGCACGCTGCAGTTTTTCTCGCGCGATCCCTCCGAAGCGATGGGCGGCGAAATCGCGCTGACCGGCGGTTCGGACAACATGCAGCGCCTCTACGGCCGGTTCGAGACCGGCGCCATCGAGCAGATCGGCGGCCTGCGCGCCTACGTTTCCGTCGCCGACCAGAAGAGCGACAAGTGGAAGGGCGGCGGCGAACAGAAGCAGCGCCAGTACGACGCCAAGCTGGTGCTGCCGCTGGCCGACCGCGGCGAGCTGTCGGGCTTCTACCACCGCTCGGAGCGCCGCGAGCAGGACTACCAGGACCTGTCGTTTGACATGATCAAGCGCCTTGGCCGCGACTGGGACAACACCCAGCCCAACTGGGGTCTCGCGGTCGCCGCCGCCCGCGCCTACCAGACCGGAACAACCCTCCCTGCGCCGTTCGCCACCGTCGACGACGCCTACTACGCCGGCGCTGGCGTGCGTGACGACGACCTCTATGGCGCGAAGCTGAACTACGAACTCACTGACCGTGTGACGCTGGACGCCACCGCCTACCAGCACAAGAACAAGGGCCAGGGCCTTTGGTACACGCCCTATCTCGCCAGCCCGGGCTTCGGCACGGCCGGTTCGACGGCCGCCCCGCTGTCGATCCGCACCACCGAGTATGACATCGACCGCGGCGGCCTGACCGCTGGTCTGACCGTCGATATCGGCGCGCACCGCCTGGGCGGTGGTTTCTGGCACGAAGTGAACAACTTCAACCAAGCCCGCCGCTTCTACGCCGAGACGGCCGCTGCGCCGTCGCGCGACCCGCTGGACTTCCAGTCGAACCCGTTCTTCACCCAGTGGCAGTATGCGTTCGAAACCAAGACGACGACGGGCCACGTCGAAGACGAGTGGACGATCAGCGACGCGCTGAAGGTCAACTTCGGCTTCAAGGCGATCAAGGTCGAGAACACCGTCAAGACGGTGGTCGGTAACGCCCTGGCCGGCACGATCGAGAGCAAGGACAACTTCCTGCCGCAAGTCGGCTTCGTCTTCAAAGCCTCGCCCGACTTTGAAGTGTTCGGCGGCTACACCGAGAACATGGGCGCCTATGTCTCGGCGGCCACCTCGGGCCCGTTCGCCTCGCAGAACCAGGCGCGCGTCGACTACATCGCCCAGACGCTTGAGCCGGAAAGCTCCAAGACTTTTGAGCTGGGCGGTCGCTATCGCACCGAGCGCTTCCAGGGCGTGGCGGCGCTGTATCACGTGACCTTCGACAACCGCCTGCTGGCGGTGGCGCAGGGCTCGGCGATCCAAGGCAACGCCCCGGTGCTCTCGAACGTGGGCTCGGTGGAGACCAAGGGCGTGGAACTGGCCGGCACGTACCGTCTGTCGGACGCCTGGAGCCTCTACGGCGCCTATACCTACAACGACTCCAAGTACGAGAACGACGTCGTCGCCCAAGACGGCACGGTCCGCGCCCGCACCAAGGGCAAGACCGTGGTCAACACGCCCAAGAACATCTTCAAGGGCGAGATCGCGTTCGACCAGGCCGGCTTCTTCGCCAAGCTGGGCGTCGCCTATACGGACAAGCGCTACTACACCTACGAGAACATCGGCGGCCAGGCGCCGTCCACGACGGTGGCCGATCTGACCGTGGGTTACCGCTTCGAAGGCGAGGGCTGGACCAAGGGCACGCAGATCCAGCTGAACGTCACCAACGTGACGGACGAGGACTACATCTCGACCATCGGTTCGGGCGGCTTCGTCAACAGCGATCCGACCGGTACGGCCCAGACCGTCCTGACCGCCCCGCCGCGTCAGGTCTACCTGTCGATCAAGAAGTCCTTCTAACCCTTTCTTTTCCCCTCGACCTTGGGCCGGACGCGCGTGGTCCGGCCCTTTCTTTTTAGCTGTTTGGCGTTGAGTGTTGATGAGGTCTTGGCGGCCGCCCTCGCCCGGAGTTTATCCTCGGGCCGACCTTTGGTCGGTCCCGGGGGACAGGCTCAGGGTGAGGACGACTGCTGACCTCGGCTCGCACAAAATCCTCATCCTGAGCTTGTCGAAGGACGAGGATTTCCATCCGCGTCAGCGCCCTCTTTTTCAGCGTGAACCTGGCCCGTTCTTGCGGTTCGCGAGCAACGCGGACGCTTGTCCGGACACGAAACCAGACCGTCCCGACACGGTCTTGCTGGCGAATGCCCGGCCGTTGCGGCTCAGCTCAGCGCATGACCAACATCGTCCCCCCCTCCGCGCCGACCACGCTCCGCCGGGAAATCCTCGAAATACTCCGCATCGTGGGAGCCGGCCTCGCCATCGCCCTGGCCCTGCGCGTCGTGGTCTTTCAGCCCTTCACCATCCCTTCCTCCTCGATGGAGCCGGGACTGGTGACGGGCGACTACATCATCGTCTCCAAGTTCGCCTACGGCTGGAGCCGGGCGTCCGTTCCGCTCCATCCGCCGCTTCCCGCTGGCCGGCTGCTGGGCAAGGGTCCCAAGCGCGGCGACGTCGTCGTGTTTCGACTTCCCCGCGATCCCAGCCAGGTCTGGATCAAGCGGGTGATCGGCCTGCCGGGCGACCGGGTCCGCGTCTCCGGCGGGCGGGTGTTTATCAATGAGGTTCCGCTGCCCCAGACGCCTCTGGGCGTGACACAGGATCATGACGCCCCTGAGCGCACCGTGCTGCAGGTCGGCGAGCGGCAGGCCGACGGCCGCCACTATGTGACCTATGACGGCGGCGCGGGTCAGCCGGGCGACGACACCGAGACCTATGTCGTGCCAGCCGGTCAGTACTTCATGATGGGCGACAATCGCGACAATTCGCTCGACAGCCGCTGGCCGGGCGAAGTCGGCGTGGGCTTCCTGCCGGCCGACAACATCCTGGGCAAGGCCGGATTTGTGTTGGCGTCATGGAAGCCCGGCGCGGCGCTCTACAAGCCCTGGACGTGGCTCAATCTTCAGTGGGACCGGTTCGCCCGGCCGATCCGCTGACCCGCCTCAGCGCGCGCGGAACTCCTCGACGCTCAGAACGCCATCGTGATTGACGTCCAGACGTTCGAAGGCCGCATCCGAGGTCGCCGTGCGCGCCAGCGACGGCGCGGCGACCGCGCCCACCGCCAGGCCCGCGACGGCCGCCGCCAAAGCGTGCCACGCCAGACTGCGGCGGCGCGGCGCGGACTTCGGCGCCGCGAGGTCTTGCTCAATGAAGCCGCGAAGCGCCTCGCTGGCGGTCCGGCGCGAACGCTGGCAACGGGCCATGAAGGCGGCCTTGGTCTCCGGCGACAGGCGGATTTCCAGGGTTTCGGTCTTCTTGGACGGCTTGCCGGCGGGCATGGCGGGACTCCAGACGTGTCCGCCCACTTTAAGCCCCGGATCGCCCGATACGCAAAAAGAAAGCCCGGCCATGGAGACCGGGCTGAAAAGTCATAGGGAGGAAACGCCCAGGAAGGGCAGAGGCGCTCGGCGCCTCACACGCAACTGATAGCGCTAACATCCTCCCAGTTGCAAGCGATTCTTGAGAAATGCGACCAGCGGCCGCAGTCGCTCGTCGCCTCAGCCCCCTCGGATCGGCGCTTTACGGGCCAGAACGGACGACTTACGAATGTTACCGCTACCGACGAAGGATGCCTCGGGGCGGGAGAAGACGGTCATGAAGATGTTCAAGCGATCAGCCTGGGTCGCCGCTGGCCTCGCCTTGGCGCTGGCCCTGCCCGCGCAGGCCGAAAGCCAACGCTGGGTCGGCGCCTGGTCCAGCGCGCAACTGGCGCCCGACGCCAAGAACAGCCTCGCGCCTGAGGACTATCCCAACGCCACCCTGCGGCAGGTCGTGCGCGTGTCGATCGGCGGCGACACGCTGCGGGTCAAGCTTTCCAACCTCTTTGGAACCCAGCCGCTGACCATCGACGCCGCGCGCATCGCGGTGTCGGCGGCGCCGGCCACCGCCCGCATCGACCCTGCGACCGACCGCCCGCTCACTTTCTCGGCGAGCGCCCGCGTGATCATCCCCGCCGGCGGCGAGACCTGGTCGGATCCGGTCAAGCTGAAGGTGGAGGCCCTGGCTCACCTCGCCATCAGCCTGCACTACCCCGCCGCCCCCACTGTCCAGACGGGGCATCCGGGCTCACGAGCGACGTCCTATGTCCTAACCGGCGATCATACTGCGGCGACCGACCTCCCCGGCGCCAAGACCGCTGACCGCTGGTTCCAGATCGCCGGCGTCGATGTCGGCTCCGAGAAGGCCTCCGCCATCGTCGCGTTCGGCGACAGCATCACCGACGGCTACGGCGTTCAGCCGAACACCAACCTGCGCTGGACGGACGGGCTGATCGAACGCCTCAAGGGCAGGAACATCGCCGTCCTCAACCTCGGCATCGGCGGCAATCGCGTGCTTGCTGACGGCCTGGGCCCCAGCGGCGTGTCGCGCTTTGATCGGGACGTCCTCTCGCAGTCGGGTGTCACCCACTTCGTCATCCTGGAGGGCGTCAACGATCTGGGCGTGCTGAACCGAGATCAAAGCCAGGACGCCGCCGCCAACGCCCGCATGGCGCAGGACCTGATCAACGCCTACGCCGGCATGGTCGCCAAGGCTCGCGCCAAGGGGATCAAGGCCATCGGCGCGACGATCCTCCCCTACTCAGGATCGGCCTACTACCACCCGCCGGCCGAGGCCGAGGCTGCGCGTCAGACGATCAACGCCTGGATCCGCGCGCCCGGCAATTTCGACGCGGTGATCGACTGGGACGCCGTGCTGCGCGACCCTGCGCGCCCGACCTATCTGCTTGCGGCCTATGACAATGACGGGCTCCATCCCAACATGGCCGGCTACAAGGCGATGGCCGAGGCCATTCCGCTGAGCCTGTTCGAAAGCCGCTAACCCATGCGCATCGTGATCTCCGCCGTCCTGGCCCTGACGCTGGGGGGCGCAGCACAAGCGGCGGACAAGCCGGTCATCGCCGTCACGTGGGACGACCTTCCCGCCCACAGCGCCCTGCCGCCGGGCGTCACCCGCGTGCAAGTCGCCGCCGATCTTCTGAAAGCCTCGGCGGAAGCCAAGGCGCCAGCCTTCGGCTTCATCAACGCGGTGCAGAACGAACGCGAGCCCGACTCCGCGCCAGTCCTCAAGATGTGGCGCGACGCGGGCCAGCCGCTGGGCAACCATACCTGGTCGCACCAGAACCTCGCCAGCCTGACGCCCGAGGCGTTCATCGCCGAGATCGAACGTAACGAGCCGGCGTTGAAAGCCCTGATGGGCGAGGAAGACTGGCGCTGGCTGCGCTATCCCTTCCTGTCCGAAGGCGACACGGCGGAAAAGCGATTGGCCGTCCGGTCCTGGCTGGCCGCCAATCACTACAAGATCGCCAGCGTCACCTTGGGCTTTGGCGACTACGCCTATAACGAGCCCTACGCCCGCTGCGTGGCCAAGGGCGACCAGGCCGCGATCGCCGAACTTGAGCGACGTTTTCTAGACGGCGCAGCCGCTGACGCTGACCGTGCGCGGGCCATGAGCCAGGCGCTCTACGGTCAGGACATACCCTATGTGCTGCTGATGCATGGCGGAGCCTTCGACGCGCGCATGGCCCGTCGCCTGTTCAAGCTCTACCAGGACAAGGGCTTTGAATTCACGCCCCTGACAGAAGCCCAGAAGCACCCGTTCTACCGGACGGACACCGACCCTGGCCTGCCACCCGAACCGACCACGCTGGACGCCGCTTTGCGCGCCAAGGGCCTGCCGGTTCCGGCCAATCCTGTGGATCTCTCGCCGCTCGACGCGATGTGCCGCTGAGCGCGACCTGCGTTGCAAGTCGGAAACAACTTCATAGCTGACAAGCACGGCGCGCCCGCTTAGCGTCCCGCGCCATGAAAAAGCCCTGTTTGACCGCGCTCGCGGCCGTTCTCGCCCTCTCCACGCCCGCCTTCGCGGAGAAGCTGACCCCGGAACGCATCTTCGCCGATCCCAGCCTCAGCGGGCCAACGGCGAAGGGCGTCGCGCTGTCGCCCGACGGCAAGCGCGTCACCTATCTGAAGAGCAAGCCCGAGGCCGCGAACATCCAGGACCTCTGGGCGGCCGACGTGAAGGGCGGCGAGCCCTATCGCCTGATCGACAGCGCCGCGCTGTCTTCCGGCGACAAGGAACTCTCGGAAGCCGAAAAGGCCCGCCGCGAACGCGCCCGCGTCTCGGCCCGCGGCATTGTCGAGTACAGCTGGGACCGCCAGGGTCGCTTCATCCTGGTGCCCCTGGACGGCGACCTCTATCTGGACACCGTCGCCGATGGAAAGATCACCCGCCTGACGCAGACGCCTGGCGACGAGGTCGACGCCAAGGTTTCGCCCAAGGGCGGCTACGTCTCGTACGTCCGCGACCAGAACCTTTATATCAAGCCGGTCGCCGGCGGCGCAGAGACGGCGCTGACCACCGAGGGCAAGGACGCCCTGTCGTTCGGCGTGGCCGAATTCATCGTCCAGGAGGAGCTCGACCGTTTCACCGGCTACTGGTGGAGCCCGGACGAAAGCCGCATCGTCTACACCCGCGTCGACGAGAGCGGCGTCGACATCGTGCCGCGCGCCGACATCGGTCCGGGCGGGGCCACCGTCGTCAACCAGCGCTATCCGCGCGCGGGTCGCCCGAACGCCGTCGTTGATCTGTTCGTCCGCGACCTCGCTTCGGGCAAGATCACGGCGCTCGACCTCGGCGCCAACAAGGACATCTATGTCGCGCGCGTCGCCTGGTCGGCCGACGGCAAGACGGTCTATGTCCAACGCCTGTCGCGCGACCAGAAGACGCTGGACCTGCTGGCCTTCGACGCGGCCACGGGCGCGGGCAAGACGATCCTCACCGATACCGATCCGCACTTCATTGAAGTCAGCAACGACTTCCGCCCCCTCCAGGACGGCACCTTCCTTTGGGGCTCGGAGAAGGACGGCAACCAGCATCTCTATCGCTACGCCGCCGACGGCAAGCTGATCGCCCAGGTCACCAAGGGCGACTGGCCGGTGATCGGCCTGGAAGGCGTGGACGAGGCGCGCAAGGTCGCGATCTTCTCGGCCTCGATCGATACGCCGATCGAGCGTCGTCTCTACGAGGTGAGCTACGCCAAGCCCGGCAAGCCCAAGGCCCTGACCTCAGCCGGCGGCTGGTGGGCCGCGAAAGTGGCCGACAACGGCGGCGCCTTCACCGGCACCTACAGCGACCCGAAGACCCCGCCGCAGACCGCGCTCTACTCGGCCGACGGCAAACGCGTGCGCTGGATCGAGGAGAACAAGCTGGCCGAGGGTCACCCCTACTGGCCCTACGCCGCCAGCCTGCCGCAGCCGGAGTTCGGCTCGCTGAAGGCGGCGGACGGCGAAACGCTGCACTACGAGATTCTCAAGCCGATCGGCTTTGACCCAGCCAAGAAGTACCCGGCGATCGTCTCGGTCTATGGCGGGCCGCACGCCCAGCGCGTCATGAAGAGCTGGCACAGCCCCTCGGAGCGCACCTATCTCGAGGCCGGCTATGTGATCTTCAAGCTGGACAACCGCGGCAGCGGCAACCGCTCGGCCAAGTTCATGCGCGCCTTGGACCGCAAGCTTGGCACCGTCGAGGTCGATGACCAGCTGCTGGGCGCCAAGTTCCTGGCCAGCCAGCCCTATGTCGACGCCGACAAGCTGGGCGTCATGGGCTGGTCCTACGGCGGCTTCATGACCCTGATGCTGCTGACCGCCGAGAACACCCCGTTCAAGGCCGGCGCTGCGGGCGCTCCGCCGACCGAATGGAGCCTGTACGATACGGCCTATACCGAGCGCTACATGGGCAAGCCTGACGAGAACAAGGCCGGCTACGCCTATTCGGACATCAACAACCGGCTCGACAAACTGGCGCCGGGCAGCCTGCTGCTGCTGCACGGCATGGCCGACGACAACGTCATTTTCGAGAACAGCACGCGCCTGATGGCGGCGCTGCAGCGCAAGGCGATCCTGTTCGAGATGGCCATGTATCCCGGCGAGCGTCACAGCGCCCCGGGCAGCAAGACCAAGGGCCTCAGCGTCCTGAAGACCCACCTGGACTTCTTTGATCGCAAGCTGAAGGGCCAGTAGACCCCAGACTGACCCGCGCGACTCTCAGGGCGCGGGTCTCCTTCCCTGCGACATCGCGCCCTCACGGCTCGACCTTATGTCGCAGGGCAAGGCTCCGGCGCGGGGCGTATGGTTAAGGGCGCTTACGCAGGGAACCGCGCCATGACCAAGTCTCCCGACGCCGCCGTTGAATGGCTGCTCGACACCGTCAAAGAAGCGATCGAGGACGGCCGCGCTACGGTCGAAGACCTCGAAGAGTGGCTGCTGGCGGCCATCCTGCTGGAAGAGATGACCTTGGACGAGGAGCAGGATCGCCAAGAATCTCGCGCGTTCGACACCTGGCTGAGCGGATCCACGACGCTTCACTAGGATCGAATTCACTTGGGATATGGACGCGTCGTGGCGGTCGCCCTCGCCCTCGTCCTTCGACAAGCCCAGGGTGAGGACGACTGTTAGCTGAAGCTTGCACAAAATCCTCATCCTGAGCTTGTCGAAGGACGAGGATTTCCCTCCGCATGGGCGCCCTCTCGCAACGCAAGGACAGCCTTGGTTGATCGAGCCAAGCGTTCGCAAATCACGCTCCCGCGCATGATGCGCCGCGTCTCTGCGCTTTAACGCTCCTCGCGGAAGGGCGAGTATTCCTCCGCCAGCATTTCCATATCGCTCTCCACCGCCGCGCGTTCACGTTCCAGATAGCGCGCCACAGGCTCACGCAGCATCGGATCGGCGATCCAGTGCGCGGAATAGACAGGGCTTGGCAGATAGCCCCGAGCGATCTTGTGCTGCCCTTGCGCGCCGGCCTCGACGCGCGGCAGGCCAAGGCGGATCGCATGCTCGATCGCCTGGTAGTAGCAAAGCTCGAAATGCAGGAACGGCACGTCCTCGACACAGCCCCAGTGACGGCCGTACAGGCAGTCACGCCCGATGAGGTTCAGCGCCCCCGCAATCCAGGGACCGCCCGGTCGGCGCGCCAGGATCAGCAGCACCTTGTCGGCCATGCGCTGACCCAGCAACGTAAAGAACGGCCGGTTCAGGTAGGGCCGCCCCCACTTGCGCCCGCCGGTGTCCATGTAGAAGGCGAAGAACGCGTCCCAGTGCTCCTCGGTCAGTTCCGCCCCCGTCAGCGCAACGATCTCCAGCCCGTCCTGGGCGTCACGCCGCTCGCGGCGGATGGTCTTGCGCCGATTGGCCGATAGCGCGGCCAAGAAGTCGTCGAAGTCGCCGTAGCCCCGGTTCTCCCAGTGATACTGCTGGTCCTGGCGTAGCAGCATTCCCCGCTCGCCCATCCAGCGCCACTGATCCTCGACCGGGAAAGTGACGTGCAGCGACGAGGCGTCCATGCGTTCACACAGGGTCAACGCGCCGCCCAGCAGCGCCGAGCGTCCATCATCGGTGTCGATGTCCGGCCGAACGATCAGCCGCGAGCCGGTCACCGGCGAGAACGGCGACGAGCACTGGAGCTTGGGATAATAGCGCCCGCCCGCCCGCTCATAGGCGTCGGCCCAGGAATGATCGAAGACGTACTCGCCCTGGCTATGAGATTTCAGGTACAGCGGCATGACGCCGGCGACCTGATCGGCCTCATCCAGCACCGAAAGATGCTGCGGCGCCCAGCCGGTGCGCGCGGCGACGCAGCCGGCCTCCTCCAGGATCGACAGAAAATCGTAGGAGACAAACGGGTCACCGGTGGGCGCGGCGCAAGCGTCCCAGGCGTCCCGGCCGATCTCGCTGATCGTCCGATGGACGCGAACCGACGCCTGAACCCCCACGGGACACGATGTCACGCGTGGAAGCCCTCGAAGATCAGGTTATCGCAGTGGTCCTTCACCGCGTCCCACTGAGCAGGCGTTCGCACCGTCCAGGCGATCACGGGCATGCCCTTGGCGCGATAGAGGTCGGCCTTTGGACTGGGCAGCATGTCCAGACCCAAGGCGAGAAAGTCGGGCCGCGCGATCTCGACATGCTCAAGGGCGGCCATCGCCTTGCGGATCTCCGGCGCGACGTGGCGCGCGCCTTCGTCGTTCCAGCTGTAGCTGTCCAGGCCCCGCAGGATTTGCGGATGGTGGTCAGCGAACCACGCGTGCGAATAGGGATTGAACCCGATGATGGCGGTCGGCCCATTGTGGTCGATCAGGATTTCGGACACCCGCTTTTCCAGCGCGCCAACTTCGCCAAACGGTGTCTTGAGTTCGATATGGACCATGGCGCGATGGCCAATCACGGTCAGGGCCTCGGCCAGGGTCGGGATCGTCTCGTCCGTCCCCCTGAGGGCGAGCGCGCCAAGCTCGGCCGCAGTATGGTCGCGTACGCGTCCTTCGACGCCGGTCATCCGCTCCAGTCGCTCATCATGGAAAACAACGGCGTCGCCATCCGCCGTCAGTTGGACGTCCAACTCGATCCCGTAGTCGTGCGCGCAGGCGGCCTGGAAGGCGCCCAGCGAGTTCTCCGGCGCGCCATCGCGGGTCCAAAGGCCGCGATGCGCGATCGGACGCTCAAACAGCGCGTCCCACGCCGCTCCGAAGGTCTCGATCGGAGGACGTCCGCGCCGGGGCATCAGGCGATCTCCACCACAGCGTCGACCTCAACCGCGAAGCCGAGAGGCAGCTTGTAGACGCCCACCGCCGAGCGTGCGTGACGGCCCTTGTCGCCCAGAGCCTCGACCATCAGGTCAGAGCAGCCGTTGATGACCTTGGGGATATCGATGAAATCAGGACCGGCCTGGACAAAGCCGCCCAGCTTGACCACCCGGACGACGCGCTCGAGGTCGCCGTCGCAGGCGGCCTTCATCTGGGCCAACAGATTGATCCCGCACAGTCGCGCCGCCTTCTGGGCCGTCTCCAGATCGACGTCGACGCCGACCGTCCCCTTGATGCCGCCGTCGGCGGCGATCGAGATCTGGCCCGAGATGTGGACCAGGTTTCCGGAACGCACGAACGGCACATAGTTGGCCACCGGCGCCACCGGCTGCGGCAGCTCCACGCCCATGGCCTTCAGGCGTTCCTCGACGGTCGACATGCACGCGCTCCACTCAGGTTTTGGGAGGCATGCTTAACGCGGCGATCGTCGGCGCAAAAGAGCTAAGGCGCGAAGGGTCTCGCAGCATGGGCGCGCCCAAGAAAAAAGGCCCGGATCTTGCGATCCGAGCCTTCTTCTTCAACGCAGGAAGGTGTCGGGGGACGCCTTCCAAACAGGCCTTAACGGGCGGCCTGGAACTTCTCGACCGCGGCGCTGACGCGTTCGTTCAGCGGCTTCACCGAGTCCTTGATCGAAGCCGAAACGATCTCCGAGGCCTTGCTGACCTGGGCGATGTAGGCTTCCAGGGCCGACTTGGCCCAGGCAGTTTGCAGTTCGACGGCTTCCTGGACGCTCTTGGCGGCGGCCAGCGACTTGGCGGCGGCGACTTGGTCTTCGGCGGCCTTCTTCGAGTAGGCGAAGGTCTGGGCGCCCAGGGCTTCCGCGCCCTTGGTGGCTGCGGTCACCGAGGCGACCACGGCTTCCAGGTTCTTCTTCGAATGGGTGTTGGCTTCGGCCAGCGCGGCCAGCGACTTCTCGACGCCGTCCTTGAACGCTTGGTTCGAGGCGGTGGTGAACTGCTCGACGGTGGTCTTCATGGTTTCGGCGGCGGCCATGGGAGTCTCCTGGGGAGGAAAGGAGGCGGGGCGGAAGGTCGAGCTGCAACTCGCCCCTCTGCGCTTGGAACAACGCTGGTTTGCCATGCTGCAGTGCAGCAGTCAACAATTTTGTGCAGCGCACCATAACCTAGGGTCAAGCTGTCGCTGGAATATGTGCGCCGCATTTTTAGGCCGCTGCGGCAAGATCGCTCACCAGTTGTTTACTTTGGCGAAACACCGCATCCATCATGGTAGGCTCTACGCGTGTGGCGGTGCGGAACCGCTTCCAGTTCAAATGACGGACGTCGCTTCATGTTCGCCAGGCTTACCTCCGCCCGCTCCCTGATCGCCGTCGCCGGTCTGGCCTTGACGTGCCTCGCCGGCGCGCTGGCGCCCACGACCGCCTCGGCCGCGGTCCCCTATCTGCAGTTGAACGCGTCGGAGCCCAAGTACGCGGCCATCGTCATCGACGCCAATTCGGGCGAAGTGCTCTACGACAAGCGCGGCGACAGCCCGCGCTATCCGGCGTCGGTCACCAAGGTCATGACGCTGTACCTCACCTTCGAGGCCCTGAGTGAAGGTCGCCTGAAGCTGACCGACCGGATCACCATGTCGCCCCGAGCAGCGGCCCAGGCGCCGACCAAGATCGGCCTGCCCGCCGGCGACAGCATGACCGTGGACGAAGCCATCAAGGCCATGACGGTCAAGTCGGCGAACGACGTCGCCACCGCCGTCGCCGAACGCCTGGCCGGCAGCGAGTCGCGCTTCGCCGCGCTGATGACCCTGCGCGGCCAGGAGTTGGGGATGCGCAACACGCGCTTCGTCAACGCGTCCGGCCTGCCTGACAGCCGCCAGATCTCGACCGCCCGCGACCTGGCCATTCTGTCGCGCGCCACGATGCGCGACTTCCCGCAGTACTACAGCTACTTCTCGGTGAAGGGCTTCTACTTCCGGGGCAACTACATCAAGGGCCACAACCGCCTGCTGGACAGCATGGAAGGGTTCGACGGCCTCAAGACCGGCTACACCAACGCCTCGGGCTTCAACCTCGCCGGCTCGGCTGTGCGCGACGGCCGCCGCCTGATCGCGGTGGTCCTTGGCGGCCCCTCGACCGCCTGGCGCGACAACAACATGGAAGACCTGCTGCTGACGGGCTTCGACGTGATCAAGCGCCGCTCGCGCGGCGAGCGCACCACGATCGCCGCCAACATCTATGAGGACGAGCCGTCGGGTCCGATCGAGCGTCCGTCGGCAGAGCAAGGCGACGGCGACCAGGCCGGCCTCCGCATCGTCCTGACCGAGACCCCCCGTTCCGCGCCCGTGAAGGTCTCCCCCACCTTGCGCGGCGCCCAGGCGGCGGCTCCGGCTAAGGCCGTCAAGAAGCCCAAGGGCGAATGGGGCGTGCAGGTCGGCGCCTTCCGCTCCAAGTCGCTCGCCAACGAACAGCTCAAGCTCGTCCGTGGGCGGATCAGCAAGATCGTCAGCGACGCCGAGGGCGCCGTGGAAGGCGCTGGCGGCATGTTCCGGGCGCAGTTCCAGGGCATGACCAGCGAGGCCGCCCGCGAGGCCTGCTCGGCCCTGAAAGCCAAGCGCATGCCTTGCATCGTGCTGAAGCCTTAACCCGACCCTGATCGGGCTTCCGAAACCAAAGAAGGGCGCTGAGCGGTCAAGCTCAGCGCCCTTTTCTTAGGCTCGTCAAACCAGCCTCAGTCGCCCGCGATCACCTTGCCGATCAGCCGCGCCAGGCGCTGGACGCCCTCCTCGATCTGCTCGTCTGTCGGCAACGAGTAGCTGAGGCGGATGGCGTTGGGGGTCTGCTTCTCGGCGAAGAACGGCGCGCCGGGCACAAAGGCGACGCGTTCTTCCGCGATGGCCCGCGCCAAAAGAGCCGCGCCGTCGATCCCCTCGGGCAGATCGATCCAGACGAACATGCCGCCTTCCGGGTGCGACCAAGTCACGCCCTTGGGCATGGTGCGCTCCAGCGCCGCCAGCATCACCCGGGCCTTGGCGCCATAGGCGCCGCGCAGGTGGTGCAGGTGTTGATCGTAGCCCTCGGACACCGCACGGTGGGCGACCATCTGGTTGATGGTCGAGACGTGCAGGTCCGCGCCCTGCTTGAGCAGCACCAGCTTCTCTATCACGGGCTTGGGCCCGCAGACCCAGCCGATCCGCAGGGCCGGCGACAGGGTCTTGGACAGGGTGCCCAGGAACAGCGTCCGCGCGTTGTCGATCCCGCCCGAGCGAGCAATGTCCAGCGCCAGAACCGTCGGCGTCGCCTCGCCGGCGAAGCGAAGCTCGCGATAGGCCGCGTCTTCGACCAGCGTCATATCCAACTTGTCCGCCAGGACCAGCAGCGCCTCGCGCTCTGCGAGGGTGAGGCTGACGCCGGTGGGATTGGCGAAGTCGGGCACGAAGTAGCCCAGAGGCTGCGGCGCACGGTCCGCCATCAGGGCAACCTCGTCGACGCCCTGGCTCAGCGCGGTTTCCGGCAGGTCCAGATAGGCGGGCTCATAGCCGTTGAAGGCCTGTAGCGCGCCCAGATAGGTCGGACGGGCGACCATCACCGTATCGCCCTTGGTCAGGAACAGCTTGCCAATCAGGTCCAGCGCCTGCTGCGAGCCGGCCGTGAGCATGATGTTATCCGGACCGCAGGGCATGCCGTCGCGGGTCATGCGCTCGGCGATCCACTGGCGCAGCGGCAGGTAGCCCTCGCTCACCGAGTACTGCAACGCTTGGCGCGACAGCACGGGATCCGCCAAAACGGCGTCATAGCCTCTCTGGATCTCCTGCGCCGGGAACAGTCCCGGATCCGGAATGCCGCCGGCGAACGACAGGATATCGGGCTGGTCAAGCAGCTTGAGAAGTTCGCGGATCTCGCTGGCGCGGACGCGGCTCATGCGCTCGCTGAAGCGGCCGGCCCAGTCTTGGGCGCGCTCCGGGGTCTGGGTCGTCATGGGAGTGATCAAAGTCCGAACTGAAGATGACATCGGGAGCCATGGGTCATGGCTCGTCCTGAACCGGGTTCAGGGCGTCATATCGAGCAGGTTTGGCCCGACGAGCGGCGGCGCCAGAAGCGTTCGCGGTTGATCATGTTCGGACCCTAGCTTAGCCGCGCGGCTTGATCAAACGATCCCGCGCCGCGTTTAGCTGCGCCGCCAGACCCTCGGTGCCGCCCTTGTCCGGATGCGCCATCTGGATGAGGCGGGTGTAGGCCGCCTTGACCTCCGCTAGGCTGGCGTCAGGCCCCACCCCCAGGATCGCGCGCGCCTCGGCAAGGCTGAGTTCGGGCCTGGGCGGGTGGACCACCTCGCGGCGCACAATGGGGCGACGTCGCGCCTCGGTCACGCTCCACAGACCGACAACGCCCAGAACGATGCCCGTGCCCCACGCGCCGCGGATCGTGGCGTAGGCCGCCACCGCGAAGGCGACCATCGCCGCCGCACCGGCGCCGACCCGCCAGCCATCGCCCTTCAGCAGCGTCCGGCCACGCGGCCAGAGCAGGAAGGTAATAATCACCGCGCCCAGCAGCAGATAGATCATCGGCGCTCCAAACACGAAAACGGGCGGCGAGGTCGCCCCGGCCGCCCGCTCCCCTAGATACTTAACCGGCGGGCTACTGCGCCGCCAGCATCGTCTCGCCGGAATAGGCCGACAGGCCCAGGCTGTGCATCAAGGCGCGCAGTTCCTGCCGCGCGGCCAGGTGTTGCAGCGACACCGGCACCGGACGCACCTGCGGCGACAGGTCAGCGATGGTCAGACCGAATGGGAACAGCTCGCGATAGATGACCCGGTCGCGCAGGCCCGGTCCGATCCGGAAGCCGACGCGCTTGGCCAGCGCGTTGAGGCGGTCTTCCAGACGCTTGCGGTTCCGCGCCTCGGTGGTGGCCAGACGGTTGCGCAGCACCACCCAGTCCATGGCCTGGCGCTGGCCCGACAAAGCGCGCTGCTTGCGCCCCTCCCAGACGGTCAGCGAATAGAGGCTCGGCTTGGTCAGCTCCAGGCTCACCGGGTCCACCGTGCCCAGCATGTCGAAGTCGACGAAGCTGTCGTTCATAGGCGTCACCACCAGGTCCGCGCGGCCGTGGGCCATGCGGGTGATGGCGCTGTCGCCGCCAGGGGTGTCGATCAGGATGAAGTCGCATTCGGCCTGGGCCTTGGCGAAGGCGGCCTCAAACCCGGCCACCTGCTCCTCCTCCGGCCTTTCGGCCAAGGCGACGTCGTTGTCGCTCAGGTTCAGGGCCAGCGGCTCGGGCAGCTCGATCTTCTTGTTGTCCAGCCACGCGCGGCGGTTCTCGAAGAACCGGGCGGAGGTGCGCTGGCGCAGGTCCAGGTCGATGACGGCGACCTTGGCCCCGCCATACAGCAACGCGGTGACGAGGTGCACGGCGATGGTCGACTTGCCAGCGCCGCCCTTCTCGTTGCCGACGACGATAACGCGCGTTTCGGCCATGGCTTGGGTCCTTCTGCGTCGCGACTCAGCGACTCTTAATCGAAGGTTAACACGATGTTTCCCACCCCCGAGGGGGCTAAGGGCCTCAATCCACAGACCTTATTGTCGCAGGCCTGTGGACGTGTTCCCGTTGGGGGATGGTGGACCTTCCCCATCTCTAAGGCCATAAGCGCTCGCCAGTTTGCGTGGAGGCCCTCATGACCCGCCCGATCATCGTCCGCACCGTCGCCGAGATGCGTCAGCATGTCCGCGACTGGAAGGCGGCCGGGCAGCGCGTGGCGGTCGTTCCGACCATGGGCGCCTTGCACGAGGGCCACCTGTCCCTGGTGCGCCTGGCCCAACAGCGCGCAGAGCGCGTGATCGCCACAGTCTTCGTCAATCCCAAGCAGTTCGCCCCGCACGAGGACTTCGACGCCTATCCGCGTGGCGAGGCCGCCGACGCCGAGAAACTGGCCCTGGTCGGTTGTGACCTGCTGTTCGCGCCAAACGCGACCGAGATGTATGCGCCCGGCTTCTCGACCCTGGTCAGCGTGTCAGGAGTCTCCGAACCACTGGAAGGCGCAGCCCGCCCGCAGTTCTTCGGCGGCGTGGCCACCGTCGTCGCCAAGCTGTTCATCCAGTCGCAGGCCGACATCGCGGTGTTCGGCGAGAAGGACTACCAGCAGTTACAGGTCGTGCGACGGATGGCGCGTGATCTCGACATCCCCGTCGAGATCATAGGCGCGCCGACGGCGCGGGCCGACGACGGCCTCGCCCTCTCCTCGCGCAACGCCTACCTGTCGCCGGAAGAGCGTATGGCGGCGGTGGCCTTGCCCACAGCCATGAAGGCGGCGGCCGCAGCGGTCGCCCAAGGAGGCCGTATCGAGGACGCCGAGCAGGCGGCGGTCGCGGCGTTGAAATCGGCCGGTTTTGGTCAGGTCGACTATGTCGAAGTCCGCGAGGCTGGCGATCTCTCGCGGCTAGGCCCGGGCCCGATCGGCGACGCGTCCGGCCGCATCCTGGTGGCCGCCTGGCTGGGCAAGACTCGACTGATCGACAACATGGCGGTCGGCTGACCTGGAGTCCGCCGCGAACGCAGAACCAGACTCGCTAGAGCGTGACGCCGAAAGTGGGAACCGGTTTGGGCCTCAGTCACGCTCTAAGTGTTTGATTTAGAGCCTCGTTATCGCGTCAAAACGATTACGTTTTGACGCGCGAGGCTCTAGAGCATTTCACGACCTGACTGCGTCAGGCCGTGAGCTCTAATCTTTTGTTTTGGCGCATTTTTCTTCACGCGAACCGGAACCACTTCGCTCGAAAAATGCTCTAGCCGATCGGGCGCAGCGCCAGCAGAAGCCCGCCGACCAAGCCTAAGAACAGCATCCCCACGCCCAAGGCGGCATAACCGGACTTCATCGTCGTCCCTCCAGTCCCCGCCAATGAGAAAACACTCGCAGCGGTTGCCATTCCCCTAACGCGCCCGCTCAAGTTACCAGGCGCCGAGCTCTCGCAACTGGCGCGCCAAGTCAGTGGGCAAATCCGCAGATTCAGTCTCGGTCAGATCAGGCGGCGCGTCCTCAGGTTTCAGATAGCGCCAGCCCTGAAACGCCCGCCGAGGCTGAGGCGCCACGCGGATGATCGGCGGGTCCACCGTCACCTCGCAACGCGAAGCGGCGCCCGAGCCGATCGTGTCGATGGCCAGGATCTTCTGTCGGCACAGCACCTGTCCCTTGAACACCCGATAGAGCGAGCCGCCGTCCAGCACCTCATCGATGCGCTTGGGGGTCATGCGCGTATGCATGACCCAGGGTTCGCCGGTCTTGTGCCAGGCCAGAAGGTCGTCGATCGTGTCGCACCCGACAACCAGCTTGATGATGTGCAGCGCCATGGGGCGTAGATAGCGCGCGATCGGGGCAAGGCAACATTTCGGTTCGCCCCACGGGAGAAACGTGTCGACGCCCGCATGACAGCGTTATCCCTTATACTCAATCGCGTTCATGTGGGGGCGCGGGAGGGTCCAAGAGACCCCATGCCGCCGTTACGGACGTCTTGTGGGAGACGTTCGCAGCGGCGGTCTCGTTTTTGGGCGGCGCGGCGCTAAAGCCTCAATCCTGGTCCCCGGCCTGACCCTTGGCCTGTCGAGACAGGGCGATGAGGTCTTGGACGGTTGCGCCTTGGTCGCCGAAAGCCAGGCTTGGCCACTCGGGCATCAGGCCGTCCAAGGCCAACATGGCGCCAAGTCCGGCGTCCTGGCTCCACCAGCGCCGTCCGCCGCGGATGAACACCGTTGCATCCTCGCGCGCCATGGCCCCGCCGGCCGGATCGGTGAGCCAGGCCCAAGCCGCCCAGTTCCCGGTTCCTTCGAAGGTCAGGAACACGTCGTCGGCCTCGCGCCAGAGCGGCTTGTCCGCGAGATAGGTGGCGCGCCGGCCTTCCATGGCGACGGCGGCTTCATCCAGCTTCACGCGCCGGGCCTCGTACGTTTCGGCGCCAGCCGACGCGTACAGAAGATCACGCTCATGCTCGTAAGCCTTCACGTAGTCCGGAACAGCGCTCCAGGTCTTCTGGAGGCTGTCGTCGTCGGCGTCTTCAGGCAGGCCTCGCCGGATCAGATCGTCGATCCGACGCCCAAGACCCGCGCCCTGCTGGGTGTGCGCGAACTCGTGCATGAACACGACCATGGCCAGTCGCTCAGGATCGCGCGCCTCGGCCTTGTCCGCCCTCCACACGGCCGGCAGGCTCATGACGAAGAACATCCCTCCGCCATCCAGGGGCGCGGCGAAGGAGAGCTTGCGGGCGGGAACCTGACCGCCTCCCGGCAGATCGACCGCACCCGAATGACTTTCCGCCCGCACAGAATAGGTTCGCTGACCAACCTGAAACGGGCCGGCCGTCGCGGGCGTGAACCTGTAGACGCAGACTTCGTCGAACAGGATCAAGGCCGGCGTCGTCGGCGCCCGCATGCGGATGCGGTCGTGATCAAGCCGATCCCATGCCTGCAGCGCCTGTTGCGTCCACCGCCGAGGCTCGCCTTCAAAGGCGCATTTGGGCGGAACCGATGCAGTGAGCAGCAGTGCTGAGAGCAGGGCGATCATGGCGGTGATTGATGATCCGCCCGCCCTTACGATGCAAATGAACTCGCGGTCAGCCCCCCCCGTTGCGGATGCCCCCTCAGCAAGATGGGGGATCGGCCCGGCGCCATCTCCCATGGTTTAAGGGGATCGGCGGGCGTAAACGCTCGGAATTAGCGAAGACGACCCCAACGAAATCAACGCCTTCTCACTTTTACGCGCCAACTTATCCCCGGCGTCAAAACCCGCTCCATACTCAATGCATCCCCGTTGCGGGGGAGGGCGTATGGATCCGGCCCAATACGGCGGCGGGGCTAGGTTGAGCGGGGCCGCGTGGTCTCGAAGCGGTTTCGACCGGGGTCTGTTCGTTGGATAGATCCGGGATTCCGGAAGAGGCCGCAGAGAGGCGAGCGCGGAGCGACAGGGCGGTGATCGTACAAGCCGCCTATCGTGGATCGTCGGGCTGGACACGGATGTCGCCGCTCCAGTTGGTCCGCGCCCGTCCGGGGGCTCCTGGGGTCCCGAGCTGAAAGACGCTCACGCCCCCCATCCTCACGGGCAAGAACAACCTGGCGGAGCGGACAGTCGAGCCGAAACGCAAACACAAACTCACGGTCTCCGGGTTCGCCCGGCCGCTCCGTCGCCTCCCCATGAGTCTTCAGCGGTCACGCCGCGTGAAGCGGCGGACGCACGCCTTCTAAATCCTCCCCCCCAGCGGGGGAAGTGTCGGCCCGAAGGGACGACGGAAGGGGAAGAGGCCGGTTCAGCAGCACTTCCCCCTCCGTCCGCTGCGCGGACACCTCCCCCGCTGGGGGGAGGATTTTTCAGCGGCCCTTCCCCATCGCGGGGAAGGATTCCCCCCGCCCCTCCCTTGACTTCCGTAGCGAAAGAAAACGAACACTGTCCCCATGACGCTCTACACCGACCTCGTCGCGGCCATCGCCCCTACCGAAACCGGCTTTACCGCTCACGTCTCAGACGACTGGAAGCAGGGTCGCACCACCTATGGCGGCTTGAGCGGCGCCCTGTGCGTCGAGGCCGCCTTGCGGGCCTTTCCCGAGACCCCTCCCATTCGCTCGGCGCAGTTCGCGTTCGTCGGGCCCGCCTCGGGTGAACTGGCGATTTCGGTGCGACCGCTGCGTCAGGGCAAGTCGACCCTGTTCGTCGCCGTCGACCTGATCGGCGAACAGGGCGTGGCCACCCATGGCGTGCTGACGTTCGGCGCGGCGCGGACCTCGGCCCTGTCCTATGAGGAAGTGCTCTGCCCGCCTGTGGCGCCGGCCAACGCCTGCGAACTGTTCTTCCCGGAAAGCCGTCAGGGCGCGCCGCACTTCTCGGCGCAGTTCGAGGTGCGCAAGGCCGGCGGCACGCGCCCCCTGGCGGGCGGGGAACCTGAATACCTGCTGTGGATCCGGCATCGCGACGCGGCTGCGACCTCGATCTCCGCCCTGGTGGCGCTGGCCGACATGCCGCCGCCCCCAGCCATGGCCCTGTTCCCGCAGTTTGGACCGATCTCGACCATGACCTGGTCGCTGGATATCGTTGGGCTGCCTGAAGCCGACGACGACGGCTGGCGCCTGCTGCGCACGCGCGCTGAAACCATCGGCGACGGTTACTCGACCCAGGAAATGCACCTGTGGGACGCCAAGGGCCGCCCTCTGGTCCTGGCAAGACAGAATGTGGCGATCTTCGTCTGATCACGCACGACTGTGGCGGTTGGCGCTTGGCGAGCCGCGATTTTTGACCCCATGCTCCGCGCCATTCGGTCGCCGGAGTCGCGGCCGCGTTCGGGGAAACGCTTCATGACCAAGATCGCCATTCTGGCCGGCGCGGCCGCCATCGCCTTGCTCGCTGGAAACGCCACGGCCCAGACCGCCCAAGACGCCACCAAGGCGGCCCTGGCCACGATCCAGCAGCGTAACCCGGTTCTGCGCGCGGTGATCGCCACCAACCCGAACGCCCTGACCGACGCCAAGGCCCTCGACGCCGAACGCAAGGCCGGCAAGATCCGCTCGGCCCTGCACGGCGTTCCGATCCTCCTGAAGGACAATATCGAGAGCGCCGATCCCCTGCCCACCACCGCCGGCTCGCTGGCGCTGAAGGACAACATCACCGGCCGTGACGCGCCGGTCGCCAAGCGCCTGCGCGACGCGGGTCTCGTCATCCTGGGCAAGGCCAACCTGTCGGAATGGGCCAATATCCGCTCCAACCACTCGATCAGCGGCTGGAGCGCGGTGGGCGGCACGGTGCGCAATCCCTACGCCCTGGACCGCAGCGCCTGCGGCTCGTCCAGCGGTTCCGGCGCGGCGGTGGCGGCGGGCCTGGCGCCGCTGGCCATCGGCACCGAGACCGACGGCTCGATCACCTGCCCTTCGGCGATCAATGGGCTGGTGGGCCTGAAGCCGACGGTGGGTCTGGTCCCGCGCACCCACATCGTGCCGATCAGCCACAGTCAGGACACCGCCGGCCCCATGACCTTGACGGTCGAGGACGCCGCCAAGGTGCTGACCATCATCGCCGGCTCTGACCCGGCCGACCCGGCGACCAAGGAAGCCGACGCCCGCAAGACCGACTATGCCGCCGGCCTTTCCAAGACGGCCCTGAAGGGCGTCAAACTGGCCGTGGCCCGCTTCTACACCGGCTACTCGCCCAAGACCGACGCGGTGTTCGAACGGGCGCTGAAGGACCTGGAAGCCCAGGGCGCGACCCTGGTCGACGTCAAGGACTTCGACGAAGGCCCGATCGGCCGGGCCGAGGGCGTGGTGCTCTACACCGAGCTGAAGGCCGACCTCGCCGCCTACCTCGCCTCGACCGATCCGAAGAAGGTGCCGACCCGCACCCTGGCCGACGTGATCGCCTTCAACAAGGCGACCCCGAAGGAGTTCGAATGGTTCGGCCAGGAGAGCTTTGAGCGCGCCGAAAAAACCAAGGGCCTCGAGGATCCGGACTATCTGAAGGCGCTGGCCGACTCCAAGCGCATGGCCGGTCCCGAAGGCATCGACAAGATCCTGAAGGACACCGGCGCGGTGGCCATCATCGCCCCCACCACCGGTCCGGCCTGGACCATCGATCCGCTGAACGGCGACAACTACGGCGGCTCCTCGACCACCCTGCCCGCCGTGGCCGGCTATCCGCACCTGACCGTGCCGATGGGCGACGTGTCAGGCCTGCCGGTCGGCCTGTCGTTCATCGGACCGGCGTGGAGCGAGAAACTGCTGCTGAACCTGGGCTACGCCTACGAGCAGGCGACCAAGCATCGCAAGCCGCCGACCTTCAAGACGACGATCGCGCCCTGATCGTCAGCTGCTGTGATCGGCGATGATCCGCCAGCCGCCGGGTTCCAGGGCCATGATCAGGCTGGTGTACCCCTTGGCCGAGGTCCCGTTGGGATAGGCCAGCGCCCACCGGCCCACGTACAGCGCGTGGGTCGGATCCAGCAGGCGGAAGTCGACCGACTCGAAGGTCAGGACGCCGCGCTTGGCCGGGTCGCCGAAATCGTACTTGGCCTTATAGCGGGCCAGCATGGCGGCCTTGCCGCGCACGAGACCTTCCTCGGTGACGAAGCTGGTTTCCGGCGCGTCGGAATAGCTGGCCATGAAGCGCGCGACATCGCCGGCGTTCCAGCCGGCGGCGCTGTCGGCGATCACCGCCTCGACCGCCCGCTGTTGCGGCGAGACCTCGGCCAATGCGAGAGACGGCGCGAGAAGCAGCGCCAGGATCGACAGAAATTTCAGCATCGGGACCTCGGCAAGGATCCAGGCGCCGCCCTCAGTAACGCGGGCGGATCGCTTCGATCGGCGGCGGCGGCGGCGTCACCTTGGCGCGGTTGGGAGGCGATGGCGCGGGCGGGCCATGCGGTCGCGGCGACGCGCAGGCCGTCAGGCCCATCGCCAGAACACCGCCGACCAGCATCATCCTCAGCATCCGACGAGGCCCGCGCCGACGAAGTTGCGGTTGGCGCCCACACCGACGCCGCCGAAGTGCTGACCGGCCGCGATGCCAACGCCGATCGCGCCCGGCGGGGTTGCCAGGGCCACCCCATAGCCACCGGCCGGCGTGAAGATGCCCAGACCCGACTTGAAGCAGCGGTTGTCGCCGCGCGGGTCCCAGACCTCGACCTTGCCATCGGCGCGCGTGAACGCCCAGCGCTCGCCGCGCTCGTCACGGCCCGACACGACCAGCTGCCCGGGACGCGTAGCGTCGACGCCGTAGGCCTGGCGGCTGAAACCGTCGACCGAGCAAGAAGACACCAAGCCCGGACGGCTCAGATCGCCGGCGAACTGGGCGGCCGATCCACTCTGGGCGTTGTAGGCCGAGACGTCGGTCCCGGTTCCCCGGCCGCTGTTGACGAAGACCTGGGTGCCGGTGGCGCTGTCATAGCTCATGATGTCGGGCGCAGCGCCCGTCATGGGCGAACCACAGACCTCGCGTCCACGCCCTGGACCGCCAGGAGCGCCCGGACCGCTTTGGGCCCAGGCCTGCGTCGCCACGAGGCTGGACACCGTCACCAGCGCGCAGAGGGAAACGGTCAGTCGGCTGTGAACAGACGTGCTCATCGCGGAGCTCCCCCTTGCTGAGGCGCGGAAACGGGCGCGCCGGCGGGCGGCGGGCCGGCGAGTTCCGCCGGCGGTTGGGTGGTCACGCCAGCGACAACGGCGGGCGCGGGCCAATAGCTGTCGAAGTCCAGGCGAGCGCGGTCACGCGGCGTGCGATAAAGCTCCGGCGCCTCGAACCACGGACGGCAGGTCAGTTCGCCATTGAAGAAGCCCGTCACCAGAGCGCGACAGCCTTCGGGGCGCGCATAGACACGGTTGTCGACCGCGCGCACCTGACCGCCGGCATCGGCGTAGATGCCCGAGCGCATGACACCCATGATCTTGTTGTTCGACGCGAACACCACGCCCGATGCGGCGTAGATGCCGACATCCACGGCTTCCAGCTCGCCCTCGACCACACGCAGGTTGGCGTTCTCGAGCGTCACGGCCCAGTCGCTGTCACGCACCACGGGACGCAACAGCGTCGTCTCGTCGCCGCCGCCGACATAGATCCCGCGCGAAAAGCCGTCGACGTACAGACCGTCGATCTGGACCAGTTGCTGGCGGTTCATGCCGGCGATGATGAAGCCGGCCGAGTTGCGGGTGCGCGAGGAACCCGTCCAGTCGCCCAGGCGCGAGACGCGGACGTCGCGCAGACGGCTGTCGCCCGAGGTCTCCAGCGCTGCGCCAATTGCCGTGGCGGCGATCTCGACATCGGCGGCCATGATCGTGCCGGTCGCCTTGACCACGGGCTGGCGCGTGCGACCGATAAAGGTGGTCTGGGCCAGCTCGATGCGGCTGTCCCCGACGTCAAAGGCCGAGCCCTCGCCGTCATAGCGAACGGTCACGCCGCGCATCGCGATCTCGGTGGCGCGGCCAACGATGCACGAGGCGGCGCCGGCGCGGGTGGCCTCAATGCCCAGACCGTCCAGCACGACGTACTGGACGCCGGCCTGGATCTTGATGCAGGGCTGGCCGCTGCCGGCGATCAGGATCGGACGCGTGCGGCTGGGCGAATAGTCGCGCACCACGATGCTGATCGCCTTGGTGATGTTCAGCGAGTCGACGCAGGCGCCGCCGTTGGTCGAGGTCAGGGTCAGCACATCGCCTTCGTAAAGGCGATAGAGCGTGTCGGAAATCTGGCCCGGATACGCGTAGTCGCAGTTGATCTCGCGCGAGACGTAGGCGTAGCCGCCGCCGTTGTTGTACGGCACGACGCAACGCCCCCTCGAGCGGATCGTGCCCCGGGGACAGGGCTTGGGGCGCACGTCACGCACCTTGCACCCGTGGGCCAGGTTGGGCTGCAGCAGCAGGCCAAAGCAGGGGCGAATCTGCTGATCAATCTTGGCGTCCGGCGAGGCGACGGCCAGCTCGGGCGCGGAGGCGACGGCGGCGCCCAGGGTCAAGGCGGCCCAAAGCGCCAGCAGGCGGCTGAGGCGGCGCATCTAGTAATTCCCTTCGTTATAAGGACGCCCGCCCCTGTCGGGTCCAGGCTGCTCCTGGCGCGGGTCACGGTCTTCGGCGCGCGGCGCGGCGCGATAGTCGTCGGCGCCGTAGATCGGTCGGGGCTGTGGCCGCTCGCCAGCGCCACGCGGCGGCCGGGAAACCTGCGCCAGCAACTGCTGCAGCCGCCAGGCCGACGGCTTGAAACCGGCCAGGGCGCCATCGATCTGGTAGACCACCGCCTTGGCGCGATCCTGATCGGCCACGCCCTGCAGCCCCAGCGAGAAGAAGGTCGACATGGCGTACTTAGCTTCCGCCGATCCCTGGCGCTCGGCCTCTTCGTACCAGTGGTAGGCGCGGGCGTAGTCGCGCGGCACGCCGACGCCTTCCGAGTACATCACCGCCAGCACCAGCTGGGCCTTCGAGGAGCCATTCACCGCCGCGTACTGCACGGCGCGCACCTTTTCGATGGGCGACAGGCGACCGGTGTTGGGACGCCCGATCATGCTCTGCAGGGTCTGGACTTCGGTCATGCTGAGCATCTTCTCGTCCAAAACCGCCGTGGGGATCACGCGCAGGTAGGACAGCGCCTCGCCGACGTGGACGAAGGGCAGTTCGGAGATGCGATACAGCGCCGCCTCGCGCGCCTCGCCCGACAGGTCGGCCTCGTCGGAGTGGGGCACGCCGGAGTCCGGCGATTCGGGCGGATAGAACTCGTAGGGCGGGATCCAGCGCTTGGCTTTGGTCTCCACGAACGAGCCGTAAGACGCCCGCTGCGGCGAGGACCGCTCGAAGTCCTTCAGCATCACATAGGCCGAGACGTCGCCCGTCTGCACCGCCAGATAGTTGTAGAGATAGGCGTCGACGTCATTGCGGCGGAAGAGGTCCAAGGCCGCCGGCGCGCCAGGCTGGCTGGGCTTTCCGTAGGCCTCGATGGCCTGAAGGTTGTCCGAAGGCTCGCCAAAGGGGCCGAAGTAGCCGTCGTGCATCCGCGCCAGGGTCCGGAATCCGTCCGCGCTCTGGGTCGACAGGATATAGATCACGCGATTGCGGACCTTCTCGCGCTCTTCGGTCGACATGCGCGACAGCAAGCGGTCCAGGGCGCCATAGGCGCTGCGGCGTTCGAAGGCGCGGCAGTCGTCGAAGCGCGAAACCGCCCGCGATTCCTTGCCACGACGCTCGTAGGCGGCGATCGGCGCGTAGCCACCAGAATTAGCCAGCGCCATGGCGTACCAAACCGCCGCTTCCACCGGATCTTCCAGGTTCTTGTCGGCGGCGCGCTGGCCTTCATAGCGCCGCGCAAGCTCGAGTTGCGCGAAGAAATCGCCGCGGAAACCGCCCTGACGCAGCGAGCGGATTTCCTGTTGCTGCTGGTTGAACTGTCCCGAAACGCCTTGAGCGACCTGCGGCCGCGGGCATGCGCTGGCCCGCTTGTGGAACCAGAAGCTGGGGCCGGTGTCACAGCCCACAAGCGGAATCACCACCGCTGCGACGACGAGCCCCACAGGCGCCCGGCGCAACAGGGAGGCGCGGCGGGCGACAAGACGCTCAGCCGCGTCGCGGAGCGTGCGAAGGCGCGTATTTGCGTCCCCGGCCTCGCGCATGAATCCCCCTTCAGCCGTCGCCGTTAACCATAAAACAACGATCTCTCATGTGCCCGGGATTGGCCACTGTCAAGGTCAGCTCAACCCGCGAAGCAATGAAGTCTTCGTCATGACAGCCAAGGTTCGCTTGGCAGGCGAATTTTGGGGATTTCCGCAGGTTTCCAAAGGTCGGAAACAACTAGGCGAAGTGTCGGCGAGTCGACTGCTAACCTAGTCAGCTATCGACTCGCCTATTTTGAAGTCATTTATAGATTCGACGAAATCAACGTCCCGTCGGCATGTCCTTGAACGCCACGTCCTTGTCGACTCGGACGTCGCCGGGCAGCCCAAGCACGCGCTCTGCGATGATATTCTTCAGAATTTCATCGGTGCCGCCGGCGATCCGCAGGCCAGGCGCCCACATCAGGCTCTGCTGGAACGCCGCTTCGGCGGGCGCGACCTCGGGATCCGAGAGGATGCCGTACTGGTCCTCCATCTCGACCGCGGTGTTGGCCAACTCCTGCAGCTGATTGGCCGAGATGATCTTGCCGATCGAGCTTTCCGGCCCAGGCGTCTGGCCGCGCGACAACGCGGTCATGGTGCGGAAGCGTGTGAACTTCAGCCCTTCGGACTGCACGTACCAATCGGCCAGCTTTTCGCGGAAAGACTGGTCCTTGAGCGAGGGACCGGTGGGTCCCGCCAGCTCGCGGGCCAGCTTCATGATCTCGCGATAGTTCGGGCCAGCCGAACCGCCGACCGCCAGACGCTCGTTCATCAGGGTGACGAGCGCGACCTTCCAGCCGTCGCCGACCTCACCCAGACGCTGACTGTCCTTCACGCGCAGGTCCGTGAAATAGACCTCGTTGAACTCACGTCCGCCCGACATCTGGTGGATGGGGCGGCACTCGACCGCCGGATCCTTCATGTCGATCCAGAACATGGTCAGGCCCTTGTGCTTGGGCACGTCCGGATCGGTGCGGGTCAGCAGGATGCCGTAGTCGCAATAGTGAGCGCCAGTGGTCCAGACCTTCTGGCCGTTGATCACCCACTCGTCGCCGTCCTTGACGGCGCGGGTGCGCAACGCGGCCACGTCAGAGCCCCCCGCGGGCTCCGAGAACAGCTGGCACCAGATCTCCTCGCCACGAACGGCGGGACCCACAAAGCGCTTCTTGGTCTCACCGTCCGAGAAGGCCATCACCGTGGGCACGCACATGCCCAGGCCGATCGTGAAATAGCCGTAGCCGAGCCCCGCCTTGGTTTCTTCCTGGCCAAAGATCACGGACTGAATAGGCGTGCCGCCGCCGCCGCCAATGGCGGCCGGCCAAGTGATGCAGGCATAGCCGGCGCTGGCCTTGGTGGCCTGCCAGTCCTTGGCGGCCGCCATGTGCTCCGGCGTGTTCGGCTTCAGTTCGCCCCACTTGGCGCGATGCGCAGCGGCGTTCTCGGCCAGCCAGGCGCGAGCCTTTTCGCGATAGGCGGCTTCTTCGGTGGAATCGTTGAAATCCATGATCTTCCGCTCCTTACGCCGCGTTCTTCTTTTCGAGTTCCGCCACCAGCCGCTCTTTCCAGACCTTCGGGGCTCCCGCCACGAGGCTCAGTTGACGTGAGCGGCGATAGTAGAGATGGCAGTCGACATCCCAGGTGAAGCCCATGCCGCCGTGCACCTGGATGTTCTCCTTGCTGGCGAACCAGAAGGCCTCCGAGGCGGCGATCCGCGCGGCGGCGGCGGCGACGGGCAGCTCCGGAGCGCCGTCGTTCAGCGCCCAGGCGCCGTAGTAGGCGTTCGAGCGCGCGACCTCGTTCTTGACGTACATGTCGGCCAACTTGTGCTTGATGGCCTGATAGCCGGCGATCACGCGACCAAAGGCGTAACGGCCCAGAGCGTACTCCTTGGCCATCTCCAGACAACGGTCAGAGCCGCCCAGTTGCTCAAAGGCCAGGAGGACGGCCGCGCGGTCCAGGATGCCCTGCACGACCTCGAAGCCGGCGCCGGCGTCACCGATCCGTTCAGCCGGCGCGCCGTCGAAGACGATCTTGGCGACGCCGCGGGTGGGATCCAGGCTCTTGAGGGTTTCGCGAGATACGCCCGCTCCGTTCAGGTCCACCAGGAACAGGCCCGGACGACCGCTCTCGGAGGCCAAGACCAAGGCGAGATCGGCGACGTCGCCGTCAGTGACCGGGATCTTCGTTCCGCTGAGCTTGCCGCCGTCAACGCGGCACTGCAGCGTCGCCGGCCCGACCACGCCCGGACCTTCCGAGGTCGCAAGGCAACCGATCACCTCGCCAGCCGCGATACGGGGCAGGATCGAGGCCTTCTGGGCGTCAGAGCCGTAGGCCATCACGCCCTCGGCCAGAACGTAGACGGTCGAGGCGAACGGGATCGGCGCGACGGCGCGCCCCAGTTCCTCGGCGATGGCGCAGAGCTCGACACGGCCCAAGCCCAGCCCGCCATGCTCTTCAGGGATGCAGGCCCCGAGCCAGCCCTGTTCGGCGACGCCTTTCCAAAGCTTTTCGTCGAACGAGCGATCGGCGTTATCGAGCACGCCGCGCACCACGCTCACGTCGCAATTGCCGGCGAGGAACTTGCGCGCCTCCTCCTTCAGGAACTTCTGATCGTCCGAATAGTCGAAATCCACTGGAACCTCCCTGGCCGCGCTCTCGGGCGCGTCACGGAGGGCACACTGAACGACGTTCACGCGAAGGGAAAGATTGACCCGGCGTCAAGAATTTCAGGTTCTTATGGCAAAAGTTTCGCAAGCTCGGACCCGTCGCGCGCCATGGCCAAGACCGTCTTCCAGAAGAACCAGCGGGTCTGGGTCGACAGCGTCGGCTGCTGGGCCATCGTCGAACGGATCGTGCCCATCTGGGCCAAGGGTTTCGACGAACCGGTGCGCGTGACCTATGACGTGGGCCTGGGGCGTGAGTTCCAGGCAGCCGAGTTGAAGCCTGAGGACAAGGTTGATCCGCAGGAAAGCGGGTTTGCGTCCAATTGGCGTGTGCTGCGGGCTCGTAACAAGTGGCAGCAGGAGGGCGACTGCGCCCACCATCCCTACCCGGGGACCTATCCGGTCGTGGTCACCGATCCGAACGATTGGGGCGGGTGGCGGACCCCTGGCGCTGAGTACGATCGCGATCCGCACAAGATGGAGTACCAGGCCAGACTGATCGCCAGCGCGCCGCGCCTGCACGCGATCGCTCGCGAAATCCTGACGCTCGTCGCCGACAACCCCGAAGACGCACCGCCCGCTCTGAGCGCGCTGGCGCAGAAAATCGTGGCGGTGGAGCGATATCTGCAAGAGTCGCCCTCGGCGCCGCCCTCCGGCGACTAGACCGTTTCAGGGGCAAGCCGGTCATTAATTCGAACGGGTTTGTGAAGGTCCCTCGCAGAGCGCGGCGAGCAGGACTAGATAGAACGTATGCGCACCGATACGCCCCAAGCCGTGAACCTCGCGGACTATCGCCCGTTCCCGTTCGCCATCGAAACCACGCGTCTGGTCTTCGACCTGCATCCGACGCGGACCCGCGTCACGGCCGAGTTGTCGATCCGGAGGACCGGCGGCAAGAGCGAACCGTTGGTTCTGAACGGCGAGCGCCTGACTCTGGTGTCGATCGCGATCGACGGCCAGCCGCTGGCGGCGGGCCAGTACGCCGTGGACGCCGAACATCTCTCCATCGCCGATGCGCCGGACCAGTTCGTCCTGTCGACCGAGGTCACGATCGATCCGTCGTCGAACAAGGCCCTGATGGGCCTCTATATGTCGGGCGGCCGTTTCTGCACCCAGTGCGAAGCCGAAGGCTTCCGCACGATCACCTATTTCCCTGATCGCCCGGATGTTCTCTCGCGATACAACGTCCGGATTGAAGCCGACGGCAAGTTTCCGCACCTGCTGAGTAACGGCAATCCCGTAGCCTCGGGTTCTTTGGGCGACGGGCGACACTTCGCCGAATGGTCTGACCCTTTCCCCAAGCCCAGCTATCTCTTCGCGCTGGTCGCCGGCGACCTCGACGTTCTGGCCGACAAGTTCACCACGATGAGCGGGCGTGAGGTCGCCTTGCGCGTGTTTGTCGACCCCGGTCAGGCCTCGCGGGCCGCCTATGCGCTGGACAGCTTGAAGCGCGCGATGAAGTGGGACGAGGAGACGTACGGCCGCGAATACGACCTGGACCTCTTCATGATCGTCGCCGTGCGCGACTTCAACTTCGGGGCCATGGAGAACAAGGGGCTGAACATCTTCAACAGCTCCCTGCTCCTGGCTGATCCGTTGACCGCGACCGATCTCGACTACGAACGCATCGAGGCCGTCGTCGCCCACGAGTACTTCCACAACTGGACCGGCAACCGCATCACCTGCCGCGACTGGTTCCAGCTGTGCCTCAAGGAGGGTTTCACCGTCTTCCGCGACCAAGGCTTCAGCGCGGACATGCGCGGCGCCGCCGTGCAGCGGATCAAGGACGTGCGCGCCCTGCGCGCGCGCCAGTTCGCTGAAGACGCCGGCCCCCTCGCCCACCCGGTTCGTCCGTCCAGCTATCTGAAGATCGACAACTTCTACACCGCGACCATCTATGAGAAGGGCGCGGAGATCATTCGGATGCTCAAGGCCATCCTGGGCGCGGCCGCGTTCCGGAAAGGCTGTGATCTCTACTTCCAGCGCCACGATGGCGAAGCGACCACGGTGGAGGCCTTCATCGCCTGCTTCGCCGAGGCGTCGGGCCGCGACCTTTCGGCGTTCTTCGGCTGGTACGAGCAGGCCGGAACGCCGGCGGTCACCATCGCGACGGACTATGACGCCGCCGCCGGCGCCCTGACCTTGACGCTTGCCCAGACCACGCCCCCGACGCCGGGCCAGCCCGAGAAGAAGCCCCTCCCGATTCCGATCGCTATCGGCTTGCTCTCGCCGGACGGCGCGGTGCTTCGCGACACCGAGATCGTTCTTCTGGATCAAGCCCAGATGACGGTGCGCTGGGACAAGATTCCCGAGCCGCCGGTGCTCTCGGCGCTTCGCGGCTTCTCTGCGCCGGTGAACCTGTCGACCGACGCCCGCCCCTCGGACCGTTACGTGCTGTTCGCGTCGGACACCGACCTCTTCAATCGTTGGGAGGCCGGCCAGACCCTGGCGCGGGACCTGATCCTGACGCGCGCGGCCGGCGCGCCTGACGAGGTCGGCGAGGAGCGCTACGCCGACGCCTTGGGTCGCGCGCTTGTCGACGACGCCGCTGAGCCGGCGTTCAAGGCGCTGTTGCTGGCGCTGCCGTCCGAGCCGGACCTGGCGCTGATGTTCGAGGCCGCCGACCCGGCGGCCCTCCACGAAGCCCGCGACCATCTTCGCACCCGCATCGCCGTGCACCTCGGCGACTTGCTGCGACGCCTGCACGGAGAGATGCAGATCGATGGCGAGTTCTCCGCAGATGCAGCCGCCGCGGGTCGACGAGCGCTACGCAACGCATGCGCCGAAGCCCTGTCGGCAGATCCACACGCCGAGAACCTCACCCGCCTCCTCGGCCATTTCGGCGCGGCCCGAAACATGACGGACATGATCGGCGGCCTCTATCCGATGGTCGCCATGGGCGGCGTTCCGCGCGAAAAGGCGCTTGAGAGTTTCCACCATGCCTGGCGCACCGAGCCGCTGGTGCTGGACAAATGGTTCGCGGTGCAAGGCCGGGACCCGAACCCGGATGCTCTGGAGCGCGTGATCGCCTTGACGCGGCATCCGGATTTCGAGCCCACGAACCCCAACCGGCTGCGAGCCCTCATCTCGACCTTCGCCAACTTCAACCCGGCGCGTTTCCACGATCCCAGCGGCGCCGGCTACACGTTCCTGGCGGATGAAATCCTCAAGATCGACGCCTTCAACCCGATGACGGCGGCGAGACTTGTCGAGCCGCTAGGGGGGTGGCGGCGGTACAAACCGGAACTGGGACAGCTCATGCGGGCCCAGTTGGAGCGCATCGTTGCGCAGCCCAACCTCTCCAAGAACGTTCTGGAACTGGCGAGCAAGGCGCTCGGCTGACGAGTCTTCGCGGTCGCCGGCCACGCGCGATTGCGACCAATAGGCTCACACGTTCGAAATCCGCCGCTTCTGCGGTGACGCGCACGGCGGCGGTACGTTAGATTCACACTCTGGCGAAGTGACTCGCCATGGGGATCCACGGGAGTCGGGCGCGTTGAACAAGGGCATGGCCAGACACGGAGGGCCGGCGGCAGCCGGGCCGACCGCGCCGGCGGCCGTGCGCGCCAAGCCTGTAGGCGCGCCCTCTCAGACTCTCGTCCGTGTTGCGATCCTCGCCGCCCTCCTGCTTCTGGCCGTCTACACCGCGTTCGGGGTCCATCGCCTGCAACGCGAAGCCCTGACTCAGCCGGGCGGCGCTCCGCTGGCGGCGAAGGCGCAGTTGATCGCCGGCCGCGTGGACGCCAACCTCGCCGCCCAACGCGCGGGCCTCTCCGCCGCCGCCGATCTTCTGAGACGTGACCCCGGCGCGACCATGGACGCCGCCGAGACCACCTTGCGCGCGGCGGGCGGCGAAGCCGCCGCCGTAGCGGTCGTCAGCCAGGCGGGCGTCGTCGCCGTCGCGGGTCGGGACGAGGGCGCCGACTGGAAGGCGGCCGCCACCGCCGCAGGCGCTTCCGGACGGACCAACTGGATTGGATCTGTCGGTCAAACGGGCCGCCTCTATGTGGCCACCACGACGACCCTGGATCGCGCCCGCGCCTTCGTGATTTCAAGCGGCGACGCCTCGCGGCTCGTCACCAATCCCGAGAAGGGAGAGAGCGGCGCTCTCGCCTTGCCAGACGGCAAACTGATCGCCGCGCAAGGGCGTGGCGTCCAAGGCGCGAGCGCCCTGCGCGAGGCATTCGCCGTCTCGGTTGAGGACCTCGGGGACGGGCCCGCCGCCGTGCGCGGTCAGGGCGCCGATGGCGCTGTCCTGGACGTCGCCGTGCGTCCGATCGCCGAGGGTGCTCTGCTCGCCGTTGCGGCCGCGCCCACACGATCGGTGGCGAACCTGGATCGGCAGGTCATGGAGGGCGCGTTCAGCCTCCTGGTTCCGCTTGGCGTGGGCATCGCGCTAGCGCTGTTGCTCATGATCCAGAGCCGGAAGGCTGAGGTCGCCCATCGCGAGTTCATCGACAGCGAACGTCGCTTTCGCCTCGCCGTCGAGGCGGCGCGGTGCGGGATTTGGGAATGGGACCTAAACGGCGACCAAGTCTATCTATCCGACGTGACCGGCGCGATGTTCGGCTGGGGCGGCGGCGGGGTCGTCTCGGGTCAGGATCTGCTGGAACGCATCTCGATCGACCATCGTGAACGCGTTCGTCAGGCGCTCGCCAATGCGGCGATGTACGGCGCCTTCGACGTGTCGTTCCGTGTCCCGGCGACGGAACAGGGCGCTCGATCGCTCTGGATCGACGCTCGGGGCCAAGGATTTGGCAAACCCGGAAGCGAAGGCCACGCCCGGATCATCGGCGTGGCGCTGGACGTCACCGAAGAACGGATCGCCCAAGCGCGCGCCCAAGCCGCTGAAAATCGCCTACGCGACGCCATCGAAAGCGTGTCCGAGGCCTTCGTGCTGTGGGATCGGCAGGGTCGTCTGCTGATGTGCAACCGCAACTATCGCAGCGTGTTCTCACTCGAGCCCAAGATCCTTAAGCCGGGCGCGGCGCGCGCCGAGGTCAATCGCTTCGCCGCCCTGGCCATCAAGCAGGACCACCCCGCGCCTGACGGCGCCAAGGGCGTTCGCGAGGCCGAACTAATGGATGGCCGCTGGATCCAGATCAGCGAACGCCGCACCGCCGAAGGCGGGCTCGTGATGACCGCCGCCGACATCACAGCGATCAAGACCCAGGAAGAGGCGCGGCGGCGCAACGAGGAACAGCTTCAAAACGCCGTTGCAGGCCTGGAGCGCAGCCAGGAGCAACTGGCCGAACTGGCGCGCAAGTACGAGACCGAGAAGGTCAAGGCCGAGAGCGCCAACAAGGCCAAGAGCGAATTCCTGGCCAACATGTCCCACGAACTGCGGACGCCGCTGAACGCCATCAACGGCTTCAGCGAGATCATGATGAACGAGATGTTTGGCCCGCTCGGAGACCAGCGCTACAAGGGGTACAGCCAGGACATCCACTCATCGGGCCAACACCTGCTGGCCCTGATCAACGACATCCTCGACATGTCCAAGATCGAGGCCGGCAAGATGAACCTGAAGTTCGAGCCGATCCACTTGGAGGACGTGGCCGAGGACGCGGTGAGGCTGGTGCGCAACCGCGCCGAGGCGGCAGGCCTCAAGCTGACCATCGACTTCCCGCAACTGCCCGAGATCGAGGCGGACTATCGCGCCGTCAAACAGGTGCTGCTGAACCTGCTGTCCAACGCCATCAAGTTCACACCCCGCGCCGGCAGCGTAACCGTGCGCGCGGAAGTCCGTCGCGATCCGTTCGGTGACTTGGTCAAGGTTTCCGTGACGGACACCGGCATCGGGATCGCCAAGGAAGATCTGGCGCGACTGGCCAAACCGTTTGAACAGGTCGAGAGCCAGTTCTCGAAAACGACCCAAGGAACAGGGCTGGGCCTGGCGCTCACCAAGTCGCTCATCACCATGCACGACGGCGTGCTGGAAATGCACTCGACGCCCGGCGAAGGGACGACGGTCAGCTTCACCCTGCCCGTGCGACACAGCGAACAGAAGCTCACACGCGACTTCGTGGCGGCCTGAAACGAAAACCCCCGCCGGTGAACCGGCGGGGGTGCGCTTCGTCGGTTGACGCGTCGGAGCTTACGCGCCGCCCGGGAAGCGGAACGGAACCTTCACGGTGCCCGTCTTGGCGCCCATCGGCAGCTTTTCAGCAATGCACATGGCGGCCTTGTCGAAGCCCTTGCCGGCGGCGCTGTTGTCGACGACCTTGCAGTCCGACAGCTTGCCGCCGTCAGCGTTGCACTCGAGCATCACCTGCGCGGCGTCGCGCGTGTTGGCGTGCTGTTGCAGGCAGCGGGCCATCTGGTCTTCGAAACCGCCACCAGCCGAGGCGGCCTGAGCGACAAAGAAGCTGCCAGCGACACCCGCGGCAATCACGATCGAGAGTTTCATAACCGCCCATCCCTTCTGGCGAACAAAGTTGATGGACGCTTTGTCGCAGAAACGGGCTAATGAAGACCCAAGGTTTGCGGTTAATCATTTACCAAAGCCGAAGGGACGCCTCAGCCACAGTTCGCAATCTGGCCGGCAAAGGCGAAATATTACTTCCCATTCATAGACTTAATTCGACGTCATGAAGCACTCGTAACGGGTGTTACGGCGACCGCTGTTCTAAATCCTGACCCAACGGATCGCCAAGCGCCCCCCCAGACCGAGGATCAGGACATGAGCAAACTCGTCAACCGCATCGCCGTCGCCGCCGCGCTGGCCCTAGCCGCCATGCCGATCATCGGCCTCACAGCCGCCCACGCGGGAGACCGGGCCGAAACGCCGGTTGTGCGGATCAAGGTCGGCGATCTGGACCTTTCGAGCCCCGCCGGCGCGCGCGAGTTCGAGAAGCGCGCCCAGGTCGCGATGTTCCACACTTGCCAAGCCAAGGGGTTCCGCGGCCTGTCGGCGAAGGCCTGCCTGCTGGAGTTCCAGGAGGACCTTCAAGCCGCCCTGTCCGACGGCCAGCGGGCCGACCTGAAGCAGGCCCGACGCCAAGGCGCCGACGTCGCGCTGGCCTCGAACTAGAGCCTTTAGCCTGAAATCGGAATCGATTTCAGGCGCTAAAAAGGCTCTAAATCAAAGACTTAGAGCGTGATAATGGCCGAAACCGGTTTCCACTTTCGGCCTCACGCTCTAGCCGCGACGCATCCACGCCGCGACCGCCCAGGCGTGGGCGTCGTGGCGAAGGGCGACGACCGCATCGCGAGGGTCCAACCAGACAAGGACGTGATCGTCCTCGACCTTGAGGTCCTCAACCCACCGGACGACGCTCACGACGTAAATACCGCCAAAGTTTCTGACGGGTTGGCCGTCGGATTTCAGGAAGACCTGCGAGACGCGCTCGATAAGCGCGCCCGCCTCCACGACAAGCCCGGTCTCTTCACCGAACTCCCGAACGACGGCTTGCGGCTCGGTCTCATCGCCGTCGACCGCGCCGCCCGGAAGATCAAAGTATGGCGCCTTCCCGGGCTTGGTGACCTGGGCCAGCGCGATCTGGCCCAGACTGTTCTCGGCGATACCGAATGCTGCGGGACGATCCTTGTAGGTTAGCCCCGCGACGGGCGCGCCGAAGGCCAGCATCGCTGGATCAGTCCTTGCCGTAGAGATCGAGCCACGGATCGGCCTTGCCGCTCTCGACATCAGCGACGCTGATTTCCGGGCGGTAGCCGATCTTGCCGCTGGCGCTCTCGGTCCAGGCGTCGACGACAAGGTCGCGCAGCGCCGTGGCGCCGGCGGCGATCCGCGTTTGGACAAAGCTCTTGGCGCGCGGATCAGCGGGAACCAGAGCGCCGGCCTTCTCCAGCTGATAGAGCGGCTCGGTCTGCTTCCAGGTTTCGGTCAGATAGCCAACAACGCGCGTCTCGATCGAACATGCACAAGACTTGTATGCCGGGACCAGAGCCTGGATGGACTTCTGGTCGCCCAAGGCCTTGGCCAGGGGCCCTTCAAACTGCGAGTGGATCTGGCGCGAGTTCGTGTAGCCGTTCGGATTGGGGTAGTCGCCCCAGCCGTTGTAGTGCACCGACAGGTGAAGCGGCTGGCTGGCGTCGCCCACATAATGCGCCCAGACGCCCAGGTCGCGCAGGAGCAGCTCTTCCCGGCGCTTCAGGTCGGCCTTGTAGTAGGCGAGCTTGGTGGCGTCCTTCTCGATCTTCACCACCGCCGTCAGGATGCGCCAGTAGGTGAAGTCCTTCACCAGCTGCTGATAGCCGTCGATGATCGCGTAAGGCAGGTAGCCCGCCTTCCAGCTGTCCTGGCCGACGGCTCGCAGCGCAGTCTCGTAGTCAGCCCGCGTCGGCGGCAGGGTCGCCACGGTGAACATGGGACCGCCGTACATGCGTCCCTCATCGTCGAGGTCCAGGAAGTGGGCGGAATCGCGATCTGTGCCGTGGATCTTGCCAGAGCCCTTCCAGCGGTCTGGTTCGCGCGCATACTCGCCGATGGCCGCGATGGCGGTCGGGGTGCGCAGGAAGGCAGGCACATCCGCCGGCAGGCTGCTGGCCGCGACCACACCGACAACACGATGGCCTGAAGCGCCCCAGGCAAGCGCCGAGGTGGCGGGCGTCGCCAGAGCGGCGGCGAGAGCAAGGACTTTCAGGCTGGACGACAGGCGCAAGGACTTAAACTCCGGAAGACTATTTTATGCCGAGGTCGGCTTCGACGCGACCTACCCAGGCCTCGACGGCGGGATAGAGCGACAGATCGAACCCACCCTCGTGCGCAACGCGGGTGTAGGCCACCAGAGCGACATCCGCCAGAGTGACCCTCTCTCCGACCAAGAACGGCGATTGTTTCAGCTGTGTTTCGAGGCGCGCCAGAGCGGCCGCCCCGCGCTCCACCAAACGCGTCTCCAGGCTCTCGGCCGGCTTACCCAGGTAGCGCATCTGGAACCGCGCCACAGCGATGTACGGCTCGTGGCTGTACTGCTCCCAGAACATCCACTCGAGCATTTTCGCCCTATCGAACGCGTCGCGGGGGATCAGAGCCGAGCCTTCCGCGAGGTGAAAGATGATCGCGTTGGATTGCGCCAGAGGCCGTCCGTCGGCGAGCACCACCAGGGGTACCTGGCCGGCGGGATTCAAGGCCAGGAACTCGGCTGTCCGCGTCTCGGCGGTCAGCACATTCGTCTCGATCCAATCGTAGGCGAGGCCCAGGCGGTCGGCGGTCCACTTTACCTTCAGACAGTTGCCGGAGATCGAGTCGCCGTAGATCCGCAACGCCATGTTCGTCCCCTTCGAAGGCGCGAGAGGAAAAATCGACTCCCCCAAGGCCAAGTTTCAACGCTCTGAATCGATGCCGGTTTTTCCCGCGCGGCGCGAGGCCGCTCCGCGCCATATCGACTCACAGGGTTGTCACAGAGCCGTGATCGGACTATCCAGACGCCGCCCGACAGACCGCCGATAAGAGGACCCCCTCGATGCGACGCAAGCTCGCCGGAATTTTGGCCACCGCGGTCATCTCCGCGTTCGCCGCTCCCGCCATCGCCGCAGCCGCTCCCGAGGCGGACTCCGCGCCGACGACGACCGCCCACGCCGATCCGCTCGGCGACTTCATCACCTCGGCCTTGAGCGGCGGCGCCCTGCCCGGCTCGGTCGAGTGGAAGATGAAGGCGACGATGTATCACGCCGGGGCCAAGGGCATCCGCGCGTTCGACTCGCTGGGTTGCAGGGTCGCCGCCATGCGCACGGTCGCCGTCGACCCGAAGGTCATTCCACGCCGCACCGTCATCTTCATCAAGGAGACCGTGGGTCTGCCCATGCCGAATGGCGAAAAGCACGACGGCTACTGGTACGCCTCGGACATCGGCGGCGCGATCAAGGGTCTCAAGCTGGACCTGTTCAGCGGCGTCGGCGCCAGCTCGATGAAAGCGCTGCGCGGTCTGGATCTCACCAACCTTTCGGTTTCCAAGGTTGGCGAGTTCAAGGGCTGTCCGCCCCAATAGGCGCTTCTCCCTCTGAGATGCACTGGCATTGACGCCCGAACTCGGCTTGGATCCCCGCCGGTTCGGGAAGCTATTAGTTTTTGGGGGTCGTCATGCACCGCTACTCGGTCAGCATCCTGGCGCTGTGCGCCGTACTCTGCGCAGGCTCGGCGCAGGCCGGCGATGATCTGTCTCGACTGAAGGCCCGCGCGGCCAAGATCGAGATCACCCGCGACACTTGGGGCATCGCCCATATCCACGGCAAGACCGACGCAGATGCGGTGTTCGGCATGGCCTACGCCCAGGCCGAGGATGATTTCAACCGCGTCGAGGCCAACTTCATGACCTCGCTGGGCCGCACCGCCGAGGCCGAGGGCGAGAAGGCGATCTGGGCCGACCTGCGCCAGAAGCTGTTCATCGATCCGGCCGTGCTGAAAGCCGACTACGCCAAGAGCCCCGCCTGGTTGAAGGCGCTGATGAACGCCTGGGCCGACGGCCTGAACTACTATCTGGAAACCCATCCGACCGTGAAGCCGCGCGTGATCCAGCGCTTCGAGCCGTGGATGGCGCTCAGCTTCTCCGAGGGCAGCATCGGCGGCGATATCGAGCGCGTGGCGCTGACCCAGCTGGAGGCCTTTTACGGCAAGCGCCAGTTGGCCATGACCGCCGATGAAAAGGGCCTTCTGTTCAAGGAACCCACCGGCTCAAACGGCATCGCCATCGCGCCGAAGCTGACCCTGGACGGCGAGGCGATGCTGCTAATCAACCCGCACACCAGCTTCTTCTTCCGCTCGGAGATGCAGGTCTCAAGTAACGAGGGCCTGAACGCCTACGGCGCCACGACCTGGGGCCAGTTCTTCATCTATCAGGGCTTCAACGCCAAGGCAGGCTGGATGCACACCTCCAGCGGCGTCGACGTGGTCGACGAGTTCATCGAAACGATCGTCGAGAAGGACGGCCAGCGCTTCTACAAGTACGGCGACCAGCTTCGTCCGTTGAAGACGGAGGTGATCACCGTCCCCTATCGCGCCGCCGACGGATCGATGGCCGAGCGCAGGTTCACCGTCTTCAAGACCCATCGCGGCCCCATCGTGCGCGAGGAGAACGGCAAGTGGATCAGCATCGCACTGATGAACAAGCCAGTCGCCGCGCTCCAGCAATCGTTCCTGCGGACCAAGGCGACCGACTACGCCTCGTTCATGAAGGTGGCCGAGCTGAAGGCCAATTCGTCCAACAACACCCTGTTCGCCAGCGCCCGGGGCGAGATCGCCTATCTGCACCCGCAGTTCATCCCGGTCCGCGACGATCGCTTCGACTACACCAAGCCCGTAGACGGTTCGAATCCGGCGACCGACTGGAAGGGGCTGCATGCGCTGAAGGACGCACCCCATGTGCTGAACCCGCCGAACGGCTGGGCCTTCAACACCAACAACTGGCCCTATACGGCGGCCGGGCCGTACAGCCCCAAGCAGGCCAACTTCCCGAAGTACATGGATACGTTCGGGGAAAACCCGCGCGGGCTGCACGCCGAACTCGTTCTGAAAGACGTCAAGAACCTCACGCTGGGCGGCCTGATCGAGAAGGCCTACGATCCCTATCTGACGGCCTTCGCGCGCCTGATCCCCACGCTCGAGACCGCCTATGCGGCGACGCCGGACAGCGACCCGATCAAGGCCAAGGTCGCCGCGCAGGTCACCGCCCTGGCCGGCTGGGATCGCAAATGGTCGACACGCTCGACGGAGACATCGCTGGCGGTGTTCTGGGGCGAGGCGATGTGGGCCAAGGCCGCGCCCGCCGCCAAGGCCGAGGGCCTCAACACCTATGACTACATGGCCGACAAGCTCTCGCCCGCCGACAAGCTGGCGGCGCTCGCCGAGGCCTCCGACCGCCTGACCGCCGACTTCGGCTCGTGGAAGACTCCGTGGGGCGAGATCAACCGCTTCCAGCGCAACGACGGCGCCATCGTCCAGACCTTCGATGACAGCAAGCCCAGCCTTACGGTGGGCTTCACCTCGGCCCAGTGGGGTTCTCTGGCCTCCTTCGGGGCCAAGCGTTGGCCGGGCACGAAGAAGTACTACGGCACGCTGGGCAACAGCTTCGTGGCGGTCGTGCAGTTCGGAGACAAGGTCCGCGCCCGCGCCATCTCGGCCGGCGGCGAGAGCGGTGATCCGACCTCTCCGCACTTCAACGACCAGGCGCAGCGCTATGCGATCGGCAATCTGCGGGACGTCTATTTCTATCCCGAGGACGTCAAGAAGCACGCGGTGCGGACGTACCGGCCTGGGGAGTAGAACCAGACGATCCTCCCCCCAGCGGGGGAGGTGTCGGCTCGAAGAGACGACGGAGGGGGAAGTGGCAAAGTCCGCAAAACTTCCCCCTCCGTCCACTGCGCGGACACCTCCCCCGCTGGGGGGAGGATTTAGATCCTAGATATCCCCGCCCACGTTCGGCGCGACGCCCGGCGCGCGCGCGACGTGGATGCCGCACTCGGTCTTTTCCTGCCCCGCCCAACGACCCGCGCGACCGTCTTCCGACGGCTGGGTGCAAGGCCAGCAACCGATCGAGGCGTAGCCTTGGGCGACCAGCGGGTGAGCCGGCAGGTCATGTTCGGCGACATAGGCGTCAAGCTCGGCCTTGGACCAGTTGGCCAGAGGGTTGAACTTGATCTTGCCCTCGGCCTCCTCGACCACCGGCAGGCTCAGGCGATCGCCGCCGTGGAAGCGCTTGCGACCGGTGATCCAGGCGTCGAAACCGCCCAGCGCCCGGTCCAGGGGCAGAACCTTGCGGATGTGGCAGCAGCCGTCGACGCTGGTGCGCCAGAGGTCGGAATTGGGGTCCTGGGTCGCCAGATCGGCGAAGGCCGGCCGCAGGTCGCGGACATCGGTCAGGCCAAACCGGGCGGCGAGGTTTTTCCGGTAGTCCAGCGTCTGGCCAAACAGCATGCCGGTGTCGAGAAAGAGCACCGGAATGGCGTGAGAGACCCTTGAGGCCAGATGCAGCAGCACCGCCGACTCCGCGCCGAACGACGACACCAAAGCCAGCTTGTCGCCGAAATGCTCATGGGCCGTGCGGAGGATCTCGCTCGGATGGGCGTCACGCAGCTCGGCGTCCAGCCGGGCGGCCAGGCCGGGAGCCGTCGCGCTCGTCTGGTCGTAGGCCATCAAACAGCCCTCTCATCCAACGCGATCGGCCGATCGTCGGCCGCGCGCTGATAGACATGCCGGAAACGGTTGGCCGCCTTGGTCAGCACGTCCGGGGTCGCGCCGTCGGCGGGCTCGAACGCATCAAAGCCGCACCGGACCATGAAACCCGCCTGCTCCTGCAGCACATCGCCCACGGCGCGGATCTGGCCCTGATAGCTGAACCGCTCGCGCAGCAGACGCGCGGACGTGTAAGCGCGGCCGTCGCGGAACTTCGGAAAGGCCAGCGCCACCACCGCGATGCGCGGCAGGTCATAGGCCAGAACCTCGACCTCCTGGTCGGGCTCGATCCGCACGCCGACGCGACGGCTGTTGGAGGCCAAGAGAGCGTCGCCTTCGGCCTGGAAGCGGGCCAGCGACAGGATCACGTCGCCGGCGGATGGGATCGGATCCTCGTCGGCCAGATGCGCGAAGCTGTCCTCGGCCCAGCGGGCCTGACCGTCAACGAGCTCAATCAGCTTGGGCATAGACCGCCTCCTTGAAGGGCTCGAGACCGACGCGACGATAGGTGTCGAGGAAGCGCTCACCGTCGACGCGGGCGCTCAGATAGGCTTCGACCAGTTGGTCCACGGCGGTGGCGACCTTGTCGGCCGGCAGGGCCGGACCCAGGATCTTGCCGATCGAGGCGTCTTCCGCGCCCGAACCGCCCAGCGACAGCTGGTAGAATTCCTCGCCCTTCTTATCGACGCCGAGAACGCCGATGTGGGCCACGTGGTGGTGACCGCAGGCGTTGATGCAGCCGCTGATCTTGATCTTCAGCTCACCGACCTTTTCGGCGCGATCGAGATCGGCGAACTGGCGGGCGATGTCCTGGGCGATCGGGATGGCCCGCGCGTTGGCCAGGGCGCAGTAGTCCAGGCCCGGGCAGGCGATGATGTCGCTGACCAGGTCGATGTTGGGCGTGGCGAGGCCCGCCGCCTGCAACGCCGCGAACACGGTCGGGAGATCGTCCAGCTTGATGTGCGGCAAGACGAGGTTCTGGGCGTGGGTCACGCGCAGGTCCGAGAAGCCGTAGCGCTCGGCCAGATCGGCGACGACGTCCAGTTGGTCGGCCGAGGCGTCGCCCGGCGTCTGCTCCTGAGCCTTCAGCGAGATCTCGACGATCGCATAGCCCGGCTGCTTATGAGGGCGAACGTTGTTGCGGACAAAGCGCGCGAAGGCCGCGTCCTTGGCCTTGGCGGTGTCGAAGGCCTCGGACCGCGCCGGCAGCGTCTCGAACGGGGTCGTGGCGAAGGCGGCGCGGATACGGGCCAGTTCGGCGGCCGGCAGGTCGGCGCGCGCAGCGTCGATCTTGCTCCACTCCTCCTCGACCTGGCGGGCGAACTCTTCGGCCCCGAGGGCGGCGACCAGGATCTTGATCCGGGCCTTGTAGATATTGTCGCGCCGGCCGTGGCGGTTGTAGACGCGCAGGATCGCTTCCAGATAGCTCAGCAGCCGGTCGGTCGGCAGGAACTCCTTGATGGTCGGGCCGACATAGGGCGTGCGCCCCTGGCCGCCGCCGACGATCACTTCAAAGCCCTGCTGGCCGTCGCGGCCCTGGCGCAGCAGCAGGCCGATGTCGTGGACCTTGGCCGCCGTGCGGTCCTTGGCCGAGGCGGTGATGGCGATCTTGAACTTGCGCGGCAAGAACGAGAATTCCGGATGCAGGGTCGACCACTGGCGGATCACCTCGCACCAGACGCGCGGGTCGTCGACCTCCTCGGCCGTCGCGCCGGCATAGGGGTCGGACGTGGTGTTGCGGATGCAGTTGCCGCTGGTCTGGATGGCGTGCAGGTCAACCTCGGCCAGCTTGTCCAGGATCTCCGGCGCGTCCTTCAGCTTGATCCAGTTGAACTGGATGTTCTGGCGCGTCGTGAAGTGGCCATAGCCCTTGTCGTAGTCGCGGGCGATTTCGGCAAGGCGGCGCGCCTGGGTCGGATTCAGCGAGCCGTAGGGGATCGCGACCCGCAGCATGTAGGCGTGCAGTTGCAGATAGAGCCCGTTCATCAGTCGCAGCGGCTTGAACTGGTCCTCGGTCAGCTCGCCGGACAGACGGCGGGCGACCTGCCCTCGGAACTCGGCCGAGCGGTCGGCCAGGAATTCCTTGTCGATGAGATCGTACTGATACATGCCGCCCTACTTCCTGCGGATCAGATCGACGCGACCGGTCGAGCGCGCCGCGCCAGCGGCGTGACGCAGCGCCTCGATGACGTCGCCGCCCTCGGCCTGCTTGCCGTGCGTGGGTTCGTTGGTCGGGCCCAGCGCCCGGATGCGTTCGCGATAGCTGAGCGGCGCCCAGCGCCCCTCGGACTGCACGAGGTCGATCGGATAGACGTCGACCACGACGGTCGGCTGGGACTTGCCGACCGCGACGGCCTGCTCGACCGGCGCCTCGGAGTCGAACAGTTCGGCCTCGCCGAAGCGCTCAACCCACTGCCCGGATTTCCAGAACACGACCTCGCCGTCGATCAGGCGATTGGCGACTACGGCTTTCATCATTTCACCCGAATTTCCCGGCGAAGGCCGGGACCCAGATTCATCCTGAGGGGTTGGTGGGCTTCACCTGGACCCCGGCCTTCGCCGGGGAGGTCGGTATTGCGGACTTCCGCCATCGCCATGGCCTCGCCCACCATCAGCAACGCAGGTCCGCGCACAGAGGCGGCGGCCTCGGCCAGTCCGGACAGGGTCGTCAGGATCCGGCGCTCGTCCTGGCGGCTCGCATTCTCGACGACCAGGGCCGGCGTCGCCCCGGCGCGACCGGCCGCCGTAAGGCGCTCGGCGATCAAGCCGGCGGTCGAGACGCCCATATAGACGACGACCGTCTGGTTCGGGCGCGCCAGCGCGACCCAGTCGAGGTCAGGCTCTCCGTGCGCCGCATGACCCGTGACGAAGGTCACCGCCTGAGCCGAGCCCCTATGGGTCAGCGGAGCCCCGGCGCCGGCGCTGGCCGCCAAGGCGGCGGTGACGCCCGGCACCACATGGCAGTCGACGCCGGCCTCGCGGCAGGCGGCCAACTCTTCGCCGCCGCGGCCGAACAGGAACGGATCGCCGCCCTTAAGGCGCACGACATTCAGGCCTTCAAGCGCCAGGGCCACGAGCAGCTGATTGATGTCGTCCTGCGGCAGAGTATGGCGCGACTTGCGCTTGGCGACATTGATCCGCCGGGCGCGGCTGGGTGCAAGATCGAGAATCTCTTCGGAGACCAGGCCGTCATGCACCACCACGTCGGCCGCCCGCAGGGCGTTAAACGCGCGGAAGGTGAGCAGGTCCGGGTCCCCGGGCCCCGCTCCCACAAGCCAGACCGCGCCGAGCGCGCGACCGGCATGTTTTCCGCCGACGACGACAAGTCCGGGCGGGCGATTTCGGGCCGGCTGGCGGGCCATGCGTTTAGAACCTCTATCAGGCCGCTTGGAATAAAGCGCTGGAACGCAAGGCGGGGTCGCCCCTAAGGACAACCCCGCTCGCACTCGCCGACGAAAAGGGCCAATCCGCCAGCGAACGCTTGCAAACTCGGCTCGAAGGGGCCAATTCGCAAACAAGGACTTCTGCCGGGGCGTTCAGTAAAACTATGGAAAGACCGAACGAGCGCCGTCGCCTGCCGCCGTTGAACGCCCTGCGCGCGTTCGAGGCCGCCGCGCGCCATTTAAACTTCAGCCGGGCGGCGGACGAGCTGTCGGTGACCCCTGGCGCGGTCAGCCAGCAGATACAGAACCTGGAAGACTATGTCGGCGCCGCCCTCTTCAAGCGTACGCCCAAGGGGCTGCTGCTGACCGACGCGGCGCAAACCGCCCTACCCGCCCTGCGTGAGGCGTTCGACCGCCTGGCCGAGGCCGCCAGCCTGCTGACCGCCGCCGTCGACGGCCGTCGCCTGACCCTGACGGCCGCGCCATCCTTCGCCGCCAAGTGGCTAGTGCCGCGCCTGGGCAAGTTCGAGCAGGCCCATCCGCAGGTCGACGTGTGGCTTTCCGCCGGCATGGAGGTCGTGGACTTCGCCACGGGCGAGGTCGACATGGCCATCCGCTATGGTTCAGGTCGCTATCCGGGCCTGGAGGTCATCCGTCTGCTGCACGAGACCGTCGTGCCGGTCGCCAGCCCCGAGCTGCTCGAGCAGAACGCGCTGGAGCGCCCCGAGGACCTGCAGCATCACATTCTGCTGCATGACGGCTCGCCCGACGCCGACGACAGCTGCCCCGACTGGGCGATGTGGCTGGCCGCGCGCGGGATCAAGGGCGTCGATGGCGCACGGGGTCCCCGCTTCAACCAGTCCAGCCTGGTGATCGAGGCCGCCGCAAACGGCCGGGGCATCGCCCTGGCCAAGCGCACCCTGGCCCAGGCCGATCTCGACTCCGGGCGCCTGGTCATCCCGTTCGAGGCGTCCACCGCCGTCGACTTCGCCTACTATGTGGTTCACCCCAAGGCGAAGGGACGCCTCCCGCAGGTGAAGGCCTTCGTGAACTGGCTCAAGGCCGAAGCCGAGGCCCATGAGGCCGCGCTGCGCACGATGGATAACGGCGCGGGCATCTGACGGCGCAATCGTCAGGTTTTGGGATGGTCCGACCGCCCCAAAACCGCTTAAAGGGGCGCATGAAAACGACGACTCTCACGGTCGACGAGCGCCTCGCGCCCGCCGACTGCCAGACCATGGTCGATGTGCGCCAGGGCGTGGATGCTCTGGACCGGGCCCTGGTCCAGCTCCTGACTGAACGGCAGGGCTATATGGACGCGGCGGCGCGCATCAAGGCCGACCGCAACAAGGTCTTCGACCGCGCGCGGATCGAGGATGTGGTGACCAAGGTCAAGGCCGCCGCCCGTGAAGCGGGACTGTCCGAGGCGATCGCGGAACCGGTCTGGCGCACGCTGATCGACCGCTGCATCGCCTACGAATACGACAGCTGGGACCGGACGAAGAGTCCGTAAAAGCTGTCATCCCGGACAAGCGCGAAGCGCGCCGATCCGGGACCTTCGGAAGCGCTGAGCTTTCCGCGGTCCCGGCTCTCCGCTTGGCTGCGGCCGGGATGACAGTTTCTAAGACCTCAGTTCCCGTCGATCATCCGGCCAAGGCCGCCGAGGATCGAGCCTTCGCCCTGGTTGCCGCCCTGGTGATTAGCCGCTTGCAGCATGCGGCCGGCCAGACGTGCGAACGGCAGGGACTGGATCCAGACCTTCCCGGGACCCCGCACGCGGGCGAAGAACAGACCTTCGCCGCCGAACAGCACGCTTTTGACGCCGCCCGCCATGACGAGGTCGAAGTCGACGTCAGGCGTGTAGGCGGCTAGGCAGCCCGTATCGATGTGCAGTTCCTCGCCGGGCGCCAGGGTGCGTTCGACCAGCGTCCCGCCCATCTGAACGAACACCCAGCCATCGCCTTCCAGGCGTTGCATGATGAAGCCTTCACCGCCGAACAGGCCGGTCATCATCCGCTTCTGGAAATGAAGCCCGATCGACACGCCGCGCGCGGCCGCCAGAAAGCTGTCCTTCTGGCAGATCAGCGTCCCGCCCAGCTGGCCCAGATTCAGCGGCAGGATCGTGCCGGGCGTGGGCGAGGCGAACGCCACGCGGGCCTTGCCGGTCCCGTGATGCGTGAAGACCGTCGTGAAGAGGCTCTCGCCCGTGATCAGACGCTTTCCGGCCCCAAGCAGCTTGCCCATGAAGCCGCCGCCCTGGTCGGCCGCGCCGTCGCCGAACACCGTGGTCATCTGAACGGTGGCGTCCTTCCAGACAAAGGCGCCGGCTTCAGCCACCGCGCTTTCGCCCGGATCGAGCTCGATCTCGACGAACTGGAGATCCTCGCCCTTGATCTCGAAGTCGATGTCGTCAGCGACATTGGCGTTTCGCTGGTGGCTCCAAGGGCTGGTGGGCATGAAAGACTCCTGATGTCAGAGCCCCTCTTCTAGACGCGGTGGAGCCCAACCGCCAATTACGCTTCCTTTATCCGCGGGCCTGCCGGAGCCCGCGTGCGTGCGGTCAAGTCACACCTCGCTATCTGGTCAGACCATTGGTCGCACAAATGCGGGCTAGGCGGGCCTTTAGGCCGGTAGCGATGTTACCGAAATCGATCGAGCCGAACAGGACAAGCCGCGAAAGGCGCTCTCAGGCCGTTCGGAGAGGCAAAACTAGCCGCTTTACCGTGCGAAAGGCCTGGCCTGACCAAGTCGGCGACCTGATCGATAAATTGGCATTACCAATTATTGACAACGGCGCGAACTGGTCGGATAAGTCGTCCCAGGGCGCCAGTCAGTGCGCCGGGGGAGGCATTCTCATGATCCATGCACGTAACACCTTCACACTGCGCGCCGCTCTGCTGGCGTCCTGCGCCGCCCTAACGGTCGGTGGTGGCGCGCAAGCCCAGACCACCGACGCTCAGAAGGCGGACACTGAGACCGTAGAGGCCGTCGTCGTGACCGGCTTCCGGCAAGCCTACGCCAACGCGATCGCGACCAAACGCGAGACGCTGGAAATCTCGGACGGCATCTCGTCCGACGGCCTGGGCCGCTTCCCCGACCTCAATGTCGGCGAGGCCATCCAGCGCATCCCCGGCGTCCAGATCAACCGCGAAGCCGGCAGCCGCAACGCCACGATCAGCCTGCGCGGCCTGCCCGGCAGCTTTGCCCGCACCACGCTGAATGGCGGCGCTTTCGCCGATCCGATCCTGAACGGCTCGACCCCGCTGGGGGCCTTTAACTCGGACATCTTCACGGCGATCAACGTCATCAAGACGCCCTCGGCATCGAACCTGGCAGGCGGTCTGTCCGGCAACGTCGACCTGCGGATCAACCCTGCGCTGGCCCGCAAGGACGGTGGCTTCGCCAAGCTGTCCTATGAGTACAATGACCTCGGAAGCCTCGGCAGCCCGCTCGCGTCGCTAGGCTACAACAAGCACCTGACGGATGACTTCGCGGTGTTCGGCGTCGTGGCCTGGAAGGATGAGAAGTTCCGTCGGGATTCGATCACGGTGAACTCCTGGGGCAACCGTCTGGGCGCAATCCAGGTCGGCAACCAGGCCGCCGCCGGCTCGAACCCGGTCTATGACGCGCTGATCGCTCAGAACCCCGGCGGCGTTTACTATCCCAGCCAGACCCGCCAGCTGGTCAAGTATAACCGCGGCTCGACCCTGTCGGCTTCGACGGGCTTTGAGTACCGGATCAATGACTCGTGGAAGTTCGGGACCAACGCCTTCATCACCAAGCGCAAGCTGGATGAGGCCACCAATCACCTGCTCTATATCGACGCGGGCGCCGGCAACGGCACCAACACGGGCCTGACCGCGACTTCGGCTGTCGCCAAGATCAGCGACATCGGCACGCCGTTTATCGTCAAGACGCCGAATGGTGACCGCGCCTACATCAACACGTTCAAGGCCGAGAACATCAACACGTTCGATTCCGTCCGCTCCGAGCCGGCGGAGAACTCGACCTGGGCCATCAATCCAAGCCTGGAGTTCAAGAACGACGACTGGAAGGCGACCGCCACCCTGACCGTTTCGCGCGCCAAGGCCTACGCCAACCAGATCGAGTTCGACGTCGTCCAGAATCCGTATCGCAATCTTGGGCCCGCAGGGCTGAACGGCATTGTTGCTCTGGTGAACCTTGGCGGCTCAGACCTGTCGAACTACTCGGCGAACCTGACGACGCCCAAGGCGACCCACCTGCCCAGCGGCGGCTTCACGATTCCGGCGACCGCGACGGCCACCACCCAGGCCGGCGCGCCGATGCCAGGCCAGAGCGCCACGACCGCCGCCGACCGCTTTGGCGTCACCGGCACGAACGGCAAGGCCGAGAACGAACTCGACGCCTTCCAGGTCGATTTCGAACGCACCCTGGACGGGTTCTTCACCGTGCTGCAGTTCGGCGGCCGCGCCGAGCACGCCAAGTTCACCTCCAGCGGCTCGCGCAACACCGCTCTGGGCGCTCAGACACAGAACATCACGCCGGACATGGCGTTCCAGTTCTCCTATGCGAACGACTTCTTCGGCGGCAAGGCGCCCGGTGCGACCAGCAACTGGATGACGGTGGACATCCAGCGGGTGCTGAAGGCGATCACGCCGCTGAACACCAACCTTCGCACGGCGCTGAACCCCAACGGCCTTCCCGATCAATTCCAGCTGGGCGCGCCGGGCGTGTTTCTCACGCCCTACGGGTTCGTGAACAACTACACGGACGGCAATTACTGGAACAACAACTTCAGCAACCAGAACGACGTCTACTCGGCGTATGCGGCCGCGAAGTTCAAGGGCGAGCTGCTCAGCATCCCGTTCCGCGGCACGGTCGGCACGCGCTACGAGCGCACTGAGCAGAAGATCGTCGCACTGAACTGTAAGAACTGCACCACCGCCCTGTCGAACCAGGCCGGTCCGATCAACCACTCGCTCAGCACCTCGGTGCGGAAGAACGAGTACGATTACTGGCTGCCGTCGGCCATCTTCATGGCTGACCTCCGGGACGATCTGGTGTTCCGCGCCGCCGCCTATCGCACGTATGTGCGTCCCCAGCCGCGCGACAACGTCCCGACGACCTTCGTCCAGGTCCCCGTGGACGTGAACCCGCCGACCGACCCTGTGTACACCGTCACGCTGGGCGCCACGGACATCAAGCCCTACACCGCCGACTCGTTCGACGCGTCGCTGGAGTGGTACAACCGTCCCGGCGGGATGATCTCGCTGGCGGCGTACCGTAAGGAGATCAAGGGCTATATCGGCCCGATCACCGACCCTTCGGTGCTCTGCCCGGCCAGCGGCAAGATCGACGGCATCGATGTTGATCTCGGCACGCTGACCATCGACACCTCGGCCGGCTCCCCCAAGTGCGTCAGCTCTAACCGCTTCGTGGGTTCGGGCGGCGTCCTGAAAAACGCCGAGGTGCGCGTCAGCGGCCGGACCAACCAGTCACCGATGACGGTGACGGGCCTGGAGTTCAACATCCAGCAGAACCTCGATTTCCTGCCCGGCTTCTGGAAAAACTTCGGGGGCGCGTTCAACTACTCGTACACGAAGATCGATGGCGTCGACACGGCGGGCAAGAAGATCACCCTGCCGAGCGTGTCGAAGAACAACCTCAACCTCATTGGCTACTATGAAGCCGGTTGGGGCGGACTGCGCCTCGTCTACAATTGGCGCGACAAGTACGACCTGGCCGCTGGCAACTCGTTTGTCGGCGACGCCCGGACCGTCAAGGCGCGCAGCCAGCTGGACGCTTCGGCCTCCTACAAGCTGAGCGACCGCATGACCGTGTCTGTGGACGCCTTCAACCTGACCAACGCCCAGCGCGCAGAGTACGAGAACGACCCGATGCTGCCGCGCTTCATCGACTATGACGGGCGCACCTATCAGGTGACCCTGCGCGCCACCTTCTAGAGCGTTTCACGACGTGACTGCGTCAGGTCGCGAGCTCTAGTCTCTTGTTTTGACGCATTTTTCTTCACGCGAACCGGGACCACTTCGCTCGAAAATGCGCTAGCGCGCCAATCCTCTCCACCCTCCTGCGGGCCGAAGCGCAAGCTTCGGCCCTTTTTCTTGGGCTAGCTCTTGAGCGAACGCAGGGCCTGTTCGTGCACGTAGGCGGCGATATCCAGCAACGCGACATCCAAGGCCGTCTTGACCCCCTCAAGGCTCTCCTGGCCCGCTTCGCAGCGCTCACAGACCTCGCCCAGAGCGAAAGCCCCAACGCCCCGGGCCGCGCCCTTCACCGTATGCACGGCGTCCTTCCACCCCGGATGCGACGGATCCAGCATCGGCGCCCACAACGCGGCCTGTTCGCGGAACAACGCCAGCACCTCGTCGACCACCGCGAAATCCCCGGCCGCGAACCCTTCCAGGTAGGCGAAATCCACAGCGCCGCTAATATCTCGTCTGGCCATGAAAAAAGCGCTTGCGCTCCCAAAATCATTGCGTATGTTCCGCGCCTCGCCGCCGGGGCTCGCAAGTGCTTCGGATCGTCGAATGGGTGTATAGCTCAGTTGGTAGAGCAGCTGACTCTTAATCAGCGGGTCCAAGGTTCGAATCCTTGTACACCCACCATTCTCCTCTTGGAGAACCTGGCCTTCCGCTGAGGCCGACTTGGGCGCCGTCCCTGAAAACCTCCTGAATTGCTAGACTCGCTGCCGTCGATGCGTCGTCGTCTTTCGTCGAGCTCTGCACGCGCGCCCTAGCCAATGATCGCGCGAACGACCGCCTGCAGGTGTCCGAATTGCGATCGGGCGAAGACGCCGGGCGGTTTAGACACTCGGGATGGATCAGAGGCCTCGACATTCCTCCAGAGTTTCGCGCGCGCTCGCCGACGTCTGCGGACTTTCGCCTCGCAGCGGGCGCTACTGCACGAACGGGAACGGCGATAGGGACTTGCTGCTCTCTTCGACCAAGAGGGTGCGATTGATCGGCGCGGCCGCGCGTTGCGGACAGGCTGGACGCTCGCAGATCCGACAAGAAGGGCCGATCTCGACCGTGATGGGGTTGGCGATGTCGAGCCCCCGCGCCTGGACCAGCTTGCTCGCATATTTCAGTTCGCAGCCCAGCCCCACGACCAGTTCATCCTCCAGTCCGGCCTGCAGCCCCGACACTCGGCGCACCGTGCGCGAAAGCGTGAAGTAGCGCTCGCCATCTGGCGTCTCGATGACCTGGGTCACAATCCGGCCAGGCGTCTTGAAGCTGTCGTGGACATTCCAGCGCGGACAGGCGCCGCCGAAGCGCGAGAACGGAAAAGGCCCCGCCGCATAGCGCTTTGAAATGTTGCCCGCCGCGTCCAGCCGCATCATGAAGAATGGCACTCCCCGCGAGCCCGCGCGGCCCAGCGTGGTGAGGCGCTGCGCAGCCTGTTCGTAACTGATGCCGAAGCGGGGGCGAACGCGCTCGATATCGTAGCCGCTGGCTTCCATGGCCGCCAGAAACGGCTCGTAGGGCATCATGATCGCGGCGGCCAGGTAGCTGTCGAGGAACACCTTCAGCAGCTGGCGCGTGGCGCGGTCAGGAGCCTTGAACCGGTCGGTCATGTCGGACAGCACTTCGCCGCCCTCCATGAGACCCAACTGGTAGCACATCCCGAAGGTGCGGCTGGCGTGGGCCAGGGTTTCCGACAGCATCAGGCGCTTGCGGTGATGGTCGTAGCGACGCAGCGAGCCGGTCATCACCTCGACCGGCATGATCCGCGTATGGACCCCGAACTTGCTCTGCAGGCGCTCGCGCACCGCCGGCGCAAGGTCCTGCGGATCGGCCTTCAGTTGGGCGACGATCTTTTCAGCCAAGACCTCCAGCTCGGCGAAGTGGTTGCGCTGGGCGCCGACGAGGTCGCGGACCCAGTCGGTCGGCGATGACTGGTCGGAAGCCGGACCCGTCCCATCCGGACGCTCGAACGCGCCCAGGTCGATCAGCCGGCCGCGATCGAGATAGGCGCGATAGAGCCGCGTCATAGCCTCGGCTAGGCCGGGAGATAGCTCAGCCACCTCGGCGGCCTCGTGGCGCGAGACTCCGAGATCGGTGAACATCTTGTCGGCGAGCACCTCTTCCAGCCCCGCGCCGCCGCCCGGGTCATCCGCCGAGAGGCTGCGTAAATCCAGATCGTAGGCGTCGGCCAAGCGTAGCAGAATCTGCGCCGTGACCGGTCGCTGGTTGCGCTCGAGCAGATTCAGATAACTGGCGGAGACGCCCAGCTCCTCGGCCATGCGCGCCTGGGTCACGCCCAAGTCGCGCCGCAAGCGCTTCAGCCGCCCCCCCAGGAACAGCTTCTTGTCGTTCTGTTTCTTGTCGAGCGTAGCCATTCCGTCAATTTGTCACGACTTTACAGAAATTACAAAGTCGATCTTTGACAAATTACCTTCAATAGGTTCGACCGATCCCGCACCGCAGCGCTAGCTCTCCATCACGAGTTTTCCTGGACCCGCAAGGCTTCACCGCCTCGGCCACTGTAGTGGGATCGAACGACCATGACGCAGCGCAAGACCTATGCCGAACACCGCGACGCCCTGCTGGCGCGCTACCCGCAAGGCGTGACGCCGGGCGGCGTCGATGTCGACGACATCATCCAGCTGAAGCTGCAAAACACCTTCAACACGCACCTGGATATCGCCCGCGCCATGGCCCCGGTCATGCGCGCCGACATGGCCGAGTATGATCGTGACAGCTCCAAGTTCACCCAGTCGCTGGGCTGCTGGTCGGGCTTCCACGCCCAGCAGATGATCAAGGCGGTCAAGCGCCTGCGCGGCACGACCAAGGGCGCCTATGTCTATCTGTCGGGCTGGATGGTCGCGGGCCTGCGCAACCGCTTCGGCCACCTGCCCGACCAGTCGATGCACGAGAAGACCTCGGTCGTCGACCTGATCGAAGAAATCTACGTCTCGCTGCGCCAGGCCGACGAAGTGGCGATCAATGACCTCTTCAAGACCCTGCGCGCCGCGCGCAAGGCTGGCGACCAGGTCGCCGAGCAGGCGGCGATCAAGGCGATCGACAACTTCGAAACCCACGTCGTGCCGATCATCGCCGACATCGACGCGGGCTTTGGCAATGAGCACGCCACGTACTTGCTGGCCAAGGAGATGATCAAGGCCGGCGCCTGCTGCCTGCAGATCGAAAACCAGGTCAGCGACGCCAAGCAGTGCGGCCACCAAGACGGCAAGGTCACCGTGCCGCGCGAGGACTTCATCGAAAAGCTGCGCGCTTGCCGCCTGGCCTTCGAGGAGCTCGGCGTGGACGACGGCGTCATCGTCGCCCGCACCGACAGCCTGGGCGCGGGCCTGACCCAGAAGATCCCGGTCAGCCAGGGCGAAGGCGATCTCGCCGCCGACTACATCAAGTGGCTGAAGACCGAGCCGATCACGGCCGAGAACCCGCTGAAGGACGGCGAACTGGCGATCATGAAGGACGGCGCCTTCGTCAAGCCCGTGCGCATGCCCAACGGCCTGTTCGCCTTCCAGGACGGCACCGGCCGCCAGCGCGTCATCGAGGACTGCATCGCTAACCTGACCCAGGGCGGCGCCGACCTGCTGTGGATCGAGACCGACACCCCCAATGTCGACGAGATCGCTTCGATGGTGGCCGAGGTCCGCAAGGTCGTGCCGAACGCCAAGCTGACCTACAACAACTCGCCGTCGTTCAACTGGACGCTCAATCTGCGCAAGCAGGTGCGTGACCAGTGGATCGCCGAGGGCAAGATCCATAAGGACAGCTACCCGGACGGCAATGCGCTGATGTCCGCCGAGTACGACAAGAGCGACCTGGGCCGCGAGGCCGATGAGCGTCTGGCCCGCTTCCAGGTCGACATCGCCGCCCGCGCCGGCGTGTTCCACAACCTGATCACCCTGCCGACCTTCCACCTGACCGCCAAGAGCGTGGATGAGCTGTCGCGCGGCTACTTCGGCGAGGATCGCATGCAGGCCTATGTCAACACGGTGCAGCGCGAGGAAATCCGCCGCGGCGTGTCAGCCGTCAAGCACCAGCACGAGGTCGGCTCGGATCTCGGCGACACCTTCAAGGAGATGGTCGCCGGCGAGCGCGCCCTCAAGGCCGGCGGCCACGCCAACACCATGAACCAGTTCGCCGCCGAATAGGCCGGACACATTAACCCCAGGAGCAGAGCCATGACCGCATTCTCTCCCGCCACCATGCCCGACGCCGATGAGGAAAAGCGCGCCGTCGAACGGCTCGCCGAGGCCTCCCACCGCCTGAACGACGCCGTGCGTCGCGCCATCGCCGCCGGCTATTCGGTGGAGCTGGTGCGCACCTCGCGCCATCATGACGGCGCGGGCAACTGGGGCGACCAGATCGTCCCGACCGTTCGTGAAAAGGGCGCCGAAAAGAGCGCTTGAACACCAAGAACCGACCAGAGTCCCGATGACGGCTCCCCGGACTTCCGGGGAGCCGATCCCACCCCACGGAAAGCTTCCCATGCCGCTCGACATCGCCGCCAACATCCAGGTCATCGGTCCCGTTGAAGGCCGAGCTGCGGAAGTACTCACCCCCGAGGCCCTGGCGTTCGTCGCCGACCTGCACCGGCTTTTCGACGCGCGTCGCCGCCAGCTGCTGGAAGCCCGCCAGGCGCGCCAGGCGCGCTTTGACGCTGGCGAACTGCCCGACTTCCTGGACGAGACCGCATCGATCCGGAGCGCCGACTGGACCGTCGCAACCATTCCCGACGACCTGCTCGATCGCCGCGTCGAAATCACCGGGCCGGTCGACCGCAAGATGATCATCAACGCCTTGAACTGCGGGGCCAAGGTGTTCATGGCCGACTTCGAGGACGCCACCGCGCCGACCTGGGCCAATGTCGTCGAAGGCCAGATCAATCTTAAGGACCGCTGGTCGGGCGAACTGACCCACGTCGATGCCAAGTCCGGCAAGGCCTACGCCATGGGTAAGACCCCGGCCGTCCTGAAAATCCGCCCGCGTGGGTGGCATCTGCCCGAGCGCAATGTCGAGGTCGACGGCCAGGTCGTGGCCGGCGCTCTGTTCGATTTCGGCCTCTACGCCTTCCACAACGCCAAGGCCGCGATCGCCCAGGGTTCGGGGCCCTACTTCTATCTGCCCAAGCTCGAGAGCCATCTGGAAGCGCGGCTATGGAATGACGTGTTCGTCCGCGCCCAGGAGATGCTGGGCCTGCCGGTGGGAACGATCAAGGCGACCGTGCTGATCGAGACGATCCCCGCCGCCTTCGAGATGGACGAGATCCTGTTCGAGCTGAAGGACCACATCGTGGGCCTGAACTGCGGCCGCTGGGACTACATCTTCTCGTTCATCAAGCGACTGGGCCGTCGCCCTGAGTTCCTGACACCGGATCGCTCGGCGATGGTGATGGGCAAGGCCTTCCTCGGCGCCTATTCGCTGAAGCTGATCCAGACCTGCCATCGGCGCGGAGCCTTCGCCATGGGCGGCATGGCCGCGCAGATCCCGGTCAAGGGCGACGACGCGGCCAACCAGGCCGCCTTCGCCAAGGTCAAGGCCGACAAGGAGCGCGAAGCTGGCGCCGGCCACGACGGCACCTGGGTCGCCCACCCCGACCTGGTGCCCGTGGCCATGGAGGTGTTCGATCGCCTGATGCCGACGCCCAACCAACTGACCAAGAAGCTGGGCTCGCTGGACATCACCCAACCCCAGATGCTGGAGTTGCACGAGGGCGTCCGCACCGAGGCCGGCGTGCGCGAAAACATCCGGGTCGGTGTCCGCTACACCCAGGCTTGGCTGGAAGGGCGAGGCGCGGTGCCGCTCTACAACCTGATGGAAGACGCCGCGACAGCCGAGATCTGCCGCACCCAGCTGTGGCAATGGGTGCGCCTCGGCGCCGATCTCGACGATGGTCGGGTCTTATCCTCAGAACTGTTCGTCAGCCTGTTCACCCAGGAGATGGCGGACCTGCGGCGCGACTTTGGCTCGCACCGGCTGGAAGAAGCCGCCCACATCTTCACCCAGATGGTCCTTTCAGATCGCCTGGAGGAGTTCCTGACCCTCCCAGCCTATGAGCTGCTTTAGTCCGCTCTCAAGCCGGCCAGCGGGCTTGCCAAAACCCGCTGGCCTCCCGGCTTCCTAGAGCCTTGGCGCACTTCCTGAAGCGACCCTTAGCCAGCGGACCCAAGCTCAAATTCTGGCGCCCCACCATTCTCTTGTGAAATCAGCGGGGCGAACGAGGGCCGCGCAGGCGGCCAAGCGACTCCGCTTGGTGAATTGATCCTGACTTCGGCCCGCGCTGCGCGCCCCGATTTCGAAAACCGTTGAGGCGCTGACCTCGCCCATCTAACAAGTGTTTGATCGCGACGATGGGAGAGCTCGCATGACGACCGCCTATATCTGTGACGGGATCCGCACCCCGATCGGTCGCTACGGTGGTTCGCTCTCCAAGGTGCGCGCCGACGACCTGGCCGCGATCCCGCTGAAGGCCTTGGCGGCGCGCAATCCGAGCCTGGACCTGGCCGCGATTGACGAGATCGTCATGGGCAGCGCCAATCAGGCAGGCGAGGACAACCGCAACGTCGCGCGCATGGCGCTGCTGCTGGCCGGCTACCCGGTTTCGGTGCCCGGCGTGACAGTGAACCGCCTCTGCGCCTCGGGCCTGGAGGCCGTGGGCCACGCCGCCCGCGCCATCGCCTCGGGCCACAATGACCTCGTTATCGCCGGCGGGGTCGAGAGCATGAGCCGCGCGCCGTTCGTGATGGGCAAGGCCGACAGCGCCTTTTCCCGCAACGCCGAGATCTTCGACACCACGATCGGCTGGAGGTTCATCAACCCCGCCATGCGCAAGCTGTACGGCGTCGACTCCATGCCCGAGACGGCCGAGAACGTCGCCGACGACTACGGCGTCAATCGCCAGGACCAGGACGCTTTCGCCCTGCGCAGCCAGGCGCGGGCGGCCGCCGCCCAGGCTAACGGCTTCCTGGCCGGCGAGATCACGCCGGTCGAGATCCCCGGCAAGGCGGGCCCGACCATCGTCGACCGCGACGAACACCCCCGCGAGACCACGCTGGAGGCCCTGGCCAAGCTGAAACCGATCGTGCGCGAGGGCGGCACGGTCACGGCGGGCAACGCCTCGGGCGTCAATGACGGCGCGGTCGCCCTGATCATCGCCTCCGAAGACGCGGTGAAGCGCCATGGCCTGACGCCCCGCGCCCGGATCACCGGCTACGCCACTGCCGGGGTCGAGCCGCGCGTCATGGGGATCGGACCTGTTCCGGCCGTCCGCAAGCTCTTGGCCAAGACGGGTCTCTCCATTGGCGACTTCGACGCCATCGAGCTGAACGAAGCCTTCGCCGCCCAGGGACTGGCCGTGCTGCGCCAGCTGGGCCTGCCTGACGACGGCGCCCATGTGAACGCCAACGGCGGCGCCATCGCGCTGGGCCATCCGCTGGGCGCGTCCGGCGCGCGACTCGTCCTCACCGGTCTCCGCCAACTGGAAGCGAGCGGCGGCAAACGGGGTCTGGCCACCCTCTGCATCGGCGTCGGACAGGGTGCGGCCCTGGCCTTCGAGCGCGTCTGATGTCGCTCGCCGACCCGGAACTGATCGAGGCCCTGCGCAACACGGTGCGGGCCCTGTGTCGCGACTTCCCCCCGCCCTATTGGCGCGGCCTGGATCGCGAGAAGGCCTATCCCACCGCCTTCGTCGAGGCGATGACCAAGGCCGGACTTCTGGGCGTTCTGATCCCGGAGGAATATGGCGGCGGCGGGCTTGGTCTGACGGCGGCGGCGGCGATCCTGGAAGAGGTCCACGCCAGCGGCGGCAACGCCGCAGCCCTGCACGCCCAGATGTACACGATGGGCACCGTCCTGCGGCATGGCTCGACGGCGCAGAAGGAAACCTGGCTACCGCGCATCGCCGACGGTTCGATCCGGCTGCAGGCCTTCGGCGTCACCGAGCCGACGGCCGGCACCGACACCACCTCGATCTCGACCTTTGCCCGCCGCGAGGGCGAGACCTATGTGATCAACGGCCAGAAGGTCTGGACCAGCCGGGCCGAGCACTCCGACCTGATGGTGCTGCTTGCCCGCACCACGCCCAAGGACCAGGTCGCCCGCAAGGCTGACGGCCTGTCGGTGTTCCTGGTCGATATGCGCGCCGCGCTCGGCAAGGGCCTGACGATCAAGCCGATCGCCACCATGCTGAACCACGCCACGACCGAGGTGTTCTTCGACAATCTGGTGATCCCCGCCGACAGCCTGATCGGCGAGGAAGGCAAGGGCTTCCGCTATATCCTCGACGGCATGAACGCCGAGCGGATCCTGATCGGAGCCGAATGCCTGGGCGACGCCGCCTGGCTGATCGGCAAGGCGCGGGACTACGCCAATAGCCGCGTCGTCTTCGGACGTCCGATCGGCCAGAACCAGGGCGTGCAGTTCCCGATCGCCCGCGCCTACGCCCAGACCCACGCCGCGCGCCTGACCATCTATGACGCGGCGGCCCGCTACGACGCGGGCCAGCCCTGCGGCGAGCAGGCCAATATCGGCAAGATGCTGGCTTCCGAGGCCTCGTGGGCGGCGGCCGACATGTGCCTGCAGACGCACGGCGGTTTCGGCTTCGCCGAGGAGTACGACATCGAGCGCAAGTTCCGTGAGACGCGCCTCTATCAGGTGGCCCCGATCTCGACGAACCTGATCCTGGCCTATGTCGCCGAGCATGTGCTCGGCCTGCCGCGCTCGTACTGATGTCGCCGCACGCGGGCTGGATCGGGCGGACCCGCAAGAGGACCGCCGTGCTGGAGGCCTCCGACCTCGCCAGGCTGGCCGCGCTGCTGGATCGCCCGCCGCCCGCCGTGGTTCCGCCGGCCTGGCACTGGGCCTGCCTGGCGCAGCCCGTATCGCGCGCCAATCTCGGCCCTGACGGCCACCCGCGTCGCGGCCTGTTCCTGCCGCCGATCGAAGCGCCGCGCCGGATGTTCGCCTCGGCCGACATGACCTTCTCCGGCGCGCTGTTGGCGGACCAGGAGACGGAGCTGGTTGAGACGGTCGCCAATATTGAAGAGAAGCCCGGCGCCAGCGCCCCCCTCACCTTCGTCACCGTCGATCGCGTGGTCTCACAGGCTGGCGAGATCCGCGTCCGGGAGCGACAGACCATCGTCTATACGAGCGCGCCACCGGCGCCGCGCGTGGCTGACAGCGAGCCTCCCGCGACAGCCGACTGGAGCCGGGACACCGCAACCGACCCGGTCCTGCTGTTCGCCTTTTCCGCTGCGACCTCGAACAGCCACCGCATCCACTACGACCTGGGCTATGCGACGCAGGTCGAGGGCTATCCAGACCTTGTCGTGCATGGTCCGCTAATCGCCCTTCTGCTGCTGGACGCCATGCCCCGCCAAGCGATCCGCCGTTTCTCGTTCCGTGCGCTCAAACCCGCCTTCGCTGGCGAGACGGTCACGGCGGAGGGGCGCCTGACAGACGACGGCGCGGACCTGTGGGCCCGGTGCGGCGACGCCACCCTGATGCGGGCCCACGTCGGGTTCTGAGCGCCCTACTCCTCCAGCGTCGACGTATCGAAGCCGTGATACAGCGACAGAAACCGGAATGGATGGCCGGGCACGTACTCGCTGAACATCACGTTGTTGATGTCGCTCAGAGTGTCGAAGGCGCCGATCTTGGCGTCCGGAACCTGCAGCGCCAGGTGATGGCGCGCCAGGTTCAGGGCGATCTGGTCGATCCAGCGGGTGACAGTCTCCCGCGACAGTCGATCATCCAGATAGGCCCGCAGCCAGCGCAGCATGATCGCCGTCGTCGCCGTCGGGCGCGCCAGGAGCAGGTTGGCCGTGATCCGCGAGCCCGCCTGGGTGTTGCGCTCGTTTTCGTTGATGACGAAGTCGGCGTCGCGCCACTGGTCCAGAAGGTCCCCGACGCCCCGCTGTAGCAAGAGGTCGATGTCGGAGACGAAGACGGGCCTTTGCAGCAAATCCAGCAACCCGCCCAGGCGCTGGAAACGCACCGACTGATAGTGCGCGACCGGGATCTCGATCAGCCCCTTGGGCGGCGCTTCATAGCACCGGGTGGTGACGGCCGAGGCGTCGAAGGCGTCGCCGGTGAAGACTAGGCGCGGATCGTTCACGCCGACCGTCGCGGCGGCGTCCGCAAGGCGTTCGGCCCCACCGATCACGTGGATCATCACCATGAACGGCACATCGCTGTGCTTGATGACCGACAAGGCCAGCCAGCGGCCGTAGAGTTCGACATAGCGCGCGTCGGCGGCGGCGAAGAACACGACCTGGGCGCCCAGGGCATCGGCGTGCGCCTTCAGCTCTTCGGCGTCGAGCGTGCGGCCATCGCCGGTCAAAAAGAGTTGCGGGCCATCGTCGACCGCTTCGGGCGTTGGCGCGTCCAGCTTGGCGCCGCTCAAGGCTTCCATCACCACCTGGTAGTGGATCACCCAGTCGCGCCACTCAGGCGTGGGCGGCTCCACCTGCAACGCCGCCGCCTCGTCGAGCAGCGTTTCGAACAGAGCCAGACGGTCGGCGGTGAGCGGCTCGCACAGGATCAGGCTGACGGCGTCATGATAGTATTTCATGCGCCCCAGGGGGTGCAGACCGGAGGTCGCATCGCGCGCGGCGGCCACCGCCCTGGCCAGCTCTGCAGCGACATCGAGCGGGGCCTCCGCCTCGGGGAGAACCGGCGCGTCCTCAGCGCTGACGCCCTCGAAGAAACGCCCAAGCAGGGCCCTCGCCGCTTCCTGACCCGGCAGGACGCCCTGCTCCGCCAGGATCTCGTAGCGCAGCCCACCCCGCCAGCCGACCTGCAGCTCGAAGCGTTCGGTCGCTTGCCGCCACTGCGCTTCGCCCGGAAAGGTCATGCGCTCGACCAGCGGCGTCTTGGGCGCCAGGACAAGAACGCCCTGGTTATTGTCCACGCCCCACCGATGGTGGGCGAAACCGCGATGCGCGCCCTCGATCTTCAGGACTTCCAGATAGCGCGACGGCGTCGTGATCCAGCCGGCTTCGGCGATCAGGGGCAGACGCTCCAGCAGGACCGACGGACGGGCCAGCGTCTGGAGCACATGCGGCGCGACGGCGTAGTCAAAGCGCCCTTCCCGCGCCACCTGGGCCAACAGGGCGCGGTACGTGTCCGGATCGGAGAGATCGCCGGCATACGCGCCCGCCGCTCCGCCGAGCGTGGCGTCACGCAGATCCTCGGGCCATCCGGGTGGGCCGCCGCCGATCAGCAGCACCCGGAAGGCCGGATCCTGCGCCTTGCGCGCGCGCAGATGAGCGACGAGCTCGCCCAGCGCATTGAGGCCCGTCAGCTGACCAAACTGCGAGGACCGCGCCGCCCGGCGCTTGAACAGGAAGTCCAGCTGCAGGAGGCCGCCGTCGCGCACGCCCCTTAAACGGTGGAAATCGGTGACGTCGGCCGGCACGAAGCCCATCGCCCCTAGCTGATCGAACACCAGCTCGGCCGGCGGCGCGCCCTCGTTGAAGTTGACCACCGAGATCTCAAGCAGAATGTAGTCGGCCTGGCGCAACACGGCCTCGCCGCCGCGCAGCACATCCAGCTCTGCGCCCTGGGTGTCGATCTTGACGAAGTCGAAGCGACGCCCCGCCAGCAGGTCGTCCAGCCGCGCCTTGGGCACCACGCGCCGGATCATGACGTCGTCACGAAAGAAGTCCGTGTTCTCGCGATACAGCGAGGTTCCGGTCGACTGTAGCCATTCCTTGGTCAGGAACAGTTCGGCCTCGCCGTTCTCGTTCGAGGCGGCGACCATGTGCCGTTCGAAAGGCATGGCCGCAAGATCGGGCTCGCAGAACGGATTGGGCTCGACCAGCGTCGGCGCGCAGTCGGGAAACACCTGCAGGAAGCCGCGGGTGAAGCTGCCGATGTGAGCGCCGATGTCGAGCATCGTACGCGGCGCATAGCCGTCCAGCTTCAGGGCCTGCAGCTGCTCGCGGTTCACCGGCCCTCGCCTTCCCACAGGCGCCCGTCGGGGGCCATGGCCTTGACGGCGTGGCGTCGCGCCAACTCGCGGCGATAGACGCCGTCGAGGTCCGGCTCGTTCTGCGCCTCGCGGTCATCACGGTCCAGCGAGAGCCCCACCTCCAGATAGGTCGCCAGATTGGCGAGGTTGGGCCTCGGCCTAAGGCCGGCCTGATGCTCGGCGATCATCTCGCCGTAAAGCGTCTCCAGCTTGTCAGCCAAAAGGTCCATGTCGAACAGGACGCAGGTGTCACGATTGGCCTCCAGCGTCGCGCGCAAGGCCTGAGCGTGAGCGCGGTCAGAGCCGATCTCGACGGCCTTTTCGACATAGGCCCCCGCGCTGTCTACGACCAGCTCAGGCAGGCCGGCGCTGCGCACCAGGCTGCCGCAGACCCGTGAAGCGAAAGAGCGGCCGGACCAGGTCAGCACGGGTACGGCCATCCAGAGGGCGTCGGACGCCGTCGTGTGGGCCCCGTAGGGCGTGGTGTCCAGGAACAGGTCGGCGAGCGGGTAGCGCGCCAGGTGGAGGGCGTTCGGCATCTTCGGAGCGAAGACCAGTCGCGTACGATCAACGCCTCTGACCTCTGCGGCGTCGCGCAGGCGGGCGTTGGTCTCCGGATTGCTGTCCAGCAGCCAAAGCACGCTGCCGGGCGTACGCTTGAGGATCTCCATCCAGCGGTCGAAGACGTGGGGGGTGATCTTCTGCGTGCCGTTGAAGCAGCAGAAGACGAAGCTGTCTTCGGGCAGGCCCGCCTCTGCGCGCGTGGGGGCCTCACTGGCCACGATGCGCCGACGATCATTGGGCTGGTAACAGGGAATCCGGCGAACGGCCTCGGAGTAGTACAGCTCCATCTCCGGCGGAATGATCCACGGATCGCCGATGATGTAGTGGTGATAGTCGCTGCCCATCGTGCCGGGATAGCCCAGCCAGTTGACCAGGATCGGCGCGGGCCGCCGCGCAAAGACAGCCGTGCGGGCGTCGCGGGTATGGCCATTCACATCGACCAGGATATCGATGCCGTCGTCGACGATGCGCTGGGCGGCCTCGTCGTCGCTCATCGGCCGGATGTCGATGAAATGCTCCGCCGCCGCCCGGATGCGGGTGTTGAGGCCGTCGCTCGACTCGGGTCCGCAGTAGTAGGCGAACACCTCGACCTTCGACTTGTCATGGACCTCGAAAAGCTCGGCCATCAGGTAGCCTACGGCGTGGTCTCGCAGGTCGGACGAGATATAGCCGATCCTGGGACGACGCCCCGTCAGGTCGATAGGCGCATCGCGACGGTCGTTTCGGATCTGCTCGGCGGAGGTCTTGGCTTCGCGCTCGATGAAGCGGTTGGCGGCCCCGAGCTGCAAGAGAGGGTCGTCTGAATAGGCGGCGACCGATAGCGGGTTGACGCCGGTCAGCAGGGTCGCGCGGCTCAAGCGCTCGGTCGGCTGGACGGCGGGCCATTTGCATTGCGCCAGACGGTTGGCGACCAGTTGGCCGATGACGTCCATGGCGTGCGGATCGATATCCGCAGCCCGTTGCAGGGCGAGCTCGGCCCGGGCGGGTTGATGCATCTCGCCGAGCAGGCGCGCGATCTGCTTGAGGCAGGTGAAGGCGTAGCCTGAGCCGACGCCATTGAGGATGATCGGCCTATTGGCGCCGGTCTCCCACGTCGCGATCGCCAGTTCATTGAGGCCCGCCCGCTCTTGCAGTCCCCCAAGGTTCACATAGGCGGGCATGAAGTCCGGGTTGATAGCGATGGCGCGCTCAAGCGAAGCCGCCGCGCCGGCGCTGTCCCCGAGCGACGCCTGAAGGACGGATCGATTGAACAGGGCGACGCAGAGTTGAGGATGCTCAGCGTTGAACTTGATCCAGATTTTGTAGGCCTGATCCGCGATGGCGGGCTGGCCTTGCGTACTCAGCTCGGTCGCAAGCGTGATGACATCGCCCAGCGCGCATCCGTCTGCGGTCAGTTTGGTGAGCATGTCCAAAGTGTCGACGTTGGCCATTGTCTTCCTGAAACCGAAGGGCGGCGGCGGCCAGGCGCAAGGAAACGCAGCGCGCGAGTCGGCCGAACGCGATCATGGCATGGGGGCTTAAACTCGACCATCGGCCGAGCGACGATCCGCCGCCAGCGCTAGGAGACGCTGGCGGCGGATATCAGGATCAGGTGACGGTCAGGTACGAAACGACCTGGGCGTCGCTCAGGCTTTGCACCTGAGTGGCGGTCAGGGCGTTGGCCTGAGTGCTGGTCATCGCTTCGATATTGGTGGTCGAGAGGTAGTCCAGCTGCGTCGTCGTCAGGCCGGTCAGCTGAGTCGTCTGCAGCTGCCCGATCTGGGTGGTGGTCAAGCTGTCGATCACCGTGGTTGTCAGAGCGCCAAGTTGCGTCGAGGTCAGCGCGCCGATCTGAGTGGCGTCGAAGTCCGCCACGTCCGTCGAGCTGAGACCCTTGAGCTGCGTGGCGGTGAGACCCTTGACCTGGGTCGTCGAGAGCGCGGCGGTCTGCGTGGCGTCCAGCGCGGAGAGGTTGGTCGCCGACAGAGCCCCGAGTTGCACCGTGCTGAGCGCGGCGATCTGGGTGTCGGCGAACTGACCGATGTCCGTCGTGGTCAGAGCCGCCAACTGGGTCGTACCGAGACCCTTAACTTGCGTACTCGTCAGCGCGCCGACCTGGGTGGCGTCCAGCGTCGAGAACGCCGTGACCGTCAGGGCGCCCAACTGCGAGCTGGTCAGGGCGGCGAGCTGTGTGGTGCTGAGCTGCTGCGCCTGGGTCGTGGCCAAGGCGCCGATATGCGAATTGGTCAACGCGCCAACCTGGGTTCCGGACAGCTCGCCGATATCCGTCGTCGAGAGACCCTTCACCTGGTCGACGCTGAGGCCCTTGACCTGCGTCACGGTCAAAGCCGCCATCTGGGTGGCGTCCAAGGCTGAAAGGTTGGTCGTGGACAGCGCCAGCAATTGGCTGGGGACCAAGGCCGCGATCTGGGTGTCGGCCAGCTCACCAATATCGGTGGTCGTCAGACCCTTGAGCTGATCAACGGTCAGGCCCTTGATCTGCGTCGTGGTCAAGGCGGCGACCTGAGTAGCGTCCAGCGCGGAAACATTGGTCGACGACAGCGCCGCGATCTGCGCGGCGGACAGGGCCGCGACCTGGGTATCGGCCAGCTCGCCGATATCGGTCGTGGTCAGGCCCTTCAACTGCGTCGCCGTCATGCCCTTGAGCTGCGTCGTGCTCAGAGCCGCGACTTGGGTGCCGTTCAGGGTCGAGAAGCCGGTGGCTGTCAGTGCGCCGAGTTGGGTCGAGCTCAACGCCCCCACCTGCGTGTCGGCCAGATCCGCAACGTTGGTGGTGGTCAGGCCAGCCAGTTGGCCAACGGTCAGCCCCTTGACCTGGGTCGTCGTGAGCGCGCCGACCTGAGTGGCGTCCAGCAGGCTGAAGTTGGTCGCCGAGATCGCGCCGATCTGCGTCGCCGAGAGGCCACCGATCTGGGTGGTCGACAGCTCCTGGATCTGGGTCGAGGCCAGCGCCGCGACCTGGGCGGCCGACAGAGCGCCGACCTGGGTGGCCGACAGCTCCTCGATGTCCGTCACCGATAGACCCTTGAGCTGCGTCGTCGACAGCGCCTGGATCTGGGTGTTGCTGAGCGCCGCGACCTGGGTGTCGGCCAAGGCCGAGATGTTGGTCGCCGACAGGCTCTTCAGCTGATCGGCGGTCAGGGCCGTGATCTGGGTGGTCGAGAACTCGCTGATATCGGTGGTGCTCAGGCCCTTCACCTGGGTCGCGGTCAGGCCCTTGATCTGCGTCGCGGACAGCGCCGCGACCTGGGTCGAGTTCAGAGCGGAGAAGCCCGTGTCCGTCAGAGCGCCAAGCTGGGTCGCGCTGAGGGCGCCCACCTGGGTGTCGGCCAGCTCGCCGATGTCGGTGGTCGTCAGCCCCTTAAGCTGCGTGGCGGTGAGACCCTTGATCTGCGTCGTCGTCAGCGCCGCCACCTGGGTGGCGTCCAGAGCCGAGAAGGCTGTGGCCGTCAAAGCGCCGAGTTGCGTCGCGCTCAACGCGCCCACCTGAGTGTCCGCAAGCTCGCCGACATCCGTGGTCGTCAGGGCGGTCAGCTGGCTGTTGGTCAGCCCCTTCACCTGCGTCGTCGTCAGAGCGCCGACCTGCGTCGCGTCCAAGGCTGAGAAGGCCTGGGTGGTCAGCGCGCCGACCTGCGTGGCGCTCAGTGCGCCCAGCTGGGTGGTCGACAGGGTCTGAGCCTGGGTCGTCGCGAGAGCTGCAAGTTGCGAAGTCTGCAGCGCCGCGACCTGGGTGTCGGCGAGGTCGCCCACATCCGTCGTGCTCAGGCCCTGGATCTGGGTGTTGGTCAGCCCCTTGATCTGCGTCGCCGTCAGGGCCGCCGACTGAGTGGCCGAAAGCGCGGAGATGTTGGTGGTCGACAGGTTCTTGATCTGGTCAGCCGTCAGGGCCGCCACCTGGGTGTCGGCCAGTTCGCCGATATCCGTGGTGGTCAGGTTCTTAAGCTGATCGGCCGTCAGGCCCTTGATCTGGGTGGTGCTAAGCGCCCCCACCTGGGTGGCGTCGAGCGCCGAGAACCCGGTCGTGGTCAGGGCCCCGATCTGCGACGCGCTGAGTGCGCTGAGCTGGGTCGTCGCCAGCTCACCGATGTCTGTGGTGGTTAGCCCCTTCAGCTGCGTCGCTGTCAGCCCCTTGACCTGCGTCTCGCTCAGCGCGCCTACCTGGGTGGCGTCGAGAGTTGAGAAGCCCGTCGCGGTCAGCGACCCAAGCTGCGTGGCGGACAGGGCGCCAACCTGGGTGTCGGCCAGCGCGCCCACGCTCGTCGTCGACAGGTTCTTCAGTTGATCCGCCGTCAGCCCCTTGATCTGGGTCGTGCTCAGCGCGCCGAGCTGCGTGGCGTCAAGCTGGTTCAGATTGGTCGTCGAGATCGCCGCGACCTGAGTGGCCGCCAGACCGCCGATCTGGGTGGTCGACAGCTCCTGAACCTGGGTCGTGGCCAGGGCGCCGATCTGCGCCGCCGAAAGCGCGCCGATCTGCGTTGCCGAGAGCTCTTCGATGTCCGTCACCGAGAGGCCCTTCAGCTGGGTCGCTGACAGCGCCTGGATCTGGGTGTTGGACAGAACCGCAATCTGCGTATCGGCCAGGGCCGATATGTTGGTCGCCGAAAGGTTCTTCAGCTGATCGGTCGTCAGCGCCTGGATCTGGGTGGTCGAGAACTCACCGATGTCAGTGGTCGTCAGCCCCTTGAGTTGATCGGCGCTCAGCCCCTTGATCTGTGTCGCGCTCAAGGCGGCCAGTTGCGTCGCGTCCAGCGCCGAGAAGCCGGTCGCCGTCAGGGCCCCAAGCTGGGTCGCCGTCAGGGCGGCCACCTGAGTGTCGGCCAACTGGCCGATATCTGTGGTGGTCAGGCCCTTGAGCTGGGTCGCGGTGAGGCCCTTGATCTGGGTGCTGGACAGCGCCGCCACCTGCGTGGCGTCCAGCGCCGAGAAGCCTGTGGCCGACAGCGCGCCCAGCTGGGTCGCAGTCAGGGCCGCCACCTGGGTGTCGGCCAGTTCACCGATGTCCGTCGTCGTCAGCGCGGTCAGTTGGCTGGTGGTGAGGCCCTTGAGTTGCGTCGCGTTCAGGGCGGAGACCTGAGTGGCGTCCCAGGCCGAGAACTTGGTCGGGCCGATGGCGCCGATCACCGTGGAGCTGAGGCCCGAGATCTGGGTGGTCGTCAGGTCCTCGACGTTCAGCGCCGTGATCTGCGCCGACGACAGCGCGGCGATCTGCGTATCGGCCAGGTCGCTGATGTCGGTGGTCGTCAAGCCGGCCAACTGGGTGTTCGTCAAGCCCTTCAGCTGGGTGACGGTCAGAGCGGCCGTCTGGGTCGCGTCCAGTGCGGACAGGTTGGTGGCCGACAGGTTCTTGATCTGATCGGCCGTCAAGGCGGCGATCTGGGTGTTGGCCAGTTCGGCGACGTCGGTCGTCGTCAGGCCCTTGATCTGGTCCGCCGTGAACCCCTTGATCTGGGTGACGTTCAGGGCGCCCACCTGCGTGGCGTCCAGCGCCGAGACGTTCGTCGTTGACAGAGCGCCGATCTGCGCCGCCGAAAGCGCGGCCACCTGAGTGCTCGACAGTTCGGCGACGTCGGTCGTCGTCAGCCCCTTGAGCTGCGTCGCCGTCACGCCCTTGATCTGCGTCTCGGTGAGCGCGGCCACCTGCGTGCCGTTCAGCGCCGAGAAATTGGTCGCGTTCAGCGCGCCCAGTTGGCTGGCCGAAAGCGCCGCCACCTGAGTGTCGGCCAGATTGGCCACGTTCGTGGTGTTGAGCGCGCCGAGTTGGCTGTTCGTCAGACCCTTGAGCTGCGTCGAGGTCAGAGCGCCGAACTGGGTGGCGTCCAGCAGGCTGAAGTTTGTGGGCGTGATCGCGCCGATCTGGGTCGAGGACAGGCCACCGATCTGGGTGGTGGACAGCTCCTGCACCTGGGTCGAGGCCAGGGCCGTGATCTGCGCCGCCGACAACGCGCCGACCTGTGTGGCCGAAAGCTCGTCAATGTCAGTCGTTGTCAGACCCTTGAGCTGGGTCGTCGAAAGCGCCTGGACTTGGGTGCTGCTCAGCGCCGAGATCTGGGTCTGGCTCAGGGCCGAGACGTTCGTCGCCGACAGATTTTTGATCTGATCGGCCGAAAGCGCGGCGATCTGGGTGTCGGCCAGTTCGCCGATGTCGGTGGTCGTCAGGCCCTTGATCTGGTCTGCGGTGAGCCCCTTCACCTGGGTCGTCGACAGGGCCGCGACCTGGGTTGCGTTCAAGGCCGAGAAGCCGGTCGCGGTCAGCGCGCCAAGCTGGGTGGCGCTGAGGGCGGCGACTTGCGTGTCGGCCAGATCACCAACGTCCGTGGTGGAAAGGCCCTTCAGTTGCGTGGCGGTCAGGCCCTTGACCTGGGTCGTGGTGAGGGCGGCGGTCTGGGTGGCGTCGAGGGCCGAGAAGTTCGTCGCCGACAGCGCGGCGATCTGGGTCGAAGCCAGGGCCGCCAGCTGAGTCGTCGCCAGTTCGCCGATGTCGGTCGTGGTCAGGCCGCCCAGTTGAGCTGTGCTCAGCCCCTTGACCTGGGTCTCGGTCAGCACGCCCACCTGGGTGGCGTCCAGCGCCGAGAAGTTCGTCGCCGACAGCGAACCCAGCTGGGCCGCGCTCAGCGCGCCGACCTGGGTGGTCGACAGGCTCTTCACGTTGGTCAGGCTAAGCGCCGTGATCTGCGCGGTGGCCAGGGCGGCGATCTGGGTGTCGGCCAGCTCACCGATATCCGTCGTGGTCAGCCCCTGCAGTTGGGTCGTCGTCAGACCCTTGATCTGCGTGGCGTTCAGCGCTGCAACCTGCGTCTGGCTGAGCGCCGAGACATTGGTGGCCGACAGGTTCTTGATCTGATCGGCGGTCAAGGCGGCGATCTGCGTGTCAGCGAGCTCGCCTATATCCGTCGTCGTCAGCCCCTTGAGCTGATCGGCCGTAAGACCCTTGATTTGCGTGGTGGTCAGCGCGGCCGTCTGCGTCGCATCCAGCGCCGACAGGTTCGTAGCCGTCAGGGCCCCCAGTTGCGCGGTCGACAGCGACGCCAGCTGAGTAGTCGCCAATTCCCCGATATCGGTGGTGGTCAGGCCCTTAAGCTGGGTGGCGGTAAGGCCCTTGACCTGGGTCTCGCTCAGCGCGGTGACCTGCGTACTGTTCAGGGTCGAGAAGCCCGTCGCCGTCAGAGCGCCAAGCTGGGTCGACGACAACGCCGCGACCTGGGTGTCGGCCAGGTTGCTGACGTTCGTGGTCGTCAGGCCCGACATCTGGGCGTTCGTCAGCCCCTTGATCTGAGTGCTGGTCAGCGCGCCAAGCTGGGTGGCGTCAAGCAAGCTCAGGTTCGTCGGGGTCAGCGCGCCGACCTGTGCGGACGACAGTCCGCCAATCTGCGTCGTCGACAGCTCTTGAACCTGCGTCGAGGCCAGAGCGCCGATCTGCGCCGTCGTCAGAGCGCCGACCTGAGTGGCGGACAACTCTTCGATGTCGGTGACCGACAGGCCCTTAAGCTGGGTCGTGGTGAGGCCCGCGACCTGCGTGTTGGTCAGGGCCGACACTTGCGTCTGGCTCAGCGCCGAAACGTTCGTCGCCGAGAGATTCTTCAGTTGGTCCGCGGAGAGCGCCGCCACCTGCGTATCGGCGAGTTCGCCCACATCGGTGGTCGACAGACCCTTCAACTGGTCAGCCGTCAGCCCCTTGATCTGGGTCACCGACAACGCGGCCGCCTGGGTGGCGTCCAGTGCCGAGATGTTGGTGGCGGTCACGCCCGCCAACTGGCTGGTGGCGAGAGCGCCGATCTGAGTGTCGGCCAGCTCGCCGATATCCGTCGTCGTCAGCCCTTTGAGCTGCGTCGTTGTCAGACCCTTGACCTGGGTGGTCGACAGCGCGGCAACCTGCGTGGCGTCCAGCGCCGAGAAGGCGGTCGCGGAAATCGCACCCAGCTGGGTCGCTGACAGCGCCGCGATCTGCGTATCCGCGAGCTCACCGACATCGGTCGTCGTCAGTGCGGCCAATTGCGCGACCGTCAGCCCTTTGACCTGCGTCTCGGTGAGAGACCCAACCTGCGTGGCGTTCAGCGCCGAGAAATTCGTAGCGCTCAGCGCGGCGACCTGGGTCGAGGCCAGGACGGCCAGCTGCGTCGTTGAGAGCTGCTGAGTCTGGGTGGTCGCCAGCGCGCCGATCTGCGCCGTGCTGAGCGCGCCCACCTGGGTGTCGGCCAACTCGCCGATGTCAGTGGTCGTCAGCCCCTTGATCTGGTCGATCGTGACGCCCTTGACCTGAGTCACGGACAGCGCGCCCACCTGCGTGGCGCTGAGCGCCGAGAAGTTCGTCGCCGACAGCGCGCCGACTTGCGCCGCGGACAGCGCGGCCACCTGGGTCGTCGCCAGCTCGCCGATATCGGTGGTGGTGAGCCCCTTGAGCTGGGTCGTCGACAGCGCCGCGACCTGGCTGGTGCTGAGCGCGCCGACCTGCGTCGCGTCGAGCGCCGACAGGTTGGTGACGCTGAGCGCGGCGACGCGGTCGGCCGAAAGCGCCGCAACCTGGGTTCCAGCAAGCTCGGCGATATCTGTGGTGGTCAGGCCCTTGATCTGGCTGGCCGTCAGCCCTTTGACCTGGGTCTCATTGAGCTCGCCGACCTGGGTGGCGTCCAGGCCTGAGAAGTTGGTCGCCGACAGCGCGCCGAGCTGCGTCGCGCTCAGAACAGCGATGTGGGAGGTGTCGAGCGCCGCCAGCTGGGTGGAGGTCAGCGCGGAAACCTGCTGGGTGGAAAGCTGCGTCAGTTGGGTGACGTCGAAGACCACCGAAGTTGCAAACTTCGGGATCTGGGTGGCCGTCAGCGCCTTGACCTGGGTGGTCGAAAGAGCGGCGACCTGGGTGTCGGCGAGCGCGCCGATGCCGGTCGCGCTGATCGCGGCGATCTGTGTGCCGTTGAGGGACTGTATGTCCGTGGTCGTCAGACCCTGGATCGCGGTGACCGAAAGGGCCGAGATCTGCGCGGCGGAAAGACTCGAGATCGCCATTCGTCCATCCTTGCTGGTGGACGCCCCCAACGCGCGTCCGAGCAATGTTTAGACGCCCCGATACGCAAGCGCCCCCATGCGGCCACAGTCGGCCACATGTTGGTAACCATATTTCCTTTCCAACACCTTTCAACGAGACACGCGGCCGCAGATCGACTTTGCCGCTTTACGCAACCAGAAGAACTCATCGCGCCGCGGCCCGAATGCGGAAAAACCCTTTCAGGTCAAAGCGTCGCGCTCTGTTTGAGTTGAGGGCGCTGCAGTACCTGCAGACCGCTCGATCTCTTACTAGGGGACTAACATTCGCCGTGAAATCACCCCATCCAAGCACGATCGAGGGGTCTCAGCGGTTGTTTGGTTAAGACACCCGATTCGGTGATCAGCGCCGATCGAGGGGCAAGAGCTCGAACCCGCCCATAAGCCCATCGACGCAGGAATTGGCGATCCAGACGTCAAACATTCCGGGTTCGACGACCCAATAATCGTTGTCGCCGACGAACATCAGGTTTTCCCGCTTGAGCTCGAACCGGACCTCATGCTCGGCGCCGGGCGGCAACGCGACCCGCTGAAAGCCCTTCAGTTCGCGCACCGGACGCGTACGGCTGGCCAACCGATCGCGAATGTAGAGCTGCACCACATGCTCGCCGTGGATCTGGCCCGTGTTGCGAACCGTGGCGCTGACACGCAGCGTCTCGTCCCACCCCAGCCTCGCGGTGCTGAGCCTGAGATCGGATAGCGCAAAGCTCGCATAGCCCAGCCCGAAGCCGAACGGATAGAGGGCGTCGTTGCGGATCGACCGCCAGCGCGCCTTGTACTCCTGCGCATTCGGATCAGCGGGCGCGGGGCGGCCGGTCGTGCGGCTGTTGTAGAAGAACGGCTGTTGGCCGCTATCCAGCGGAAAGCTGACCGGCAGGCGACCGGACGGATTCACCGTTCCAAACAGAACGTCAGCCACCGCGTGGCCCATCTCGCTGCCCAGGAACCATGTGGCCACGATAGCCGGTGCGTCTCTGACGACACCTTCCAACGCGATGGCGCGACCGTGTCGCAGCAGCACCACCACGGGCTTGCCGGTGGCTGCGATCGCTTCGGCCAGCCGCTGCTGCACTGGCGGGATGCGGATGTCGGTGCGGGACTTCGCCTCGCCCGTCATGTCCTGGCTTTCGCCCACGGCCAGCAGGACGATGTCGGCGGCCTGCGCCGCAGCGACGGCGCGCTCAAAGCCGCCGGCGATGGTCGTTTCGACCTCGCAGCCGCGCTCCACGATCAGGCTGGCCGGATCCGCCATCTGGGCGCGCAGTCCCGTGGCGAGGTCGATGTTCAGGCTGCGATCGGCGAAAAAGCCGCCCCACGCGCCCAGAACATTGTCACGATCGTCAGCGAACGGACCGATGAGGGCGAGACGCTTGCCGCTTTTAGGCAAGGGCAGCAGGCCCTGTTCGTTCTTCAGCAACACGATCGACCGCGCCCCGGACTCGCGGCTCAGCGCGCGCATCGCAGCAGTGGCGGTATGCTTCCGCTCGGCTTCAGGGTTCAGCGACCGGTACGGATTGTCAAAGAGGCCGATCGCCTCCTTCAGCGCCAGAACGCGCCGGACCGCCTGGTCGACGGCCTCGACGGGCACCGCGCCCGATGAGACGAGCTCGGGCAGATAGCGGATGTAGAGACCGCTCTGCATGCTGATGTCGATGCCCGCCAGAATGGCCAGCCGGGCGGCGTCTCGATCGTCGGCCGCATAGCCGTGCGCCACCAGCTCCTGGTCGGCGGTGTAGTCGGAGATGACGACCCCCTTGAAGCCCCACTCCCCGCGCAGAATATCCGTAAGCAGGCGACGGTTGGCGGTGGCCGGGATTCCGTTGATGTCGTTGAAGGCCGACATGGTGGTCATGGCCCCGGCGGCGAAAGACGCCCGGAACGGCGGAAGATGCGTCTCGCGCAGCGTCGCCTCGGACATCTCCACCGAGTTGTATTCGAGGCCCGCCATGACTGCGCCGTAGCCGGCAAAGTGCTTGGGCGTCGCCAGCATGCTGTCGTCGGCCTTCAGGTCGCCCCCCTGGAAGCCGCGCACGCGGGCGGCGGCCATGACCTCGCCCAGATAGACATCCTCGCCCGCGCCCTCGGCCACGCGGCCCCAGCGCTGGTCACGCGCGATGTCGACCATCGGCGCAAAGGTCCAGTGCAGGCCCGAGGCCGAGGCTTCAATCGCTGCGGCGCGAGCGGTGCGCTCGGCCAGATGCGGATCGAAGCTGGCCGCCTCGGCCAGGGGGATCGGATAGACCGTCCGGAAGCCGTGAATGACGTCCGCAGCGAACAGCAGCGGGATCTTCAGACGTGAGCCCTCGACCGCCGCCTTCTGGGTCTCGAGCGCGGCCTGGGCCCCGACCCCGTTCATCAGCGTTCCGATCCGCCCCGCCTTAATCTCCGCTGTCAGTGTCTGGGCGTTGCGGATGTTGACCAGCGGGTTGATGTCGCCGATCGGCGGACGGATCATGTCGGCGAAGCACGAAAGCTGGCCGGCCTTCTCCTCGAGCGTCATTTGAGCCAGCAGGGCCTCGACGCGTCCCGAGGCGCGGGCGAAGGCCGGGGGCGCCGTCACGGCCAGCCCCGCCAGCGCGACTGCGCCTGACAGGAATCCGCGTCGGCTCGGCCCCACGGGGCCGCCGGTCTTCGCCTTCAAAACCATGGAATCCCCCGGGGACGCTTCACGAGGCGGGCAAACTCGCCGTTAAAGCATCGCCGCGCAACCGCGCTCGCCTATTCGGCCGCGTGGAGCACGCCGTCGGGCGAGGAACCCGGGGCGTTGTAAGCCTCCAGGTCCAGAATGCCCTCACGCTTGGCGACAAGAGTCGGGACCAACGCCTGACCAGCGACATTCACCGCTGTGCGCCCCATGTCGAGGATGGGATCGATCGCCAGCAGGAGGCCCGCGCCTTCCAGGGGCAGTCCCAGGGTGGACAGAGTCAGGGTCAGCATCACCGTCGCGCCCGTGAGACCCGCCGTCGCCGCCGAGCCGATCACCGACACGAAGACGATCAGGACGTAGTCCGACCAGGCCAGATGCACGCCGAAGAACTGGGCGACGAAGATCGCGGCGATGGCCGGATAGATGGCCGCGCAACCATCCATCTTGGTGGTCGCGCCCAGCGGAACGGCGAAGGCGGCATAGGCGCGGGGCACGCCCAGGCGCGTTTCGGTCACGGTCTCGGTCACCGGCAGCGTGCCAATGGACGAGCGCGAGACAAAGCCCAATTGAATGGCCGGCCAGGCGCCCTGGAAGAATCGGATCGGGTTCAGGCCGTTCAACGCCAGCAGGCTCGGATAGACCACCAGCAGCACGAGACCGAGGCCGGCATAGATGGCGACCGTGAAGGCGCCCAACTGCCCCAGGGTGGTCCAGCCGTACTGGGCGACGGCATTGCCGAACAGGCCGACCGTGCCGATCGGCGTCAGGCGGATCACCCACCAAAGCACCTTGCGGACAATCGCCAAGGCCGAGGCGTTGAACTTCAGAAAAGCCTCCCCCGCCTCGCCGACCTTCAAGGCCGCGACGCCCGTGACCAGCGAAATGACCACGATCTGCAGAACATTGAATGACAGCGACGTGCTAGCCGCGCCCGCGTCGGAAATCTTGGTGGAGGCCGCCAGGCCCAGGATGTTGACCGGCACAAGACCCGTCAGAAAGTCCAGCCATGAGCCATGCGTCTTGGGCGCCTTGGCGGCGGCGGCGTCGAGACTGGCGTGCAGGCCCGGCTGCAGGATGAGACCAAGCGCGATCCCGATCAGCACCGCGATCAGGGCCGTGACCGCGAACCAGAACAGTGTCCGCCAAACCAGCCGGGCGGCGTTCTGCATCTGGGCGATGTTGGCGATGCTGGCGACAATGGCGGTGAAAACCAGCGGTGGGACCAGGACACGCAGCAACTGGACGAAAATCTGGCCCACCTGTCGAAGCGTCTCGGCAAGCGCGTAGCCGCCCTGCCCTTCGGCCGGTCCAAGGTGCCGGGCCAGAAGCCCGAGGCCGAGACCCGCGACCATGGCGATCAGAACCTGGGCCCCGAACCCGCTGATGAAGCGGCTGCTCTTAGTGTTCGTGGCGGCCATGACGTTCCTCGACAATCGTATCGTCGGGCAATGTCGTGTTGCGCAATCGGATTTACGAGCGAGGTTTTTCGAAGGGCGACCCCAGGAAAACTGAAGCGCCTAAAAACGTGGCGATCCTCTACGTGGCGCTCACGCCCTCGCCCCAAAAAGAACCCCGGGAGGACGAACCTCCCGGGGGCGCTTGCAGGGCAGTTTCAGGCGAAGGGTTAGTGGCCGCCGGCCACGCCCTCCTGGATCTCGTGGGTCGGAGCCTTCTTGGCGACCAGGGCGAACCACAGAACATAGACGTAGCAGACCAGCGGGGCGGCGAAGCCCATGGCCATTGAGCCCGTCAGTTCCTCGATCTTGGCGAAGGCCAGCGGCAGGAAGGCGCCGCCGACGATGGCCATGCACAGCAGGCCCGAGGTCGCCGAGGTCGGCGCCGAAGAACGCTGCAGGGTCAGAGTGAAGATCGTCGGGAACATGATCGAGTTGAACAGGCCGACCAGCAGGGCCGCGAAGGCCGGGATCAGGCCCGTCGTCACCGGCGCCGAGGCCAGCAGCAGGTTCACCGTGCCGGCGTGCGCGCTGGGCGTCATGTCCTTGGTCAGGATGACGACCACGCAGAGCGCGATCGCGCCCACGGCCACGATGGCCAGCATGGTGTAGTCCTTGATCGTCTTCAGCAGGGCAGAACCCGCAAATCGGCCGATCATGGCAAAGACCATGTAGAAGGTCGTCAGCTTGCCGGCCTGCTCGGACGAGATGTCGAGAATGTGCGCCTGCTCAAGGAACAGCAGCAGGTGCAGCGAGATCGCCACTTCAGCGCCGACATAAAGGAAGATGCCGATCGCGCCGAGGTTCGCCCACTTGGACGTCAGGGCGGTGAACGGATTGACCAGCTGGCCGGTCTTGGGCGCGGCGTCGGTGATCTTCTGGCGGACCATGAAGATCAGCAGGATGAACAGCGCCAGCCCCAGACCGATGGCGAGGTAGACGTTGCTGACAAAGCCCAGCGCCTGCTCACGCATGGCGTCGGTGATCACCACATCCTTCTCGAAGATCTCGCCCTTGAGCAGGAAGTTCGCGCCGAACCACAGGCCGCAGGCCGCGCCCAGAGAGTTGAAGGCCTGCGAAAGGTTCAGGCGGAACGAGGACTCCTCGGGCTTGCCCATCGAGGCGATCAGCGGATTGGCGGCGACCTGCAGCAGGGTCACGCCCGAGGCCATCACGAAGAGACCCACCAGGAAGACGCCGAAGATGTGAAGCTTGGCGGCGGCGATAGCGATGAAACAGCCGGCGACAATGCCGCCCAGGCCCACCATCACCGAGCGGGCGTAGCCCAGCTTGGAGAGAAACGCCGCCGACGGCAGCGACATAATCCCGTAGGCGATGAAGAAGGCGAAACCGGTCAGGCTGGCCTCCACCGGCGTCAGGGTGAAGACCGTCTTCATGGTCTTCAGCAGCGGGTCGAGCAGGTTCGTGACCAGCGCCCAGATAAAGAACAGGCACGTCACGTAGACGACGGCGAGTTTAACGCCCCCGCCCTTGGTCGTGGTCTTGGCGATCGCGGCGTCGGTCATTGGCCGACACCTCCGAGGTTGAACGTCAGGAACGCAATCACTGCACCACTCCCTAGTGACGATATGTCAGATCCGTCTTCGCGCGGATGTCGCATTCACCGGAAACGTGACAACGTTGTCAACCATATGCGTGGATTTTCTGGTGTTTTAAGCCTCGCCCAAGGAACTTCAGCGCGCCTTCCGACTTGTTGGAAAAGAGGAGAATCCACCATGTCGGTTCTGGCGATCCTGGCGATTTCGAGCATTTTCGTGCTGGCGGCGATCGTTGGCCTCGCCGACGCCTTTGTGCATTTCGTCTGCTGGGGCGCCACCCGACTGACAGCGCCCCGCGCCGCCGACGAACCGGTTCAGGCCGCTCGGCACGGAATCACCGCGTAGCGGCGCGCCGTCATCCAGCGACGCCCTGCGTCGTCCGAGAGGTCCTCGACATACGGGGCTTGCGGAGACCACTGACGCACGCCGGAGAGTGAGACGAGCGCCTCCTGTCCGTCCCAGATCGGCGATACGATCCAGGCTGGCGCATCCGGCGCGGCGCAGAAGATCCGCACCTTGGACATTTCAATAGGCGGCGGTTTCAGGGCCGTCGTCGTCAGCGGCCGGATCCAATCGGGCCCGACAAGACCGGCCGCCTCCAGGCGCTGCGCCCTGCTCCAAAGCGCCTCGGCCAAGGGTTGAGAAAAGACCACGCCAGCGCTCTGAACCTTGCTCGTCCAGCTCGGGCGCCCCGCCAGCACCCACGGTTCGACATCCCCGGCCAGCCAGAGCAGCTCGCCGGGCCGGCTAGCGATCAGGGCTGTGAGGTCCGGATCGCGCCCCGCGTCACGATGACGGACATAGGCGGATCGGTCATCCCACAGCGCCAAGGCCAGAAGGCCGACAACGAGGAGACCCGCCCAGCGCAAGGACAGGCTAGGCCCCTTCCAGCCTTTCGCTAGCGATAGCCCGACTACGATCGCGATCGCCATGCTGGGCAGATCGCTGCCCCAGACGAAGCCCTGGCTGAACGGCCAACTGTCTGGCATTCGCACCAGAGCCCGTTCCAGTGCAACGCTTCTGAGCGCCCCATAGCCAATAGCCGCCAGCGCCAGCAGGCCGCTCGCCGCGCCTGCGTAGATCTGCGGCCGGCTCAGACGCATCCGATCGCCTAGCAGCACAAAGGCGAGTCCGATCGGGGCGGCAAACAGACCAAGATCGCCAATGTCACGAACCATCCAGGCCACGCCAAGAAACGCCAGCGCGATCAGACCGCTTGCGTCGCGTCTGGGAAGCTCGGCGCAGAGGACCGTCAAACCGATCAGCGACAGAACCGCCAAGGGCTGCAGGGTTCGCCACGTCTGGGCCTGTAGGAAGAGCAGCAACGACAGACCATCGCCCAGGACGGCCGTAGCGACGACGCCGGCAAGCCCCGCGATCAAGGCGCCCAGCGCCAGCCTGCGCGGCGCGCCGCTGAACAGGCTGGCGGCGGCGGCCAGGGTGCAGGCCTGCACCGTCAGTCGCCCCCAAGCCTCGCTAGACCACAGGCTGGGGAAGAGGATCGGGCTGCGCGTCTCGACGATGGCGCGCCAGGAAGGGTCCATCACCGTCACGATCCGGTCGGCCACGGGCAGGTGCAGCAGCCCTCCAACCGTCACGGCTGCGAGGGCGGCCAGACCGGCCCAGAGCCAGCGGCGGTCCTCCAAGGCGATGGCCAGGCTAATGGCGGCGGCCGCGCAAAGACCCATGATCGGGTGGAAGAGCATGCCGGCGGCGCAGACGCAGAGAGCCAGGACGCGTCGCCCAGAAAGGTAGGCGGCCATGCCCAGCAAGCCCATCGCCTCGGCCAGGCCCCGCGGCGTGGCGTAGGGCTCGCCGAAGCCGATCACATCGAGCGGTCCGTACAGTGAGGGCAAGGCGACCGCGAAGACCAGGGCGGCCCATCGCACTCCGGGCGACCGATCAACCAGCAGCCGCTCGACCAGCAGCACCAGGGCTGCGAACCAAAGTGCGAGTGTCAGGAGGACGACAGCAAGCGTCCCGCCCGAGATCCCCAGACCATCGATCAGGCGCGCCAGCAGCGGCGTATAAAGACTGAAGCCGAACTGCCCATCATGGACGAAGAGCAGATCCGTGCCGACGCCCTGGGGGTCCAGCTTGGCCAGCGCGTCAGCGACATAAAGACGGCCATCGTGGCGCACGCCCTGAAACGGGCGGCTGAGCAGCAACAGGGCGAACGCCGCCAGCCAGCCGAACCAGCGGCTGTCAGCGAAGCGCTGCAGCCGACTCACAACCGGGCGATGTCGGCGCGCGGCGCGCGGAACAGCAGCGCCCGGCGGACGGTGAAATTGAACAGGAAGACCAGGCAGGCCGTCGGCCCCTTGGCCGAAGCGGGCGCCATGCCGAAGGCCTCGACCCAGACGATCATCAGCCCTTGGGTCAGCAGCAAACCCGCCAGTCCTACGCCCAGAAAGCCCGTAAACTCACGCCAGCGGTCGGCGATCGGACGGTGGGCGAACACGACCCGGATCGAGAGGGCGTAGGCGACGCCGATGCCGACGCAGAAGCCAAGTCCCGAGGCGACAAGATAGTCGACGCCCATCCAGGTCAGGAGAACAAGAATTCCCCAGTCCACCGCCAGCGCTGCGGCGCTGACAAGACCGTAAAGGATCAGCTCCCGAAAGCCCTCCGGCAGGAGGCGCCAGATCGGTCCGGCCAAGGTGAAGATCATGCGGCCACCTTGGTCGGCACGGCGCGCTGGCTGCGCAGGGCCTCGCGGGCGCCCGAGACGCCGGCCTCACCGTACTCGGCGTCCTCGTTGACCTCCCAGACGTCGTGGAGGGTCTCGCCGGCGATGATGTTTTCGGCCGTCAGCAGGCCGGTCATCATGGCGTGGTCCTGGTTGTTGTACTTGTGCATGCCGTTGCGGCCCACGAGGTGCAGGCCCGGGAAGTGCATCTTCAGGTCCAGGCGGACCATCTTGACGTGCTCGGCGTAGGCGTCGTCGTACACCGGATAGGCCTTGGGCTGGCGCACCACGCAGGCGTCGTAGACGTCCGCTGGCGCCATCAGGCCGATCTTGCCGATCTCCCGCTTGGCCTGGGCCACCAGATCCTCATCCGAGGTGACCCAGAGGCCGTCGCCTTCGAAACAGAAATACTCCAGCCCCAGGCAGGTCGAGACGCCGTCCGGGATCATCTCGGGCGACCACGAGCGGAAGTTCTGCACGCGGCCGACCTTCACCGACGGGTCGTGGATATAGATCCAGTTGTCTGGCAGCTCCTTCTGCGCCTTGCCGATCAGAACCACGGTGATGAAGTCGCGGTACATCAGCTCGCCGGCGTGGAAGACGCTGATCGGGGTCGGGCTGATCGACTGCATCAGCTCGCGGATCGGCGCGGATGATACCACGTGGTCGGCCGTGTAGATCTCCTTGCGACCGTCGGCGCAGGTCACTGCGACGGTCCAGATCTTGGCGATCTTGTCGAAGTGCAGGCCATCGACCTTGCGGCCCATGCGGACGTCGCCGCCCAAGGCGATGACCTTATCGGCGCAGGCCTCCCACATCATGCCGGGGCCCTTGCGGGGATAACGGAAGCTCTCGATCAAGGTCTTTGGTCCGCCCTCAGCGGCCTTGCCGCGCAGGCCGAGCGAGCGCTTGACGCCGTCGATGATCGCCGCGCCCAGGTCCAGCCCCTTGATCCGCTGACTGGCCCAGTCGGCCGAGATCTCGTCGCAGCTCATCCCCCACACCTTCTCGGTGTAGGTCTTGAAGAAGATCGAGAACAGCTTCTCGCCGAACTGGTTGCGCACCCACTGGTGGAAGGTGGTCGGCGCGGCGATCGGGTTCAGCTTGGCCCAGCCGAACGAGGTCATGCACTTGGCGGCCGTCCAGACACCCAGATTGGCCAGGGCCTCGAAGGCCTTCAGCGGATAGGCGTAGAACTTCTCGCGGTAGTAGATGCGCGACAGGCGCGGCCGGTCGATGAAGTCGTCAGGCAGGATCTCGTTCCAGAGGTCGACGATCTCCTTGCTCTTGGAGAAGAAGCGATGGCCGCCGATGTCGAACTTGAAACCCTTGTAGTCGACAGTCCGGCTGATGCCGCCCACATAGGTCGGGTCCATCTCAAGCACGGTCACGCCGCGCCCGGCCTTGGCCAGGGTATAGGCGGTCGTCAGGCCGGCCGGACCGGCCCCGATCACCAGGGTTTCCACGTGCTGGCCCATACGGCCCCCTCTCGTCCCATTCCAGCACAGGATGGTCTGTGATGGTTAAGGCGATGTACCCACGCGTGGTGAATTCCGGTTAATCGCCCAAGCGAGACGATTGGTCGCGGGATTTGACCCGCATCCCAGGAGGCGGACCTACCGATACCCCAACAACGCCCGTAGACCCGGCGCGTGGAAGTCCACCACCCGCTTGTGGGTGTCGGACAGAACCTTGGGCACCTCAACCGTGACCTTGAGGTTCTCGCGCGCGGTGCGGCTTTCCTTGGGGTCGGAGCCGGCCTCAACCCGCTCGCGCCAGTCGGTGGGCAGGTCCAGGCCGCAGTCGGCGAGGAGTTGGCGGAAAAAGGCCTCGGCGCGCTTGGAACCAAGATCCTTGAGGCTCTCGACGATGTCCTCGTACCGCACGATCACCGCGCTCGACCCCATCCAGGCGACGGCGTTCATGCTGAAGACGTCCTTGAGGTCCGGCACGCGGCCGTGGGCGCCCAGGATCATCATCATGATGACGTCCTCGATCGCCGCGCCGCCGTTCTTGATGTGCTCCAGATTGCCCTGGAACTCGTCGGACAGATAGAAGCGCGCCCGCGCCAGCACCCAGTCGTAAGGGTCGCGCACCAGGACGATGTGGCGGGTGTCGCGCAGCGCCACAGCCGACTCGTCCGAGAACAGCATGTGGCCCCAGCTGATCATCGGCCTGTCGGCCAGGAATGCGTCCCGGCTTCGCGACAGCAGGGCGTGCTGAATGTACTCGCGTCGCCAGTGCTGATCGGGATGTACGAACATCCGCATGATGTTGCGGATCAGGTGCGTGCCGGCCTTGGGGACGCTGTTGAGGAACACCGGCTGGGTCAGCCGCGCGCGCTCAAAGCGCTGGCCGATCTCGTCGAGATTGTCGGGCTTGCCCCGGATGATGGCGTTCACGCGAACAGGTTCCTTGAAACAAAGACGGCGGCGACCCGAGGATCGCCGCCGCCATGTTAGCCCGTTGGGCTAAGACTAGAAGTGGGTCGAGATGTTCAGGAACACCCGACGACCCAGGTAGTCGTATTGCGAGGCGAACACCGAACCGCCCACCGTGTCGTATTCGCCCTGACCCAGCGTAACCGCGGGCGGGGTTTCGTTGAAGACGTTCGAGACGCCACCCAGGATGGTGAAGCCGTCAAACTTCTTCTGAAGCGACATGTTGTGGTAGGCCGTGAACTCGGTGTGGACCTTGTAGAAGGTCGTGCCCGCCGTGTTCTTGGTCGCTTCGGTTTCGGCGTCGGACGCCTTGCCGATCATGTTGATGCCCCAGAAGGCCGTCCAGTCGTTCTTGGTGAAGCGGAAGTTCAGACGACCGGTCCAGTCGGGGTCACCGACGAAGCCGTTGTTGTCCTCAACCGTATCGGCGAACAGCGCGATCGTGTCCTTCAACTGCCAGGTCGACTGCAGGTCGACGTTCATCTTCACATCCCAGGGCAGCTGCTGACCGTAGCTGACCGTGAGGTCGATGCCGCGGTTCGTCTGCTCGGCGATGTTGATGTAGTTGTTGGTGACCGTGTTGATCAGGTTCGACGCGTTGCGGGTGAACAGCTTGCAGAGCGAGTCGTTCGGGAAGTTGTCCGAGGTGTAGCAGCCCCGGACGATATTAGCCGCGCCCAGACGACGGATCTCGCCGTCGATCTTGATGTCGAAATAGTCCACCGCGACTTGCAGGTCGGCGAACTTCGGCGACCAGATCACGCCATAGGTGACGGCCTTGGAGGTTTCGGCCTCCAGGTTGCCCTTGCCACCCGACGAGCTGATCGTCGCCGAGGAGCCGGCGCCCGAATGGGTGCCCGGCACGCCGGCGGCGCGGCAGTTGTCGGCCAGCTTCTGGGTGATCAGGCCCTGAGCCAGGTTCGTCGCCCAGCGGATGCAGGGATCGATCGTGCGCTGGCTGGCGAAGCTGGTCTCGGCGTTCTTGTACAGCTCGAACAGCGCGGGAGCGCGGAACGAGGTGCCCTGCGTCGCGCGCAGACGAACCGACGGGATGATCTGCCAGTTCAGACCGATCTTGTAGGTGTCCTGCTCGCCGTACGAGTTGATCTTCGTGTGACGGCCCGAGACCGACAGGTCGACGCGTTCAGCCAGGAATACGTCGCGCAGCACCGGAATGCTCAGCTCGCCGTAGACTTCGCGCGCCAGATCGTCGCCCTTGGTGACGCCCGCGCCCGAAGAGCCCCAGGCGTTGCCGGCCAGGGTGATCGGTCCGGGCGTGTCGTGGATCGAATCCTTGCGGTAGTGGAAGCCCACCGCGGCGCCGACCGGGCCGGCCGGCAGCCGGAACAGGTCGCCCGACATCGAGCCTTCGAACACCAGCTGCTTGTAGGTGGTCTCACCGGCTTCGTTGGCGAACAGGAAGGCCTCTTCGGCGGCGGTGTACTTGCCGGCCAGGAAGTCCGGCGTGACCCAGCTGACGTCCACGCAAGCCTTCTTGCTGATCGGCGTGGTCTGACCCGCGCACGATCCGGTGCGGAAGGCGCCGATATCGACGGCGTCCTTCAGGATCACGTCCTGCGTGTAGACGCCCTTGTTGTGGCTGTACTGAGTGAAGATGTCCCAGTCCCAGCCCTTCAGGAAGTTGATGTTCCCGAAATCGCCGCGCAGGCCGCCAACGTAGCGCTGGTAGTCGACCTTTTGGCCCGACTTGTTACGGTTCGTGACCGGGGTGGGCGACAGGATGTAGTCGCCGGTGAAGCCGGCCGAGAAGGGATCATAGTCGCCGGTGTAGAAGTACGACCAGAACTGACGATAGTCGTTGGTCTTGGTCGCGCGGCGGTTCAGCAGGATCTCGCCATAGGCTTCAATGCCGTTGGTGATCTCGTAGGCGCCTTGGGCGAACACGGTCGAACGCTCGACGCGCGGCGTCAGCGACGAGGCAAGGTTGAACGGGCTGTTGTAGTCCAGCACGCCCATGTCCGGGTTGGCCGGATCGCCGCTGTGGCCGACCACGAAGAAGCCGGCCGGCATGCCCGGATAGTTGGCTTGCTCGCCCGCCGGATAGCGCGGGATCAGGCCGGCGATCTTGCCGGTGTAGTCGTACTGCAGCTTGCCGTCGAGACCGGCGAAGTTGAAGTCGTAGAGCCAGATTTGATCATACAGCAGGTCGCGGCACTGGATCTGGCCGGTGCGCGGATCGATCGTGTCCTTGCGCTTGCCCTGAGCGTCGAAGATGTACTGACGACCGCATGAGGTGAAGGGACGCTGGCCCTTCGTCTGCTCCATGCGCTTGTTGTACTCGTACGCCATGCTGAAGAAGCCGCGGTCGAAGCTCTTGGCCCAAGCGGCGCTGGCGCGGAACTCTTCGCCGCCCTGCTTCTGGGGCTGGCTGTAGAACATGTCGAGGTCGACGCCGTCGGTGTTGCGCTTGGTGATGATGTTCACCACGCCGGCGACCGCGTCCGAGCCGTAGATCGACGAAGCGCCGTCTTTCAGCACGTCGATGCGATCGGTGATCGCCATCGGCAGCACGTTCAGGTCGAAGGCCGAGACCCCGCCGCGCACGCCAGCCGGACCGGCGCGACGACCGTTCAGCAGCACCAGGGTGCGGTTGGCGCCCAGACCGCGCAGCGAGATCGTCTCGGCGCCGGGGCCGCCGTCGGTGACGAAGGCGCTGGAGATGGCGGCGTTGACCTGCGGCGAACCCGACGCGATCGTCGCCGACTGCAGCAGCGCGCCGGTCGAACCGATACCCTGCAGACGGCCCTGCTCAGCCGTGATCACCTGCACCGGATCGGGGCTGTTGAACTCGTTGCGCTTGATGCGCGAGCCGGTGACGACGACGGCCTCGACCTCGGTCGCGGGCGCCTGGGCGGGTTCGGCGGTCTGAGCCATGGCCGGGAGGGCCACGCCGACCGCGAGGCCCGCAATGATCGTCGACGCCAGAAGGTGTCTGCGTTGGGTTAGCATGAGAATTCTTGCCTTAGATTACGGATATGCGGTCACGCCTTCCCCAAGCCCCCTTGGCGCGGCGACCCACCGCTTATCCGCCAACCAAGCTGCTTCGCTTCGTGATCGCAATCTCGCCGTCGCGCTTTCGTCGCATTTCCGCGCATGTGTGACATTCGCCACTCAGTTTTTGCGCGAAAATGGGCGAACTACGACCCTGACCTTAGCGTAAGCCGCCGCCGTCTGCGGCGGCGGCGCGCATCGTCGCATCCGGCTGAAGCCGCAGCAGATCAGACCCCAGACACGCTCAAAGCGGATAATTCAGCTCTTCCCTGGCGACGGGAAGCGCCTAAGCGTCCGTCGCCGCCGCGAAGCGCTTGGCCTGAGCGATCCAGGCGTCGCGCTCGGCGCGGCCCTTGAGGTTCAGCAACTGGTCGATCGAAGCCAGTTCGTCGGGCGACCAGGCGGCGATCTGGCTAAAGCGCGTCACGCCCAGTTCGGCGAGCGATGCCGCAAGCTTGGGACCGATCCCGACCAATTGGGTAAGGTCGTCGACGCTGTCTTCGACGATGTAAGCCACGACATCCGGCGCGACCACCGCTTCGGGCGGAGCCTCAGCGATCACCTCGACCGCCGCCTCGCCCACGTCGGCGACGACCTCCACGACGGCTTCCGCGCCGAGCGTAAGGGCGGTCTCCTCAGCGTCCATCACCGCCTCAACGGCGTCAATCACCGCCTCAACGGCGTCAATCACCGCCTCGGCGACCGGCTCCAGAACGGGCTCGATCACCGGTTCGCGCGGCGCGTCCAGCGCGGCTTCGGCCTCCAAGGCCGGCGCCACGGGCTCCGGGGTCAGCGCCATCAGCGCCTCAAGGTTCACGGCTTCACGCCAACGCGACGCCCACCACCAGTAGGCGGCGCCTGCGGCGGCGGCGCCGCCGAACATCAGCCACAACGGCGACGCCGCACCAACCGCAACGCGGGGCGCGGTCTCAGGCTCGACTTTGTCTGCCGAGTAGTCGGGAAGAAAGGTGAAAAGCGAAACCATGGCGCGCTCCTGGGCAACCGCGATTTGTTGCAATGCAACATAGCACGGAAATCCTGTTCGCAAGCGCAAAAAGACTGCCGCTACGTCAATAGAGTCCGAACGCCTTCAAAAGCACCGCAGTGACGACCATCGCCACGATCATGGCCAGCATCGGCAGGCGAAGCACGAAGGTCAGGGCCAGCGCCAGACCGGTCAGGCCCAACGCAGCGACGTCCAGAGAGCCAAGGTTCGGAACCGTGACCCGCGCCACGCCAAACTCGAGCGTCCATCCGCCGCGAAACAGCAGATGGATTGCGAACCACAGCGCCAGCTGGCCGATCACGCCCACCGCCGCCGCCGACACCATGGCCAGGGCCCGCCCTGGCCTTGGACGCCGCCCCCAGCGTTCGAACAGGGGACCGCCCGCGAAGATCCATAGAAAGGATGGTGCAAAGGTCACCCACGCGGCCATCAGTCCGCCCAGAAAGCCCACAGCCCAGGCGGCGTCGGGCGGAGCGCTCTGGAAGGCGCCGACAAAGCCGACGAACACAAACACCAGGACCAGGGGGCCAGGCGTGGTCTCGGCCAGGCCAAGGCCATCGAGCATCTGAGTCGCCGACAGCCAGCCAAAACTAGCCGCCGCCTGCCCCAGATAGGCCAGGGCCGCATAGGCGCCGCCGAAGCTAATCACCGCCAGCCCGCCAAAGGTCAGGCCCATCCAGGCCAGGGTTGAGCCCGGCGCGATGGTCCAAGCCAGGATGATCGGGGCCAGCCACGCCGCCAGGCAGACCAGGGCCACGCGAGCGCCCCCGCTCCGCGTCGGTGCGGCGGGGGCAGGATCCTGTGCTCCCCTCCCCCCAATGACCCAGCCTACGACGCCCGCCGCTATGACGACGAGTGGGAACGGCACGACCGTGAACGCCATCAGGGCGAAGGCGCTGATCGCCACAGCCACCGCGGCGCGATCCTTCAGCGCGCGTTGTCCAATCCGCGCCAGGGCTTGGACGACCAGGGCCACCACCGCAGCCTTCAGGCCCAGCAGCACGGGTCCGGCCCAATCCGAGCGGCCGTGGACGACATAAAGCGCTGAGAGTCCAAGGATTACCGTGAGGCCCGGCAAGACGAACAGCAGACCCGCCGCCAAACCGCCCCGGATTCCGTGCAGTCGCCAACCGAGCCAGGTGGCCAGTTGCTGCGCTTCTGGTCCCGGCAGGAGCATGCAGAAGCTGAGCGCGCGCGCGAACTCATCGTCGGCGACCCACTTGCGGGTCTCGACCACTTCGCGATGCAGCAGGGCAATCTGGCCCGCTGGGCCGCCAAAGCCCAGGAGGCCCACCTTCAGCCAGACCGGCAGGGCCTCGGCCAGTGTCGGCGCTCGTGGCGCTGATGGTGGCGTCACGTCAGGTCCGCCAGACACGCGAGCGGCCGCCAGGCTCGCCCAGGCGCGCCGCAAGCCAGTCGCCGGCCTGAACCGCCGCCGCGTCCACCGAGGTCGGGGCGCCGATCATTACCATCGCGCAGCCGTTCATCTTCATGGGATCCGTCAGGGGGCGAAGGCGAAGCTCCGCCACTAACAGGTCGTTCGTGACGGTTTCCATCGCACGCAGAAACGCGTCGAAGGTCTCCAGGTCCTTGATCGGCAGCCAGATCGCTAAGGCCGCGTCCGCCGTTCGTGACAGCACTGCACGGGCGGTGGCCACGATCCGATCGTAGTCGTCGGGCCGCTCGAACGGCGGGTCGATGACGATGAAGGCCCGCCCGCCCCGGCCGGCGTTCTTGACGGCAGTGTCGAAACCGTCGGCCTGAAGCGCCCGCGCGTGGGGCTGAGGCGCCAAGGTCTTGCGCAGAAGATCTGCATCGTCGTCGCGCAGCTCGCAGCCGACATATCGGTCTCCGTTCCGCAGCGCGCGCGCGATCAGCCGCGGCGAGCCTGGATAGAGATCCCCGAGCTTGCCGCCGTTCATGAGCCTGACAGCGTCCAATAACGGCTGGAACACCCCCGGCGCGTCGACGGCCGCCTTCAGCCGGAAGATTCCAGCCTGGGCTTCGCCCGAACGCCGCGCCATTTCGCCGGCGAGGTCATACCCCCCGGCCCCGGCGTGGGTGTCGATCACCGCCAGCGCCTCGTTGTCGGCCTGCAAAGCCGAGAGCATGGCCAGCAGGATCGCGTGTTTGTGCAGGTCGGCGAAGTTTCCGGCGTGGAAGGCGTGGCGGTAATTCATGCGCCGCTCCTACCACGCCCCATGCGCGCGGCCAGCCTCACGCAGTTCCTGGACCATCATGTCCTTGAGGACCTGGGGCGCGATGATCTCGACGGCGTCCCCCCAGGTAAAGAGGTGCCAGGACAGCTCGCGCATGCCGCCGGCCCGGAAGGTGACGAGCACCGAGCCGTCCGCCTCAGGCGTGACCTGTTGCGTGGCGTGGAAACGCCAGCGCAGGGCGTCCTCGGCCCGGCTCTTGTGGATGCGCAGCACCACATCCTGGATCTCGTCGTGATAGATGCCAAAGCTCTCGTCGGCGAAGGCCTGCAGCGAGAAGTCCTCCGGCGGCGGCGCGGGCTTGTCGAGCACCGTGAGGTTGCTCATCCGGTCCAGACGCCACGAGCGCGGCTTGCCGCCCTTCCCTTCCAGCGCGACCAGATAGTTCGAACGTCCGAACAGCACGCCCAGCGGCGTCACCTCGCGTGTCCGCCCGGGCGTGGAGCCCCCTTCATAGCGGAATGACAGCGCCTGAAGTCCCTTGATCGCCGTGCGGATCGCCGTCAGCAGGGCCTGATCCTCGAACGGGCGGGGTCCTGCGTGAACGGCGATGGTTTCGGCTTGCACCAGGGCCTCGACGTCTGGCGCCACACGGCGCCGGGCCGATCCGCGCAGCGCCGACAAGAGCTTGGCCTCCAGGGCGTAGAGCGACGCGGCGCGGGCGTCAGCCCCGGAAGCCCGCAGCGAGTCGGCCGCCACCCGCAGCGCCGCCAGCTCCTCGGCGGTCGGGGTCTGGAAGACGCCGTCCAAGCCCGAGGGTATGCGGAAACGCTTGGTCGGCGGGTCGTCCACGGCCTCCATCTGCGGGAACGCCGCCCAGACGGCGTCACGCATCCGCTCGGCGGTGCGGCGGCCCACCCCCAGGGCCGAGGCCATCTCGTCCAGGGTCAGCCCCTCGGCCGACCCCGCCAACATACGGGCGAGGTCCAGGAGGCGAGTCGCTTTCTCGTGTCTCATGGCGCTCGTCATACGACCGTTTTTGTCGCAATGCGCGGACATTCTTCGATCATCGCCCCTGGAGAACCCGAGGACATCCGATGACTCGCTTCGCCTGCCCGACTTGGACCGTCGCTCCCGTCAACGCCGCCATGATCTCGGCGGTGCTGGACTTCGCCGACATCCACCGCGAGCTGGGCGGCGGCCGCACCCTGCGCCGCATCAGCCACGAACGCGCGGCCAAGGCCGACATGTTTCTGCTGCTGGGCCGCGACGTTGAACGCGTCACCGACATCGGGCTCGTCTGGAACGATCGCGAAGATCAGATCGTCCGCGTCACCGACGACGCCGAACTGCGCGAGTCGCGTCTCACCCTTTGGGAAGACGCCTTCGATCTATTCGAGACTGAAGAGACCGACGAAATGGCCGAACCGCTACGGCTTTGCGCCTGAACCAGACGTCGTATTGGCGCCGGATCGCCACCTCCGCGCCGTGAGCACGGCGACGATCTGCCTAAAATCCGTGAACAGACGCCGCGCAAAGGGGCGCCCAAGGGGCCCTTGCGCGGCTTCGGCGTTTTTGTGACGCGCCGCCATTGCCGAACGCCCCAGCTTGAAACCTCATGAATAGATCGACAGTGCGTCGATATATTTTTAGTACCCGCGTCAAAAAATATAATCGTCGGGAGAGAAACGTCATGGAGAAGGGAATCGTCATGCGTCAATAAATAGAATGAGGGGGCTACTTATGACTCGGCGTTTTAAACCCGTCCTAATGGCGGGTATTTCCACGCTATCTATTACTTTTGGTTACTGCCAATCTGCGTTCAGCGCAGAGACGGTTTCCGCTTCAACGCCTGCGGCCGATACGCCGAGCCAAGCGGCGGAACTTGAAACGGTCGTCGTCACCGCTCGCGGCAAGCCCCGCACGGTTCTGGACTCCGCCGTCCCGGTCGACTCCTTCGGCGAAGCCGACATCAAGGCCTCGACCTTCACCGACACCAACGACATTCTGAAGACGCTGGTCCCGTCCTACACCCTGGCTCGTGAGCCGATTTCGGACGGCGCCACCTTCATTCGCCCCGCCAGCCTGCGCGGCCTGCCTACCGACAAGACCCTGTTCATGGTCAACTCCAAGCGTCGCCATCGTTCGGCGCTGGTCACGATCGGCGGCACCGGCGCTCAGGCGCCCGACGCGGCCACGATCCCCGCCTCGGCCCTGAAGAACGTGGTCGTCACGCGCGACGGCGCCGGCGCGCAGTACGGCTCGGACGCCATTGCCGGCGTCATCGACTTCCAGCTGAAGGACAGCCCCAGCGGCGGCTCGCTGACTGCTCAGTATGGCCAGTTCTATCTCGGCGACGGTGAAGACGTGCTGGTCACCGGCAACCTCGGCCTGCCGATCGGCGAGAACGGCTTCATCAACACCACCGTCGAGTACACCAGCCAGAACCAGGTCAACCGCGGCCGCCAGTACTGCAACGTCGGCATCCCGAACCAGTCGGCGGGCTTCTGCGTCACCAGCTACGCCGCCTCGAACCCGGCCTACAAGGCGCTGATCAACGACTACGTCCAGAAGTGGGGCCAGCCTGACGCGGAGGCGACCCGCGCCGTGGTCAACGCCGGCTACGAGTTCAGCGACAAGCTGTCGGTCTACGCCTTCGGCAACTACTCCAAGAGCAGCGCGGTCGAGTACTTCAACTACCGCCCGCCGGTCAGCAACGCCGTGAATGCGACGCCGATCCGCCTTCAGGACGGCTCGACCTTCCAGTTCAGCTCGATCTTCCCGGCCGGCTTCACGCCGATGTTCGGCGGCGACGTGACCGACTACAGCCTGGCGGGCGGCGTCAAGGGCCTGACGGGCTATGGCTTGAGCTACGATCTGTCGGCGCGCTACGGCAACGACAAGATCGCCTACTCGCTCTGGGACACCGTCAACCCGTCGATGGGTCCGGCCTCGCCGAAGAAGTTCTATGACGGCGCCCTGATCTCCAGCGAGTCCGCCGTGAACGCCGACTTCGCCTATGACTGGGAGGGGCTCGGCTTCAAGACGCCCGTGACGATCAACTTCGGCGCCGAATACCGCAAGGAAGGCTACGAGATCGAGCCGGGCGACGTGCCGTCTTATACGGCCGGTACTTGGGCTGTGCCCGACCCCTTCAAATTCTGCAACGCCACCACCCGCACGCCGACAGCCGCCGGCCTGGCCCTGCCGGCCACCGCCGGCCTGAACTGCGCCAACTACCTGTCGACCAACGCCGACGGCTTCGCCGGCATCGACCCGGTCTACAACGCGCTGGCGGTCGGCTCGAACGGCTTCCCGGGCAATACGCCGCTCTACTCCGGCAAGCTGACCCGCGACTCCTACGCCGGCTATCTGGAGACCTCCGGCAACGTGACCGAGGAGTGGTTCCTCGACTTCGCGGTGCGCGGCGAGCACTTCTCGGACTTCGGCAGCACCTGGAACGGCAAGGCCGCGACCCAGTACCAAGTGACCCCGAACTTCGGCCTTCGCGGCTCGGTGGGCACCGGCTTCCGGGCCCCGACCCCGGGCCAGGCCTTCACCACCAACGTGTCGACCCGCGTGGAGAACGGCGCGATCATCGCCTCGGGTCTCTTCCCGGCGACCAACCCGGTGGCCAAGTACCTAGGCGCGAAGGAGCTGAAGCCTGAGAAGTCGACCAACTTCGCCGTGGGCTTCACCGCCACGCCGTTCGAGGGCCTGTCGCTGACGGTCGACGCCTACAGCATCAAGATCAAGGACCAGTTCTACGCGACAACGCCAATCACCGTGACACCGGCGATCCGCACGGCCCTGATCTCGGCCAGCATCCCGGGCGCCGACACCATCGGCCAAGTGCAGTTCTTCCAGAACGCCTTCGACTCGACGACCACCGGCGTCGACGTCGTGGCCACCTATCGCAAGGCCTGGGAGAACGGCCAGACGACCAACCTCTCGGTCAGCGGAAACTACAACAAGTTCAAGATCGACAAGGTCTTCTCGACCAACTTCTTCGACGCCGAAGGCGTGCATGACTTCGAGAACGCCGCGCCGCGCTGGCGGTCGGTGATCTCGGCGACGCACCAGATCGACAAGTTCAAGGCTACTGGCCGCCTGAACATCTGGGGCCCGTACAAGAACATGTTCAGCGTCGGCAATCCGATCGTCCAGAAGTGGGACCCGGAGACGTTCTTCGACATGGAGCTGTCCTACCAGGCCACCGAAAACTACTCGGTCGCGATCGGCGCCCGGAACCTATTCGCCAACTATCCCGATCCGGACAAGACCGGCGAGTCGGCCACCAACGGCCGCATCTACCGCTCGGACACGATCGTCGATTGGCAGGGCGGCTTCTGGTACGCCAAGGTCTCGGCGACGTTCTAGGGCGTACCCGAACACCAAGTATGCGAAGGGCCGGGGAATTCCCCGGCCCTTCTGCATTTCAGGATCTCTGCGGGAGGCTAAAGCCCCTTGCCCATCCGGATCAGCGGCACGCGGTAGCCCGTCGAGGTCACAGCCTCGAAGGGCTCTATGTCGTGGTAGCCGCACGCCCGGTAAAGCGGCACGCCGCCCATGGTCGCGGCCATCTCGACGCGACTGAAACCTTCGGCGCGGGCGGCGGCCTCACAGGCGTCCAGAATGATCCGGCCCACCCCTTTGCGGGTGTGGTCGGGGTGGGTGTACATCGCCCGGACCCGCGCCGCGTCCATCTTCGGATCCAGCAAAGCCGCGTCGCGTCCCGCCGAGTGATCGCCGCCGAACAGGGTGGCGCGTCGGCTCCAGCCGCCGCAGCCGGCGATCGCGTCCCCATCCTCGACCACGAAATAGGTGCCATCGGCGATCAGTTGGGTGTCCAGGCCCATGATCTCGTACGACGCCCTCACGCCTTCCGGGGGCAGGAAATCCTGGAGCAACTCGCCGATCGCGCGATCCATTAGCGCCGACAGGACCGGCATATCGTCGGGACGCGCCAGGCGCAGGCGAAGTTGGGAGCAAGCATCGGTCATCGCCCTTCATCACCTCGCGCTCTTCGAAGCGGAAAACAAGGATTCGACCGCGTCGGCGCGATCGTTCGGCCTCGCTCAGTGATCGCACAATATCCGCCTCAGGCGCCCAATGGCGAGGCGTCTGACATGTCAGTCCCGGCCATCAGGGAAAACGGATTGCGCGGCGGAGCCGGGCCTTTCGAGATGGTGACGGTTTCGACGCTGGGGATGGCCGGAACCGCGCGGCGCGCCTTGGCGACGCCCGCCAAAAGCAAGGGCAGGGATTGAATGAGCGGATCTGACGCGTCACCGGCGGCGAGCGTACTCACGCGCCGGCGGTTCTTTGAAAGCCTGGCCGCGGTCGGCGGCATGTCGCTGGTGCTGTCGGGCATGGAGGCCCTTGGCTTTTCGCAAGCCTCGGCCGCCGAGCTGCCACCGGCGCTCACCGGCGGCGCCAAGAACACCAAGGTTATCATCCTGGGCGCAGGCTTGGCGGGCATGACCGCCGCCTACGAGATGTCGAAGGCCGGCTATCAGGTGCAGATCCTCGAGGCGCGCGACTACGCGGGCGGCCGCTGCCAGACGGCGCGCAAGGGCTTCAAGCACACTGACCTCCTGGGCAACACCCAGGTCTGCGAGTTCGACGACGGGCACTACATCAACCACGGCGCCTGGCGGATTCCGTACCACCACCGCTCGACCCTGCACTACACTAAGAGCTTCGGGGTCCTGCTGGAGAGCTTCGTCAACGACAACGACGCGTCTTACGTCTACTTCGAGAAGGGCAAGGGACCGCTGAACGGCAAGCCGGTCCGCAAGGGCGAGATCGCCGCCGACGTCCGGGGCTACACCGCCGAGCTGGTCGCCAAGGCCGCCAGCGCCGGGGCCTTGGACGCGCCCTTGAGCGGCGTCGATCGCGAGCGCTTCGTCGCCTACCTCGTCAATGAAGGCCGCCTGTCCAAGAGCGACCTGACCTACAAGGGCACCGAAGGGCGCGGCTTCTCGGTACATCCGGGCGCCGGCGTGGACCCCGGTCCCGGCAAGGAGCTGGAGCCCTTCGCCTTCAAGGACGTGCTCGATAGCAACGCCTGGCGGGTGCTCAGTTCGGTCACCGGCTACGAGCAGCAGCGCACCATGCTGCAGCCGATCGGCGGCATGGACCAGATCGCAAAGGCGTTCGAAAAGCGCGTCGCGCCGATGATCCGCTACTCGACCGTTGTCCAGAAGATCAAGCAGTCGCCCACCGGCGTGACGGTCGCGTTCAAGGGACCGGACGGCAAGCTGGGCGAGGTCACCGCCGACTACTGCGTCTGCACCATCCCACTCAGCGTGCTCAAGCAGATCGATCTCGACGCCTCGGCGCCGTTCAAGGCGGCGATGGAGGGCGTGGCTTACGCGCCGGTAAACAAGATCGGCCTGCAGATGAAGAGCCGCTTCTGGGAAGACAAGCACCAGATCTACGGCGGTCACATCTACACCGACCTCGCGGGCATTGGTTCGATCTCCCTGCCCTCCTACGGCTGGCAAGGGCAAAAGGGCGTTCTGCTGGGCTACTACGCCTTTGGCGGGGAAGCCGCGCGGATCAGCGCCAAAAGTCCGGCCGACCGCGCCGCCTTCGCCGTGGCCGGCGGCCAGAAGGTGTTCCCCGAATACGCCGAGAATTTCGAGAACGCCTTCTCCTTCAGCTGGCACCTCGCCGAACACAATCTGGGCGGCTGGGCCGAGTGGGGCGAGACCGGCCGCAAGGAGGCCTATCCCATTCTCTGCGAGCCCGACGGTCGCCTCTACCTGGCCGGCGAGCACCTCAGCTACCTTGGTGGCTGGCAAGCCGGCGCAATCGAGTCGGCCTGGCAGCAGATCGCCAAGATCCACGCCCGCGTCCAGCAGGCCTAGAGTTCACCGTTCGAGGATACGCATGACGTTCGCTTACCGCCTCGCCGCCCTGGCGCTCGCCACAAGTCTGGCCGCACCAGCCATCGCGTCCGCCGACGGCAAGTCCCTGTACATGGACAACTGCTCGGCCTGTCATCAGGTCTCGGGCAAGGGCGTCAAGGGCGCCTTCCCGCCCTTGGCTGGCGCGCCCCTGGTGCAGGGGCCGCCCAAGGTGCTGATCACCACGGTGCTCAACGGTCGCGCCGGCATGCCCGCCTTCAAGGACGACATCAATGACGCCGACCTCGCGGCGATCCTGACCTACGCCCGCACGACCTGGGGCAACAAGGGCTCGGTGATCAAGCCCGCCGATGTCGCCGCCGCCCGCGTCGCCGCCAAGGCCGCCCCCAAGCCGCGCGGCCTGCAAGCGCACTGACTTTCAGCCTTCACCATAGGGAAGACGCCATGAAACGCCTGATTGCTCTCACCATCGCCGCCTGCGCCCTCGCCGGCGCCGCCCACGCCCAGGACATCGTCCGTGGCGGCGACCCCAAGTCGGCCATCGCCAGCGTCGTCACCGTGCCAGCCGGCTACGACACCATCTATGTCTCGGGTATGACCCCGCCAGTCATTGACGACAAGGCGACCGGCGTCGCCCGCTTTGGCGATACGAAGACCCAGACGCTCGGCGTGCTGGGCCGCATCGAAGCGGCTCTGAAGAGCCAGGGCGCCACCATGGCCGACGTCGTCATGATGCGCGTCCTGCTGGTCGGCGATCCGGCCAAGGAGGGCAAGATGGACTTCATGGGCATGATGGAGGGCTACCGCACCTATTTCGGCACCGCCGCCCAGCCGAACAAGCCGGCCCGCATCACCAGCCAGATCACCGGCCTCGTCGCCGACGGCATGCTGGTCGAGATCGAAGTTCAGGCGGCCAAGAAGAAGTAGCCGCGCCCGCCGCGCGTCGGATTTCACCGTTCCGCGAAATTATTTTCGTGACAACGTTGTCAAGCCGAATTCAAACAGCTATATGGAACTCAGCCCTTTCGGGCGTTTCCTCCCAATGACTCGGCCGCCTTCTTCTCCTGGAAGGCGGCCGTTCTTTTGTCCGGGGGATGGCGTTAGCCAGCGGCCGCCTTCGAGAGCGGACATCGAGGGCTTTTGGAATGGGCGTCTATCCGCTCAGTCCGGAGCGATGTCGCATTATCCCCAGCCTACCGGGATGAACCTGGGCCCCGGCGTTCGCCGGGGAGATCGAGCTTCACCGCACTACGTCCTTCGAGGCGCGCTCAAGAGCGCGCACCTCAGGATGAGGCGTTCAGCAAAGGATTTCCTCATCCTGAGGTGTGAGCCGAAGGCGAGCCTCGAAGGACGCAGGGAAGCACCCCCGCTACCCCGTCACGACCCGCCCGTCCCTCACCTCCACCGGCCAGAGCTTGAGTCGCGCGCCGGCGCAAGGTCCGCCCACACAAGCGCCGTCCTCCACGGTGAACACCGCCCCGTGCCACGAGCACATGATCAAGTCGCCGTCCGGCGTCAGATAGCGGTCCAGTTCCTGGGCCAGCGGCAGGCCGGCGTGCGGGCAGCGGTCGACATAGCCGAACACCGCCTCGCCCCGGCGCACGACGAAGCCGTGGAACCGCGCCTCGCCGATCTGCAGCACATAGTTGCGCGCGCCGCCGTCGGGGATCAGGTCGAGGGGGCCAAGATTGATCCCGGCCCGAGTCTCCCAGATCCGCCCAGCTGCGGCGGGCGCCGTCTCGTCCGTCAAATCCGTTCGACCGTCTGCTCGATGGCGCCGAAGATCGAGTGGCCCTTGGCGTCCTTCATCTCGATGCGGATCGTGTCGCCGCCCAGCAGGAACGGCGTCTTGGGCGCGCCGTGCAGGAGGGTCTCGACGGTGCGCACCTCGGCCAGGCACGAATAGCCAAGGCCGCCTTCGCTGATCGGCTTGCCGGGACCGCCGTCGGCGTCGCGGTTGCTGACCGTGCCCGAGCCGACGATGGTGCCGGCGCACAAGGAGCGGGTCTTGGCCGCGTGGGCCACCAGCGTGCCGAAGTCGAAGGTCATGTCGACACCGGCGTCGGCGCGGCCGAAGTCCTTGCCATCCAGCTCGACCAGCAGCGCCCCGTGCAGCTTGCCGTCCTTCCAGGCGTCGCCCAGGGCGTCAGGCGACACCGCGACCGGCGAAAAGGCGCTGGCGGGCTTGGATTGCAGGAAGCCGAAGCCCTTGGCCAGCTCGCCCGGGATCAGGTTGCGCAGCGAGACGTCGTTGCAGAGCATAACGAGGCGAATGGCCGCCAGCGCCTCCTCGCGGGTCGCGCCCAGCGGCACGTCATCGACGATCACCGCCACCTCGCCCTCAAGGTCACAGCCCCAGCTGGCGTCAGCCAGCGGGATCGGATCACGCGGGGCCAGGAAGCCGTCCGACGCGCCCTGGTACATCAAAGGATCGGTCCAGAAGCTCTCAGGCATCTCGGCGCCGCGCGCTTTGCGCACCAGCTGGACGTGGTTCACATAGGCCGAGCCGTCCACCCACTGATAGGCGCGCGGCAGCGGGCTCAGCGCCTCATGCTCGTGGAAGCGCTCCTTGGGCACCGCGCCGTGCTCGAGGCTCTCGGCGAGGCCCGCCAGCATCGGCCCGCAGCGCTCCCAGTTGTCGAGCGCGGCCTGCAGGGTCGGCGCGATCGTCCCGGCGTCGGTGAACCAGGCCAGGTCGTTGGAGACCACCACCAGACGGCCGTCGCGACCACCCTTGAGAGACGCGAGCTTCATTCGGTTTTCCTCCGGGACTTTGAATTTTCAGCCATCCCCCCACATCGCCGGACCGCGCGCAAGCCGGATCGGGGCAGGCGCGCGTCCTTACGGGAGATCGCAAGTAGGATTTGGGTCAGGACAGACGGGCCTTGGGAAAGCCGGTCCAGCAGGCGTCGTAGTCGGGCTGCAGCGCCGCGGACTCCAAAGCCAGGGCGGTCGGGCGGAACACCCAGCGGCTCTCGAACATGAAGGCCATGGTCCCGTCGATCTTGTGCGGGGCCAGGACCGCTTCGGTCGCCTTCCTGTGGCTGGCGACATCGGGGCCGTGGTCGCTCATGCAGTTGTGCAAGGACGCGCCGCCGGGGACGAAGCCGCCCTCCTTGGCGTCATAGGCGCCGTGGATCAGGCCCATGAACTCGCTCATCACGTTGCGGTGGAACCACGGCGGGCGGAACGTGTCCTCAGCGACCATCCAGCGCGGCGGGAAGATCACGAAATCGCAGTTGGCCGTCCCGGGCGTGTCGCTGGGCGAGGTCAGGACCGTGAAGATCGACGGATCAGGGTGGTCGTAGCTGACCGTATTGATCGTGTTGAACCGCGACAGGTCATAGCGGTACGGCGTCAGGTTGCCGTGCCAGGCCACCACGTCCAGCGGGCTGTGAGCCCAGGTCGCGGACCACAATACGCCTTGGAACTTCTGGACCACTTCAGTCGGCGTATCGACGTCCTCGAAGGCCGCCACCGGCGCTTCGAAATCGCGCGGGTTGGCCAGGCCGTTGGCGCCGATCGGCCCCAGCTCCGGCAGGCGGAAAGCCGCGCCATAGTTCTCGCAGACATAGCCGCGCGAGGGCCCTTCGACCTCGACCCGGAAGCGCACGCCGCGCGGGATCACCGCGATGTGGCCGGGGCCGGCCTTCAGCACGCCCATCTCGGTGACCAGGGTCAGCACGCCCATCTGCGGCACGATCAGCATCTCGCCGTCGGCGTTGTAGAACACCCGGTTCTGCATCGAGACATTGGCCAGATAGACGTGCGCGGCGATGCCCCCCAGCGTCGCCGCGTCGGCGTTGCCAGCGAGACTCACCAGGCCGTCGACGAAGTCGGTCGGCGCGGCCGGGATCTCCAGCGGGCTCCAGCGCAGGCGATTGGGCGTGGCGGGACCCGGAAAGGCCGAAACAAGGTTGGCTTGCGCATAGGGCTGATAGGCCCCGTGGCCGGCGCTGGGCCGCAGGCGATAGAGCCACGTGCGGCGGTTCTCATGACGCGGCGCGGTGAAGGCCGAGCCCGACAGCTGCTCGGCATAGAGGCCGAACGGAACCTTCTGCGGCGAGTTGCGCCCGATCGGCAGAGCGCCGGGATGCGCCTCGGTTTCGAAATAGGAGCCGAAGCCGGTTTGGTAGTTGAGCGCTTCAGTGCTGGTCACGTGCGTCCTCCCCCACCCCGACTTTCCCGGCGAATGCCGGGACCCAGATTCATCCGGGGCGGTTCGTGGGCTTCACCTGGGCCCCGGCGTTCGCCGGGGAGATCGGAATAGTGGGACGGCGCTGAAGCGCCGTCCATGGCCAGAGCCTTACGCGTCGACCGTAATCACCCCACGGCGGATCTGGTCCAGCTCGATGCTCTCGAACAGGGCCTGGAAGTTGCCGTTGCCGAAGCCTTCGTTGCCCTTGCGCTGGATGATCTCGAAGAAGATCGGGCCGAACAGGTTCTCGGTGAAGATCTGCAGCAGAAGGCCTTCCTCGCCGACATTGCCGTCGATCAGGATGCGGTTCTTCTTCAGTCGCTCAAGGTCCTCGCCGTGGCCGGGGACGCGCTTGTCGACCAGCTCGTAGTAGGTCTCGATCGTGTCCTGCAGCTTCACGCCGCGGGCGCGCAGCTTCTCGACGGTCTCGTAGATGTTGTCCGTCGTCATCGCCAGGTGCTGGATGCCCTCGCCATTGTACTGGCGGATGAACTCCTCGATCTGGCTCTTGTCGTCCTGGCTTTCGTTCAGCGGGATGCGAATGGCCTTGTCCGGCGCGATCATCGCCTGGCTGAACAGGCCCGTCGCCTGGCCCTTGATGTCGAAGTACTTCTGCTCCTCGAAGCCGAAGATCTGATTGTAGAAGGTCGACCAAGTGCGCATCTGGCCACGCTTGACGTTGTGGGTCAGGTGGTCGAGCAGGTCGAGGCCGACATTGTTCTTGGCTTCGGCCAGGGCCGCGCCGGGAACCTGCTCCCAGGCGTCATAGATCGTGCCCGCGTCGCCATAGCGGTCGACGAGATAGAGCAAGGACCCGCCGATCCCTTCCAGCACCTTGGCGTCCGCGCCCAGCAGCGAGCGCGAGGCGTCGGCGGCCTTGGCGCCGCGCTTGATCGCGTCGGCATAGGCTTGCTCGGCGTTCTCGACACGGAAGGCCATGCCGTTGGCCGACGGACCATGATCGGCGCGGAAGTCGGCGACCTGACCGGTCGTCTCTTCATTGACGATCAGGTTCACGCGGCCCTGCTTGTAGCGGGTCGCGGCCTTGGTCGGATGCTTGCTGGCGGCGACGAAGCCCAGCTGCTCGATAAGGGCCTTCATGGCCGCCGGATCGGGGCTGGTGAACTCGACGAACTCGAAGCCGTCGAGGCCCAGGGGGTTCTGGTCGGTGACGAGGGTCATGCGGGCGTTTCCGTGTGCTTAGAGCGAAAGCGCCGCCGGCAGGGCGGCGATCAGGGCGTCGTTGTCGGCCGGACGGCCGATGGTGATCCGGACCCAGCCGCCGGCGACGGGCGTCGGCCGGATGATGAGCCCCTGGTGCAACAAATGCGCGGCGGTGGCGTCCGGACCCGCCGGCGTCCGCAGGAACACGAAATTGGCGTGGCTTTCGGTGTGCTCGACGCCCATGTCGTCCAGCACCGCCTCGACCCGGCCGCGCTCGGCGATGGTCTGAGCGACGGTGCGCTTGAGGTAGTCCTGGTCCTCCCAGGCGGCCAGGGCGGCGGCCTGGCTGACGGCTGTAACGTTGAAGGGCGGGCGAATGCGGTCGAGATACTCGACCAGCTCCGCCGATGACGCCACGCCATAGCCCATGCGTAGGCCGGCCAGGCCGTAGGCCTTCGAGAAGGTGCGCGCCGCGACCCACGGGCCGCCCCAGGCGTCCAGCATGGCGAAGGTGTCGAAGGCCTCGTGATACTCGCGATAGGCTTCGTCGACGAAGACGACGGTCGAGCGCGGGGTGGCGGCCAGGATCGCCTGGAAGTCCACCGCCTTCAGGGCGTTGCCCGTCGGGTTGTTGGGCGTGCACAGGACCAGCAGCTTGGGGCCCTGGGCGGCGGCGGCGCAGACGGCCGGGACGTCCATGTCGAAATTGGCAAGACGGGGCACGTCGATGATCCGCGCCTCGGCGCAGCGGCCGAAGATCTCGTAGGTCGGGAAGGTCGGGCTGGACAGCAGGATCGAGTCGCCCGGGTGCAGCACGGCCCGGAACACGTAGTCGATCAGCGCCTCCGATCCCGGCGAGATGACCAGACGCGCCGGCGAAACGCCCAGGCGTTCACCGATCGCCGCGCGCAGCACGTCGCTGTGCGGATCGGGATAGATGTGCGGCTCGGCCATCGCGGCCATCACCGCCTCGGCGACCTTGGGGCTGGGTCCCAGGAGATTCTCGTTGCTGGCCAGCTTGGAGAAGGCGGTCAGGCCGGTGCGGCGGGCGGCCTCGGCCAGGGTCATGCCGGCCTTGTAGCCTTGCACGCCCTCCAGCGCCTGGCGCATCGGCGAGGCCCAGGCGGGCGTCAGGGGCTTGCGATCGAGAACCAGCATGCGGCCGCGCTCCAACGAGATAGGAGCGGCAGCTTATCGCGAAAGCTCGGGCAGAACGTGGCGATTATGACCAGATGATAAGCCTCAACGGTCACGATATGCCAATAATCCAGATCAATTCCGGCGTTTAGTGATCAGGCCACATAATCCAGCGGCAGAGCGGTTTGGTCCTTGATGGTGTCCAGCACGAACGAGGACCGCACGTCCTTGACCGCAGGCATCTTCAACAGGCGCTTCATGGTGAAGTCGGCATAGGCGTCGAGGCTGGGCACCACCACCCGCAGCAGATAATCGTAGCCGCCCGTCATGGCGTAGCAGCCGACGACCTCCGGCTCGCGCAGGACCGCCTGCTGGAAGGCCTCGGCCGCCTCCTCGCTGTGGCGATCGACTTGCACCTCGACATAGGCGAGCACGTCCAGCTTGGCCTTGCGGCGATCCAGCAGCGCCACATAGCCACGGATCAGGCCCGAGGCTTCAAGCTGCTTCACCCGCCGCAGGCACGGACTGGGTGAAAGACCCACCCGTTCGGCCAGGTCAACGTTCGAGATCTTGCCGTCCTCCTGCAGGATCTGAAGAATCTTCCGATCGGCGCGCGTCAGCTTCATCGTGACCGGTTTCCGGATGAAATTGGCATTTCGTGACAAGCTAGCCGATTTCGAGCCTGTGGGGGAGACGCCGCTTGCGCGCGGCCGCGCTTCCCGGTCTACCATCCTCAGCAATTTCAGCGCGAGGACCCCCGCATGCCCGAGAGCCCGTTCGCCATCCCTTCCGGCAACAAGCCGCCTTTCAAGTCGCCCTTCCAGAGCAAGGGTAAACAGGCCGTCGCCATCAGTGTCGGCGTCATGCTGCTGCTGCTCAGCTCCTGCGTCGTTGTCACCCAGAGCTCGACGGTCGAGCCGGGCAATGTCGGCGTGAAGATCCGTACCCTGGGTTCGTCAGCCGGCGTCGATCCCGAACCCCTGCCCGCCCGCTGGTACCTGCGCGGCGTCGGAGAGCGGATCATCCAGTACCCGGTGATCCAGCGCACCTACGGCTACACCCGCGAAGCCGATGAGCGCGGCAACGAGAACGAGGAGATCACCTTCTCGGACAACACCGGCCTGCCGATGACGGCGGATATCTCGGTGACGCTGCAGGTTAATCCGGCCTCGGCGCCGAATCTCTACCAGACCTACCGCCTGTCGTTCGACCAACTGCTGGACGGCCCGATCCGCAATGACGTTCGCTCGGCCGTCGCGGCCGAGGCCGAAAAGGTCGGGGTCGAGACGCTCTACAGCGGCGGCCGTCAGATGGTGATCCAGAAGGCCTACGCCCGCGTCGCTAGCAAATGGGCCCGTCACGGCGTCAATATCAGCCAGCTCGACTGGATCGGCTCGATCCGCTACCCGCAGGCGATCATCCAGCAGATGCAGGCCAAGACCCAGCTGGAGCAGGAAGCGCTGGCGGCCAAGGCGCTGGAAGCCAAGGAAACCGCCCTGGCCAACGCCGCCGTCGCCAAGGCGCGCGGTGAAGCCGAGGCCATCCGCATCAAGGGCGAGGCCCTGCGCGCCAACCCGCAGGTCCTGCAGCAACTGGCCATCGAGAAGTGGAACGGCGAGATGCCCAAGGTCACCAGCGGCGGCACGCCGTTCGTCAAGATCGACTAAACGGACGGCGGCGCGCCGGATGCTGACAGCTCCTGGCGCGCCGCCCTCCATCTTCCGCTGATCAGCGGAAGGATGAGATGCGTTACGACTTCGAAGCCGAGATCTGGCGCTCCAGCGGCGCCGGCGGCTGGTTCTTCGTCACCCTCCCCGCCGAGATCGCAGATGGCCTTCGCGCCTTGAGCGGCGCGCGAGTCGGCTTTGGCTCCCTGCGAGTGCGCGCCGAGATCGCGGGCCTGGCCTGGGACACCTCGGTGTTTCCCGACACGCGATCGGGAAGATTTCTTCTGCCTCTAAAAGCTCAGGTTCGCCGGCGCGCCGGCGTCACGGCCGGCGACCGGACCCGCGTCCAGATCGAGCTCGCCATCTGACTCAGGCGTCCTGATCGGATGGGTGAAAACCACTTCATGAGCCATAATTAAGTTTCCACCCGCCCCATTCTGCGCCACGAGCGCAGCCGAAGCGCCGACGACACACGGCGGATATCGAACGAGCGGGGGCTCAGCTTGAAGAACGTCGAACTCTACGGGCCCAGAGCGCCCAAGCATCGCCGCACCTGGACCGCGGCGGCCATTCCGCTGATCATCGTCTTCTTCGCCGTGGGCCAGCTGGCCACGGTTCTCGGCGTCCTGATGCCGATGGGCTTCCATCAGGTCGATCTCGAAAGCCAGTGGTCGCCGCTGGCGATCCAGCTGGCCGGCTTTGGCTTTTCCGCGTTGCTGCTGCTGGCCTGGGTCTGGCTGTTCGAGCGCCGCTCGCCCTGGGTGCTGGGCCTCAACGGTGAGTTTGTTCGGCGATACACGCGGGGCCTGCTGGTCGGGTGCGGCTTCCTGCTCAGCGTCATCGGCCTGATCTGGGCGACCGGCGGCTACCGTATCGAAGGGTTCGGCGTGTGGACCGCGCCCGCGCCGATGCTGTTCCTGCCCATCCTGGCGCTCTTTGCGGGCTTTGTGATCCAGGGCGGCACCGAGGAGCTCCTGATGCGGGGCTGGCTGATGCAGCTGGTCGCCTCGCGCCACGGCCTCCCCCTGGCCATCGTCATCAACAGCGCACTGTTCGCCATCATGCACGGCGGCAACATCTCGCCGTCCAAGGAGCTGGTCCTGGCCCTGGCCAACCTCGTCCTGTTCGGCGTGATGATCAGTCTCTACGCGATCAAGGAAGGCTCGCTCTGGGGCGTCTGCGCCTGGCACACCGCCTGGAACTGGCTGTTGGGCGTCGGCTTTGGCCTTGAAGTCAGCGGCGGCCGGATCGCGGTCCAGAGCCTCGTCGTCGACCTAGCCCCCAGGGCCGGCGCGCCCTGGTGGCTGACGGGCGGCGCCTTCGGCCCCGAGGCCAGCGTGGTCACCACCCTCATCCTGCTGGCGGGCTGCGCCTATTTCGGCGCGACCGGCGCATTCCGGCTCGCCCGGGCGCGGTCGGCGGCTTTCAGCCAGACCGACGGCTAAAGCGGCTCACAGAAGAAGCGACCGGGCTCCGGACCTTCGGGGTACAGGATCGAGAACCGATAAAGGACCAGCGTCCATTCGGCTTCCTCGAGGCTGACCCCGAAGCGCGCGGCGACCCATTCGGGTGTCGGCTCCTGAAGCGCGCCGTCGGCGTCCAGCGGCGGCGCGGTCTTCACCACGGCGCGAACGGGTCAGGCAGCTTGGCCCAGGCCTTGGGGCCAAACCCGAACTGAAGGTCCGACAGCAGGCAGGCGTCGAAGCCCCTGGTCAGGGCCTCGCGATCCATGTTCTGGCCGATCAGCACGATCTCCTGGCGACGGTCGCCATGGACCGGCTTCCAGACCTTCTCGATCGCCGCCCGCCACGCCGGATCGTCGGGCCACTGATCGCGCGGCGCGGTGGCCCACCAGCGACCGTGCGGTCCGAACTGAGTAACCGCCCCGGCCTGGCTCCAGCCGCCGACCAGATCCGTCCGGGTCGCCAGCCAGACAAAGCCCTTGGAGCGGATGACGCCGAGCCACTCGCTTTCGAGCCAAGCTTTCAGCTTCTCCGGATGGAAGGGCTTGGACGCGCGATAGACGAAATGGCCGATGCCGTACTCCTCGGTCTCCGGCAGGACCTCGCCCATCAACGCCTTCTGCCAGCCAGCCGCGCCTTCGGCCCGGACGGGATCGAAGAGGCCGGTGTCGAGCACGTCGCCCAGGGCCACGGCGCCGCGCTCGGACCGGACGATCCGCGCCTGCGGATTGAACGTGGCGATGATCGCCTCAAGCTGGCCCAGCTCATCGGCGGAGACCAGATCGGCCTTGTTCAGCACGATGACGTCGGCGAACTCGATCTGCTCGACCAGCAGGTCGACGACCGTGCGCGTATCGCCCTCCCCCGCCGTCTCGCCACGGTCGGCCAGCCGGTCCCGGGAGCTGTAGTCGCGCAGGAAGTTGAAGGCGTCGACCACCGTGACCATGGTGTCCAGCCGCGCCACGTCCGACAGGCTCTGCTCGCCCTCGTCGCGGAAGTCAAAGGTGGCGGCCACCGGCATCGGCTCGGAAACGCCCGTCGACTCGATCAGCAAATAGTCGAAGCGGCGCTCGGCGGCCAGGCGGCGCACCTCGTTCAACAGGTCCTCGCGCAGCGTGCAGCAGATGCAGCCGTTGGACATCTCGACCAGGGCCTCGTCGGTGCGCGACAGGTCCGCGCCGCCCTCGGCGACCAAGGCCGCGTCGATGTTCACCTCGCTCATGTCGTTGACGATCACCGCGACCTTCTTGCCCTCGCGATTGGCCAGGACGTGGTTCAGCAGCGTCGTCTTGCCGGCGCCGAGAAAGCCCGACAGGACCGTGACCGGCAGGCGGAGGTCGATCCTCGCGACCGCCTGGGAGGGCGCAGCACTCATGGGAAGATCCAATATGTTATATTATAACATATTGACCAATTCCACATCGACCGGCAAGCGATATGTTACACAGTAACAGCGCCAATCAGGCCCGCGCGGCGCGCCCTACTTCGCCGCTTCGATCTCCGCGCCCAGCCAGGCCTTGCGGAACGCCAGCTGCACCTCGGTCGGCTTGAGATCGGCCTTCTCGAAGCGCACGATCTCCAGCGTCGGGTCGGCGGCGATGGTCAGAGAGGCTTGGCGAAGCTGGCCGCGCTGGAAGAAGGTCACGGTCGTGGCCTCACCCGGCTTCAGGCGGTCGAGCGCATCGGTCCAGTCGCTCTCGTTGACGAACACGAAGCGGCCGATGCTGACGATCCGGTCGCCGACCTCGACCCCGGCGCCGTAGAGCGGGCTGTTCGGAACGGGCGGCGCGTCCAGCAGCAGCTCCGAGCCGTTCACCTTGACGCGCGCGGCGCCCAGCCAAGCCTTCTTGGGGGCCTTCGGGCGAAGCTTGAGCCCGGCCCGCTCGAGCAGCGGCGCGAAGTCCGGCAGGGCCGAGCCTTCGATACTGGCCTTGAAGAAGGCATCCGCAAACGCTTGGTCGCCGGTCGTCTTGGCCAGGGCGGCGCGGATGTCGGCCGGCGTATAGGGCTTCTCGGTCACGCCATGGGCGCGCCACATCTGCTTCATGAAATCATCGAGGCTGAGCGGCTTGTCGCGCCCGCGCAGCTGCAGGTCCAGAGCCAGGCCGATCACCGCGCCGTACGGATAGTACGAGGTGAAGATGTTCGGGTTGACCGGATCCAGCGCGGCGGCCGCATCAACGAACGGCGCGCGCAGGCTCATCTCCTGCGGCGAACCGTAGAGCCGGCCCGGGCCGTTGACGACGCCGTTGAGCGTGCTGGACAGACCGGTGAGGTACTCGTCCGTTGACGACTGTCCCGCTCGCCGGATCAGCAGCGGACCGTAGTACTGGGTGAAGCCCTCGGCCAGCCAAAGCGACGGCGTCGGATTGGCCTTGGTGAAATCGAATGGCTCCAGCTCGGCCGGGCGGATGCGCTCGACGTTCCAGGCGTGGAACAGCTCGTGGCTGGCCGTGCCCAATTGGCTGAAATTACCCCGGAACAGCGACCGCGGCTGGCTGATGAAGGTCGAGTTGCGATGCTCCATGCCGTCGCCCGTGATCTGCGGCATGTAGTCGGCGATGAAGGTGTATTCGCCATGGTCGAACTTCGGCAGCTCGCCGAAAACCTTGATGTGCTCGGGCACGATGGCCTTCAGCTTGGCGGCGAAGATGTCGGCGTCCTCGGGCGTACCCGGGTCATGCAGGGCGAGCCGGAACGTGTAGTCGCGCCCCTTGTCGGTCACCGTCCACTCACGCACTGTCATGGCGCTGAGCTCGGTGGGGCTGTCCATGAAGTACTGCAGGTTCGGCGCCCAGAAACTGTCGGGTTGGCCGGTCACCGGGGGCAGCTGGGTGGCGATCTTCCAGCTGGGATCGGCGCGTTCGAAACGGACGCGGATCGGCTTGTCGTCATAGCCCACCGCCCACAGGAAGGTCGCGGGCATGTTCAGGTGCGCGTGGGTCTTGTCGACCTGCGAATAGGTGCCGTCGCCGCGATCAGCGTAGAGCGTGTAGGTGACCTTGACCGTGCCATCGTGGCCGGACACCGCCCAACCGTAGGGATCGGTGCGCTCGATGGGCAGCGGCTTGCCCGCGCCGTCGACGGCGGTGACCTGATAGACGTTCTTGGCGAACTCATGGATCGCATAGCGCCCCGGCGAGGACCGCGACATCCGCAACTTCAGCGCGCCCTTGGGGACCTTGCGGAAGGTCGCCGTGATCCGGGCTTCATGATGGGCGGCGTTGGGGAAGGCGACGTCGTACTGGACGGGGGCTGCGGGACCCGAATCCTGGGCCGACGCGCTCGTCGCGACAAGGGCCAGGGCCGACAGGCCGAATAGAAGCTTCCGCATGAACTCAAATCCCCTTCGCGATCGCGGCGGAAACTGTGGCCAACCCCGGGGAGAGTCGCAAGGCGAGCGCCCAAAGCAAGACGCCCCGGGAGCGATCCCGGGGCGTCCCGTCAGGTCTTGTCGGTCTTTCAGTTGGCCAAGCGGCGCAGGAACGACGGGATCTCCAGATCCTCGGCGTCATCGGCCTGCGGCGTCTCGATCGGCTGCAGCTGCGGGCGGGCGCTCTGGGCCGAGCGAGCCTGGGGCTGCGGCGCGGAGGCCTGTTGCTCGTAACGCTGGCGTCCGCCGCCGAACATCGAGAAGAACCCGCCCTGCTTCTGGGGACGGCGCTCTTCGTAGTAGTTGCTCTCGGGGAACAGCGGCTCTTCGGCGCCGTCATCGACCAGCGGATCGACGATGCGGCTCACCGGCCGGGCCGGAGCCGCGGCGATACGCGGTTCTTCAGCTACAGACGGCTCGTCGTAATAGAGCTCAGCTTCCGGCTCAGGCTGCGGCGCCGACATCACGATCTCAGGTTCCGGGGCCGGCTCGGGCGCGAAGGCGACCGGACGTTCGACCGGACGGGCGGCTTCGTAGCGAGCGGTCGGACGGGCCGGCTCGGGCTGCGGCGCGGGACGCGAGGTCTCGGCGATCAGCGGCGCGGCGGAGGTGTTCCGCGAAACGGGCTTCGGCTCGATCTGGGCGATCGAGGCGCCGTCCATGCCGGTGGCGACCACCGACACGCGGATCACGCCTTCCAGCGACGGGTCGAAGGCGGCGCCGAAGATGATGTTGGCTTCCGGATCGACCTGGTCGGAGATCGCGTTGGCGGCCTCATCGACTTCCAGCAGGGTCATGTCCATGCCGCCGGTCACGTTGACCAGCACGGCCTTGGCGCCCTTCAGCGAGACTTCATCCAGCAGCGGGTTGGCGATGGCGTTCTGAGCGGCCATCAGGGCGCGATCTTCGCCGGTGCCCTCGCCGGTGCCCATCATCGCCTTGCCCATCTCGGTCATGACCGTGCGGACGTCGGCGAAGTCGAGGTTGATCAGGCCCGGCAGGACCATCAGGTCGGTGATCGAACGAACGCCCGAGTGCAGGACTTGGTCGGCCATGCCGAAGGCTTCGGCGAAGGTCGTGCGCTCATTGGCGACGCGGAACAGGTTCTGGTTCGGAATGACGATCAGGGTGTCGACGTAGCGCTGCAACTCCTGAATGCCGCTGTCGGCCAGACGCATGCGGTGACGGCCTTCGAAGTGGAAGGGCTTGGTCACCACGCCGACGGTCAGGATGCCGCGCTCACGGGCGCACTTGGCGATGATCGGCGCCGCGCCGGTGCCGGTGCCCCCGCCCATGCCGGCGGTGATGAAGACCATGTGCGCGCCGTCGAGGTGCTCGCCGATCTCCGGAAAGCTCTCCTCGGCCGCGCTCATGCCCACTTCCGGGTGCGCGCCGGCGCCCAGGCCTTGCGTGATCTGCACGCCCAACTGGATACGACGGTCCGTCTTGGCGAACTGAAGCTGCTGAGCGTCAGTGTTGGCCACCACGAACTCCACACCCTCGAGGCCCGCCTCGATCATGTTGTTCACGGCGTTGCCGCCAGCGCCGCCAACGCCGAAAACCACGATGCGCGGCTTCAGCTCGGTCGTACGCGGCGCGGAAAGAGAAATAGCCATGGGACCCTCGCGTCCTTACGCCGAAATCGTCAAATTAGACCTCGGCGACACCCAATCGCCGGGGATGCCTCGACGATCGTGTTAACAGAACAACCACCATCGTTAATCGGCGGTTAACTGCATAATCTGAGTCGTGGTCTGGTCGAGCGGGGCCGTTGGATAAATTGTGGCCTATCAACAGAATCCCTCAATGAACCAAAGGTTCTACGGGGATTCACAGGCTCGTGCGACCGAACGCCGCTGAGGCGCGAAACCTCCGTCTACAGCGGCTTTCAGCCAGCAAAAGGCCCGGTCGATGAACTCGACCGGGCCCTGAAAGTTAAACTGTAGTGTTACTCACGCTTTAAGACTTCGCGCGGTTTTGTCGCGGCTTAGAGGTTGTCCCGCAGCCAGGCGGCCGCCTTGGCCATCGGGCTGGCGTTGGGATCAACGGGACGCTTGCGGGCCATGCCCCCGCCGGCGAGGGCTTTGGAGGACACCGCCTCGCGCGGACCGAAGGCCGTGCGGTGGAGGACGCCGGCGGCGGCGCAGAAGGCGGGACCCGAGGCGGCGTCGGCCAGATGCGGCACCCGGCGCGGACGGCCCAGACGGACGGGACGATCAAAGACGCGCACGGCCACTTCGCGAACGCCGGCCAGCTGGCTGGCGCCGCCGGTCAGGACGATGCCCGCGCCAGGCTCGACCGGCGCGCCGGAGGCCTTCAGGCGCTCGCGCAGCAGTTCCAGGGTTTCCTCGACGCGGGGCTGGATGATGCCCTTGAGCAGGCTGCGGGGCGCGATCACCGGACCCGCGCCCGGATCGTCGCCGCGCGGCGGCGCCTCAATCATCTCGCGGTCCTCGTTGGCCGAGGCGATGGCGCTGCCGTGCAGGGTCTTGATGCGCTCGGCGCCGACCACCGAGGTCTGCAGGCCGCGGGCGATATCCTGCGTCACGTGCCCGCCGCCGACGGCCAGGCTGTCGACGTGGCACAGGGCGCCGTTGTTGAACACGGCCACCGAGGTCGAACCGCCGCCCATGTCGATGCAGACGGCGCCCAGATCCATCTCGTCCTCTTCGAGAGCCGCCAGGGCCGAGGCGAAAGGCGCGGCGACGATGCCCTCGAACGACAGGTGGGCGCGCTCAACGCAGTGCGCCAACGTGTGGAAGATGTTCTCGTTGACCGAAACGACCAGGAGCTCCAGCCCCAGCGCGCGGCCGAACATGGCGCGCGGGTCGCGGATGCCGCGCTGGCCGTCGACCGACCAGGCGATGGGCAGCAAATGGATCGGCTTGCGGCCGGGAATACGGACCTGGGCCAGGGCCGAGGCGATGGCGCGCGACAGGTCGCCGTCGCCGATCGGACGCGCGCCCAGCGAAACCTGGGTGTGAACGCGATGGCTGGCCAGCTGGCCGCCGGCGGTGCAGACGCTGACGCCCTGCACGTGCACTCCGGCTACGGTCTCAGCACGCTCCACGGCCTGGGCGATCGCCTGAGCGGCCTCGTCCAGGTTCACTATCGCGCCGCCACGCACGCCGCGCGACTGCACATAGCCAACGCCCGCCGTGGTCAGGGTGCGGTTGTCCCGGTGAATACCGTCGGCCTTCATGATGAAGCACGTCACCTTCGACGCGCCCAAATCGACGGCCGCGATGGCGGGCTGGCGCACGAGCGTCGCCTTCAGGCCTTCACGGGCCTGTTTCCGATCCTCCATTCGCGACATTGCTATTGCCACCTCAGCCCATCACGTCACTTACGCCCCGTCGGCCGCAGGCTGCCCGGGCAGCACCGCGTCGCGAGGTCTCACAGCCACCATTTCGGGGTCGCGCAGATCGATCCGCGCAAAACCCATGTCCAGGATTCGCTGCCGTTGGTCGAGCTGATCCAATTGAATCAGCGCGGATTCTTCATCGATCGCCGGTAGTTGGATCAGCGAGCCGTCCTTCAGGCGCAGATCCCAGCGACGATCGTCCACCCGAACCATCGCTTCCAGCCGATCACGCAGGCGCGGCCGCGAGGCGACCGCCGGAAGGATCAAGCCGGCGGCCTGGTCGGCGCCCTGCCCCACCACCAGCGGCAGCTGCGGGAATCGCGCCGGATCCGCCTCGGTGATCACCTGACCCTCGCTGTCGATGACCTTCATGCGACCCTTGTTCTGCCAGACCGCGAGCGCGGGGCGCTCCTCGACGGCGATCAGCACCGTGTCGGGGAGCATGCGCACGACCTTGGCGTCCTTCACCCAGCCCACGCCCTGAACACGCGTGCGAATGTCGGCGAGGTCCATCCCCAGGGTCGGTTGGTCGAGATAGAGGCCCGAGGCCTTGAGGATGTCGGCTTGAGCGGTCGCCGAGGCGCCGCGGATGTGAACCGTCCTCAGCTTGAAACCGGCTGAGGCGAAGCTGTTGTCGACACCATGGACCATGGCCGCACCGATGCGCTCGGCGCGGTGGCCGGTCGCCAGCATCACCACAAGGCCAAGGCCCAAGGCCGCGCCCGCCACGGTGAGGGCCACCGTGGGCGACAGGCCCACGCCTCGCGCGGCATGCAACTTCGCAGCCGGCTGCGCCTTCCGGGGCGCCGGCTTGCCTTTGCTCGGACTTGCGGGCGCTTCGGCCCGGGGTCGCCTAGGCTTAGGCGGTCCCCCCCGCACTACAGCGGGCATAAGCGTCCTCCACGATCCACAAAACTAACTGGTCAAACGGGATCCCGACGTGGTCGGCCTGCTCGGGAGCGAGCGAGGTCGGCGTCATGCCGGGCTGCGTGTTGACCTCTAGAAGGACCAGAAGGTCGTTAATGTCGTCATAACGGAAGTCAGACCGGGTTACCCCTCGGCAACCAAGAGCGGTATGCGCCAGCTCGGCCATCCGCATCGCGCGATCCCTTACAGCATTGGGAATTGGGGCCGGCAGAACGTGGATTGAGCCCCCTTCGGAGTACTTGGCCTCGTAGTCGTAAAAACCTGTGGATGCACGGATATCGGTCACCGCCAGCGCCCTGGGACCATTTGACTCACCCAGGACGGCGACCGCCAGCTCCATGCCCTGGATGTAGGGCTCGACCATCACCTCTTCGCCAAAGGTCCAGGACGGCGCGCCGACCTCTTCGGGCGGGCGATTGGCCCCTTCCTTGATGATGAAGACCCCTACCGAAGAGCCTTCGGCGTTAGGCTTCACGACATAGGGCGGCTGCAACACATGGTCGCGCGCGACATCGTGTCGGTTGAAGAGGCCGCCGCCCGGCACGATCACGCCTGCCGCAGCCAGCACGGCCTTGGCCTTGGCCTTGTCCATCGCCAGGGCCGAGGCGAGGACGCCCGAATGGGTGTAAGGCAGTTTGAGGGTTTCCAGCACGCCCTGGACGCAGCCATCCTCGCCCCACTCCCCATGCAGGGCGTTGAAGACCAGATCCGGCTTGGTCGCCGTCAGCACCTGGGCGATGTCCGGCCCCGGATCGATGCGCGAGACCTTGGCGCCCAGCCGCTCCAGAGCGTCGGCGCAGGCGGCGCCAGACACCAGACTGACCTTGCGTTCCGACGAGGGCCCGCCAAGCAGGACGGCGATGTGGCGGCCGGACAGGGGCTGCTGGGTCATTTCCGGGAGACTCTTTGGAAGGCTGCGACGTTCAGCCACTCCTAGTCAGCCCGGGCGCGCCTGCCAATATTGGTTGTCATCCCGGCCGTCGTGCGGAGCGCGAAGAGCCGGGACCACGGCATACGCAAGCGCTTGCCGTGGTCCCGGATCGCCCCTGCGGGTCGTCCGGGATGACAGATTTAGGTTACTTCGCCGCCGGAGCCGCCGGCTTCAGCGCGCGGAAATCGACGTCGCTGTCGGCCACCAGATAGACCAGCGACGTCCAAGCGGCGACGTTCTGGGCCAGTTCGGCGGGGCGAACCTTGTCCAGCGTGTCGTCCATGGTGTGGTGGTAGTCGAAGTACCGGCTGGCGTCCTGGTTCAGGTTGATGACCGGCACGCCGGCACGCTCGATCCCACTGATGTCAGCGCCCGCCCCGGCGGCGGGGGTGCGATCGACATAGATCTTCAGCGGGGCCAGCACGCTGGCGGCGGCCTTGACCACCGGATGGTCCAGCGAGCCGGCCGGAACCTGCAGGCTGTAGATGCGGTCAGCACCCGTATCGCTCTCGCCGGCCAGCACCATGCTGGACAGCGCGTCCTTGTGCGCAGCCAGATAGGCTTCCGACGAACCACCGCTCTCTTCCGAGCCCCACATGACCACGCGGATCGTGCGCTTGGGGCGCCTGGGCAGGTCGCCGATCAGCTTGGCCGCGGCCGTGGTGATGGCGATGCCGGTGGCGTCGTCCAGCGCGCCGGTGCCCACGTCCCAGCTGTCGAGGTGACCGCCGATGACGATCACCTCGTCCGGCTTTTCCGAGCCCTTGATGTCGCCCGAGATGTTCCAGGCGACGTTGTTGGGGTTGACGCTCGACTCCAGCTTCAGCTTGACCCGCATCGGGACCTTGCGCGCAGCCAGACGCTCCAGCTGCTCGGCCTCCGGAACGCCGATCGCAGCGGCCGGGATGGTCACCACGCCCTCGCCGCTGGCCGTGCCGCCGGTGTGCGGCACGGTCGAGTCGGAGGTCGAGATCGAGCGGATCAGCATGGCGACCGCGCCGCGCTTGGCCGCCTCGACCGGGCCCACCCGGCGCGAGATGCCCGCCGCGCCATAGCCGGCGCCGTTCTGGGTGCGGACCATCGGCTGGGTGATCACAACGATCTTGCCCTTCAGCGCGCCTTCGGACGCGGCCATCATGTCGGCGAAGGTCTTGAACAGCGCGACCTCGGCCTCGATCCCGCCAGCCGGCGTCGAGACGGTGCGGCCAAGGCCCACCGCGCCCAGCTTCATGGCGTAGGGCGCGACCAGCTCGGCGCTCTCCTCGCCTCGGCTCCACGACGGCTTGGCGAATTCCTCGACCTTGATGTTGGTGAAGCCCAGCGCCTTGAACTTGGCGACGCCCCAGTCCTTGGCCTTGGCCATGGCCGGCGAGCCCACGAGACGCGGGCCGATATTGGTGGTCAGGTCCTCGGTGATGTCCCAGGCCAGATAGTCGCGCAGGGCCTTGTCGCGCAGCGCCTCGGCGGTCTTGAGGTCCTGGGCGTGCGCCGCGCCGGAAACAAGGGCGAAGGCAGCGGAAGCGATCAACAGACGACGGAACATGAGCACGGATTCTCCCCAAAGGCGCGGGAGTCATAACACCGGTTCGCGCCACGGGGAGTCAGCAATGGGGTTGAGGGGGGTCAGATCCTTCCCCGCGATGCGGGGGAGGTGGCCCAGAGGGCCGGAGGGGGCCAGTTCGGCCAACCTCCAGCTCGCCCCCTCCGTCGGCTTCGCCGACACCTCCCCCGTTTCTCGGGGGAGGATTTGGCCGCCCTACCCCGCCCGGCCGATCCGCTTGATTTCCCAGTCCAGCTGGACGCCGGTCTTGGCCTTGACGTCGGCGCGCACGGTCTCGCCGAGGCCTTCCAAGTCGGCGGCCGTCGCCTCGCCTGTATTGATCAGGAAGTTGCAGTGCAGGGGCGAGAACATCGCCCCGCCGAACGGCTTGCCGCGCCAGCCGGCCTCGTCGACCAGCTTCCAGGAAGAGTGACCCGGCGGGTTCTTGAAGGTCGAGCCGCCGGTCTTTTCGCGGATCGGCTGGGTGGTCTCGCGGCGGGCGGTGATCTCAGCCATGCGGGCCTTGATCGCTTCGGGCTCGTCCGGCGCCCCCTCGAAGATCGCGTCCAGCACGATCAGCGGCTCGCCGTCCTGCAGGGCGCTATGGCGATAGGTGTAGTGCAGGTCCTCGACGCTGAGTTCGCGCACGACGCCGGCGCGGTCCATCACGCGCACGGACTTGACCACATTGACGGTCTCGGAGCCGTAGCAGCCGGCGTTCATGATCACCGCGCCGCCGACCGTGCCGGGCACGCCGACATAGAACTCCAGACCTGCGATGCCGGCTTCGGCGGCCTTGCGGGCCAGGATGGCGTCAGGTACGGCGCTGCCGGACCTGATCAGATTGTCGCCCAGCGCCTCGACCGTGTTGAAGCCCTTGCCCAGGCGGATGATCACGCCCTCGACGCCGCCGTCGCGGACCAGCAGGTTGGAGCCTACGCCGATCGCCATGACCGGTACGCTAGGATCGAGCGCCCTCAGGAAATCCGACAGGTCCTGCTCGTCGGCGGGCAGGAACACGACGTCGGCCGGACCGCCGACCCGGAACCAGGTGAACGGCGCCAACGGCTCGTCGATCAGCAGCTTGCCGCGAACGGTCGGGAGATGGGTCTTCCAGGTCATCAATACGTCTCCCCTTCTCCCCTTGCGGGAGAAGGTGTCAGCCTCAGGCTGACGGATGAGGGGTTTCTCGGCGTCGCCAAACGACCCCTCATCCGGCCGCTGCGCGGCCACCTTCTCCCGCAAGGGGAGAAGGGAGGGACCGAGGGGAGCTTCACTTGGTCAAAGCCTCGAGCTGCCCCGGCAAGGCATAGGACCAGGTCGTGATATCGCCGGCGCCCAGCAGGACGACCAAGTCGCCACTGGTCGCCTCGGCGGCGATCAGGCGCGGCAGCGCCGTCGGGTTTTCCAGCGGCAGGGCCCGGCGGTGGCCGAACTTCTTGAGCCCCTCGACCAGGGCGTCCCGGTCCACGCCTGGAATCGGCTGCTCGCCGGCCGTATAGACGTCGGCGACGATCACCGTGTCGGCGTCATTGAAGCAGCTGGAGAACTCGGTCATCAGGTCGCGCAGACGCGTGTAGCGGTGCGGCTGGACCACGGCGATGACCTTGCCGGTCGACACCGCGCGAGCGGCCTTCAGCACGGCGGCGATCTCGACCGGATGGTGGCCGTAGTCGTCGACCACGCGGATGCCGTTTGCGACACCCGTGGTGGTGAAGCGGCGCTTGACCCCGCCAAAGCCGGCCAGGCCGCGCGCGATGGCTTCGGCGTCGACGCCCAGCTCGCGGGCCACGGCCACGGCGGCGGCGGCGTTGAGCACATTGTGATGGCCGGCCATCGGCATCTTCAGGCCGTCATAGCGGACGACCTCGCCGTCACGCGGCGAGACGACGATGTCGAACGTCGCGCCCTCGGGCCCCATGGCGATGTTGGAGACCCGCACCTCGGCCTGCGGGTTGGTGCCGTAGGTCACCAGACGCCGGTTCTCGATCCGCGCGGTCAGGGCCTGCACTTCGGGATGGTCGGTGCAGACGGCGGCGAAACCGTAGAACGGGATGTTCTGGATGAAGTCCTGGAAGCCCTTCTTGACCGCGTCGAAATCGCCCCAGTGGTCCAGGTGTTCGGCGTCGATATTGGTGACGATGGCGACCGTCGACTTCAAGCGCAGGAACGAGCCGTCGCTTTCGTCGGCCTCGACGACGATCCAGTCGCCCTCGCCGACCTTGGCGTTGGTGCCGTAGGCGTTGATGATGCCGCCGTTGACGACCGTGGGGTCCAGACCGCCGGCGTCCAGCAGGGTGGCGACCATCGAGGTGGTGGTGGTCTTGCCGTGCGTGCCGCCCACCGCGATCGAGAACTGCAGACGCATCAGCTCGGCCAGCATCTCGGCGCGGCGCACCAGCGGCAGGCGCTTGTCGCGACCGGCGACCATCTCGGGATTGTCGGCCTTCACGGCCGTCGAATAGACGATGGCCGACGCGCCCTCGACATGGGCGGCGTCGTGGCCGATGAAGATGCGCGCGCCCAGCTTTTCCAGCCGCTCGGTATTGGCGCTGGCCTTGGCGTCGCTGCCCTGAACAGTGTAGCCGATACGCAGCATGATCTCGGCGATGCCGGACATGCCAATGCCGCCGATGCCGATAAAGTGCACGGGGCCGAGTTCGAAGGGTACGGGGCGTCGACGCTGGATCATGAAAAGCCGATTAGACCATTTGCGCGCGACGCGAAACGCCCTGTTGGCGCTGGTTGTGTGGACAACGCCGGCGCTCGCCCAAACCGACTCCCCCGCCCCGCTTGAGCTACGCCTGGCCGATGTGGGCCGCTTCGCCATGTTCGTCGACATGGGCGGCGTCCAGTGGACGGGCCGCACCGCCAAGCTGCGCGTGCTGCAGGTCACCGAAGGCGGCTTCAAGGCCGGCGCGGAAGAGTTCTGGGGCGGCTGGCGGCACGAGGTCATCGACTGCGACGCCCGCACCATCGCCCATGCGGGCTTTGGCAGCGTGCGGGCGGGCGGCCGCGAGGGTCCGGTAACCGGCGCGCTCCGTCCGGCCCAGCCCCTGCCCGCCGGCAGCGCTGAAGAGGCGGTCGCCAAGGTGGTCTGCGACGGCTGGAAGCCCTATGCGCAGGTCCCGGTGGCGCGCGGCATTGAGGAGGCGGTGCGGATCGGCCGCCCGCTGATCGAGACGGGCGCGGAGCCGTAAGGCTCGCGAGAGCTGCCATGCCGACCAACTCGACCTGCCAATCGGGCTGACCCGCAAACAGAGCCAGAGGACGGGATACTTTACCGCGCCGTCTTCTCTACGAGATCCGCCAGCTCCTCCGCCGCGTTCGGCTTGGCCGCGCTTCGGGCGCCGGCGGCCATCTTCTCAAGGCGTTCGGGCTTGGACAGCAGGGCCTTCAGGGCGGCGGCCATCACATCGACGGTTAGTTCGTCCTCCAGGCACACAGCCGCGCCGCCGGCCTCCTCCAGCAGGCGGGCGTTGAAGCGCTGGTGGTCGTCGGCGGCGATCTTCAGCGGCACCAGGATCGAGGGTCGGCCGGCCACCGCCAGCTCGGTGCAGGTCGAGGCGCCCGAGCGTCCGATGACCAGGTGCGACTGACGCAGATAGCCGGCCATGTCGCGGAAGAACGGCGCGACCTCGCAGTCGACCATGGCGTTGCGATAGGTCTTGCGGGCCTGCTCCATGCTCTCGGCGCGGGCCTGCTGGAACACCTTGAGGCGCGCGCGCATCTCCTCGGGCAGCTTGGCCACGGCCTCGGGGATCAGCTCGGACAGCAGGCGCGCGCCCTGGCTGCCGCCGGTGACCAGCAAGCGCAGTTGCACCTCGGGCGCCAGATAGGGAACGTCGAACAACTCGCGCACGGGCGGACGCACCGGATTGCCGACCACATGGGCGCGAGCCTTCACGGCGGGCGCGGCCTTCTCAAGAGTCGGGAAGGCGCAGGCGACTTCATTGACCCTTGGGGCCAGGAAGCGGTTCACGCGGCCCAGCACCGCGTTCTGTTCGTGAATAACCGTCGGACGGCCTTGCGACAGCGCGCCCAGCAGGGCCGGCAGGGCCGGATAACCGCCGAAGCCCACGACGACGGCCGGGTCCAGCCGCTTGAAGGCCGCACGGGCCTCCAGCACCCCCTGCATGACCGTGAAGCCAGCCTTGATCATGCCCAACGGGTCGTTGGACTTGGCCGTCGCAGCCGACAGCGCCAGGCGCTCTTCGGCGGGGAACTTGTCGGCGTACAGCGCGCCGCGATCGTCGGTGGCCAGCACCACGCGCCAGCCGCGCGCGGACAGCGCCTCGGCGAGGGCCTGGGCGGGGAACATATGGCCGCCGGTTCCCCCGGCGGCGACAACAGCCAGCTTGCTCATCAGGCGTCCGCGCGACCGAAGCCGAACTCGCCGCTTGCGCCATAGGCGCCAGGGCGCTTGCGCACCAAGGCCAGGGCCATGCCCAGCGTCAAACCCATCGCGAGCATGGAAGAGCCCCCGTAACTGATGAACGGAAGCGTCATGCCCTTGGTTGGGATCATGTTCAAGTTCACGGCGATATTGATAAGGGCCTGCTGGCCCAACAGCACGAACAATCCGGCCGCCGCAACCTGTTCGAACGGGTCGTTGAGCTTCATCGCCTTGTAGAGACCGCGCACGACGACGAAGGCGAAGAGGCCGATCAGCGACCACGAGAAGATCAGGCCGTACTCCTCGGCCGCCACCGAATAGATGAAGTCGGTGTGCAGGTCGGGCACGTGGCGCTTCATGACCCCCTCACCCGGCCCGCGGCCGAACAGCCCCCCGGCGCGGATCGCCTCGGCGGCGCGCGTGATCTGATGGGTGTCGGCCTGGTCGGGGCTCAGGAACTTCTGCACCCGCGCATGGACGTGGTCGAAGAGGAAGTAGGTCGAACACAGCCCCGCTAACGCCACGCCGCCCAGCCCCATGATCCATGAGATCGGCACCCCGGCCATCCAGAAGGCCGCGCCAAAGGCGATGGTGATCAGTACGGTCTGGCCGACGTCCGGCTGGATTAACAGCAGAGCCACGGCGATGAAGTAGAGCAGGAAGGCGATCGAGACGCCGGGCACGCCCTCGCCCTTCTGGCCCTCGGCGAACATCCATGAGACCAGCACGATCAACGCCGGCTTCATGAACTCCGACGGCTGCAGGGTGAAGCCGCCAAATTGCAGCCAGCGCGTCGCGCCCTTGGCGTTGTGGCCAACGAACGGCAGCGCGATCATCACCGCGATCGCGCCGATGTAGATAAAGAACGCCGCCCGCCGGATGCCCTTGGGCGACAACATCGACACGATCAGCATCAGCACTGTCGAAGCCGTGGCGAAGAAGCACATGCGCAGGGCGAAGTGGAACTGGTCGTCGATGCCGATCCGCTGGGCCGCAGCGGGGCTTGAAGCGAAGGACAAGAGCATGCCCAGGGTGACCAGCAAGGCGGTGGCGCCCAGCAGCCAGCGATCCGTCGTCCACCACCACAGGCCGATCGCGGTGCGGTCGGTGCGGGCGAAGGCATGTGTCGCGTTGGAGGCCATGAGCGGAGAGTCGGATCGGAGGGTTAATCAAACCTTGCTTCACCGATCTAACCCCGTGGACATGCGGCGAAAAGCGCGGGATGAGGGAGCCATGGCCTCCTCCGACGACCTTCGCCTGCTGGAAACCATCACCGATGCGGACCAGCGCAACGCCTTGGCTCTACGGCTGGCGCAAGCCGCAACGCCGGGCCTTGACGCCGTGCTGGTCAAGCTGATCCAGCGCCCGGACCTCGCCGACAAACGCGCGCCGCTGGTGCACGCGCTGAGCTTCATCGACTGTTCCGACCACGTCGCCCTGTTGGTGGAGCTTGTGGCGTCGGGCGGCTTCGAGGCGGCGCACGAAGCGCTTCAGGCGCTGGAGACCGTCGACGAGGCGGACGCGGACGACGTCGAGCAAGCGCGCGCCATTCTCGACCGTGCGCGAAGCGTCGCCAATCTGGAAGGCTGGCGCGAGGCGCTGCTCGAGGAGTTGGCAGAACTGTTCGACTGAGCGGGGCGTCCCAAAAAGCACGAAGGCGCAAAACCAGCGCTTGTATTCTTCGCGCATGCCGTGATCATTGACCGCTCGGGCAGGGACGTGGCGTGGCCGACGAAACATCGGACAAGACTGTTCTGGAAGGCGCTGGGGCGTATTTCCTCAGCGTGGTTGAGGCTAGTCCCGACTGCATTCGCGTTATCAGCGCTGACGGTTACCTCGAATACATGAACGCCCAAGGCAAGTCGCTCCTCGAGATCGAGGACTTCGACGGCCGCAATCGGTACCGCTACTGGCCGGACATGTGGCCACCGGAGAGCCGCGACACCGTTGAGCAGGCGCTTCACGCCGCCATGGCCGGCAACGCCGTCGCTTTCCGCGCGGCCTGCCCCACCGCAAAGGGATCGGTTCGCTGGTGGGACACCACCGTCTCGCCCATCCTCGAACGCGGGCGCGTCATTCGAGTTCTGGCGACGTCCCGCGACGTGACCGGCGAGCGCCTGGCCGAAAGCCACCGGCAACTGCTGGTCAACGAGCTGAACCACCGGGTGAAGAACACCCTGGCCACCGTCCAGTCGATCGCCAACCAGTCTTTGCGCAACGCTGGCGTTGAATCCTCGGTTCGCGAAGCCCTGGAAGGGCGGCTGATGGCTATCGCCGCCACGCACAACGTGCTGACAGACCAGAATTGGTCGGCCGCCAGCCTGCGCCAGATCGTCGACGGCTCAGTGACGCCGTATCGCACCTACCCCGCGCAGCTGACGATCAGTGGCGATGATCTCAAGGTCTCGCCAAAGCCCGCCGTGGTCATGGCCCTGGCCTTCCACGAACTGGCCATCAACGCCCTCAAGTATGGGGCGTTGTCGGCGCCGGACGGTCATGTGGACATCCACTGGTCGGTCGATCCGGACGACCAGTTGCTGATCGAGTGGGCCGAGCGCGGCGGCCCGACGGTGCGGCCGCCCGAGCGGCGGGGATTCGGTTCGAGGATCGTCGAGATGGCCCTGCCCAATGAACTCGGCGGCAAGGTGGCCCTGGATTACCGCAGCGACGGGTTTCGCTGCTCGATCCGTTCTCCGCTCTCGGCCCTGGACAAGAACGACGCCTTCATGCCGCTGGCGTAGCCTCAGGTCGCCTCGCCCGTGAGTTCGCGCCGGGCCTTTTCCAGCTCTTCGGCGTAGCGGCGGGTCACGTGGGCTTCGGTGATCAGGCCGATCACCTCGCCGCCTTCATCCACCACCGCCAGCTCGTCGGCGCCGGTTTCGTCGAAGGCGGTCATGATCGCCTTGATCGACAGCTCCGGCGCCAGGGCCACACGCGCGTGGCTCGCGAGCATCGCCACCGTCGCATCGCGCTCGGGCGGCTCGGCGTAGACGGCGGCGGTGGCGACGATGCCGGCGTAGCGGCCCGTTTCGTCGGTCAGCACCGCGCGCTTGGTCGAGCCCAGCGGGAACCGGCGGCGAAACTCCGCAAGGCTGGTGCTCGCCGCTATGGTCTTGACGTCCCGGCGCATCATCTTGCCGGCTGTAAGGTTGCGCATCCAGCTGACGTCATGGGCGCTGCGGATCGTCTCGCCGCGCAGGTGCAGGCGCCAGGTCGAGAACGAGTAGCCAAAAGTCTCGCGCACCACGGCGCTGGCGATCAGCGAGGCGGCCAGGGTCGCCCCGGTGACCGTGAAGTCGCCTGTGGCCTCCAGCACCAGGAACGACATGGTGAAGGGCCCGCCAACGATCGCTACGCCCAAAGCGCCCATGCCGACCAGAGAGGCGGCGATCGGGTCAAGATGCACCGTGCCTGCGGTCAGGTTCACCACTTGGGCGAAGGCCTGTCCCATCAATGCGCCCAGGAACAGGGCCGCGAAGAACAGGCCGCCCCGGAAGCCCGAACTCAGCGACACGATGGAGGCCACGGCCTTCATCAGGATCAGCACGAGCAGCACCTTCAGCGGCAGGTCGCTGTTAAGATCCAGATGCAGCGCGCCATGGCCGCCGGACAGCGTCTGCGGCGTCGCCAAGGCGAGAGCGGCCAGCGCGACGCCGCCGATCGCGGGCTTGGACCAGCGCGGGAGCGGCGCCTTGACCGCCCACCGATCCGCCACCGCCACGGCCCGCATCAAGGCCACGCCGAAGATCGCCGCAACCAGGCCCAACACGCCGTACAGCGCATAGTCGGCGGGGGAGGAGATCGCGACCACGGAGGTCTTTAGGAGGTAAGGCGTCGAGCCCAGCGCCTTGGCGACAAGGACCCCCGCCAGCGCCGCCGCAGCCACCGGCGCGATGTTGGCGACCGTGTAGGCGCCGATAACGATCTCGAACGCATAGAAGGCGCCGGTCAGCGGCGCTCCGAACGCTGCGGCGATGGCCGCGCCGGCGCCGGCCCCGACCAGAATCCGCAGGTCTCCCCGGCGCAGATTCAGGCGCTGGCCCACCCAGGAAGCAGTCGCCCCGCCAGCTTGGGCGTAGGCGGCCTCCAGCCCTACGGACGCACCGGAGCCGTTTGAGATCAGAGTCTGCACGCAGATGAACAGGCTGTCGCGGATAGACAGTCGCCCACCGTGCAGGGCGTTGGCCTCGACGGGGTCAACGGCGTGGTTGGGGCGAAAGCGCAGGATGGCGGCGGTGAACAGCCCCAGGATGAGCCCGCCCAACGGGATAGCCAGCAACCGCAAGGGCTCGACCCGGGTCTGGGCCGAAAGGCGCTCGTTGGGGTCGAAGTTGAAGATCCAGACCTGGGTTCCGTGCGCCAGCGCGCCGAGCGACACCGCCAAGGCGCCGGCCACGAGGCCCACAACCGTGGCTACGGCAATGACCCAGAGTTCAGAAGAGCGCGTCCGGCGGCGCAGCCAGGCCAGCCAGGGCAAGGCCTGTCGCCCGGCGTCGCGCAAACTCGCGCGATCGATCGCCGCGACACGGAGAACAGATCGCCAGGGAGGCGAAGCGGCCTTGGCGGACGCCGGTTCGGGGGCCTCGGCCGGCGCGCTCATCGCCTAGGCGACGGCGGCCTTGCCGCCACCCGTCGCCAATCCGTTCACGGCGGTGCGGAACGCCTCACCACGGGCCTCGAAGTCGCTGAACTGGTCGAATGAGGCGCAGGCGGGCGACAGCAAGACGATCGCCTCCTCCCCGCTGGCGGCCGCATCGGCGTAGGCCTGCTGCACGGCCCGCTCTAGCGTGCTGCTCAGCACGCATTCGGCCTTGCCGGCCAGCGTCCAGGAGAAGGGCTCGGCCGCCTCGCCAATCAGATAAGCCTTGGCGATGCGCGGGAATAGATCCTTCAGGTCGTCGATGCCGCCAGCTTTGGCCACGCCGCCGGCGATCCAGTAGAACTTCGGATAGCTGGACATCGCCTGACGCGCGGCGTCGGCGTTGGTGGCCTTGCTGTCGTTGACGAAGCGGACCTTGCCGATTTTGCCGACCGTCTCCATCCGGTGCGCCAGGCCGGGGAAGGTCATTAGGCCGTCGACCGCGTCCTGCATCGAGATGCCGATCGCGCGCGCGGCGGCGTAGGCGGCTGCGGCGTTCTGCCAGTTGTGACGACCCGGCAGGCTGCGGGCGCGCAGGATGTCGGCGACCTCGACCACACGCTCACCGGTGGCGTCATAGAGCACGCCTTGCAGCGCATAGACGCCCCGGCCCATCGCCTTGCCGGCGCTGATCGGCCAGATCGTACGGCGGTTGGCGGCGGTGATCTCGGTGCAGATCTGCTGGCACCAGGCGTCATCGACGCCGATGATCGCGGTGTCGCCCTTGCCCTGGTTCAGGAAAATCCGGCGCTTGGCGGCGATATAACCGTCCATGCCGCCGTGGCGGTCCAGGTGGTCGGGCGAGATGTTGAGCAACACCACCGCGTCGGGCTTGAGGCTGGAGGTCAGGTCCAGTTGGTAGGACGACAGCTCCAGGACATAGACCGCGCCGCCGTGCATGTCCTCGAGACCCAGCACACCCAGGCCGATATTACCGCCGACCCGCGTGTCGCGGCCCGCCGAGGCGCACAGGTGACCGATCAGGGCGGTCGTGGTCGATTTGCCGTTAGTGCCGGTGATGGCGATGATCTTGGGGCGCTTGTGGGCCGGGGCGGCGTTCACAGTGCGCGCGAACAGTTCGACGTCGCCCAGGACCTCCACCCCGGCGGCGCGCGCCTTCTCGACGGTCCAGTGCGGTTTGGGATGGGTCAGCGGCACGCCCGGCGACAGCATCAGGGCGGCGAACTGGCTCCAGTCAGCGGTTTGCAGGTCGACGACCGGGAAGCCTTCGGCGGCGGCCGCCTCCCGGCTGGCCGACTTCTCGTCCCACAGGGCGACCTTGGCGCCCCCCGCGATCAAGGCGCGCGCCGCCGTGAGGCCGGTTCGGCCCAGGCCGAACACCGCGACGGTCTTGTCCTCGAAACCGCGGACGGGGATCATCAGTACGCCACTCCCTACCGCAGCTTCAGCGTGGCCAAGCCGATGAAGGCCAGGATCATCGACACGATCCAGAAGCGGATCACGACGGTGGACTCAGGCCAGCCCAGCTTCTCGAAATGGTGGTGGATCGGCGCCATCAGGAAGACCCGCTTGCCGGTCTTCTTGAAGTAGGCGACCTGGATCATCACGCTCAGCGCCTCGGCCACGAACAGGCCGCCGACGATGCCGAGAACCAGCTCATGCTTGGCGCAGACGGCGATCGCGCCCAGCGCGCCGCCCAGCGCCAGCGAACCGGTGTCGCCCATGAAGATCTTGGCCGGCGGGGCGTTATACCAGAGGAAGCCCATCCCACCGCCGATGATGGCGCCGCACAGCACCGCCAGCTCGCCGACGCCCGGCGCGAAGTGCAGGTTCAAATAGTCGGCGAACTTGTAGTTGCCGACGAGGTAGGCGATCAGGCCGAAGGTCGAGGCGGCGAACATCACCGGTACGATGGCCAGGCCGTCCAGGCCGTCGGTCAGGTTCACCGCGTTTGAGAAGCCCGCGATCGTGAACGCCGCGAAGGCCACGTAGAACCAGCCCAGATTGATCACCAGCGCCTTGAAGATCGGGAAGACCAGGCTGGTCTCGAGATTGGGCGTCATCGGCGACTTGGGCGCGAAGACGATCAGGATCACCGTGGCGATGATCGCGACGATGAACTGAGCAATCAGCTTCTGGACGCTGGAGAGGCCCGCCGTAGTCTGCTTGGTGACCTTGGCATAGTCGTCCATGAAGCCCAGCACGCCAAAGCTGCCGGTGACCAACAGCACGACCCAGACATGGACGTTGCGCAGGTCGGCCCACAGCAGGGCGCCGACGAAAAGGCCCGCCAGGATCATGAAACCGCCCATGGTGGGCGTGCCGGCCTTTTCAGTGACGTGACGTGCGATGCCGTCGGTGCGGATCGGCTGGCCCTTGCCCTGCTTGGCCTTCATCCAGCGGATGAAGCGCGAGCCCATGGCCACCGCCACGATATAGGCGGTCAGCATCGCCATGCCCGACCGGAAGGTCAGGTACTTCAACAGGTTCAGGGCTGGAAAGTGCTCTTGCGAGCGCGCCAGCCATTCGTACAGCAAGTACAGCATCAGCCCCGTTCCCCAAGATCGAGAGCAGCCAAGGCGGCGGCGAGCACGCCGGCCTTGGAGCCGTTCGACCCCTTCACCATCACCACGTCGTCGGGCTGCACGGCCCCCGCCAGCGCCGACGTTAACTTTTCAGTAACCTCCGCGTAGCCGCCCCGCCGAGTCGGAGGAAGCGCCTCCCACAGCGATTTCATGTGGACGCCCGCGAGAAAAACGACATCGACGTTGGCGGCGGCGATCGGCTCCGCAAGCTCGGCGTGAAACCGGGCGCTGTCCTCGCCCAATTCGAGCATGTCGGTCAGGGCGATCACTCGGCGGCCGGCGACCTTGCGCGCCCCCAGCGTCTTCAGCGCGGCCTGCATCGAGACGGGATTGGCGTTGTAGCTCTCATCGACCAGCGTGAAGGCGCCGCCTGGGATGCGGATCGTCTTCTCCGCGCCGCGGCCCTCAATGGGCGCGAACGCCCCCAGCGCCGCCAGGGCGGTCTCGCGCGGCACGTCCAGCGCCTCCAGCATCAGCAGCACACACAGGCTGTTGGGGCCCCAATGGACGCCGGTCTGGAGCAGGGAAAACGTGATGGGTTCGCCCTTGATCACAGCTTTGACAACCGACTTCCCCGGCGAAGGCCGGGGCCCAGATCCATCTTGAGCGCTCGCCGCCTTGTCATCTGGGTCCCGGCATTCGCCGGGAAGGTCGGTGGAAAAAGAGACCAACTGGGCCGTGCAGTCCGGCGAAGACCCGAAGCTCCAGACGGTCGCGCCGACCTTTTCGGCCTCGCCCTTCAGGAATTCGAACCAGCGGTTGTCGGCGTTCAGAACGGCGATGCCGCCCGGCTGCAGTCCGGCGAAGATCTCGGCCTTGGCGCGCGCGACCCCCGCCTCGCCATCGGGGAAATTCTCGATGTGAACCGGCCCCACCGTGGTGATCGCCACCGCGTGCGGCTGGACGAAACCCGACAGCGGGACGATCTCGTCGGCGTGGTTCATGCCGACCTCGAACACCGCCCGCTCAGTGTCGCGCGGCATCCGCGCCAGGGTCAGCGGCACACCGATGTGGTTGTTGTAGCTCTTCACCGAGGCGTGGGCCTTGCCCGCCAGCCGCAAGCCCGCTTCGATGGCGCGGGTGACGCTGGTCTTGCCCACCGAGCCCGTCACCGCGCCGCGCTTGCACTGGGGCGCGCGCTCCCGCGCCGCGACGCCCAGGGCCTCCAGCGCTTTGAAGGTGTCCTCGACCATCACGGCGGGGGCGTCGACGACCTTGGTCGCCAGCACGCCCGTCGCGCCGTTCGCAACGGCCTGCGGGACGAAGTCGTGGCCGTCGCGCGCCCCGACCAGGGGCACGAAGAGGTCGCCCGGCTCCACCGAACGGGTGTCGATCGAAACGCCGGACGCCTTGAAATCGCCAGCCACCTTGCCGCCGACCGCTTGGGCGATCTCTTTTGCGGTCCAGAGCGCGTCAGGCATCGACACCCTCCAGCGCCTGCAGCGTCTCGGCCACGTCGTCGAACGGGTGCACGACGCCGGCGACGATCTGGCCCTGCTCGTGACCCTTGCCCGCGACGACGAGCACGTCGCCCTCGGCCATCAGCGCGACAGCGGCGCGGATCGCGGCGCGGCGATCGCCGATCTCGCGCGCGCCAGGCGCGGCTTCGAGGATGGCGGCGCGGATCGAAGCGGGATCCTCCGAGCGCGGATTATCGTCCGTGACGATGGCGATGTCGGCCAGCCTCGCGCCGATCGCACCCATCAAAGGACGCTTGCCCCGGTCGCGGTCACCGCCGGCCCCGAACACGGCGATCAGCTTGCCGGCCGTATGCGGACGCAGCGCCTCGAGCACGGTCTGCAGGCCGTCGGGGGTATGGGCGTAGTCGACATAGGCCTCGCCGCCCTTGGAGCCGCGCCCGACGCGCTGCAGGCGTCCGGCCGCGCCTTCGAGGCTTTCGAGGGCCTTCAGAACCTTGGCGCTGTCCTCGCCGGCGGCGATGCAGAGCCCGGCCGCGACCAGCACGTTAGAAGCCTGGAAGGCGCCGGCCAGCGGCAGCTTGAGGTGATGCACCACGCCGTCGGCCTCGACGACCAGGTCCTGACCGGCCGGCGTCGGCGTCCGCGACAGCAGGCGCAGCCCCTGCCCGTCCTCGCCTACAGAGAATACGCTCTGGCCCGAGGTGACGGCGGCGGCGGCGAAGTTCGGGAACGCTTCGCTGTCGGCGTTCAGCACCGCCATGGCGCCGGCGGGCGTCAGGGTGTCGAACAGGCGCAGCTTGGCGGCGCGATAGGCTTCCATCGAGCCGTGATAGTCGAGGTGATCCTGGGTGAAGTTCGTAAACCCGGCGGCGCTCAGCTTGACGCCGTCGATGCGGCGCTGGTCGACGCCGTGTGAGCTGGCCTCCAGGGCCAGATGGGTGACGCCCATATCGGCCAGGCGCGCGATCATCTCGGCGACATCGCCGGCGTCCGGCGTGGTCAGGCCTGGCGGGGTCAGTTGCTGATCGGGTTGGCCAGGTTGACTGACCACCACCCCGAGGGTGCCCATGCTAGCGGCCTTATGGCCCAGCTTGGTGAAGATCTGGCGGCAGAAGCCAGCGACGGAGGTCTTGCCGTTGGTGCCGGTGACGGCCACGCACATGGCCGGCTGCCTACCCCAGAAGGCCGCCGAGGCCAGGGCGTAGGCGCGACGCGCGTCCTCCGAACGGACCACCGGCACACCCAGCCCCTCGAGCCCGCCCTCGGGCGCCAGGATCGCCGCCGCGCCCTTGGCCACTGCGCCTTCGGCGAAGTCACGGCCGTCGACCTTGGTTCCCGGTAGGGCGGCGAACAGCCAGCCGGTCGTGACCTTGCGGCTGTCGGCGGTGACGCCTGCAATCACCGGATCGCTGGGGAAGGGACGGTTGAACAGGTCTGACAGTCGTCTGGTCATAGGCCCGCCTCCGGCGCGGCGTTCTTGGGCGAACTGGCGATGGTCACCAGCTCGGTCTTGCGTTTGACGCCGAGGAACGGCGCGATGCGTTCGATCACCCGGCCCGCCGCCGGCGCGGCGACCCAGCCGCCGGTCGAGAAGCCGAACGACCTGGCGTTGCCCTTAGGCTCGTCCAGCAGGATCAGCACGAAATAGCGGTCGGCCTCCAAGGGGCCATCGGTCGGGAAGGTGGCGGCGAACGACGAGACCTGACGCTGGTGGTTGTAGCGCCGGATCGCCGGGTCGTACTTCTCGCCTGTGCCGGTCTTGCCGCCGACCGAGAGCCCGGGCACGTCAGCCTTGCCGCCGCTCCCCCCTTCGCCGGGGATGACATTGGCGCGCATGATCTTGAGCATCTCGGCCGAGGTGTGCTCCGACAGCACGCGCTTGCCTTCGGGGCGCACGCCCGCCGGCAGCTTGCGGATCGTCAGGGGGCGCATCTCGCCGCCATTCAGCAGCGCGTTCATCGCCTGGGCCAGAGCCAGCGGCGAGATATTCATGCCGTGACCGAACGAGGTCGAGGCCACGGTGTCCTGGTCCCACTTACGAGGGGTCAAGGGGCGCGCCGACTCCTGCAGCTCGACCTTGGCCGGCTTTGTCAGGCCCAGATTGATGAAGTACTGGCTGAGGCGCTGGCCACCCACGCGCTCGGCCAGCATCGCCGTGCCGATGTTCGACGAGTGCTGGAAGACCTCGACGAGGTTCAGCACCGCCCGCGTGGCGTGATAATCGTGGATCGTGCGGTAACCCAGCTTGTAGGGCTCACGGGCGTCAAAGGTCGAAGCGGCCGTGGCCACTCCGGTGTCGAGACCGATCGCCACCGTAAAAGCCTTGAACGTCGACCCCATCTCATAGACGGAGGCGGCGGCGCGGTTGAGGCGCTGATCGTTGGTGGCCGCGCCCGCCTCGTTGGCGTCGTAGTCGGGCCAGCTGGCAATGCCTAGGATTTCGCCCGTGTGGACATTGGTCACGAGGCCAACAGCGCCCTTGGGCGTGAATTCCTCGGCGGCCTTGCGCAGCTCGTCCTCGAGCGCCGCCTGCACGCGCACGTCGATCGACAGCTGGGTGGGCCCGCCTTGGCCGCCGGCGGCCTTGCGGATGGGATCATCCAGAGCGCGCTCGGCGCCGGCCAGGCCCTTGCCGCCGCTGTCGACAAAGCCGATCAGATGCGCCGCCGTCGGGCCCAGCGGATACATCCGCCGCTCCTGCTCCTCGAACGACACGCCCGGCAGACCCAGGTTGAAGATGGCGTCCTTCTCGTCCGGCGTCAGACCGCCCAGGACGAAGGCGCGGTGATCGCCAAAAACCGCCTTGTCGAGACGTTTGGCGGGCACTTGCGGCAAGGCCTTGCCGAGCGCCGCGCGGGTCTCCTTGGCGTCCCACACCTCGCGAGGATCGACGTAGAGCGCATAGTGGGCCAGATCCACGGCCAACAGCGCGCCATTGCGATCAACCACGTCGCCCCGAGCGCCCTCGACGCCCAGGGTGTAGCCGTTGCCCTGCCCCGCGCGCGAGAAGAGCGCCGACCAGCCCGCGCCCAGGCTCACCCCGACAAAGCACAGGCCGAAGAAGCCCATGACCAGGAAAATCCGGATGCGGGTGTCGTCCTCGGGCCGGGCGGCGGCGCGCGAGCGCTCGAAGGCATGCTCCAGCCGCCAGACGCGCTCGACCACCCATCGCCAGAGCGGAGATTGAACGCCGCCGGGACCCAGGTTCGAGAGGCTCATCGCAAAACCCCTTGCACGGCGGGCGGCGGCGGGACTGCAGCATCGTCCGGCAAGGCCTCCGGCCCGTCGGCCGCCAGCGTCTCAGGCGTGACCGGCGCGGCGGATACCGGCGCCTTGGGCAACTCGCGGCGGCGCGCAACGTCGATCAGGGCGTCTTCGGTGATCTCGTGGTCCGGCGCGATCGGCTTCAGCTGCATCATCTGCGCCAGTTGCTCGATGCGGCGAGGCTGTTCGAGGTGCGCGACCTCGGCGGCCAGCAATCGCTTACGAGCGGCCTCCTCCTCGATCTCCTGCTCGATGCGGGCGATCTCCTGACGCTCGCGGCCGGCGAAGGTCTTGGCCAGATAGACGCCGGTGACCAGGCTGAGCAGGATGCACAGCCCCACCACCTCCACGACACGGAAGCCCCGGACCCGGCGGTTGAACACGCCCACGGCGGTCATGCGGAGACCCCCCATACGGGAGCGTCGGTGCGGACGGCTGCGCGCAGCTTCGAGGATCGGGCGCGCGGGTTGACGGCCAGCTCGGCCTCGCTCGGGGCGATGGCCTTGTTGGAGATCAGCTGGAAGCTAGGCGCCGCGCCCGCCTGGACCGGCGGCGCATGGCGCGAGCCGCCCGGCGTGCGCCCGGCCCGCTCGGCCAGGAACGCCTTGACGATGCGGTCCTCCAGCGAGTGGAAGGTCACCACCACCAGCCGTCCGCCGGGTTTGAGCACCCGCTCGGCGGCCGCGAGACCCGCCTCCAGCTCGCCCAGCTCGTCATTGACCGCGATGCGCAGGCCCTGGAACGAGCGCGTGGCCGGATGGACCTTGGCGCCCTTGCGGCCGCCGACGGCGCGCTCGATCACCTCGGCCAGGTCCAGGGTGCGCTCGAACGGCTTTTCCTCGCGGCGGCGGACGATGAAGCTGGCGATACGGCGCGAGGCGTGCTCCTCGCCATAGACATAGAGAATGCGCGCCAGCTCGGTCTGGTCGAGCGTATTGACGAGGTCAGCGGCGGTGGGGCCGGTATCGCCCATCCGCATGTCCAGCGGGCCGTCGCGCATGAACGAAAAGCCGCGCTCGGCCTGGTCCAGCTGCATCGATGAGACGCCCAGATCCAGCATCACCCCGTCGACGCTCTGCGCGCCTAGCTCGTCGAACATTTCGGAGAAGCGGGCCTGGACCAGGCGGAAACGGTCGGCCGGCAAGTCCTCGGCGAATTGGCGGACGGTCGGGTCGCGGTCAAACGCCACGACGCTTGCGCCGGTCGACAGCACTGCGCGGGTGTAGCCGCCGGCCCCGAAGGTGCCGTCGACGACGACGTCACCGGGCTTGGCGTCCAGCGCCTCGACGACCTCGCCGAGCAGGACCGAGATGTGCGGGGCGGCGCTCACGCTGCGCCTCCGAACTTTGCGGCGCGCTGTTGGGCGCGCAGGGCCGCCAGACCTTCGCGCGCCAGATCACGCTGCTGGGCGCGATGGGCCTGGAAGGCCTCGCGCGACCAGATCTGAAAACGCTCACCCATACCGACGACGGCCACCGAATCCGTAAGGCCGAACATGTCGCACAGATGGTCGGGCAGCGTAATGCGACCAGCTGTATCAAAGGTCAGCCGGGCCATGCCGCCCAGGATGCTGGTCTCCAGCGCTGTGCGGACGGGATCGCCGAACGGCATCTCCTCGATCACGGCCTGGTAGCGATCAAACAGCGCCTTGCCGCCCGCCTCCAGGCAGTCGGCCTCGATCGAGGGGAAGCAGAAGATGCCGTCAAAGGGACCCGAGACGGCCGCGCGGAATTCCTGCGGCACGACGATGCGCCGCTTGCTGTCGAGCTGTTTCTCGAACGTCGAGAGAAACACTGAAGCTTAAACCCCGCCAGACCCAAGCCGGTCAGCGAGCCACCACCCTCGCTCCGACGAGAATTGGGTTAACATGGGATGAACTGGGATACAATGACACCTCAGAGCAATTCATCGCAATTTCAAAGATGTCGCACCCGTTGTTCACGGAGCCGGAAAGTTAATACACAGAACATACACAGAACTCGCGAATGAGCGAGGCGCGCGGTGTCATTTGAGCCCATTGCGAGGGAGGGGAAAACCCTCTCCACGTTGAAGAGGTGGCGGAGAGGGGCGCCGAGCGGACATGCCAAACCCTTCCCCCTCCGGTCGCTTCGCGACCGCCTCCCCCGCTTGGGGGAAGGATTTGAGGGGACCAGATGATCTGTAAGCCGGGTTCTGTTCCGCCTCTAGCGAGACGGCGACGATCATTCCTCTAGGCCGGCCATTGCTGGACGGCTCTCGCGACCTACCCGGACCCTCTCAGCCAGTGACGGCCTATCCGACGCGAGGTCGGCGCGGGGTCCCTATTCGGTCTTGCTCCAGGCGGGGCTTGCCATGCCGTCCCTGTCACCAGGTCCGCGGTGGGCTCTTACCCCACCCTTTCACCCTTACCGCCCGCGAACGGGAGGCGGTTTGCTTTCTGTGGCGCTATCCCTGGGATCGCTCCCGGTGGGCGTTACCCACCGCCTTGTCACCGTGGAGCCCGGACTTTCCTCGGCGTCCGAAGACGACGCGACCGCCCGACCATCTGGTCCGGGGGTTCAATGGCCTTGCTGGCCAGCGAGGTCAACTTTCATATGTCATCCCGGCCGGACCCCGGCCTCGAGCCGGGGGGAGAGCCGGGACCGCGAGAAGCGTCGGCGTCTGCCGCGGTCCCGGATCTGCGCGCTACGCGCTTGTCCGGGATGAAAGCTCAGATTGAGCGCATCAGCCCTGCGATCGGATGATCGCCCAGACGCTTGGCCGCGCCCAAGCGGTCGGCGTCGGATTTGTTCTGCGAGAGCTTGAAGGTCCCCTCCAGGCGCTCGACGAACAGGCGCCCGCCCTGGATGCCGCGCAGCAGGGCGTCGAACTTGCCGGGCTTCATCTTGTGGCGGGTCCAGGGCGTCTTCGGCGAAAGCCGGGCCTCTTCCTGGGCCGACAGGTCGTCGAGCAGCGCGATCAGCTCGGCCTCATTCAGCGGCGCCACCGAGCCCTCCGCCTCGACGGAGAGATAGTTCCAGGTCGGCACCTGGTCGGGGCTCTCGTACCAGTCGGGGCTGACATAGGCGTCGGGGCCGGTCGCCAGCGCGATGGCCGGGAAGCCTTGGGTCAGGTGCGGCGTCAGCACGTTGCCGCGCGACAGGTGGAAGTCGAGGGCGATCTCGCCTTCCACTTCGCGGATGACGATCGGCGACTGGGCCACGAAGGGCCGTCCGCCGACGCTGGCGGCGAGCGTCACGAACGCATGAGCCCGCAGGAAATCGAGCAGAACCGCCCGATCCTCGACATGAAACGGCTTGGCCGGATGCATCAGTCAGCCGCCGCCCGCAGCAGGCCTACCAAGCGCGCCCGGGTCTCGCCGTCGGCGATCCCGTCGAAGCGGCTCTGCAGCCAGTGGCGCTGGAAGGCCGAGACGACGGTGGCGGTCCATTCGTCGTACTTGCCCGTCGGGGCGCAGTCGAAGCCCAGGCGCGTCAAACCAGCCTGCAGCGCAAAGACGCCCGCCCCCTCCTCGCCCTGCCCCAGCGGCGCGCCGGGCGATGGCGCAGGCTCGATCCACAGGCCATGGCCGCTCTCGGCGAGGCGCTTCCAGGGGAAGAGCTCGCCCGGATCGATCTTGCGCGCCGGGGCGACGTCGGAGTGGCCGAGGATGCGGCTGTCGGGGATCATCCAGCGCGAGCGGATGTCGGCCAGCAGGTTGATCACTGCAGCGATCTGGACCTCGGGGAACGGGCGATAGCCGAACTCGTGGCCGGGATTGACGATCTCGATCCCGATGGAGGCCGAGTTGATGTCCTTGACGCCCTTCCAGAAGGCCGCGCCGGCGTGCCAGGCCCGGCGTTCCTCGGGGACGAGGCGTACGATCCGACCGTCCTCCTCGACGCAATAGTGCGCGCTGACCTTGGCCTCGGGATCGCGCAGGCGCTCGATCGCCGCCTCGCCGCTCTCCATGCCGGTATAGTGCAGGATCACCGTGTCGGGCACGGCCTTGCGGGCGTCGAAATTTGGCGACGGGGCCTCGATCAGGGACAGGCTCATTGCAGGCGGCTCCGCAGGGACGTCAGCAGGGGCATGACCTGATTCCGCCGAAGCGCGATGATCAGAACGCCCAGCAGCGCCAGGGCCGCGCCGATCCCCATCCGCAGATCGAAGTGGTCATGGGTGACCACCACGCCCAGGCCGATCGTGAAGAGCGGCGTCATCAGGGTCAGCGGCGCGATCAGATTGGCCTCATAGCGCTGGATCAGGCCGTAATAGGCCGTATGGGCCAGGATCGAAACCACCACCGCCGAGAACACCACCGCCGCGACAAACGGCCAGCCGGCGTGGAAGCCCGCCGCCACCTGCCCCGGCTCCATGACGGCGCTCATCGCCGCCAGCGGCCAGAGCGAGGAGAAGCCGACCCAGGCCTGGAACTGTAGCGGTTTCACGCCCTCGATCTGCTTCATCATCACCGCGCCCAGCGAGCCGGTGAAGGCCGCCGCCACGATCAGCCAGAGGCCGGCCGATAGCTCGATCCCCTTGGGGCTCCACATCACCACCACCGCGCCCAGCAGGGTCAGGGCGATGCCCAAGCCCCGGCGCCAGCGAATCTTCTCGCCCAGGATCAGCACCGACAGCAGGGTGGTGAACGGCACGCCGACCTGGATCACAACCGAGGCCGCCGACGGCGAGGCGGTCTGGAACCCCATGAACAGCAGGGCGAAGTTGCCGCCGCCCATCAGAAGACCCACCAGCACCATCCGCCAGGTCGGGCGGGGCGCGGGCAGCAGCCAGGGCAGGGTCAGGATCGCCACCAGGGCGAAGCGCACGGCGGCGTAATACAGCGGCGGCACACCCCAGTGGGCGACCACCAGCTTGGAGATGATGTTGCTGCCGGCCCAGATCAGGCAGATCAGCACCAGAAGGCCAAAGTCGCGAAGGGACATGGAACACCGCTTAAGCCCCCGCCCCTTCCGTATGCAATCAAAACCCGCATCGCCGCCGACGGGTCCTGGTTGACGTTCGGTCAAAACGGTCGTTTGTTGGTGAACAGCGTTCACATAAGCCGCGTCGGGTCAACCGTCGGGCGCACGCGTTGGGACCACGCAAGCGCGCGGCGCTTGCCAAAGGGGGCGGGAAACGAATGGCCATGCAGCATGTCGACGTACTGATCGTGGGCGCGGGACTGTCAGGGATCGGCGCGGCGTACCACCTGCAAAAGCACTGCCCCGGCAAGACCTACGCGATCCTGGAAGGGCGCGAGGCGATCGGAGGCACCTGGGACCTCTTCCGCTATCCCGGCATCCGCTCCGACAGCGACATGTACACGCTGGGCTACAGCTTCAAGCCGTGGAAGGCGGCCAAGGCCATCGCCGATGGTCCCTCGATCCTCGACTATGTTCGCGAGACCGCCCGCGAGCACGACATCGACCGCCACATCCGCTTCAAGCATCTGGTCAAGCGCGCCAGCTGGTCCACGAAGACGGCGACCTGGACCGTTGAGGCCGAGCACGACGGCCAGCCCGTGACCTTCACCTGCCGCTTCCTGCACATGTGCGCGGGCTACTACCGCTATTCGGCCGGCTACACGCCGGACTTCGCCGGGACCGAGCGCTTCAAGGGTCGCATCGTCCATCCGCAGCACTGGCCCGAAGACCTCGACTATAGCGGCAAGAAGGTCGTGGTGATCGGCAGCGGCGCCACCGCCGTGACCCTGGTGCCCGAGATGGCCAAGACCGCCGCCCACGTCACCATGCTGCAGCGCTCGCCGACCTATGTCGTGTCGCGCCCGGCCGAGGACGGGATCGCCAATTGGCTGCGCTCCAAGCTGCCAGCCATGACCGCCTATGGCATCACGCGCTGGAAGAACGTGCTGTTCCAGCTCCTGTTCTTCAACCTGGCGCGCAAGAAGCCGGAGAAGACCAAGGAACGCCTGCTCTCCATGGTGCGCGAGCACCTTGGCCCCGACTACGACGTCGAGACCCACTTCACCCCGCGCTACAATCCCTGGGATCAGCGCCTTTGCCTGGTGCCGGACGCCGACCTGTTCGACGCGCTCAAGAGCGGCGCGGCCTCGGTGGTCACCGACCACATCGAGACCTTCACCGAGACTGGCATCCAGCTGAAGTCCGGCAAGACGCTCGAAGCCGATGTCGTTGTCACCGCCACGGGCCTGCAACTCCAGTTGCTCAGCGGCATGGAGGTCGTGGTCGACGGCAAGGTCGCCGACCTTTCGCAGTCGATGAGCTACAAGGGCATGATGTTCAGCGACGTGCCGAACCTGGCCTCGGTGTTCGGCTACACCAACGCCAGCTGGACACTGAAGGCTGACCTGACCAGCGAGTATGTCTGCCGCCTGCTCAACCACATGGACCGCACGGGCGCCGACTACTGCGTGCCGCGCCTCGACGGCGAGGTCGAGGCCGCGCCGTGGCTGGACTTCTCGTCGGGCTACATCACCCGCTCGATCGGTCAGTTCCCCAAGCAGGGGACGCGCAAGCCCTGGAAGGTGCATCAGAACTACGCGTTGGACCTGATGACCCTGCGGATGGGCAAGGTCGAGGACGGCGTCATGCAGTTTGGCCGCAAGACCGGCGCGAGCGCGAAGGCTGCGCCGGAGAAGGTGCTGGAACCGGCCTGATCGGGGCGCCGAGGCCCCAGGGGATAGGTTGCGGCCCGCCGCCTAAGCGCCGAGATTGAGGTGCAAGGAGCGCCGATGGCCCGCCCATCCTCGTATCTCGGCTGGAAAATTGACTACGCCCGTCCGCCTGGCGAGCCGGCCCTGCTGGATCCGGGTTCAATGCACTGGCGCGTCTACAAGAACCCGATCGCCCTGGCGGTCGGGGGCGTGGCGGCGGTGCTGCTGGAGTTCGCCGAGCCGCGGATCCGCTCGGGGGTGTGGGATCACTCCAACTTCAAGACCGATCCGCTCGGCCGCGCCATGCGCACCGGGACCGCCGCCCTGATCGGGGTCTATGGCCCAGCCTCGGCGGCGCGGCGGGTGATCCAGGGCGTCACGCACATGCACGCCCGCGTGTCGGGCGAAACGCCGGGCGGCGAGGCCTACCGCGCGCTGGACCCTGACCTTCTGAACTGGGTGGCCGCCACGGCGGTCTATGGCTTCGTCACCGCCTATGACCGGTTTGTTGAACCGCTGACCGAGGCTGAGAAGAGCCGGTTCTACGCAGAGGCCGCCCCCGTGGCCTGTCTCTACGGCGCGACGACCTCGCCAGGCTCGGAGGCCGAATTCATGGCGATGCTGCAGGCGCTTACGCCGCGCTTCGAGCCGCATCCTATCGTCGATGAGTTTCTGGCGACCATCGCCTCCGGCAGGGCCGCCCCGGCCGTGCCCAAACCGCTGCACCGCGCCCTGGCCCGCGCCGCCGTCTCGCTCCTGCCGCCGACGGTGCGGCGAACGCTGGCGCTGGGGCGCGAGCACGATCTCCGCCTGGCCGAAAGCCTCGCGCTGAAGACGGGCGGGAGACTGGCCGAAAGGATCGCGATCAAGAGCTCGCCGCCCTGCCAGGCCAGTATCCGGCTGGGGCTGCCGCACGACTTTCTCTATCGCGGCGAGGCGGAGCGGCGGCGACTGCTGCTGGCGGCCTCGCGGCACAGGCTCTTGGCCGCCGGTAAATAAGCGGGTCACCGGCGAGCCCGATGCGGACATAGGAAGCGGACATTCCGGAGGGCTGAGAAGGGTGGAAGTCGGACAGGCCGCAGGCCCCCACCGGACCATGCTTCGCATGGTCGTCCGCCCCCATAGGGGGCAGAAGGTGCGCTTCCTTCTTCCCCCTCCGGGGGAGGAGCGCCGAAGGCGCGGAGGGGGCAATTATGGGTGGATGGCAGATCAAATCCTCCCCCTAGCGGGGGGAGGTGTCGGCGAAGCCGACGGAGGGGGAAGAAGCCGGCTCAGCAGAACTTCCCCCTCCGGCCTTCGGCCTCCTCCCCCTCTGGGGGGAGGATTTTTCAAACGTCTCACTAGGGTCGGGAGCAGAGTCTAACGCCCCCCCAGAAACCCGACCTTCCCGGCGAATGCGGGAATCCAGATCGAGCCCACCAGCGGCTATCCGACAAGCGCCGCATGACGTCGCATCACCCAGCCGTTTCGGATGAATCTGGGCCCCGGCGTTCGCCGGGGAGGTCGGTCTGTTTGAGCTGGCCAACAGGTTGAAAGCGGAGCGGAGAACAGCGCCAGGCCAACGAATGGCCCCGCCCCTCACCCGCCCTTGCGCTTCACGAACCGCAGCGCCGTGTGCGTGCTCGAGAACCCGCAGACCTTGGTGTCCGAGAACCCCAGGCCGCGCGCCGCGCCGAGGATATCGGTGTCCTTCAGCGGCGCGCCCTTGCCCTTGCGCGAGACGACCCAGATCGCGCCCTTGTCTGCCAGGGCGCCCTTCCAGTCGTCCATGCGGTCCAGATCAGCCAGGTCCTCGGCGGCCAGGAACAGGATGTCGATATCCTCGTCGGCCTCGACCGGCTCAACGCGGGTCGAGAGCTCTTCAAGGAAAGCCTCGTCCTCGACGCCGTCGATCACCACGGTCATGCCGGGCTTCACGCCCAGCTTGTCCAGGCGCGACGGCGGATTGAGGATCGCGTGGACCCACTTGGCGGCCTGGCCGGGCTCCAGGGTGAAGCGCGTGCCGTCGCTCAGGACCAAATCATCGCCCTCGGCGCGGACGTTCTTCAGGGCGTGGCCCTGATAGATGCCGCGCACGGCGCCCCGGAAGATCAGCTTGGGCGGTTCCCACAGGAGCTTGCCCTCGCTCTCCCCGTCGCTGAGCTGCCCCCAGGCGCGCGCTTCCTTGCCCATGACCTCAGGCGCCCTTGAACACAGGGCTGCGCTTTTCGAGGATCGCGTCGACGCCTTCCATGTGGTCCTCGGTGTGATGGGCGATGGCCTGGGCCGCCGCGCTCATCTCCATCAGGGTGTCATAGCTGGCGGTCTGGCCGTGCTTGAGCAGGCTCTTGGCCATGCGCAGGGCGTGCGGCGGCTGCTGGGCGATCCGTTCCGCCAGGGCCATGGCTTCGCCCATCAGGTCGGCGGCCGGGACGGCCTTGCTGATCAGGCCCCACTCGGCGGCCTTGGCCGCGTCGATGACGTCGCCGGTGAACAGAAGCTCGGCTGCGCGGCTCATGCCGATGGTGCGGGGCATCAGCCAGGCGCCGCCGTCGCCGGGGATCAGGCCCAGCTTCAGGAAGGTGACGCCGAACCGCGCGGTGTCGGCGGCGATACGGATGTCGGTCATGCAGGCCACGTCGCAGCCCAGGCCGATCGCTGCGCCATTGACCGCCGCGATCGAGGGAACCTCCAGGCCGTAGATGGCGCGGACGATGCGGTGGATGTTCTTGCGATAGCCGTCGCGGACCTTGACGCCGTTACCGCCGAACGCGCCTTCGCGGGCCTTCATCGCCTTGACGTCGCCGCCGGCCGAGAAGGCCTTGCCCGCGCCGGTCAGGATCACGCAGCGGATGTCCTGGTCGTCGTTGATCGCCTCGCAGGCCGCCGCCACCTGATCGCCGTCGCCCGGCGCACCGAGCGCGTTCATGGCGTCAGGACGATTCAAGGTGAGGATGGCGATGTGGCCACGCTTTTCGGTGAGGATCAAAGACAAGGGGCGCTCCTGCTAAGGCTTGTTTTTTCCCTCCATACCCTGCTTTACGGCCCGAGACAGCCGAAGCGGCGCGAAAGACGGCCGCTTCTCATCAGATCACGAAAAAGCGACTAGCCTATGAGCCCGACACGACATTGAAATAGGTCCTGGGACGACGGAGAAGGCTGCGGCGATGACCGAGCACGAGAAGGCCCGACACGTGTTGATCATCGAGGATGAAATCCTCGTCGCGTTCGAGGTCGAGGCCCTCCTGGCGGAACAGGGCTTCACCAGTTTTGATATCGCCGACAGCCCCGGCGACGCGCTGGCCCTTGCGCTGGCCAATCCGCCCGACCTGATCACTGCGGACTATCGTATCGTGGGCGGCACGGGCGTCGAGGCGGTTGAGGCCATTCAGCGGCAGCTGGGTCATATCCCGGTCGTCTATGTCACCGGCAACGCCGACCAGGTGCGCGACGGCCTCAAGCCCGTGGTCGACAAACCGATTTCGCCACGACATCTGGCCGAGGCCTGCGCACGCGCCTTCGCAGCCTGAGTTGTCGCGCCCGCCAGAGCCTCGTAGAAGCGAGGCCACGGGAGGATGCGATGCACGAGATCACCACCGTCGAGGCGCTCGAGGCCCTGTATCAGCCGGCGCCCCTTCCGGCCTCGACGGTCAAGGTCGCCGACCATATCACGCCTTACTACGCAGCTCTGATCCAGGCCTCGCCGTTCGTCGCCCTGGCGACCGTGGGCCCTGAAGGCCTGGACTGCAGCCCGCGCGGTGATCTGCCCGGCTTTGTGCGGATCGCCGATCCGCGTACCCTGATGCTGCCGGACCGGCGGGGAAACAACCGTCTCGACAGCTTGCGCAACATCGTCCGCGATCCGCGTGTGGCCCTGCTGTTCCTGATCCCAGGCTCGGGCACGACCTTTCGAGTCAACGGCCGCGCGGTGCTGAGCACCGATCCGGCGCTGCTCGACAGCTTCGCCGTGGACGGCAAGCCGCCGCGCACCGTGACGGTGGTGACCATCGAGGAAGCCTACTTCCAATGCGCCCGCGCGATCGTGCGCTCCGGGCTCTGGGCGATGGAAAGCCAGGTGGACCCAAGGTCTCTTCCGACGCCTGGCGCGATGCTTGCGGCCGCCACGGGCGGCGAGATCGGCGGCGAGACCTATGATCGCGGATGGCCGGATCGCGCGGCCAAAACCCTCTGGTAGTCCCAAGGGTCAAACTGCGCCCCCGGATGCTTGCCAGCCCCCCAGAACGCAACCTACGGTGCGCCCGCTCATCGGGGAGCGCCCTCCAAGCTGGAATGACCATGAAGAAGCTGTTCGCGTCCGCCGCCATCGCGGCCCTTGTCGCCGCCTCGCCGGCGCTGGCCGCCGCCCCCGCCAAGGCCGCGCCGCCGAAGGCTGCGGCCAAGGTGACGGGCGCGATGCCCTCGAGCTTGCCAAGCATCGACATCCCGCACACGACCTTCAAGCTGTCGAACGGCCTGACCGTCATCGTCCACGAGGACCACAAGGCGCCGATCGTCGCGGTGAACATCTGGTACCATGTCGGCTCCAAGAACGAGCCGGTGGGCAAGACCGGCTTCGCGCACCTGTTCGAACATTTGATGTTCAACGGCTCGGAGCACTTCAACGACGACTGGTTCAAGGCGCTGGAGAAGCTGGGCGCCACCGACATGAACGGGACCACCAACGAGGACCGTACAAACTACTTCCAGAACGTGCCGACGGCGGCCCTGGACCAGGTGCTGTGGCTGGAAAGCGACCGGATGGGCTGGCTGGTCAACGCCATCGATAAAGCCAAGCTGGATGAGCAGCGCGGCGTCGTCCAGAACGAGAAGCGCCAGGGCGAGAACCAGCCCTACGGTCAGGTCTGGGACATCATCACCGAGAGCACCTATCCCAAGGATCACCCGTACGGCCATTCGGTCATCGGCTCGATGGCCGATCTCGACGCCGCCTCGCTCGACGACGTGAAAACCTGGTTCAAGAACTACTACGGCCCGGCGAACGCGACGCTGGTCCTGGCCGGCGACATCACCGTCGCGGAAGCCAAGGCCAAGGCCGAGAAGTACTTTGGCGACATCCCATCGGGCCCGCCGGTGACGCGCCAGAAGGAATGGATCGCCAAGCGCAGCGGCTCGCAACGCGCCGAGATGCAGGACCGCGTGCCGCAAACCCGCATCTACAAGGTGTGGAACACGCCGGGCTTCGGCGCGGCTGACACCGACTATCTGGACCTGCTGGGCGAAGTGCTGGTCTCGGACAAGACCTCGCGCCTTCTACAAGCGCCTGGTGTTCACCGACCAGACCGCGACCGCCGTCAGCGCCGGCGTCAGCCCCAGCGAGATCGGCGGCCAGTTCCTGGTCACCCTGACCGTGAAGCCGGGCGGTGATCCAGCGGCCGTCGAAAAGGCCTTTGACGAAGAGTTCCAGCGCCTGCTGCGCGATGGACCCACGCCTGAGGAAGTGGCCAAGGTCCGCACAAACAACCTGGCTAACGTGGTGCGCGGCGCCGAGCGGATCGGCGGGTTTGGGGGCAAGTCCGATATTCTGGCCCAGAACCAAGTCTATCTGGGAGACGCCGGCGCCTATAAGCACAGCCTGGAGCGCGTGAAAGCGGCCAAGGCTTCTGATCTGGTGGCGGCGGGCCGCAGGTGGCTGAGCGACGGGGACTTCACCCTGACCGTCAGCCCCTTCCCCAACTACAAGGCCGCCGCCGTCGGCGCCGACCGCAAGGCGATGCCTGAGGTCGGCGCCCAGAAGCCGCCGAGCTTCGTCAAGCTGCACCGGGGCGTCCTTTCGAACGGTCTGAAGGTCGTGCTGGCCGAGCGTCATGAGACGCCGCAGGTCCAGCTGAGCCTGTTGTTCGACGCCGGCCAGGCGGCCGAGACCGCCGGCAAGGCCGGCGTCTCCTCGCTGGCGGTGGGCATGATGACCGAGGGCACCACCCAACGCGACAACCTCACCCTGAGCCGTGAGCTGGCCCAACTGGGCGCGTCGGTGCGCACCAGCAACGGCCTCGATACTTCGACGGTCTCGCTGAACACCCTGACCACCACCCTTGATCCGGCCCTGGCGCTCTATGCGGACATCCTGCGCAACCCGGCCTACACGCCGGAGGACCTGACCCGTCGCAAGCGCCTGTCGATCGCCGGCATCCAGCAGGCCAAGCAGAGTCCGAACGCCATGGCTTCGCGGATCCTGCCGGTGCTCGCCTATGGCCCATCCAGCCCCTATGGCGTGCTCTCGACCGAGGCCAGCGTCGGCTCGATCACGCGCGACGACCTGATCGCCTACCAGAAGGCGTGGCTGCAGCCGAAGGACGCCACCCTGATCATCGTCGGCGACACCACGCTGGACCAGATCATGCCCAAGCTGGAGGCTCAGCTGGGGAGCTGGACGGGCGCCCAGGCCAAGGCCAAGCCGCCGGTCACCGCCACGCCGGGCAAGGGCGCGGTCTATCTGATCGACAAGCCAGGCGCCCAGCAGTCGATGCTGATGGTTGGTAATCTGGTCCCTGCTCGTGATCCCAGCGATGAAGCCGCGATCGACGTCATGAACACCCTGTTCGGCGGCGACTTCGTCTCACGCCTGAACATGAACCTGCGCGAGGACAAGCACTGGTCCTACGGCGCCGGCAGCTTCGTGCGCGCCGCCCGCGGCACGCGCCTGTTCCAGGCCTACGCCCCTGTCCAAACCGACAAGACCGCCGAGTCGTTCGCCGAGGCCCGCAAGGAGCTGCTGGGGATCATCGGCGACAAGCCGATCACCGCCGCCGAACTGGCAAAGGCCCAGAACAGCCTGACGCTGTCTCTGCCCGGCTCATGGGAAACCGCCGCTGGCGTCGGCGGGTCGATCTCTGAACTGGTCAACTTCAACCTGCCCGACAGCTATCCGGAGAACTACTCGAACTATGTTCGCTCGGTGACGCTCGACGCCGCCACGGCTGCGGCCAAGAAGGTGATCAAGCCCGACGAACTGGTCTGGGTCGTGGTCGGTGATCGGGCCACGGTAGAACCCAAGCTGAAGGCCATGGGCCTTGAGCCTCGGAACATCGACGCTGACGGCAATCCGGTGAAGTAGGCTTACGAGCGCCGGCCTTCCCAATCCGAGGGGGCCGGCGCGTTACAAGAAAATGGCCCCAGGGGTCTGGGGCCATTCTCGGTCAGCCGCGCGCGACGGGGCCTACTTTCCGGTCGAAAACCGCCGGAAAAAGCTGTTCGGGAGCCATTGCGGGCGCTCGGGCGTGTTGGCGATCTCGCTGATCAGCGTCGCCATATAGGCGTTGAAACGTACCGCCGTCGGCAGATCGAAGGGCTGGGAAAGATCATCCTTCGGCCCATGATAGCGCTCGGCGCGCCATTGGCGGTCAGCGGCCGCTTCGGGAGAGCCTACCGGATGGGCCAGACGACCGGCCAGGGCCGGTACGCCGGTCCGGATGAAGCTGTACTGATCCGAGCGTACGAACGAGAGCTGGTTCGGCGCAGGATCTGGCATCACGGTGAAGCCTTGGCTGGCGGCCGCGCGCCGCGCCACGGGCCCCAGCGTCGACTCCTCTTCGCCCATCACAATGATGTTCGTCGCCGGACGCGAGGGCATGAACATGTCCATGTTCACGTTGGCGACGATGGCGCTCTTGGTCACGGTCGGCCGCTCGGCGAAGTACTGCGAGCCCAGCAGTCCCTGCTCCTCCGCTGTCACGGCGACGAACAGGATCGAGCGCTTAGGCGGCGTCCCCGTCTTCAGAGCGGCGGCCTGCTCAATCAGCGAAGCCACGCCGCTGGCGTTGTCCATCGCCCCATTGTTGATCGCGTCGCCGTCAATGGCGGCCCCCACGCCCAGACCGTCGAGGTGTGCGGTGAGGACGACATACTCGTTTGACAGGACGGGGTCCGAGCCGGGCAGCAGGGCGACGACGTTCGGCGATACGGCCGAGGTCGTCTCCCGCGCCACCGTCGCCTTAACGCTCTGGTTCAGCGCAAAGCCGGGCAGCGCCTTGCCCGCGTCAGCCAGGACCAGCAGGTCTTCCAGAGTCCGCCCGGACGCGGCAAACAACTTGCCGGCTTGGGCCGGGTTCATGGCGGCGGTGAAGAATTCTCCCTTCACAGGGTTCAGCGCCGGATCAGCAAGACGCATGGCCGGTTCGGTCGCGCGGAGCTTGGAGCGCGCCCATGGAATCTCGACCTGCTTGGGGTTCTGGATGGAGATCAGGCCAACGGCGCCAGCCTTCTCAAGCGGCTCCCAGCGTTCCCGAGCGGCGTGAGCGCGCAGCGAGGCTGAAACGTTCGAGGGGCCGCCACTCAGCACCACGGCGACCTTGCCGCGCAGATCGACGCCAGCGAAGTCATCGTGTCCGACTTCCGGCATGTGCAGCCCATAGCCGATGAAGACCAGAGGCGCGTCGGGAAGGTTCGCCGGCTGGGCGATCCGGGCGGTCAGCACCAGATCGTCCCCCAGAACGAGCGGCGTCGACACGCCGGCCGTGGTCAAGGTGACAGAGGAACGATCCGGGAAGACGCGCTGCACGGCGAACGCCACCGATTGCAGGTAGCCCTGCGTCCCGGCGGGTTTCAGGCCGTGGGCGGCGAAGCGGTCGGCGACATAGGCCGCAGCGCGGTCGTAGCCGGGCGTCCCGGCCAGGCGGCCTTCCATGCCGTCGTCGGCCAAAACCTTGACGTGGCTCCACCAACGCTCGGTCGCCGGCGGATCAGCGGCATGGGCCATGGAAGCAGACCCGATGGCGACAAGGGCCGCAGCAACGGCCCAGCGGAATGTCGAAAGCTTTTTCATGCCGTGGACTGTCCGGCGACCTGCACGCGCTTGCAAGAGCGGTGTCGAAAAACAAAAGCGGCCCCAGGCTCCCCGCCCAAGGCCGCTTCAAAACACACCAGTCGCCCCGGAGGGCGCGCCAAGTCGGCGCTTAGTCGTCGCGGTGGACGCGTTCGCGGCGCTCGTGACGTTCCTGGGCCTCGACGCTCATGGTCGCCGTCGGGCGAGCTTCCAGTCGGGCCAGGCCGATCGGCTCGCCCGTCTCCTCGCAATAGCCATACGAGCCGTCTTCGACGCGGCGCAGGGCCTGGTCGATCTTGGAGATCAGCTTGCGTTGGCGATCACGGGTACGAAGCTCAAGAGCTCGATCAGTTTCCGAAGACGCGCGATCGGCCAGATCGGCGTGGTTCTCGGTTTCTTTCTGGAGATGGGAAACCGTCTCGCGAGATTCGCGGAGGATCTCTTCCTTCCAGGCCAGCAGCTTCTGCTTGAAATACTCAAGCTGCCGGTCGTTCATAAAAGGCTCGTCCTCGGAAGGACGATAGTCGGATTTCTCTACTAGAACTGTGGCCGTTTGCATTAACGCCTCACGCCCCAATGAACTCAGCCCTCGAAGGCCGGGTGCTTATACCAAAAGGTGAGCCGCGTTCAATGAACCTCGCGTGAGCGGCGCGTTCAGAGGAACACTTTCGCTCGCGGAGACCGGAAGCGCGACGATGATGCAGACAAAACGCGCGAGCGGACCAAGCGCGGCGCGGAGATCGTGCGGCTCGGATCTCCGACCAAACCATGCTACCCGGCCCTGACCTGCAGCTTGGCCAGCTCGACGGCGGCGCGGGTCTCGATCTCGTTGAGAACCCCCTCCAGGCGGGGGTCGTCGGTGGCGTCGCGCTGCTCGCGGATCGCGCGCGACAGACGATCCAGAGCGCCGTGCGAGATCTCGCCGTCGATCAGGGCGATGCGAACTTCGCCCAGGATATCGAGGATATTGTCGGCGCGGCGCACCGCCCGCTTGCGGCGCTCCAGCGGACCCCCGACCGGGCCTGCCGCTTGCAGCGCGAGGAGCGCGTCGACCGATCCGACGCCCGTGAGCCCCCCGACCGAGGCCGTGCTGGCCGCACCGCTGGCGGCGTTAACCGAAGGCAGGGAAAAACCCGACGATCCACCGGCCGGCTTGGCCCGCGACGCGCCGGTCGCCGAGACGCCCCCCGTGCTGGAAACCTTCATCCGACAGCTCCAAAAGCCACGCGCGCGAGTCACTGACCTCGCCACACCAATCACTATCAGCCCCGGCGCTTGAAGTATGGTTAATGCCGGGCAGAATCTGCCGCGAGGCGCCGGCTATACGGCCGCCCATCGCAGAATCCCTTGAGTCACAAGGGATTGGACACGTTCATGAAACTGGCCCGCTTCTGGCAGGGGGCGGCGCGGGGACGTCTCCCCGCCACGGGACAGCCATGCCGCGTTCATTCTTTCGCACCGTTCTGACCGCCCTGGTCGCCGCGTCTTGCCTGGTGGGCGCGCCCGCCCTGGCCAAGTCGCGGATCAAGGACATCGTCGCCTTCGAGGGCGTTCGCGAGAACCAGTTGATCGGTTATGGCATCGTCGTTGGCCTCAACGGCACCGGCGATAGCCTGCGCAACGCCCCGATGACCAAGCAGAGCCTGGAGGCGATGCTCGAGCGGCAGGGCGTCAATGTCCGCGACAACAACCTGAACACCAAGAACACCGCCGCAGTCATGGTCACGGCCAACCTGCCGCCGTTCTCCGCCTCAGGATCCAAGGTCGACGTCACCGTCTCGACCCTCGGCGACGCCAAGAGCCTGCTGGGCGGCACCCTGCTGGTCACTAGCCTGCAGGGCGCGGACGGTCAGACCTACGCGGTGGCGCAGGGCACGGTGCAGACCGGTTCGGTCTCGGCCGGCGGCGCCTCGGGCAGCTCGGTCACCAAGGGCGTGCCCACGGCCGGTCGCATCGCGGGCGGCGGCGTCATCGAGCGCGAGACCGGCTTCCAGATGGTCAATATGGACATCATGCGCCTGACGCTGCGCAATCCGGACTTCACCACCGCCCGCCGCATCGCCGACGCCATCAACGCCAAGTTCCCCGGCTGCGCGCAGGCCCAGAACCCCACGATCATCGCCACCCGCCCTCCCCCCGGCATGGACATGATCAGCTTCATGACCAACATCGAGAACCTGACGGTCGAGCCCGACGGTCCGGCCAAGGTGGTGATCGACGAAGTGGCCGGCGTCATCGTCATGGGCGACGACGTGCGCATCAGCCAGGTCGCCATCGCCCAGGGCAACCTGACGATCACGGTCCAAGAGACCCCCGGCGTCAGCCAGCCGGCCCCTTTCAGCCAGGGCCAGACCGCCGTGGTTCCGCAATCGACGGTCAATGTCGAGGAAGAGAAGGGCAAGAAGCTTCTCACCCTCGGCGGCGCCCCCTCACTGAAGAGCCTGATCGGCGGCCTCAACGCGCTTGGCGTCACGCCGCGCGACATGATCTCGATCCTGCAGGCTGTGAAGGCTGCGGGCGCGCTGCAAGCCGATATCGAGGTGATGTGATGACCGTCCTATCCGCCCTGACCAGCACCCCACGCATCGACGCCGCCGCGACCACCGCCAAGCAACTGGTGACGTCGGTCGAGGAGAAGGCCAAGCGCGCCCGCATCGCCGAGACCGCCAAGAATTTCGAGGCCTCGTTCCTGTCGGTGATGACCCAGCAGATGTTCGAGGGCGTGAAAACCTCCGCGCCCTTCGGCGGCGGCAACGGCGAGGCGATGTTCAAGTCGATCCTGACCGACGCCATGTCCAAAGAGATCGCCAAGGCCGGCGGCGTCGGCCTTGCCTCCTCAATCCAGCGCGAAATGCTGAAGCTTCAGGGCCTGAAGGAGTAAGTCATGGCCATCGCCGCCGTAGACGCCGATGATCGCGTCCACCAGTTGATCCTGCTGACCGAGCGCCTGACCGACCTGATCGCCAAACAGGCCGTCGCGTTCGAGACCCACCGTCCGCATGACGCGGCCCAGCACGTCGAGGAGACCTCGAAGCTGGCCAACCTCTATCGTCACGAGTCGATGCGGGTTCGGGCCAATGTCGCCCTGGTCGAGAGCGCGCGCCTGGAGCTTCGCCAGCGCCTAATGCGCGCGACCGAGGCCTTTGACGCGGTCCTCGCCCGTCAGTCGCGCGCCGTGGAAGCGGCCAAGATCGTCACAGAGGGCCTGGTCCATGCGATCGCCCAGGAAGTCGCCAGCCAACGCGCGGCGCCGGCCACCACCTATGGCGCCGGCGGCATGGTCAATGACCGCCCGCAACATGGCGCTGCGATCACGCTGAATCGCAAGGCTTGAGTTAGATCAGTTCGAAGACGGCGGCCTCGCGGCTCGCCCCGCTTGGATCGCCGTAATCGGTCACAGCGTGGCGCGCCAACACGCGCAAGCGCTTAATCGGCAGTGGCGCGCGCCAGGGATCTCCGATCAGCACCATAAGGCCGGCCGCGCGACATCGGCGCAGGAAAGCCTCGGTCCGGGTCGCCAGGTCCGGCGCGTAGAACAGATCCCCGACCAACACGAGATCAACCTCGGGCGGCTCGCCCTCCAGCAAATCGGTCCGCAGGCACCGAACGGCGACGCCATTGGCCTGGGCGTTCAGCCGCGCCGCTGCGACGGCGCAGGGATCGACATCCACCGCCATCACGTCCGCCGCGCCCGCCAGGGCCGCCGCGATCGCCACCAGTCCTGATCCCGCGCCCAGATCCAGCACGCGCCGCCCCGTCACAGTCTGGGGCTTGTCCAGAACATGCCGCGCCAAGACCAGTCCCCCGCCCCAAGGTCGGGCCCAGTAGGGCGAGCCGAAATCAGCGTCGGCTTCGGCCAGCCGCGACAGGCCGCTACGCGGTCCGGCGCAATGCAGCCGCACCTCGGAAACGCCGGGCGCGGGCTCCAGCGGCAGGCGTTCGCGGATGAAGGCGTCGAGGTCCAAGCCCGGGACTAAGAGCTAGTCCCGCCCGCCGATCAACCGCTTCTTGCGGCGATGCAGGCTGGCGGCGGCCACGATCAGGACCAAGGGAACGAGGCCCGACAACAAAAGCTCGGCGCCGCCGGGCCAGCCGTGGAGCCAGGGCTTGAGCAGATAGCCCAGCAGACCCAGGACATAGTAGCCGACCGCAAAGATCGACAGCCCCTCGACGAGCCCCTGCAGCTTGGTCTGCAGTTGCAGGCTGGCGTCCATGCCGCGCAGGGTTTCCTGGTTCTGGCGGTCCTGGACCAGGCCGAGCTTGGTGCGCAGAAGGTCGCCGCTGCGCGCGATCCGCAGCGAGAGATCGTCAAGCCGCCGATCGGCCGCCTCTCGGGTGCGCATGGCCGGCAGCAGGCGTCGGGCGATGAACTCGCTCATGGTCGAGTGGCCGGGCGCCCGGCGCTCGCGCAGAGCTTCAAGGCGATCCAGTGTCAGCCGGTGATACGACTCGGTCGCGCCACGCCGAAACTGGTTCTTCGCCGCCCGCAGCTCCACCTCGGCCGACAGCGCCAGGAGCTGATCCAGAACCGCCTGACTGTCGTCGCCCGTCGCCAGTCCGCTGGTGATCGCCGCCAGCCGGGCCTCGGCCCCGTCCAGCCAGGCCAGCAGTTCGCGCGCCGGCGGGAAGCCGATCAGGGCCAGCTTTCGATAGTTGCCGATCTCGAGCAGGGTCTGGACCAGCCGCGACACCTCGTCATGGGCGAGGCCGTGGTTGGCGACGTGGATGCGACCGGTCCCGCCCTCGCGCAGGCGGAAGTCGCTCCAGATCCGCGCCGCGCCGTCGAAGACCTCGCACGAGACGCAGCGATGCAGGTCGATATGGCGCCCCAGCACCGCCTCGTCGGGTGGAGTCGCGCCCGGCGCGGAGACCGAGATCTCGACGCCGCGAAAAACTTCGCCAGGCGCGCCATAGAGCCAAAAAAAGATCTCCGACGGCTGAGCGTCGAACCCCAGCGAGTCACCCAGCGGCCCGTAGGCGAACCACGTCCAGGTCGAGAACTCCTGATGCCGCTCCCAGAGCCAGCCGCCCCCCTCGTCGGCCACCAGGACCCGACCGAGCGCTGGATCCTGGCCCGGCGCGACCAAGCCGACGAAGGCGGCTTCGGCGCCACGATCAGCGGCGTCCACCAGGAAAACCCATTGGCGCAGCCGGACCGGCGCGCGGTCCAGCGGCAGCGCCCTCAGATGCATCAGCTCGCTCAGCGCCACCCTCAGCGGATGATCTCGACCGCCGTCCATATCGTCCTCGCCCTGTGCCGCGGATCTTCGAGTCACGCTCGATGTTACCGGTCACATAGCTTTAGCCAACATCATCCGCGCCGTCACGCTTTTTGAGCGCGATCCGCCGCTCGACGCCGATCGCCGCCAGGAAATCCTCGTCATGGCTGACGACCAACAGCGCGCCGTCATAGGCCGACAGCGCAGCTTCGATCGCCTCGATCGAGGCTAGGTCCAGGTGGTTGGTCGGTTCGTCCAGGATCAACAACTGGGGCGGGGTCGCGGCGCAGAGCACGCAGGCCAGGGCCGCTCGCAGACGTTCGCCGCCGCTCAAGGTCCCCGCCGGCTGATACGCTGCGGTGTTGCGAAACAGGAACCGCGCAAGGCTCGCATGCGCCTCATTGAGCCCCGCGCTCGGGTTCAGGCGCTGGAAGTTCTCCAGGATCGTCTGGTCGTCCCGCAACAGGGCGGCGCGCTGGTCGAGCAGCGCGAACGGCGCGCCCAGCCGCACCGAGCCGTGCGTTGGCGGCAGCGCGCCGGTGATCAAACGGATGAGCGTGGTCTTGCCCGCGCCGTTCGGACCGCTCAGCGCCACGCGCTCCGGACCCGTGATCCGCAAGGAAGAGGCGTCGATGACAGGCTCGCCGCCCGGCCAGGCGAAAGCGACATCGTCCAGCGCCAGGACTGTTCGCCCTTCGGACAGACCGCTGGTTGGCAGCGCAAAACCCAACGCTCTGGCCCGCTCTACGTGCGCCTCGGCCGACGCCTTGGCGGCCTGCGCCTGGGCAGCCAGCCTTTCGGCGAGCTTGTCTTCCCTGCCCCCGCTGTTCTCGGCCCGCTCCGCCATGGCGCCGAGCAGGATCTTCGGCGTCCCGCCCCGGTCAGCGAAGCGGCGACCGGCGGCGTCGCGACGAGCCTTGCGCTCGCGGGCCACCTGAACCTCCCGAGCCACGCGCCTCACCTCGCGCTCGGCGTGGTCGAGATCGCGCTGGGCGGCCTCGACCTCCAGCGCCTTGCGCTCCGCGTAGAGGTCATAGCCGCCGCCATAGGACCGCGCGCCCAGCGATGAGAGCTCGACGATCCGGTCCATGTCGCGCAGCAGGGCGCGATCGTGGCTGACGACCACCGCCCCGCCCCGCCAGCGGGCTAGCAGTCGAGCAATCACCCTGCGCGCCTCGGCGTCGAGATTGTTTGTGGGCTCGTCTAGAAGCAGAACGTCGGGCGCGGCGAGCAGCAGCCGCGCGAGGCCCACGCGGGTCGCCTGGCCGCCCGAAAGCGACGGCGCCGGACGCTCGACGTCCAGGCCCGTCAGGCCGACATCGGACAAGGCCTGGTCAAGCCTGGCTGGCAAGGTCCAGTCGGCGTCGCAAAGATCGGCGTCATCGGCCGCGCCACGTTCAATACGCGACAAGCGATCCCAGGCCGCGCCGACGCCAAGCAGGTCCACCACTCGGATCTGGTTGGAAAGGTCCGGCGTCTGTTCCAGGACCCCGACGGAGCCGGTCTTGGCGATGGTTCCGGATCTTGGCGCCCGCGCGCCGGCGATCAACCCCAGCAAGGTGCTCTTGCCCACGCCGTTACGGCCAACGAGACCGATGCGCTCAGACCCGATGGTCAGGTTCAGATTTTCGAAAAGAAGCCGGCCGTCAGGCGTGGCGGCGGAAACGGAATCCAAGGTGATGAAGGACATTTGAGCCCACGGTCAGGGAAACGGGAAGGACGAAGCGGTCTTCCGGCTTGCTGATCATGGGGGCCTCCATCGGATGGGAAGGCACGGTGTCTACGCTTGCGAACAGCGTTCGGCAAGCGCGGCGATTAGTGGCCTAGTTGGGCGTCATGGTGTTCAGGACATAGATCAGAGATCCGATCCCGCCGACAAACACCAGCATGTCGATGACGATCGAGCGCGGCTTGGGAGCCTTCAGCGCGTCGAACGCGTCATGCTTGGCTTCCTGCTTCCCGCTTTCGGCGGCCTTCTTGGCCATGAGCGTTCTTCCCTCAACGCCGGGATCTCGCCCGGGCGTGACCGAAGAAACATGCTCAGCCTAAAGATGACGCTTCCAAACAGGGTTTAGGGATTGCGAACGAACGCCGTTCAAGCGCGCACTGCTGACAGTATCTGTCAGCAGGCGGCGCAGCGCGCGCGCGCGACATTTGTTCGCATCTTGTTCTTGTGTTAATCCGCGCGCTGAGCCCTACATATAGCCGCTGCGCCGCGACCGATGTCGCGGTCCAACGTTCCGGACATCATGGCTGAGCAACTGAACTTCATCCGCGTTCGCGGCGCCCGTGAGCACAATCTCAAGGACGTTAGCGTCGACATCCCGCGCGGCGAGCTGGTCGTGCTGACCGGCCTGTCGGGCTCGGGCAAGTCGTCCCTGGCCTTCGACACGATCTACGCGGAGGGCCAGCGCCGTTACGTGGAGAGCCTCTCGGCCTATGCGCGTCAGTTCCTGGAGCTGATGAGCAAGCCGGACGTGGATCTGATCGAAGGTCTCTCGCCGGCGATCTCGATCGAGCAGAAGACCACCAGCCGCAACCCGCGCTCGACCGTCGGCACGGTGACCGAGATCCACGATTACATGCGCCTGCTGTGGGCACGGGTCGGGGTCCCCTACTCCCCCGCCACCGGCCTGCCGATCGAGAGTCAGACCATCAGCCAGATGGTCGACAAGATCACCGCCCTGCCCGAGGGCACGCGGCTCTACCTGCTGGCCCCCGTCGTTCGCGACCGCAAGGGCGAGTACAAGAAAGAGATCGCCGAGTGGCAGAAGGCCGGCTTCCAGCGCCTGAAGATCGACGGGCAGTACTACCCGATCGAGGACGCCCCGGCCCTCGACAAGAAGTTCAAGCACGACATCGACGTGGTCGTGGACCGCGTGGTGACCAAGCCCGACATGGAGCAGCGCCTCGCCGACTCCATCGAACAGGCCCTGCGCCTGGCCGACGGCCTGGCCGTGGCCGAGTTCGCCACGCTGGAGGAAGGCGAGACCGAGCCCAAGCGGATTCTGTTCTCGGAGCGCTTCGCCTGCCCGGTCAGCGGTTTCACCATCGCCGAGATCGAACCGCGCCTGTTCTCGTTCAACAATCCGGCCGGCGCCTGCCCGGTCTGCGACGGCCTGGGCGCGAAGCTGGCCTTCGACGCCGACCTCGTCATCCCTGACAAGGACCGCACCCTGCACGGCGGCGCGGTGGCGCCTTGGGCCAAGGGCCCCTCGCCGCTCTACACCCAGACCCTGCAAGCCCTGGCGCGGCACTACGGCTTCTCGATGGACGAGCCGTGGCACAAGCTGTCGGCAGACGCCCGCGACGTCGTGCTGAACGGCTCGAAAGGCCAGAAGATCAAGTTCGTCTATGACGACAACGCCCGGAAGTACGAGGTCGAAAAGCCCTTCGAGGGCGTGCTGCCGAACCTCGAGCGTCGCTGGCGTGAAACCGACTCCAGCTGGGTGCGCGAGGAGCTGGGCCGCTTCCAGTCTGACACCCCCTGCGAAACCTGCCACGGCAAGCGCCTGAAGCCCGAGGCCCTGGCGGTGAAGGTGTCCGGCAAGGACATCGCCGAGGTCTCGATGATGGCGATCCGGCCCGCCCGGGACTGGTTCAGCGGCCTGGAAGACCAGCTGACCGCCAAACAGATGGAGATCGCCCGGCGGATCCTGAAGGAGATCAACGACCGCCTGCGGTTCCTCGTCGATGTGGGCCTGGACTACCTGAACATGTCGCGCGGCTCTGGCACGCTGTCGGGCGGCGAGAGCCAACGTATCCGCCTGGCCAGCCAGATCGGCTCGGGCCTTACGGGTGTGCTCTACGTGCTGGACGAGCCGTCGATCGGTCTGCACCAACGCGACAACACCCGCCTGCTGACCTCGCTGCAGGGCCTGCGGGACCTCGGCAACTCGGTGCTGGTCGTCGAGCACGACGAGGAAGCCATCCTCACCGCCGACTATGTGATCGACATGGGTCCGGCCGCCGGCGTCCACGGCGGCGAGATCGTCGCCCAGGGCAAGCCGGCCGAGATCATGGCCAATCCCAAGAGCCTGACGGGCCAGTACCTGACTGGCGCCCGCGAGATCGAGGTGCCCGAACAGCGCCGCCCGTTCAGCAAGAAGAAGATGCTGCGCGTCGTCGGCGCCACCGGCAACAACCTCAAGGGCGTCACGGCCGAGATCCCCGTCGGCACCTTCACCTGCATCACCGGCGTGTCGGGGGGCGGCAAGTCGACCTTCACGATCGAGACGCTCTACAAGGCCGCCGCGCGCCGGCTGAACAACGCCAGCGACGCCCCCGCCCCGCACGAGCGCATTGAGGGCCTGGAGCACTTCGACAAGGTCATCGACATCGACCAGAGCCCGATCGGTCGCACCCCGCGCTCGAACCCGGCGACCTATACCGGCGCCTTCGGGCCGATCCGCGACTGGTTCGCCGGCCTGCCCGAGAGCAAGGCGCGCGGCTATGGCCCAGGCCGGTTCAGCTTCAACGTCAAGGGCGGCCGCTGCGAGGCCTGCCAGGGCGACGGCGTCATCAAGATCGAGATGCACTTCCTGCCCGACGTCTACGTCACCTGCGATATCTGCAAGGGCAAGCGCTACAACCGCGAGACCCTGGACGTGGTGTTCAAGGGCAAGACGATCGCCGACGTGCTGGACATGACCGTCGAGGAGGCCGCCGACTTCTTCAAGGCCGTGCCGCCGATCCGCGACAAGATGGAGACGCTCAAGCGCGTCGGCCTCAGCTACATCAAGGTCGGCCAGCAGGCGACGACCCTGTCGGGCGGCGAGGCCCAGCGTGTGAAGCTGTCCAAGGAGCTGTCCAAGCGCGCCACGGGGCGTACGCTCTACATCCTCGACGAGCCGACCACCGGCCTGCATTTCGAGGACACCAAGAAGCTGCTTGAGGTGCTGCACGAACTGGCCGACCAGGGCAACACCGTGGTCGTCATCGAGCACAATCTCGACGTGGTGAAGACCGCTGACTGGCTGCTGGACTTCGGCCCAGAGGGCGGCGATGGCGGCGGCGAGATCGTCGCGGTGGGCTCGCCGCAGGACGTCGCCAAGGTCGAGGCCAGCTGGACCGGTCGTTATCTGAAGGAACTGCTGGACCGCCACGAGGAACGCCGCAAGGCGCGGGTGGCGGCGCTGAAGGCCAAGCGCGCCTGACGCTCAGCAGCCCGTCCTGGCGGCGGGCGCGGGTCTAAAACAAAACGCCCCGGAGAGCGATCTCCGGGGCGCTTATCGTTCCGAGTGACGCTTGAGCCTACCAGCCGCCGGCGTTTTCGGCGGGGGCCTCGCCCTGACGCAGCGCCTTGTAGATGGTCGGCGCCGGCGACAGCATGATCAGGGCGCTCAGCACCGCCATGAAACCCGAGAACAGCTGCTGCACGATCCCCGAAGGCGTGAAGTAGCTGCTCAGCGAGGTGGTGTCGGCGCGCAGCGCGTTGCCGGCCGCCGAGAAATCGCCTGTCACGATCGCGACCGCCGCGTAGACAATGATGACGATCAGCAACCAGACGATCATGCTCATCACGGCGGCGACCACATAGGCGCCGAGCAGCGACCAGAAGGCCCCCTTGGTGACCTGCATGGACCGGAAGAAGACGATCTCGCCCTTGTCGAAGGTCATGGCGCTGGCCAGCGACAAGCGGACCAGCAGGTAGATCGCCCCAACGATGGCGCCGAGCATCACGAGGGCGCTCAGGAGGCCGCCGCCGACCGCCGCCAGCAGACCCACGACCAGGGCCGCCCCGAACAGCAAAGCCATCATCAGCAAGCCGGTCAGGATCGAGACCACGATCTGGCGCAACTCGTCCTTGCCCACCCGAAGGTATGCAAAACGGTCGTCGCCACGGCGCTGGATCAGCCGGTTGAGCGCCGCCAGCGTGACCCCTTGGACGATCAGGTTGTAGGGCAGCGTCCACAGAAGCGTGGGCGTCATCTGGTCGGCGAGCTTGGTCATCTCGTCGGGGCTGGGTCCATCCGGGTTGGTCATCAGCGACATCGCCGCTTCCATCTGCGCCCCAAAGAAATGGATCGTCAGCGCGTTGGCGATGATCGACACCACGGTCATCACCGCGATCCACACGCCCACCGTCTTCAGGTTCTCCCGCACGAGGCGGAAACCAGAAAAGGCCGCGTCGGAGGCCGAGAACTTCGCCATGACTTACTCTTGGAATGGTGGGACCCAGGTTCACCCCTAGGCCTAACAAGGTTCGCGGCGGTTCAACAGAGCGTCCCACGCGAAATCGACACTGACTGGCTTGCTTCCGATACGCCGAGCTCTAACGTTTGTTTGAACGGCCCATCGCAAGCGGCCGAGGGAGGTCTGATGAAACTCTACGGCGAAGCCATGCCCGCGCCCAATCCGCGGCGGGTGCGCATCTTTCTGGCGGAGAAGGGTCTGGAGGTTCCGGAGATCCGCATCGGTCTGCGCGAAGGCGGACACCGCAGCCCCGAACACCTGGCGCGCAACAGTCTGGGGCAGGTGCCAGTGCTTGAGCTGGACGACGGGACCACGATCAGCGAGACGATCGCCATCTGCCGCTATTTCGAGGTGCTGCACCCCGATCCGGCGCTCTTCGGCGTTAGCGCGCTTGAGCAAGCCCAGGTCGATATGTGGACCCGGCGGATGGAGTTTCGCCTGATGGTCCCGGTCGGGATGTTCTGGCGCCATGCCCATCCGCTGACCGCGCGCCTGCTGAAGCAGAACGTCGAGTTTGGCGAATCCAACCGCGAAGTGGTCGAGAAGGCGCAACTCTGGCTGGACCGCGAACTGTCCGACGGCCGCCCTTACCTGACCGGCGACACCTACACGATCGCCGACATCACCGGACAGACCACGCTGGACTTCGCCGACTTCACCGGCCTGTCGACACCCGCCGAGGCCAAGCACGTCCTGGCCTGGCGCGAACGGATGGCCGCCCGGCCCAGCGCGACCGCGTGAGTTAGGCGTGAAGGCCCGCGTCGATCTCGTCCTGGTTCAGCTGGGCGAAAGCGCGGGCCGGGGCGGCGACCAGGATCACCGTCTGCAGCGTCAGGAAGATCGGGGCCAGCAGCAGATTGGCCAGCAGGGTCAGGATCAGCCACGAGCTGCTGGCCGCCAGGCCGCTGGCGCCCAGATTGACCACCGCCGTGAGCGATTGTCCGATCACCCCGGCCACGGCCGCGCCGAGCAGCGGGACGAGGATCCAGATCACGATCGTCAGCACCAACATGCCCAGCAGCCGCCAGAACTGTCCGTGGGTCTGGATCCAGGCCGCACGGATGTCGATGTGATGATGTGAGAAGGCGTGCGGCCCCAGCAGCGACAGGCGCACCGCCACCCACAGCGAGAAGCCGATCACCGACAGGGCGCCGAGGAACGCGAACCACGCCGCCGCCGCGCCCGACAGCAACGATGAGCCCAGCACCACGACGCCGGACGGGATGATCGTGCACAGCAGCGCCGTGGCCCAGGTGATCAGCGACACGATCAGCAGCTGAATCTCTTCCTTGCCTAGCCGCAGGTAGGCGAAGCGATCGTTGCTGGGCTCAAGCACCGAGCGGATGATCGCCGCCTGCAGCACCGCCCCCAGCAGCAGGGCCAGGGCGACCAGCAGCACCATCACTCCGCCCAGGTTCATGACGAGGTCGAGCAGCTCACGCGGATCGGCAGAGGACCCACGCCCGGCCAGGACCTGGCGCCCCTCCTCGCCCAGCCCGATCTTCACCAAGAGGCCGAGGATCGGCAGCATGACGAGCGAAAAGCCCGCCCAGGCCAGCACGGTCAGCGGCCGGCGGCGCATGGTCTGCAGACCTTCAAGGGCGGCGTCGACGGGGCGTACAGACATCCAGGCGTCCTACTGTTCCGCACGGTGGCGATAGAAGTGGGCGAGCGCGCCGGTCCAGGCGGGCATCGCGTAGAAATAGGTGCAGACGGCCATCACCGACGCCACCGCCGCGCCCTGCCCTGGCGCCAAGCCGAGCAGGGCGCTGAGGACGATGACCGGGATCGATATGGCAAGGCCGACGATCAGCAGGATGTGAGTCCGCCCACGGGTCAGGGGAAAGGCGCTGAGCACCCGCACGCCGGCCTGATCGACCGTGGCGGGAGCGGACAGCGACAGGCGTAGGCCCAGCCAGATCAGGACGAACAGACTGGCCAGCGGTACAATCGCTACAACCAGGCCCGCAGGCCCGGCCTGGGCGAACGCCGCGCGCCAGGCGTCCGCGGTCGAGGGATCAAAGTCTGGCGCGGCGGTACGCGCGACGCCCAGCGCGACGCCGCCGACAATCACCAGCAGGATGGAGCCGATCAGGGCGAACAGGCCCAGGATCATCAGCTGGGCGGCCAGCAAGCGCCACTCGTCCCGCCCCCAGCGCAGCCCCTTCAGCCCCGCCGCGCGGCTGAAAGCGCGCCGAAACAGGGCGCCCTGGGCGACGACCCCGGCGATCAGAGCGATCACGAACCTCGCCCCTGACGGCGCCGAGCCCGCAGCGAGGCTGAGCATCGCTGCGAAGGCCAACGCGCCCCAGCAGTCGCGCACCGCGCCGCCCACATCAGAAAGGCCCGCCCGCAGGGTCGCGCTGACTCCCGCCGATCCTTCCGTCATCCCGTCCGTCCCTCAGGCGCGGCGTTCGGTCCAGGCTCGGACGAGTCGCCGCTCTCCCTGACAATCTAGGGTCTCGTCGCGCGTCTGGCGATGGCGGCGCGCAGCGAGCCCTAGATTTGCCGAGAGCGTAACGCCCGCGACACGGCGCGTCAGGTCTCCGAGGTCAGCGCCCGATGAACGGCCGCCCACGGCGCGTAGAAAATCGCCTGAACCACCGCGCTGAACAGGGCTGCGACCATCCCGATGACGGCGGCCCAGGGCCACACGTCGCGCAGGATGTCCAGCGGCGGCCGCGCCATGAAGGCCTCAAAGCCGCCGTCGCCGTGCAACGCCGCCAGCGATCCGCCTGCCGCGAAGACCGTCCCCAGCAGCACCGCGGCGACCAGGATCTCGACACCGATCACGAACACGACGACCAGCAGCGCCACGCCCAGCAGGCGCCAGCCCTGGCCCTTGGTGAGCGCCCAGGACTCGAAGAGTCGGAACTGGTTGTCGACGAAGGTCATCGGCGCAGCCATCGACAGGCGCAAAGCCACCCACACCAGAACAATCACGGCGACCGCAGCGCCGACAAAGGCCGTGCTGACCGCCGCCATCGCGCCATTCTCGCCGCCGCTGACGCCCGCCACCGCCGCTAAGACCGCGATGACCAGAGCCACGACGAAGGCGACAATCATGATCAGCACCTGCTCGACCAGCAGCAGCAGGGTCAGCCACATCTCGCGTGAACCGATCCGCAGATAGGCCCACGAAGACGAATTGGGGGTGAGAACCGCACGGAACACCGCCGCGCAGAACACCGCCTTGATGAAGGACGACCACAGCCAGAACAGCAGATTGGCCGCCGTCATGCCCGACTGCGCCTGCATCATCTGACGCATAAACTCTGGGTCGGGCGCGCCCTCCTTCTGGGTCATCGCGATCTGTATCATCTGCTGGAACTGCGGCCCCAGCGCCACGAAGCCCAGGATCGCGGGAATGATCATCCCGACGGCCAAGGCGAGCGCCCAGCCGACCACCGCCAAAGGCTTGCGGCCAATGACACCAAACCCGGCTGTCGCCGCCTCGGTCACGGAAAACCTCGCCATGTCCCCTCCCCATGCTCGCCCGGCGCGCAGGGCCCGGCCCAGGATCGTGAGCCTACACGAGGTTTCGCCAAACGACAGCCGGGGGTATAGGGCGCGCCATGACCACGAACTCGACCTACCAACCTGTCCACGTCATTGGCGGAGGCCTCGCCGGTTCCGAAGCCGCCTGGCAGATCGCCCAAAACGGTGTGCCGGTGATCCTGCACGAGATGCGCAAGGACGACGCCAGCGGCAAAGTCGTCACCGACGCCCACCAGACCGACGGCCTGGCCGAGATGGTCTGCTCCAACTCGTTCCGCTCGGACGACTGGCAGTTCAACGCCGTGGGCCTGCTACACGCCGAGATGCGCAAGCTGGACAGCCTGATCATGGCTTGCGCCGACCAGCACCAGGTGCCCGCCGGCGGCGCCCTGGCCGTCGACCGCGACGGCTTCTCCGCCGAAGTCACTAAGCGCCTGTCGCAGCACCCGCTGGTCACGATCGTCCGCGAGGAGATCGCCGGCCTGCCGCCGGCGGAGTGGGACAATGTCGTCGTCGCCACGGGTCCGCTCACCTCGCCGGCGCTCGCCCAGGCGATCCTGGACCTGACCGGCGAAGGCCAGCTCAGCTTCTTCGACGCCATCGCGCCGATCATTCACTTTGAGTCCATCAACATGGACGTCGCCTGGCGTCAGTCGCGCTACGACAAGGAAGGCCCCGGCGGGGACGCGGCCGCCTACATCAACTGCCCAATGAACAAGGACCAGTACGAGGCCTTCATCGACGCCCTGCTGGCCGGCCCCAAGTCCGAGTTCAAGGAGTGGGAGAACGTTCCCTATTTCGACGGCTGTCTGCCGATCGAGGTCATGGCCGAACGCGGCCGCGAGACCCTGCGCCATGGTCCTATGAAGCCGGTGGGCCTGACCAATCCCCGCGACCCGACCGTCAAATCCTACGCCATCGTCCAGCTGCGCCAGGACAACGCGCTGGGCACGCTGTGGAACATGGTGGGCTTCCAGACCAAGCTGAAGCACGGCGTCCAAGCTGAGACCTTCCGCATGATCCCGGGCCTGGAGAACGCCCAGTTCGCCCGCCTGGGCGGCCTGCACCGCAACACCTTCATCAATTCGCCCAAGCTTCTGGACAAGTCGCTGCGAATGAAGGCGATGCCGCGCCTGCGCTTTGCGGGCCAGGTCACCGGCGTCGAAGGCTATGTCGAGAGCGCCGCCATGGGCCTGCTCACCGGCCGCTTCGCCGCCGCCGACCGTAAGGGCGCGCCGATCGACGCCCCGCCGCCGACCACTGCCCTGGGAGCCCTCGTGGAGCACATCACCGGCGGCCATCTGGATGCGGGTGTTGGCCCTGGCAGCTTCCAGCCGATGAACATCAACTACGGCCTCTTGCCACCGCTGGAAGCGCCCAAGGTCGACGAAGACGGCAAGAAGATTCCGCTGAAGGAGCGCGGCCGCGCCAAGAAGCGGCTGATGAGCCTGCGGGCTTTGAAGGACCTCGAAGCCTGGATGGCCTGAAGGCGGCTCAGGTCGCAGCGGGTCGTCGCAGACCGCGCGTGGCCTTGTCCTGCGGATAGTAGCGGAAGCCCTTGAGGATGATCTTGAGGGCTTCCCAGTGGATCGCCACCAGAACGCCGGCGACCTGCCAGGGGTGGGTGGCCAGGGCCTTCAGGATGGCGCCATCGGTCAGCGTTCGACGCGCGCCGGCGAAGGTGGCCGACAAGATGACGCCGGTCTCGTCCAGCACGTCGACCCCCACGCTGACCGCGTCGGCGGGCGGTTTGGTTTCGAAGTCGTAGCGCAGGTTCATGGGCAGAAACGGCGAGACGTAGAACGCCTTGCCCGCCTCCTGCTCGACCCAGCCGTCGAGGCCCAGGCGTGCGGACATGATGTAATCGTGACGCTGCCCGAAAGTATTACGTACGGCATGGACCGTGGCGAGAAGACGATCCTGCGCATCGTGACAGAAGAATACGGTGAGCGGGTTGAACCCCTTGCCCATAATCCGCGGCATGGTCAGGACGCGGATGCTGGTTACACCCTCCGCCAGGCCCTGCGCTGAGAGCTTCGCCAGGATCTCTTCCTTGAGCGTCGCATGGGGGTCGTCGAGATGGTCGCGATCGTGAAATCCGACCAGGTTCCAGGTTCGGCGCGAGAAAAGACGAAGCCGTGCGTTCAGCGCCTCGATCTCGTCGAGATCCAGCAACAACATGAAAACGCCATAGCGCAGGTGATGGCGCTTGGGGCGGGTCCGGTCGTGAACGACATGGCCCGCATAAAGCCCCGAGCGGGAGATCACGCAACCAACTCGCGATCAGCGGCGGGCTCTGCCGTCTCCAGAACGATACGGCCGGACGGGTTGGGCACGAGCCACGGGCGACGCACCCCGCCCAGCTGCTCGGCGACGGCGAGACCGGCCTGCAGGCCGTCCTCGTGGAAGCCGGAGCCGAAATAGGCGCCGCAGAACCAGGTGCGCCGACGCCCCTGCAGCGACCACAGGCGGCGCTGGGCCAGCATGGCCGGACCATCGAACAGCGGATGTTCATAGACCTGGTCGTGCATCAGGCCGGCCGGATCCTGCATCGGGTTCAGCGACAGGAAGTACGGACGCTCGGTCCCCAAGGGCTGGAGGATGTTCATCCAGTAGGTGACGCCGCCCTCGCCGTCCTCGCCGCGACGACCGACGTGGTTCCAGCTGGCCCACGCGCGACGGCGACGGGGCATCAGGGCCGGATCGCTGTGCAGCACTGCGCGGTTACGGCTGTAGCGGAACGCGCCTAGCAGCTCGCGTTCCTCGATGCTCGGCGAGGCCAGCATCGACAGCGCCTGGTCGGCGTGCGCGCCGATCACCACGTGATCGAACGCCCGGGTCTCACCCGTCGCGTCCTCGATCTTGACGCCGTCCGGCCCGCGATGGATGGCCTTGACCGGACGCCCGGTGAGGATCGGTCCCGACACGCCGGCGGCCAGCTTCTCGACATAGCGCGCCGAGCCGCCGACGACGGTTCGCCAGATCGGCCGCTTGTCGATCGGCAGCATCAGGCCGTGATTGTCGAAGAACCGCAGGAGCGCGGCGGCCGGAAACTCGCGGATGTCGCGCAAAGAGGCCGACCAGATTGCGGCGGCCTGCGGCAGCAGGTGATCTTCCTGGAACGCGCGGCCGAACCCCTGGCGGCGCAGGTAGTCGTCCAGCCGGCACAGCCCGCCCCGCTCCAGATCCGCTGGGATGTTCCGCCCCTCGCGATAGAACCGCACGACGTCCAGCAGCATCTTGATGAAGCGCGGGTTCACGGCGTTGCGCTTCTGCGCCAGCAGCTTGGTGCTGGAGTATTCCAAGGCGCCGCCGTCCAGCGAAACGCCGAACGACATGTCGGTTTCGGTCGTCTCGACGCCGAGATGCCGGAACAGAGCCGTCAGGTTCGGATAGTTCGGCTCGTTGTAGACGATGAAGCCGGTGTCGACGGCCACACCTTCGGCGAGGATGGTGTTGGCATGACCGCCTAGTCGGTTGTCCGCCTCGTACAGCGTCACGTCATGCCGGTGGGACAGAAGCCACGCGGCGGAGAGGCCGGACACGCCGGAGCCGACGACGGCCACAGACTGACGGGGAACGAGGTTGACCAAGACAATCTCCCAGCGCGCCAAGGCGGCGCTGATGAGAGGTACGCAAGCTTGCGACGGTCGGACGCATCCGAACAGCGCCTTGGCGCGTAACTGTCAGCGATCCTCCCGGAGATTGACGCATGAGCCTGGTGAAGACCGCGATCCACGCCTTCGAGGACGCGCCGATGCCCGACGTCGTGTCGCGCGCCGCCATCGACTTTCTGGTGGGCGACGCCCGCCGCCGCCTGCAACACGCGCCGTCCGACGCGACGTCGGCCTTCGCCCGGGAGATGGAGACGCGACCGATCGCGACCCATACCGCCAACGCCAACGAACAGCACTACGAGCTTCCCGCACCGTTTTTCGAGGCGGTGCTGGGCCCGAACCTGAAGTACTCCAGCGGACTCTATCCGCCGGGCGCGACCACCCTGGCCGAGGGCGAGGCTGCGGCGCTGCGTGAAACGGCCGAACACGCCGATCTCCTGGACGGGCAATCGGTCCTGGAGCTGGGCTGCGGCTGGGGCTCGCTGTCCTTATGGATGGCTTCACGGTGCCCCAACTCCAGCATCACTTCAGTGTCGAACTCGGCCTCGCAACGCGCCTTCATCGAGGCCCGCGCGGCCCAGATGGGCCTGACGAACCTGACGGTGATCACCGCGGACATGAACGACTTCCAGACCGACCAGCGCTTCGACCGCGTGGTCTCGGTGGAGATGTTCGAGCACATGTCCAACTGGCGGGCCCTGCTGACCCGGGTGCGCGGTTGGCTCAAGCCGGACGGTCTGCTCTTCCTGCACGTCTTCACGCACAAGAACACGCCCTATCGCTTCGAGATCGACGATCCCGCCGACTGGATCGCGCAGTACTTTTTCAGCGGCGGCGTGATGCCCAGCCACGACCTGCCGCGACAGTTCCCTGATCTCTTCACCGTCGAACGCGACTGGCGCTGGAGCGGCGAACACTACGCCCGCACAGCCCGTCAGTGGCTCGAGAACTTCGACGCCCGCCGCGCCACGATCGATCCGATCCTCGCCGAGGTCTACGGCAAGCACGCTACAGTCTGGCGCCGCCGCTGGCGCCTGTTCTTCCTGGCGACTGCTGGCCTGTTCGGCCATCGCGGCGGCGAGGAATGGGGCGTCAGCCACTATCGGATGCGCCCGGTTCCCTTGGAGACGGCCCAATGATCCAGTTCGCCGTCGCCTATGTCGGGACCGCTCTGGCGATGCTGGTCCTCGACATCATCTGGCTGGCCCAGATGGTCAATCGGCTGTACCAGCCCCGGATCGGCGAACTCCTGGCTGAAAAGCCTTCAATGCCGCCGGCCGTCGTTTTCTACCTGCTCTATGTGGCGGGCATCGTCATCCTGGCGGTGATGCCGGCGCTGCGCGAGGGCGGCTGGAAGCGCCTTTTGGTCCACGCCGCCGTCTTCGGCCTCGTCGCTTACGCCACCTACGACCTGACCAACCAGGCGACCATGAAGACCTGGTCGACGACGATCACCCTGGTCGACATGGCCTGGGGGACATTCATCACCACCGTCGCGGCGTCCGCCGGCTATGCGGCGGCGCGCTGGTTCGGCGCGCGCTGACGCGGTTGAGGGAGCCATGACCCCGGCGAGGCGTTCGCCCTGGTCATGGACGCCTTTTCCACCGCGCTTTCCTCGTTCGTCACCGGGTTCGCTTGGGCCCCGCCCTGGCTTGTAAGCTTTTGCGTGATCGCTCTCGCGCTCTTCGCGGCGTTGGCGACGCATGCCCTTGCGGTCAGGCTGGTCCGCCGAACCCTCTCTCGCCGCGACGCCTTCTGGCAGGCTCTGATCGCGCGCACCCGTCGCCCGACGCGGATGGCGCTGATCGTCGCCGCATTGGGCCCGGCCGTTTCAGCAGCGCCGCTCTCGGCCGGCCAGGCCGACGCGGGACGGCACGTGCTGCTTGTCCTCTTCATTCTCCTGATCGGCTGGATCGCCATGACCGCGCTGGACATCGGCGCGGCGCTCTACCTGCGTGGCTTCAAGGTGGACGTCGAAGACAATCTTCTGGCGCGCAAGCACGTGACCCAGGTGCGGATCCTGCGGCGGGCGATGGCGATCCTGGTCGGACTCTTTACTCTGGCCCTGGCCCTGATGACCGTGCCGGGCGTCAAGCAATGGGGCGTCAGCCTGCTGGCCGCCGGAGGCGCGGCGAGCCTGATCGTCGGCCTGGCCCTCCAACCGCTGCTGACCAACCTTATCGCAGGCATCCAGATCGCAGTGACCCAGCCCATCCGGATCGACGACGCCGTCATCGTCGAGAAGGAGTGGGGAAACATCGAGGAGATCACCGCCACATACGTCGTCGTCCGTCTTTGGGATTGGCGACGCCTCGTCCTCCCGCTGACCTATTTCATCCAGACGCCCTTCCAGAACTGGACCCGGGAGAACGCCGCGTTGATCGGGACGGCGATGCTGTATGTCGACCCCGCCGCGCCTGTCGATCGGCTACGGACGAAGCTGGAGGAAATCGCCCGCGCCTCCCCGCTCTGGGACGGTAAGGTCGTCAATCTGGCTGTCACCGATATCCGCCCCGACGTCATGGAGATCCGCTGCCTGGTCAGCGCGCGCAACGCGCCGACCACCTTCGACCTGCGTTGCGAAGTCCGGGAAAAGATGATGGCCTTCCTTCGCGACGAGCTCCCCGAGGCGTTTCCGAGAAGTCGCTTGGCGCTTGCGGCGGATCCCGCTCGCTCGGTTTTCACGGAGCGCCCTTCCTAAGTAAGCAAATTATGACTTATGAAGAGGCGCCCGTGATCGTGGCGTGACGCCCGTACGGGCGCCGTCCGCGAACTCGCCCGACAAAGGCTTGTGACACGGGACCCGCAGGCGCAGCCTGCTAGGGTTGGCGACGAAGCGGGGGCGCAGGGGAACGTGGCGGACGGTTTCGACATCGGAGCAAGAGCCAAGGCGCGGTGCGACGCGCTGGGGATGGCGCCGTACAGCGAGGTCGCAGGCCAACTTACGCGGCGCTTTCTGACCCTAGCCCATGCCGCCGCCCTGAACGCGCTCGGCGGCTGGATGTCCGAAGCCGGGATGAGCGTCCGCCGCGACGCCGCCGCCAACCTGATCGGCCGCTACGAGGGTCACGCGCCCGGAGCGCCAGCCCTGATCATCGGCTCGCACATCGACAGCGTCCGCAACGGCGGCCACTATGACGGGCCGCTGGGGATCATGCTGGGGATCGACGTGGTCGAGGCCCTGGATCGCGCCGGCCGCCGACTGCCCTTCGCGATCGAGGTCGTGGCCTTCGGCGACGAGGAGGGCTCGCGCTTTCCCGCCTCGATGAGCTGCAGCCGCGCCATCGCCGGAACCCTGGACGCCAGCGCTCTGGAGATGCGCGACGCCGACGGGGTGTCGGTGGCCGAGGCTCTGGCGGCCTTCGGCGGCGATCCGGAAGGCGTCGCCTCAGCGGCCCGCCGCCCCGAAGACGTGCTGGCCTTCCTGGAAGCCCATATCGAGCAAGGTCCGGTGCTGGAGGCCGAGGGCCTAGCCCTGGGCGTCGTCACCGCCATCGCCGCCCAGAAGCGCCTGATGGTCCGGATCACGGGCATGGCCGGCCATGCCGGCACGACGCCGATGGGTCTGCGCAAGGACCCCGGCCCCGCCGCCGCCGAAGCCATTCTGGCGCTGGAACGGATCTGCCGCGCCGGAGCCGACGGCCTGGTCGGCACGGTCGGCCGCATGACCGCCCTGCCCGGCGCCTTCAACGTCATTCCCGGCGCCGTCGAGTTCTCAATGGACATCCGCGCCGAGACCTCGGCCACGCGCGACGCCGCCGTCGAAGCGATCACCGCCGAGATCCACGCCATCGCCGCCGCGCGAGGCCTTTCGGCGACCGTCACACTGATGCAGGCCCTGGCCGAGAGCCCCTGCGATCCGTCACTGATCGGTCTGCTGGAAGAGGCGCTGAGCGACCTTGGCCTGCCCGCCCGCCGCCTGCCCTCGGGCGCGGGTCACGACGCCATGGTGATGGCGGACCTCTGCCCCACCGCCATGCTGTTCATCCGCTGCGAGGGCGGGATCAGCCACAACCCGGCCGAGGCCGTCACCGAGGCCGACTGCGCCCTGGCGGCCCGGGTGTTGCTGGGGTTCGTGGAGAAGCTTTCCCCTACCGTGTCATCCCGGCCGCAGCGCAGCGAAGAGCCGGGACCGCAACAATCGCCGGCGCATCCGGCGGTCCCGGATCGTCCCTTCGGGACATCCGGGATGACAGGCGCTTGAGATCATGACCGACACCTATTCAAACCCCATTGGGGACCTCGACCACCCCGCCCGCCTGCTGATGGGCCCTGGCCCCATCAACGTGCACCCGCGCGTGCTGCGGGCCATGTCGGTGCAGCTCTTGGGCCAGTTCGATCCCGAGTTCACTGGCTATATGAACGAGGTCATGGCCCTCTATCGGGGCGTCTTCCAGACCAAGAACCGCTGGACCTTCACGATCGACGGCACCTCGCGGGCCGGAATCGAGGCGGCGCTGGTCTCGACGCTGCAGCCCGGCGACGACGTCGTGGTGGTCAACGCCGGCCGCTTTGGCCTGCTGCTGGCCGAGATCGCCGAGCGCTGCGACGCCAGGGTCACCTTCGTCGAGGCGCCGTGGGGAACCGTGGTCGATCCGCAGGCGGTCGAGGACGCCGTCAAGCGCGTGAAGCCGCGGCTGGTGGCCTGTGTCCATGGCGACACCTCGACCACCATGGCCCAGCCGCTGGACGAGATCGGCGCGATCTGCCGCGCGCACGGGGCGCTGATGTATGTCGACGCCACCGCCACCCTGTCGGGCATGGACGTCCCCGTCGACGCCTGGGGCGCCGACATCGTCACGGCCGGCCTGCAAAAGTGCCTGGGCGGTCCCTCCGGCTCGGCTCCCATCACCATCAGCGACCAGGCCGCCGAGCACATCTTCTCGCGCCGTCATGTCGAGAAGGGCCTGGCCGGAACCGGCGGCGCGGCCGGGAACGGCCGCCGCATCGCCTCGAACTATTTCGATCTGGCGATGATCATGGACTACTGGTCCGACAAGCGCCTGAACCACCACACCGAATGCGCGCCGATGCTGTTCGCCGCCCGCGAATGCGCGCGGCTGGTGCTGGAGGAAGGACTTCCGGCGCGCTTCGAGCGCCACCGCCAAGCGGGCGCGGCCATGACTGCGGGCCTGGAGGCCATGGGCCTGTCGATCTATGGCGACAAGGCCCACAAGATGACCAACGTCACCGGCATCTGGGTCCCGGACGGCGTCGACTACGACCGCGTGAAGGCGCGGATGCGCACCGACTTCGAGATCGAGATCGGCTCGGCCTTCGGACCCCTGACCGGCAAGATCTGGCGGATCGGGACCATGGGCGTGAACGCCCGCAAGCACGCGGTCCTGCAGACTCTGGCGGCCTTCGAGGCGGTGCTGCGCTGGGAAGGCTTCAGCGCCCCGGCCGGCGCGGGGGTGGACGCGGCGGCGAAGGTGTACGGATGAGGGCGCGATCCAAAATCCTCCCCCTAGCGGGGGAGGTGTCGGCGCAGCCGACGGAGGGGGAAGTCCTGCTGACCCTGCCCCTTCCCCCTCCGGCGCTGCGCGCCACCTCCCCCACTGGGGGGAGGATTTGATGACCTACCCCCGCGACCTCATCGGTTACGGTGAGCATCCGCCGCACGCGCGGTGGCCGGGCGGCGCGCGGGTCGCCGTCCAGTTCGTCCTGAACTACGAGGAAGGCGCCGAGCGTTCGATCCTGCACGGCGATCCCGTCTCCGAATTCTTCCTGTCGGAAATGGTCGGCGCCCAGCCCATCCAGGGCATGCGGCACATGTCGATGGAGAGCCTCTACGAATACGGCTCGCGCGCCGGCTTCTGGCGCATCCGGCGGCTGTTCGAGGAGTTTGACCTGCCCCTGACCGTGTTCGGCGTCGCCCAGGCCATGGAGCGCCATCCCGACGCCGTCGAGGCGATGATGGAGTCCGGCTGGGAGATCGCCAGCCACGGCTATCGCTGGATCGACTACCAGCACTTCACGCCCGAGCAGGAGCTGGAGCACATCCAGCGCGCCATCGAGATCCAGACGCGCCTGACCGGCGAGCGCCCGCTGGGCTGGTACCAGGGCCGCACCAGTCCCAACACCGCGCGGCTCGTGGCTCAGGAGGGCGGCTTCGTCTACGACGCCGACAGCTATGCCGACGACCTGCCCTACTGGGACGACCAGCACGGCCGCGCGCAGTTGATCGTGCCCTACACGCTGGAAGCCAACGACATGCGCTTCACGGCGGCCCAGGGCTTCAATACCGGGGAGCAGTTCTTCACCTATCTGCGCGACGCCTTCGACGCCCTCTATCTGGAAGGCGAGATCGCACCGAAGATGATGAGCGTGGGCCTGCACTGCCGCGTCGTCGGCAAGCCGGGGCGGATCGGGGCGCTGCGGCGATTCCTGGAACACGTCACCAAACACGACAAGGTCTGGGTGGCTCGGCGCATCGACATCGCGCGGCACTGGATCGCCGAGCATCCGTATGCGGGGAGCGCCAAATGATCCCCATCCAGCAAAGCCCGTCATCCCGCGACGTGTTCGCGGGACCCATGGTTCAGATCTCGCGTGTGAGCGTGATCACGCCCGCACCTGCGACGGATCGATGGGTCCCGCGCATGAAGCGCGGGATGACGGGATTTGGGGGTGTGAACTCGTGAATTCAGCTCCGCCCCTGACCCTGGCTCGGCTGAACAGCATGGACCAGACCGGCTTCGCCACCGCCCTGCACTTCGCCTTCGAGCTCTCGCCCTGGGTCGTCGAGCGTGCCTGGGACGCTCGCCCGTTCGCATCCGTCGAAGCGATGCACGCGGCGATGATGGCCGTGCTGGACGCGGCGACCACCGCCGACAAGCTGGCCCTGATCCGCGCCCACCCGGAGCTTGCGGGCAAGGCGGCGATCGCCAAGCAGCTGACCGCCGAGAGCAACGCCGAACAGGCCAGCGCGGGGCTGGACAAGCTTACGCCCGACGAGTTTGCGCGCTTCCACGAGTTGAACGCCGCGTACAACGCGCGGTTCGGCTTTCCCTTCATCATCTGCGTGCGCCTGAACGACAAGGCCTCGATCCTCGAGGCCATGGCCGCGCGCCTTTCCAACGACGAGGCGACCGAGATCGCGGAGGCCATCACCCAGATCGGCCTGATCTCGAAGCTTCGCCTGCTCGACGCGGTGACTGACTGATGGACTACGATTTCGCCGGTTGGATCGGCATGGCGCTGCGGTGGCTGCACGTGATCGCGGGCGTGGCCTGGATCGGGGCGTCGTTCTACTTCGTCTGGCTGGACAACAATCTGCGCGACCCCAATCCGCCGAAAGACGGCGTGAAGGGCGAGTTGTGGGCCGTGCACGGCGGCGGCTTCTACCACTCGCAGAAGTACCTGAACGCGCCGGCGCACATGCCCGAGCACCTGCACTGGTTCAAGTGGGAGGCCTATACCACCTGGCTGTCGGGCTTTGCGCTGCTGATCGTGCTCTACTACTGGCAGGCGGGGGTCTATCTGATCGATCCGGCCAGGCACGCCTTCACGCAGGCTCAGGCGATCAGCATAGGCCTGGCCTTCATCTTCGGCGGCCTGGCCACCTATGAGGCGCTCTGCCGCTCGCCGCTGGGAAAGAACGGCAAGCTGTTCGGCGTGGTGTGGTTTTCGATCCTGACCGCCGCGACCTGGGCGCTGACCCAGCTGTTCTCCGATCGCGGCGCCTTTATCCATGTGGGCGCGATCATCGGCACCTGCATGGTCGGGAACGTGTTCCTGGTCATCATCCCCAACCAGCGCAAGATCGTCGCGGCCATGCTGGCCGGCCAGCCGGTCGACCCGCGCCTTGGGGCGATGGGCAAGCAGCGGTCGGTGCACAACACCCACATGACCCTGCCGGTCATCTTCATCATGATCAGCAACCACTACCCGGCCGTCTCGGGGCATCCGAAGGCCTGGCTGCTGCTGGCCCTGATCAGCGCCGGCGCGATCGCGATCCGCTACTTCTTCATCCAGCGCCACTTCGGCAAGATTCGGCACGAATTCCTGTTCTACGGCGCCATGCTGATCTTCGGCGCCACCGCCATCGCCTCGATAAAGCCTAAGGACAAGGTCGAGATCAGCGGCGAGGTCCCCTTCACCACCGCCCAGGCCATTGTCCACAAACACTGCGTGACCTGCCACAGCGCCGCGCCGACCCACGCCGCCTTCTCCGCTCCGCCCCTGGGCGCGGTGTTCGATACGCCGGCGCACATCCAGACCTACGCACCAAAAATAAACGAACGCGCGGTCCTCTCGACCAGCATGCCCCTTGGCAACGAGACCGGCATGACCGATGAGGAGCGCGCCCAGCTGGGCGCCTGGATCAAACAGGGAGCCAAGATCCCGTGACCGACGCCGTCCTGGACGCGCAAGCCGACGCCGCAGCAGGCTCCGCAGACGACGCGCCGCGCAAGCGCAACGCCGAGCGCACCCGCAAGGCGATCCTCGCCGCCGCCCTCAAGGAGTTCGCGCAAGCCGGCTTCGCCGGGGCCCGGATCGAGAGGATCGTCAAGGCCGCCAAGTGCAACATCCGCATGCTGTACCACTACTTCGGGGACAAGAAGGGCCTGTACATGGCCGTCCTCGAAAGCGCCTACATGGACCTGCGGGCCCGCGAGGCCGAACTGAAGATCGACTTCGACAAGCCGCTGGACGGCTTTCTGGAGCTGCAGCGCTTCACCTTCGACTATTTCGAGAAGAACCCGCGCTTCGAGGGCCTGCTGCGCAACGAGAACCTGCAGCATGGCAAGTTCGCCGCCCAGTCGCGGGTGGTCACCGAGACGGCCTTTCCCCTTCGCCGCACGATCGAAGGGCTGATCGAGAGCGGCCAGCGCCAGGGCGTGTTCGGGCCCGATCTCGACCCGGTGCAGATCTATGTGACGATCGCGGCCATGAGCCGCTTCCACCTGGCCAACGGCTATTCGCTGTCGGCGACGCTGAACACCGACATGAGCGCGCCCGAATGGCGCCGGGCGCGGCTGGACCACGCCCTGGCGCTGCTGGAAGGCTATCTGACGCGAGGCGCGTCCAAGCGTTAGAGCATTTTTCGAGCGAAGTGGTTCCGGTTCGCGTGAAGAAAAATGCGTAAAAACAAAATATTAGAGCTCACAGCCTGACGCAGTCAGGTCGTGAAATGCTCTAGCCGCCGGATGCCGCCTTGAGCGGCGGGCCGCTGAACTCCGCCTCGATCTCGACCTGGACCTCGTCGCCGACGCCCATCGTCGTGCCCGGCGCCGGAACCCCGTAGGCGATCCCGAAGTCCGACCGCTTGAAGGCGCCCTTGGCCGAGAAGCCGATCCGCGCGTTCGGGTCCATCGGGTGGCCGACATAGCCGCCGTTGTAGGTCACATCCAGGGTCACCGGCTTGGTTACGCCATGTAGGGTCAGATCGCCGGTGACCTTGCCGGTGTCCGGCCCGGTCGTCTCGATCCTGGTCGACTTGAAGGTGATGGCCGGATAGCGCGCGGCGTCCAGCCATTGCGGCCCGACCAGTTCCTTCTGGAAGCCGGCCGGCGGCGCCGGCAGCGTCAACGACGTGGGATCGATCGTCGCCTCCAGCGAACTGGCGGCGGCGTTGTTTTGGTCGAACCGCAGCTTGACGTCGAAGTCGGCGAAGCTGGCCGTATAGTTCGAAAAGCCCAGGTGGCTGACCTTGAACACCAGCGAGGCGTGGGTCTTGTCCAGCGTGTAGTCACCGGCGGGGATATCGGCCTTGGGTGGCTTGGGTGTGGTCGCAGCCGGCGCGGCGGGCGCCTCAGCCGTCTTCTCGGCGGGTTGCGGCGAGCAGGCAGCCAGCGCCAGCAGCGCGACGATCGGCAGGAGCGGTTTCATCAGGTTCCCTCAAAGAGCCCTCTCCGCGCCGGACATCCCGACGCGGCCGCCGGCCCCCACGCCGACAAGACGTCAACGTAGGGGCGATTTGGAGGTTGCAGGAAGGGGGTTCAGGCGCCCGTGAACATGTCGGCGGTCACGAGGGACGAAGCGACGTTCTTGAGCAAGACGACCTGGTCGTAGCCGAGGACATTGTCGGTGTCGGCGACGACGTAGGTGTCGAAGCCGGCGCTGATGATGAGGTATTTTTCCGGGCGCAAGCCGATGGATCGCTGAACGTTGAGCGCGTCAATCGTCAATGCAGCGGCCGCATCTATCGTCCCGTTCGAACTCACCACAGCGTCGAGACGCAGGATATCGGTCTCCTTGACCACAACAGGCGCGCCAGAGAACGCCAGTTTGTCGCCGATGGCGAAGTCGAGGACCTTGTCGGCGCTCAGAAGCCGGTATTCAAAAAGCCCGTCGCCGGCGAGGAACTTGAAGGTATCAGAGCCCGCGCCGCCCACGAGGTTGTCGTTGCCCTTCCCGCCATTAAGAACGTCGTCGCCTGCGCCGCCGTTCAGGAGATCCTGGCGGTCGCCGCCCACCAAGTTGTCTGCGCCGCTCGTGTCGATGACGCCACCGCTGACCGGCTTCAGGTTCAGCATGTTCACCGAGATGACGCGGCCGTTGCTGAAGATGACCATCCGACCACCGTCGTCACTGATCGTGACCCGATTGCCGAAAGCGCTGCTGTAGTAGTCCGTCGCAGTCACATCGACGTCAGCGCCCACCGCGTAGACCTGCTCAACGCTCCAGGTGGTTGTCGAGAATTGGTAGATGCGATCGGTCGAGCCATCGACCACGAAGAGATGCTTACCGTCCGAACTGAAATCCAGGCCGTAGACGTTGGCGATTTCAGGGTGCGAAGCCGACAGGTTGAATTGATAGGCCAGCTTGTTGTCATAGATCCGGATGCCGCCAGCCACCATCTGCGCAACGGCCAGCCCGTTGTTGGAGACGGCGAAGACACCATTGTTACCGCCGCTCACACTATCCGGATAAACTTGCCGCTCAGCGATCTGCTTGGGTGTCACGTCCAGCATCGCCAGCCTGGCGTCCGAGAGACCCGCCGGTCCCACGAGGGTGAGGTAACCGTCGTGGCTCGTGGTCAATGTCCCGCTTTGATAGTAGCTCTGGGTTCCTCGCGTGAAGACGCCGATATAGGGATTGAAAGAGGTGATGGGCGTCCATCCGCTGCCGCCAAGGTCCTGGGTCAGGACGATCGTATTGCCCACCATGAAGGCTGCATCGGCAAAGCCTCGATCATAGCCTCGCGCGGTGGTCGTATAGTCCGTCACCACCCCCGTCTTCAGGTTCAGCACATGAACCGTTGCGGTGGCCGTGTAGTCCCACTGGTCTCCGGATGCGTTGGTCACCGTTCGCTCGGCGGCCACGAGGAACTGGCCGTCGCGCGAAACGTCGATGCCGCCAAGATCCGTACCGACCTTGATCCGCGCGGTCTGCTCGCCCGTCTGCAGGTTGATCGCGCTGACGTATCCGTCCTTGTCGGAAACATAGACCGTCCGACCGTCGGCGGAGATGACGGCGTCTCGGAAGTCGCCGCTTGCCGAACTGGCGACAACCTTGGCCTTGGCGACGTCATCAACGGTTTCAGTCGTCGCTGAGGACGAGAGCGTCACCGTCTTGTCGGCAAATTGCAGCCGCTCAATGTTCAACAGCGTGTCGACGCCCTCAGCGCCGCGCAGGCTCCAGGTTCCGTTGGCGTTCTTGGTCCAGTTGTAGCTGGTAGATAGGCCACGATAGATCGCCGTGTCCGAGCCTTGTCCGCCATCGATGATGTCGTCGCCCTGACCGCCTTCAAACGTCTCATCGGCGACGCCGCCCGTCAGAATGTCGCCGTAGGCCGAACCTTTGACGCCCTCGATGTTCACCAAGGTGTCCACACCGGCGCCAATGGTGTCCTGAGCGACGCCCTGTTTGGAAAGATCGACCCGAACCGGAGACAGACCCGAGTCATACGACGCAATGTCGACGCCCCCGCCCCCGTCGATCAGGTCATCGCCCGTATAACCGTCTAAGACGTTGTTCTCGGCGTCGCCTTTGATCTTGTCGTTTAGCCAGGTGCCAATGACGTTCTCGACGCTATCGAGCGTCACATAGTTCTCGTAGCCCGTCGCCTGGCGCCCAGTGATCGACAGGTCGATCTCCGTGCCGCGGCCGTTGGTGTTGTAGCCGTTCGCGATCCTGATCGTGTCCGAGCCCGCGCCACCTTGCATGACAAGCTCGCTGAACGACCCTCCCAAGACGAGGATATCGTCGCCGGAGCCTCCATACATGGTCGCCATGCCGGCGCCCGGCAGTATGATCTCATCGTTGCCGTCGCCTCCGATCAGGATCTCGTTGTTGCTTCCGTAGCTGCCGACGATCTGATCGTCGCCGGCTCCGCCATCCAAGGTGTCGTTGCCGCCGCTGGCGATCAGGGTATCATCGCCAGAATCCCCGAAGAGGTAGTTTTCGGCGGCGTCACCATAGATGACGTCGTCATGTGCGGACCCCATGACCGCTTCAATCGACGTTAGGACATCGGTCGTCTGCGCGCTCGACCGGCTTCGCGCTGTGTTCCGATCCAGCTGGATGAACATGCCCACATCGCTGAATGCATAGTCGACCGTGTCGAACCCCTCCCCGCCGTCGATGACGTTCGTCCCCGCACCGCCCGAAAGGTGGTCATCGCCCGCGCCGCCGTACAGCTTGTCGTCGCCGGCATCGCCCCAGAGGTAGTTGCTCTGGGCGTCGCCGGTCAGGACGTCGGCGAACTTGCTGCCCCACAGCCGTTCGACGCCGCTCAGCGTATCCGTCCCCGCGCCCGCCGTGTTTTGGCCCGTGGTCTTGGTCAGGTCGACCGACACGCCGGCCGTCGCGTCCTCGTAGGACGCCCAGTCGACGCCCGCGCCGCCCTTGATGACGTCGTCGCCCGCGCCGCCGATCATATAGTCGTCGCCGTCGCCGCCATCGAGCGTGTCGTTTCCGGCCGAGCCCCACAGGGTGTCGTCGCCCTTGCCGCCCGTGAGGCTGTCATTTCCGTCGCCGCCGACCATCATGTTGTCGCCGGCGCTGCCGATCAGGGTGTCGTTGAAGGCCGAGCCGTAGACGTGTTCGATGCTGATCAGGCGGTCGGTCCCGCCGCCGCCGGTGTTCTGCGCGCCGGTGAGGTTCAGATCGACCTTCACGCCGGCGGTGGCGTCCTCGTAGGCCGCCCAGTCACCGCCCGCGCCGCCGTCGATCGTGTCGGCGCCGGGACCGCCCAGCAGATAGTCGTCGCCGTCGCCGCCCTGCAGGCTGTCATTGCCTTCGTTGCCGGCGATCACATCATCGCCCGCCCCGCCCCGCAGCGTGTCGTTGCCTCCGAAGCCATAGATGACGTCGCTGTCGGCGCCGCCCACCAAGGTGTCAGCGCCCTGCGTTCCGCGCAAATCCATCACCCGCTCCCAAAATCACACTGCAACCTCAGCGTGACCTAGCGAGTGCAAGTCGCGGGCCGCAAAACCTCCAATAGAAACAAGACGCCCGACCGATAAACTCAAGGTCGCAGCGCGCCAGATGTCTCACTTTGACACGAAAGCCCGATAAAATAAGGCTTTCAGCGACACGCCCTTCGCCTTTTCCCCAGCATGTCCCTTGGTCGGGCCTGCAACATCGGCGCGAGCCACCACCACGCGCCATGGAAGAGCGCCGCCTAAAACAACAAACCCTTCTGGAGCAGCGCATGGACGCCCTTTTCGCCGTTGACGGTCTGGGTGACGCGGAAGTCCACGGCCAGCGAGCAGAACTGATAGGCCTGCACCCGGGTCAGGGCAGAGCGTGCGGTGATGAAGTCGATCATGTTGCGCAGGGCCTGTTTCATCGCCAGATCCAGATCCTCGTTGAAGCCCATGACGATGTCGTGGGTGGGCGTCTCGGCGCGCGGCCAGGCGAAGGGCGCGATGTCAGCAGCCTTGTGCAGCACGAAGGTGAAGGTTCCCGTCAGGCCCATCTCCAGCGCGTTGACGCAGACCTCGCCGTCCCCTTGGCGGCCATGGCCATCGCCGACCGAGAAGTTCGCGCCCGGAACCCAGACGGGCAGATAGAGGGTCGAACCGGCGACCAGTTCCTTGTTGTCCATATTCCCGCCGTGCTCGCGCGGCTCGCGGCTGGAGAGGCGCCCGTACTTCGCGGGCGGCGCCACGCCCATGGTCCCGAAGAACGGCGCCAGAGGCAGTTCGGGGCCCCAATCGGGCTTGCAGACCCCGCGCTGGGCGTCGACGGCGATGTGGCTGACGTAGCGGTCGGGGAAGTCTTCGGGGATTGTTCCGGCCAGCGGACGTACGGCGCAATAGCCCCAGTCGTTGTTCGGCTCGATCGCCTCGATCCGGACCTCCAGCAGGTCGCCAGGCTCGGCGCCGGCGATAGCGATGGGGCCGGTGAGGATGTGCGGTCCGATGCGAGGCGGGTCGCTGTCGTGGATCGCCTGCAGCGCCGGCGGGATGGCGTAGGGCGAGCCGGCCGACGGCATCACCTCCGGGCCGCCAGAGACGCACTCGACCGTGACGCTGTCACCGCTGTTCACTGCCAGCACGGGATCGAACGCCGCGTCGAACATGCCAAAGCGGACGGTGTCGGGCGTCGAAGCCAGTCGGTGATGCGCCATCAAGTAAGCCCTTTCTTACAAGAGCATCTGAGCCGAACCGACGACTGGGCCGAAGGCTAAGCGACCCAGTCCCAGCGCTTGACCGTGACCTGCTTCCTGGGCGAGCGATCCCACGGGCAAGTGACGCGACCTTGGGCGGATGGCGGTTGCGGGGAAAGCGGGACTGGCGCGTCCGGCGAACCCCGGTGTATGAAGTTTTTTCTTACTTATGGAGTCCGCCATGGCGCTCGATGCGGAGACGACAGCCTTCCTGGCCCTCGACGATTTCGAGATGGCCGCCTGGGCGCCGCGCCGCGCCGCCGAGCAAGGCGTCGAACCGCCCGCACCCGCCCTGCCCGGCGTGATCGACAACCTGGTCCTGCTCAGGAGCCAGACCGCCCTCTTCGTCGTGGCGCTGGGCGAGACGGCCGGCGAGGCGCCGGAGACGTTCCAGCCGTGAGCTTCTGCAGCGTCGTCGAGATCGCCGGCGAGGTCCGCGCCGGCCGCGTCACCGCCCGCGCGGTGACCGAGGCCACCCTTTCGCGCACCCAGCGCCTGGATGGCGGCATCAACGCCTTCACCGCCGTCACCGCCGAGCGCGCGCTCGCCGCCGCCGAGGCGGTCGACGCCGATCTCGCGGCGGGACGTCCTGTCGGACCGCTGGCCGGCGTGCCCTTCGCGGTAAAGAACCTGTTCGACCTCAAGGGCCTGCCCACCCTGGCCGGATCGAAGATCCGCCGCGACGCCCCGCCACCCGCGCATGACGCGACCCTGGTCCAGCGCCTGACGGCCGCCGGCGCCGTTCTGGTCGGTGCCTTGAACATGGACGAGTTTGCCTACGGCTTCGTCACCGAGAACGCCCACGACGGCCCGGTGCGCAATCCTCACGATCCGACGCGGATCGCCGGCGGCTCGTCGGGCGGCTCGGCGGCGGCGGTCGCGGCGGGCCTCGTCCCACTGACCCTGGGCTCGGACACCAACGGCTCGATCCGCATTCCCGCCGGCCTGTGCGGGGTGTTTGGCCTCAAGCCCACCTATGGCCGCCTGTCGCGCCAGGGCGTCTTTCCGTTCGTCGAGAGCCTGGACCATGTCGGCCCCTTCGCGCGCTCGGTCGAGGATCTGGCCCTGGCCTATGACGTGCTGCAGGGCGCCGATCCGGCCGGCGATCCGATCTGCGTCCGCGAGGCTGAGCCGCTGGCCGGCCGCCTAGACGCCCTGGCTGAAGAGCCGCTCCGCGTCGGCGTGCTGGGCGGCTGGTTCCAGCAAGGCGCCTTCCCCGAGGTGCTGGCGGCGCTGGGATACGTCGCCGAGGCGCTGGAGGCGCGAGGCGAGGTCACCTTGCAAAGCGCTCAGGCCGCTCGCGCCGCCGCCTTCTGCCTGACGGCGTTCGAGGGCGGCGAGTTGCACCACGACGATCTGGCCACGCGCGCCATGGACTATGACCCCGCCGTCCGTGACCGCCTACTGGCCGGCGCCCTGCTGCCCAAGGGCGTGGCCGAGGCGGCCAGGCGGTTCCGCACGATCTTCCGCGACGAGGTTCGCGAGGCGTTCCAGCACTACGACATCCTGCTGGCGCCGGCCTCGGTCTGCCCGGCCCCGCCGATCGGCCAGGCGACGATGGAGATGGACGGGGTTCCCGTCTCGGTGCGCAAGAATCTGGGCGCCTTCACCCAGCCGATCAGCTATGTCGGCTTGCCGGTGGTGGCCGCGCCCGTGAACCGTCCCGGCCGATTGCCGATCGGCGTGCAGATCATCGCCCCGGCCTGGCGCGAGGATCTGGCCTTCGCCGCCGCGCTGCGCCTGCAACGCGCGGGCGTGGTCGCCGCTCACCCGCCGACGGGGGCGCTATGATCATCAACGATCCCGCCGTGCTGGCCGAGCTCACCGCCCTGGTCGACGCCTATGAAGTCGCCTTGATGACCAATGACGTCGAGGCGCTGGACGGCGCCTTCTGGGCCTCGCCGCACACGGTGCGTCTGGGCGTGGCGGAAAACCTGTGGGGCTTTGCCGAGATCGCCGCCTTCCGCGTCGGCCGGACCGGCGGCTCGCCGCCGCGCACGCGCCTGCGCACGGAAATCACCACCTTCAGCGCGGACGTCGCGATCGCCAACGTCCTGTTCCGCCGCGACGACACCGGCCGCCTCGGCCGCCAAAGCCAGACCTGGATCCGCACCGCCGACGGCTGGAAGGTCGCCTCGGCCCACGTCTCCCTGATGCAGGAGAGCGCCGACCAACGGCTCGCCTCTCCCCAAGAAAAGCGCTAGAGCCCCCCGATGACGACCCCGACCAAGATCATCTTCGACACCGATCCCGGCATCGACGACGCGATGGCCCTGCTGTTCATCGAGGCGAGCCCCGCCCTCGACCTGATCGCGGTGACGACCATCTTCGGCAACGCCGATATCGAGTCCACCACGCGCAATGCGCTGTACCTCAAGGATCGCTTTGGCCTGACGGCGCCGATCTACAAGGGCGCGGACAAGCCGCTGACGCGTCCGCGCAACCCCTCGCCCACCTTCGTCCACGGCGAGAATGGCCTGGGCGATGTGGAGCTGACGGGCCTGGTTCCGGCCCAGCCGGAAGCCAAGCCCGCTCACCAGGCGATCATCGATCTGGCGCGTCAGTATCCGGGCGAGGTGGTGCTGTGCGCCGTCGGCCCGCTGACCAACCTGGCTTTGGCCCTGAAGGCCGATCCCGAGGTCGCCACCCTGCTGAAGTCCGTGGTGATCATGGGCGGCGCGTTCGGCGTGGCCGGCAAGCCGGGCAATGTCACGCCCGTGGCCGAGGCCAATATCTGGAACGATCCGGAGGCCGCCGACCAGGTCTTCACCGCCCCCTGGAACCTGACCGCCGTCAGCCTGGACGTGACGACACAGGTCGTGATGTCGCCCGACTATATGGACGCCCTGGCGGCCGGCGGATCGGACGCCTGCGGTTTCCTGAACGCCATCTCAAAGCCCTATGCGGCCTTCTATGGCGGTCGTGACGGCATCGTCGGCTGCTGCGTCCATGACGCTGCGGCGGTGGCCTATGTGATCGACCCCACTTTGTTCACCGTGCGCCGGGGCTCGGTGCGCGTGGTCACCGAAGGGATCGCCCTTGGCCAGACCTGCCAGAAGGCCGAAGGCGAACTTTTCGGGCCTAGCGCCTGGGATGACCAGCCGATCCAGGCCGCCACCGTGGCGGTGGATGGCGCGCGGCTGCTGGGGCTTTACGCGGACACGATGCGGGCGAAGTACGGGTGACTGAAAATCCTCCCCCCAGCGGGGGAGCTGTCGGCTCGAAGAGACGACGGAGGGGGAAGAGGCCGGTTCAACAGAACTTCCCCCTCCGGTCGCTTCGCGACCACCTCCCCCGCTAGGGGGAGGATTGCTCTACCCCCGCCGCCACCGCTCCACACCCGCCAGATACGTCCGCGCCACCAGGCGGTCATCGCCCAGCACGGTCAGCGCAAAGAGCTTGTCAGCTAGGCTCTTCGCCCCCGCCAACCGCCGCGCGATCAGCGGCGTCGCCGCCAGGTCCAGCACGACGAAGTCGGCTTCCTTGCCCGGCGCCAGGTTGCCGATCTTGTCGTCGAGGTCCAGCGCCCGCGCGCCGCCCAGGGTGGCCAGGTACAGGGCCTGGAACGGGTCGAGCGCATCGCCGCGCAGCTGCCCGACCTTGTAGGCCTCGCCCAGCGTATGGAGGATCGAGAAGGTGGTGCCGGCGCCGACATCGGTGCCCATGCCGACCTTCACGCCGTGCGAACAGGCCTCCTCCAGCGGAAACAGGCCTGAGCCCAGGAAGAGGTTCGAGGTCGGACAGAAGGCCACCGCCCCGCCCTTGGCCGCCAGGCGTCGGAACGCCTCGCCCTTCAGGTGGACGCAGTGGGCGAAGACCGAGCGCTGCCGCAGCAGGCCAAACCGGTCATAGACGTCCAGATAGTCCTTGGCCTTGGGGAAGAGGCGCGCGGTCTCCTTGATCTCGTGCAGGTTCTCCGAGAGGTGGGTCTGCATCCAGACGTCGGGATGCTCGGCCAGGATCTCGCCGGCCATCGCCAGCTGGGCGTCGCTGCAGCTGATCGCAAAGCGCGGCGTCACCGCGTAGCCGAGGCGCCCCTTGCCGTGCCAGTCGGCGATCAGGGCCCGCATGTCCGCGCGGCTGCTCTCGACGGTGTCGGTGAGGCCGTCCGGCGCGTTGCGGTCCATCAGCGACTTGCCCGCGATCAGCCGCATGTTGCGGTCATAGGCCTCGGCGAACAGGGCGTCGACCGACACCTTGTGCACCGAGCCGAACACCAGGGCCGTCGTGGTGCCGTTGCGCAGCAGCTCATCCAGAAAGAAGGCGGCGGTGTCGGCGGCGTGCTTGGGGTCGGCGAACGCCGCCTCGGCCGGGAAGGTGTGCTGCTCCAGCCAATCCAGCAGTTGCTTGCCGTGCGCGGCGATGACGTCGACCTGCGGGAAGTGGATATGGGTATCGACAAACCCCGGCGTGATCAGATGGCCGGTCAGGTCCTCAGGCTCGGCGCCGCCCAGCCAGGGGGCGAGCTCCGCATAGGCGCCGCAGCCGATCACGCGGCCGTCCTCGACCAGCAGCAGGCCATCCTCGTGGAAGGCGACCGCCCCCTCGGCTTCCTTCGAGGGATCGTCCAGCAGGTGGAGGATCGAGGCCCTAAACGCTTGCACTGATGGTCTCGTCATTACGAATGCGCGCCGCTTCCTGGCGCATCAGGAGGTCGGCGGCGACCGACACGGCGATCACCTCGGGCGCCTTGCTCTTCAGGTGCGGCAAGCCGATCGGACAGGTCAGGCGGGTCAGCACGGCCTCAGAGAAACCATCGTCGCGCAACCGTTTCATGAACCGCGCGCGCTTGGTCTTCGAACCGATGACGCCGAAATAGCCAAAGCCCCCGCCCGCCAGACCGGCCGAGACCAGGGCGTAGTCCAGCGCGTGGTCATGGGTCAGGACCAGGCCATAGGCGTCCGCCCCCGCGCCCATCGCCTTGGCGGCCAGTTCGGCGGGCTCCAGCACGGTGACGCCGGGAATATCGGCGGTCTCGGGACGGCTGTCGTACCAGGAAAGGCGGAACGGCAGCGGCTCGAACGCCTTGGCGATCGCTTGGCCCACATGGCCAGCGCCAAACAGCAGCAGCGGCGGGCGCGGCGCGTCGGCGCGCTCGACCAGCACATCGCCCAGCTCCGGCCGAACGCCGCGCGCGGTGGCGGGCGCGCCGGCCAGGGTCACCAGTGGCCCGTCGCCCTCGGTGGACAGGATCGGGGCGACGGTCTTGGTCAAGAGACCCGGCTCGAACCGTGTGCGGACCTCGAACGGCTGGGCCGCGTCCATGCGCTTGGCCGCGTCGGTCAGCCAGTCGCGGCTGTTGTCGTTCAGGCGCTCGAGGAACAGGCGAACGCGACCGCCGCAGCACTGGGCCAGCAGCGGACCCAGCGGATAGTCCTGGATCGCGAAATGGGCCTGGCCGCCGTCCAGCATGCGCCGCGCCTGGTCGGCGACGCGGTACTCCAGATTGCCGCCGCCGATGGTGCCCGCCTGACCGCCGCGCCAGACGACCATCTTGGTTCCGGCCTCGCGCGGAGCAGAACCCTCGGTGGCGAGGACCGTGACCAGGGCGGCCTCGTCACGGGCGTCGAGGCGCGCCAGAGCGGCGCGGGCCCAGTTGCTCATGATCCCTCTCCTTTAGGGAGAGGGGTAGGGGTGAGGGGTTTCAGCGGATGACGGCGTGACCCCTCACCCTCCCACCGCTTCGCGGCGGCCCCCTCCCTCTCCCTATGGAAGAGGGATTCAGACATGAGCCCGCCTCCGCACATCCTCGCACGCCATCAAGATCGCCTCAGGCGTCGCCGGCGCGTCGAGATGCGGAAACACCCGACCGTCGCCGACGCTGGCCACCGCCTGGGTGATCGCCGAGTGCACCGCGATCGCCAGCATCAGCGGCGGCTCGCCCACGGCCTTGGACCGGTGGACCGTGGCCTCGACATTGCGCCCGGCCTTCCAGAGCCGCACGTCCAGATGCGCCGGGCGGTCGCCGCAGGTCGGGATCTTGTAGGTCGAGGGCGCGTGGGTCCGCAGACGCCCCTGGGCGTCGAACACCAGCTCTTCGGTCGTCAGCCAACCCATGCCCTGGATGAAGCCGCCCTCGATCTGGCCCAGGTCCAGGGCCGGGTTCAGCGACTTGCCCACGTCGTGCAGGATGTCGGCCCGGGTGACCTTCATCTCGCCGGTCAGGGTGTCGATCAACACCTCGCTGCAGGCCGCGCCATAGGCGAAGTAGTAGAACGGCCGGCCCGTATGGGTGGCGCGGTCATAGTGGATCTTGGGCGTAGCGTAGAAGCCAGTGGCCGACAGCGAGATCCGCGCCAGATAGGCCTGGCGAACGAAAGCCTCGAACGCCAGGGTCTGGCCGCCCACCCGCACGCCGTCGGACGTGAAGGCGACCGCGTCCGGCGTGACGCCCCACTTGGCGGCCGCGAAATCCACCAGCCGCGCCTTGATCGTCTCTGCCGCGTTCAGGGCCGCCATGCCGTTGAGGTCCGCGCCCGACGAGGCGGCGGTGGCCGAGGTGTTGGGCACCTTGTCGGTGACGGTTGAGGTGATCTTCACCCGCGAGACATCGACCTGGAAGGCCTGGGCGACGATCTGGGCGACCTTTGTGTTCAGCCCCTGCCCCATCTCGGTCCCACCGTGGTTCAGCATGATCGAGCCGTCGGCATAGAGGTGGATCAGGGCGCCGGCCTGGTTCAGGTGCGTCGTCGTGAACGAGATCCCGAACTTCACCGGCGTCAGGGCGATGCCCTTCTTCAACACGGGGCTGCCCCTGTTGAACGCCTCGATCTCGCGACGGCGGGCCGCGTAGTCGCACGAGGCCGCCAGCTCCTCGATCAACTGCGGCGCGACATTGTCCTCGACCACCTGGTGATAGGGCGTGAGGTTTCGGCCCTCGCCGCCATAGAGGTTGCGCCGACGCACCTCCAGCGGGTCCAGCCCCGTGGCGGCGGCGATGACGTCCATCACCCGCTCGATCGCGATCATACCCTGCGGCCCGCCAAACCCTCGGAAGGCGGTGTTAGAGACCGTGTGGGTCCGAAAGCGGTGCGAGACGATCTCGACCGCCGGCAGGTAGTAGGCGTTGTCGGCGTGGAACATCGCGCGGTCGTTGATCGCCGGCGAAAGATCGGTCGTTGCCCCGCAGCGCGACGACAGCGCCAGCGACAGACCGGTCAGGCGGCCCTCATCATCAAAGCCGACGTCGTAGAGCGCCTCGAAGTCATGCCGCTTGCCGGTCATGACCATGTCCTCGTCGCGGTCGGGGCGGCACTTGGCCGGACGGCCGGTCTTGACCGCCACCAGGGCTGCGGCGGCGGCGAACAGCGAGGCCTGCGTCTCCTTGCCGCCAAAGCCTCCGCCCATGCGGCGCACTTCGACGGTGACGCAGTGGTCGGGCTTGCCCAGCACGCGGGCGATCAGGTGCTGCACCTCGGTGGGGTGCTGGGTGGAGGACCAGACGTGAACGTCGCCGTCCTCGCGCGGGGTCGCCAGAGCGATCTGGCCTTCGAGGTAGAAGTGATCCTGGCCGCCGATCGCGAACCGGCCTTGCACCCGATGCGGAGAAGCCGCGAGCGCGCCTTCCGCGTCGCCGCGCGCCATGCGCTGGCTGGCCTCGATCTTGAGGTCCATGGCGCGGGCGGCGGCGATGTCGATGGCGGCGGGCAGGTCCTCGTAATCGACCACGGCCTTGGCGGCCGCAGCGCGCGCGGCGGCCAGCGAGGTGGCGGCTACGGCGAACAGGCTCTGGCCCACACAATAGACCTCGCCGTCAGCAAACAGTCGGTCGTCATGGATGACAGGGCTGACGTCGTTTTCGCCGGGGATGTCCTCAGCGCTGATCACCAGCACCACGCCCGGTGCGGCGCGCACGGCCGACAGATCCATCCGCGTGATCTTCGCGTGCGCCTTGGTGCTGAGTCCGAAGGCCACGTGCAGCAGACCCGCAGGTTCGGGCATGTCGTCGATATAGACTGCCGAGCCGGCCACGTGGCGAGCGGCGCTGTCATGCGGCAAGGGGGCATGGACGCCCTGCGGCGGCTTGGTCATCGGCGCTGTCCCGGCGGAGTCAGCCATGGGCGCTCTCCGGCGTCACGCGGGCCTCGACGCCCTGGGTCTCAAGCAACACCTTGCGCAGCATGTTCCGCGCCGCCAGGGCGCGATAGGCAGCCGAGGCGCGCATGTCGCTCATCGGCTTGTAGTCGGTGTCGAGCCCGGCCATCGCCGCCTCGATGGTCGCTTCCGCCCACGGCCTGCCAATCAAGGCCGCCTCGCAGGCCTTGGCCCGCTTGGGCGTGCCGGCCATGCCGCCGAACGCGATGCGCGCGTCGGTCACCACGCCGTCCTCGACAGCCAGCGAGAACGCGCCGCAGACCGCCGAGATGTCCTGGTCGAAACGCTTGGACAGCTTGAAGACCTTGAACAGGCGTCCCGCCTCCAGACGCGGCGCGATGACGGCCTCGACGAACTCGCCAGGCCGCCGGTCCTGCTTGCCGTAGTCGAGGAAGAAGTCCTCCAGCGCCAACTCGCGGCGTTCGTCGCCCTGACGCAGGATCAGGCGCGCGCCCGCCGCGATCAGGGCCGGCGGCATGTCGCCGATCGGCGAGCCGTTGGCGATGTTGCCGCCGATCGTGCCGCTGTTGCGCACCTGGGTGGAGCCCAGGCGCCGCATCATGGCCCCGAGATCGGGATAGAGCTTCGCCACCGCCTCGATCGCATCGACATAGCGCACGGCGGCGCCGATGCGCAGGCCGTCGGCCGTTTCCTCCAGCGTCTTGAGCTCAGCGACCTCGGCGACGCTGATCAAGGTCGGCAGCGCGCGCCGCTGCTTGGTGACCCACAGCCCCACGTCGGTGGCGCCGGCGACGATCGTCGCGTCGGGATGGGCGTCATAGGCCTTGGCCAGTTGCTCGACCGTGCGCGGCGCCAGCCAAGTACGCATGACGCCGTGGATCTCGTCCTCATAGCGCAGGGTCAGCATGGCCTCGTCACGCACCGCCGACAGATCGACCGCCGGCGGCGTCTCGGCCTGCACGCCCTTGGCCACATCGATGATCGGGCCATACCCGGTGCAGCGGCAGAGGTTCCCCGCCAGCACCTCGCCCACCGGGCCGTCCGCGCCCTTGGCGCCCACGGCTCGGCCGTACAACGACATGACGATGCCCGGCGTGCAGAAGCCGCACTGCGAGCCATGCTGGTCGACCATGGCCTGCTGGACGGGATGAGGCGCGTGATCCCTGGCCAGGCTCTCGACCGTCATCAGCGCCTTGCCGTGCAGCATGGGCAGGAACTGGATGCAGGCGTTGACGGCGCGCCACGCGGTCCCCTCGCCTTCCGGCTCGCCGACCAGAACGGTGCAAGAGCCGCAGTCGCCCTCGGCGCAGCCTTCCTTGGCCCCCGTGCGACGCATCGGCCCACGCAGGTGCTCCAGCAGGGTCGTGGTCGGGTTCGCGCCTCGGACCTCCTGAACCTCACCATCGAGCAGGAAACGGATTACCTCGCCCATCAGCTGCCTCGATAGGTCGAATAGCCGTAGGGCGAAACCAGCAGCGGTACGTGCCAGTGCTGCTCAAGGTTCGACACGGAAAAGTCGATCACGACGATGTCCAGGAACGGCGGGTCGTTGACCGGCAGCCCTGCGCCCTTGAAATAGTCGCCAATCGCGAACTCGAGGCGATACCCGCCGAGCCCCAGCTCTTCGCCGGCGATAAGCCGCGCACGCCCATCAGCGTCGGTGCGGAAATCCGCAATTCGATGCGCCTCGCCGCCTTCGCGCCGCGACACGCGCACCGCGACATCGGCCGCCGGCTTTCCGGACGCCTGGTCGAGGATATGTGTCGTCAGCCCGCTCATGCGTCGCCCTCTGAAAATGACTGATCGAGCGATGCTCGGTCGCTCCGGGCGCCCTGTCCAGCGCCTTGCCCGGCTTGGCGGCTCTGGAAGGAGGAGCGCCAAGATTGGGGGCGGCGGGCGCCCGAAGCAGAGGCATTATATAATAGATTTATTACTTAGGTGACCCGAAATCAGCCTCCAGGCCGGAGCGCGATTGGTACCGCTACCAAGAAAAAACACAGATCGGGCGGCGAAGGGTTGGAATTGCCGCGCCAACACCGCTAGCAAGGCTCGTGACGCTTCGCGCTCAGACGAGGCAGGATAACCGCGCCGCGCAGGCCGCCCAGAGGAACGATCGATGGACGAGGATTTCCGCAAAGCCGCTCTGGACTATCACCGCCTGCCGCGCCCCGGGAAACTGGCGATCGAGGCCACCAAGCGGATGGCCACCCAACGCGACCTCGCCCTCGCCTATTCGCCCGGCGTCGCGGCGCCGTGCGTCGCCATCGCCGAGAACCCTGAGCTTGCGCGCGACTACACCGCGCGCGGCAACCTCGTGGCCGTGATCTCGAACGGCACCGCCGTGCTCGGCCTCGGCGATATCGGCCCGCTGGCGTCCAAGCCGGTGATGGAAGGCAAGGCCGTCCTCTTCAAGAAGTTCGCCGGCATCGACGTGTTCGACATCGAGGTCGACGCCAAGGACCCCGACCGCTTCATCGAGGTGGTGGCGGCGCTGGAGCCCACCTTCGGCGGGATCAACCTCGAGGACATCAAGGCCCCTGAGTGTTTCGTCATCGAGCGCAAGCTGCGCGAGCGGATGAACATCCCGGTCTTCCACGACGACCAGCACGGCACCGCCATCGTCTGCGCCGCCGCTGTTCGCAACGCCCTGCTCGTGCAGGGCAAGCAGCTGAAGGACGTCAAGCTGGTGACCTCCGGGGCCGGCGCAGCCGCCCTCGCCTGCGTAGACCTGCTGGTGTCGATGGGACTTCCGGTCGAGAACGTCACCCTCACGGACATCAAGGGCGTCGTGCACGCCGGCCGCGAGCCGGACATGCCCGACAACATGGCCCGCTACGCTCGCCAGACCGACGCCCGCACCCTGCCCGAAGTGCTGCCGGGGGCGGACATCTTCCTAGGCCTGTCGGCGCCGCGCGTCTTCAAGCCCGAATGGCTGCCGCTATTGGCGCCCAACCCGCTGATCCTGGCCATGGCCAATCCCGAGCCGGAGATCCTGCCAGAGCTGGTCTATGAGACCCGTCCCGACGCGATCATGGCCACCGGCCGCAGCGACTACGCCAACCAGGTCAATAACGTCCTGTGCTTCCCCTTCATCTTCCGCGGCGCGCTGGACGTCGGCGCCAGTGAGATCAACGAGGCGATGAAAGTCGCCGCCGTCGAGGCCATCGCCGAACTGGCGCGCGCCGAGGCCTCCGAAGTGGTCGCCAGCGCCTATGGCGGCGCCGCGCCCGTATTCGGCTCGCAGTACATCATCCCCAAGCCGTTCGACCCGCGCCTGATCCTGCAGATCGCCCCGGCCGTGGCGAAGGCGGCGATGGACAGCGGCGTGGCCACCCGGCCGATCGCCGACTTCGACGCCTACCAGGCCGAGCTGGAGCTGTTTGTTTATCGCTCGGGCCAGCTAATGCGCCCCGTTTTCGAGCGCGCCCGCAAGCAACCCGTGAAGGTCGCCTACGCCGAGGCCGAAGACGAGCGCGTGCTGCGCGCCGTTCAGACCGTCGTCGACGAAGGTCTCGCCCATCCGGTTCTGGTCGGTCGGCGGGAGATCATCACCGGCAAGATCGAGGACCTGGGCCTGCGCCTGGCCGGCAAGGTCGAGATCGTTGATCCGCAGGCGGACAAGGATCTGTTCGCGCCGCTGATCGCCGACTACCAGCGCCTGGTCGGCCGCCGAGGCGTCCCGCCGATCGCGGCCGAGCGCCGGGTCACGGGCCGTCGCACGGTCGCCGCTTCGATGCTGCTGGCCTCCGGCTATGTCGAGGCCGCCCTGGTGGGCGGCAGCGGCGACTGGTGGCAACACATGAAATACGCCCTGCCGATCATCCCGCGCCGCGACAATGTCAGCCGGGTCTATGCGATGTCGTCGCTGATCCTGGACAAGGGCACGCTGTTCTTCTGCGACACCCACGTCAATGTAGACCCGACCGCCGAGCAGATTGCTGAATGCACCCAGCTCGCAGCCGAGGCTGTCCGGCGCTTTGGCCTGACGCCCAAGGCGGCGCTTCTGTCGCATTCCTCATTCGGGGCGAGTGACTCGCCGACGGCTCGCAAGATGCGCGAGGCCCTGGCCCTGCTTCGCGCACAGGCGCCAGATCTGGAAGTCGACGGCGAGATGCACGCCGACGCCGCGCTCAGCCAGCACCTGCGTGATCGTCTGGTCGCCGACAGCCCGCTGAAGGGCTCGGCGAACCTGCTGGTCATGCCCACCCTGGACGCGGCCAATATCGGCCTGACCCTGCTCAGCGCGGCGACGGAGTCGCTGCTGGTCGGCCCGGTGCTGCTGGGAATGTCCAAGCCGCTGCACGTGCTGATCCCTAGCGTGACGGCGCGCGGCATCGTCAATCTGACAGCCCTGGCGGTGAACCAGGCGGTTTCGGAGCGCGCGACGCACGAGCCGGCCTGAAGCTTCCGAAACGACAAAAGGCCCCGCTCGACACGTCAGCATCGAGCGGGGCCTTCCGAAGCTCTCTGAAAAGGCCGTCCCTCCGGGGCGGCCTTCTCTGGTCCTGGCGTCTTAGAGGATGCGCAGGTTGCCGGCCGAGGTCTTGCCCGAGCGACGGTCTTGCTCGAGCTCGTAGCCGACTTGCTGGCCTTCGTTCAGGCCGCGCAGACCGGCGCGCTCAACAGCCGAGATGTGCACGAACACATCGCCGCCGCCGTTGTCAGGCTGGATGAAACCGAAGCCCTTGGTCGTGTTGAACCACTTCACGACGCCCGTGCCGCTCTCGCCGGTGCCGGCCGAGAAGCCGCCGCCGCCGCGCGGAGCATCAAAGCTACGCTGGGGGCGCGGGCCACGAGCAGCGCCACCGCCTGCGGGGACAGCGCCATGGCCCGTCACGCGCAGCTGACCCGCCGAGGTCTTGCCCGAGCGGCGGTCTTCTTCCAGTTCGTACGCGACTTGATCACCCTCGTTCAGGCCCGACAGACCCGAGCGTTCAACCGCGGCGATGTGGACGAACACGTCCTGGCCGCCGTCCTCGGGCTGAATGAAGCCAAAGCCCTTGGCCGGGTTGAACCACTTAACGACACCGTTCGCCATATTATCCTCAAACACCTCAATCGACGGGCTGATAGTCGGCCCGCGTCCTTCCAAGGGAAGTCATGACGCAAAACCTCGGAGCGCGCTATGGGCTTTGAGCGGAGAAAGTTGGCGGAATGCCTTTGGAGGCCAGAAAAATTCGCGCTTCAGGCGGCGAGCGTTGCCAAAATGCCGCTATAAGTTGCGACGTTGATACAGAAAAACCCCGGCCTTCCGGACGGGGTGACCAACAGCAATCAGACCTTGGGTGCGGGGACAGGATTTGAACCTGTGACCTTCAGGTTATGAGCCTGACGAGCTACCGGGCTGCTCCACCCCGCGTCAGGGT